>JAFUEP010000001.1 GCA_017470345.1 Prevotella sp.
TATATTTTATCGGCTGCCATAGGGAAAGTACTCTTTGAGAGGAAACCCTTAGGCGAGCTATTTGTTAAACCAAAACATCCTCAGAATGACTCCGATAATGGTCAGCTGACCTTATGGAAAAATTTCTTTGGACAGTAGTGGAAACATATCTTGAATTTAGGGAGGTGGCCTAATTGGTTAAGGTTCTGCATTCGGGATGCAGGGAAGGCGATATGAGTTTCGTCTTGGTAAAAACGCTATGGAAAACTGTTAGCCGTTCTCAACAAGATTGAGCACACAGAAAGGCATCAATTATGAACAACTTACGCAACTCAACAGGATAGGAGACTGAAAAAAGAAACTTATGCCTTTGTATAGTTAAAAAAGACAACAGAATAATAATTAAGAATCTTCGAGAATCGTTTGTTCATCTCAGCTATTCTTTGTAACTTTGCAGGCATGGAAACAAAGATATTCGCAAAAATCATATCGCAGAACTTGCAGCTCGACCAGGCCGTTGTCGAAAATACGCTCAACTTGCTTGAGCAGGGGTGCACCATTCCTTTTATCGCCCGCTATCGCAAGGAGCGAACGGGAGGACTCGACGAGGTGAAGATTGCCGCCATCGCCGACCAGAACGACCGGCTGGCTGAGATTGCTAAAAGAAAGGAGACCGTCACGAAGACGATCACAGAACAGGGAAAGATGACGCCCGAACTGCAGAAGCGCATCGACGCCTGTTGGGACACCACGGAACTGGAGGACATCTATCTGCCCTACAAGCCACGCCGCCGCACTCGTGCCCAGATAGCGCGCGAACAGGGACTAGAACCACTGGCACAACTCATCATGCTGCAACGGGAAAATGCCCCTGAACGGACTGCCAAGACATTCGTCGCAGGCGACGTCAAGGATGTTGCTGCCGCCCTGCAGGGTGCACAGGACATCATCGCCGAGACCATCAGCGAGGATGAGCGCTCACGACAGCAGCTTCGTGGCAGCTATCGCCGCACGGCTGTCATTTCATCAAAGGTCGTAAAGAGCAAGGCTGACACTGACGAGGCAGCGAAATACAGCGACTACTTCGACTGGAAGGAGCCTCTGAAGCGCTGTTCCAGCCACCGCCTGTTGGCCATGCGGCGGGGCGAGGCCGACGGCATCCTCCGCCTGAGCATCGACCCGGTCGACGACGAGGAGTGCATCGAGCGGCTTCAGCGCCAATGGGTCAGGAGCAACAACGCTTCCGGCCGACTGGTCAGCGAGGCAGCAGAGGATGCCTATAAGCGTCTGCTGAAGCCATCTATCGAGACGGAGTTTACCAACCTCAGCAAGGAGCAGGCCGACGACGAAGCCATCCGCGTCTTTGCCGAAAATCTGCGCCAGCTTCTGCTGGGTGCGCCTTTAGGCCAGAAGCGCGTCATGGGCATCGACCCAGGATTCAGGACTGGCTGCAAGGTGGTGTGTCTCGACGCTCAGGGCAACCTGCTTCACCATGAGGCCATCTTCCCCCACCCTCCTGTGAACAAGCGGATGCAAGCCACCATCCACGTCCAGCAGATGATAGAGCAATACCACATCGAGGCCATTGCCATCGGCAACGGGACAGCCAGCCGCGAGACCAAGGCCTTCATCGACGACACAGTCAAGGGCGGACAGCTGCAAGTCTTCGTGGTCAGCGAGGATGGTGCTTCTGTCTATTCCGCATCAAAGGTGGCCCGCGACGAATTTCCTGACGAGGACGTCACCGTGCGCGGAGCCGTCAGCATCGGCCGACGGCTGATGGACCCCCTGGCCGAGTTGGTGAAGATCGACCCGAAGAGCATCGGCGTGGGACAATACCAGCACGACGTCGACCAAACCAAACTGAAGCATCAGCTCGACCAGACGGTGGAGAGCTGCGTCAACCAGGTTGGCGTCAACCTGAACACGGCCTCAAGCCATCTACTGCAATACGTCAGCGGACTCGGCCCCGCCCTGGCCAAGAACATCGTCGACTACCGTCGTGAGCACGGCCCGTTCACCAGTCGCAACCAGTTGAAGAAGGTGCCGCGCCTGGGGCCGGCCGCCTATCAGCAGTGTGCGGGTTTTCTGCGCATTGCCGGGGCGAAGAATCCGCTCGACAACAGCGCCGTCCATCCTGAGAGCTACGACATCGTGGAGCGGATGGCCAAGGACCAGGGCTGCACCGTCAGCGACCTGATTCAGCAAAAGGACTTGCGCGCACGCATAGATATAAAAAGGTATGTGACGGATGCCGTCGGCCTCCCCACCCTGACCGACATCATGAAGGAGCTGGAGAAGCCAGGCCGCGACCCACGAGAGCAATTAGAGGAGTTTGAATTCGACAGCCGTGTGCAGACGATGGACGACCTGGAGGAGGGCATGATTCTGCCTGGCATCGTGACCAACATCACGAACTTCGGGGCTTTTGTCGACATCGGCGTGCATCAGGACGGCCTCGTCCACATCTCGCAGATGGCCAACCGCCGCATCGCCCACCCCACCGACGTGGTGAAGCTGCACCAGCACATCGAGGTGAAGGTCGTGGAGGTGGACCGCCGACGCCATCGCATCTCGCTCACCATGAGGTTATGAAAAAAACATGAAGTTTTGAAAAAAGAAAGAAGGGCACGTCACTTTCCCCGACGTGCCCTTCTTCATTTATTGTTGGATCAAGGCCTTGAGCAAGGTCTTAAGGCTCTCCTCACTCTGCCAGCTGAAGTCCGGCATGCCAATGATGCGCTTCATCATCGTGCGCTGCTCCTTGCTGATCTTACGGCCCAGCTCACGTTCGTGCACCTTGACGAACTCGCCGTTCAGCAGGAAGTAATAATGCCGGAATACGGGCAGCTTATAGTCTTCCTCGTTGTTCATGTCGATAGTTGACATGCTAATCTGGTCGCCGAGGTCAAGACTCGAGATGTTGACATTGTTCTTCAGGTTGCGCTCGTAGCTCTCTTTGTCGAAGAGCTCAACACAATAGAGGCCGTTGTTCCCTAACGTGTCAACCACATAGGCCAGCTGCTCACCGATCTTGATATAGGAACGGTCGTCAAAGTCGACGGCCACGATGTTGGCCATGTTGGCTTCCATGGTGTATTCGCCCTTCAGGTAAAGCAGGGAGCTGTTCTTTAGGAAGATATTGGTGAACGACTGGCTGAGCTTACGGCCGTCGTTGAGCGTAATGACCGACGGCTTGAAGTTGCGGTAGAGCGTTGCCTGCGTGGTGCGCCTCTGTGCCGTGATGGGCAATGCCATGATCATGGCTACTGCCAATGCGATGAATGATGTTGTCTTCATACCTATATGATAACTTAAGAGCCCATCGATTTTATCAATCAATGAGCTCAATGTTTGCGGTGCGTACGAGATTCGAACTCGTGACCTCCTGCGTGACAGGCAGGCATTCTAACCTACTGAACTAACGCACCAGTCCTTTACTGAATGTGCTTCCGGGAACCTTAAAACCTTGCGGTGCGTACGAGATTCGAACTCGTGACCTCCTGCGTGACAGGCAGGCATTCTAACCTACTGAACTAACGCACCTTTAAGGTCGTTCCCTTTTTGCGGATGCAAAGGTACAAACTTTTTACGAAACAGCGCTATTTCTATGCAAAAAAGTTTTCGTTTCTAACATCCTTTAACAAAACAACCCCCATTCTATTTGCCGATAAGGGTCAGGATGGCCTTGGCATCCTCATCTCCGTCGGCTGCCTCCTCCCGCAGCTCGGCCATGATCTCGTCGCCGCCGTCAGGATTCTTGACCGCTTTGGTGAGCAGCGACTTGGCCTTTTTCTTGTCGGTAGCCACGCCCTTGCCCTTCAGGTAGCATTTTCCCAGGGCATACTGTGCGTCGGCATTGTCCTGGCTGGCAGCCTTGGTGAACCACTTGACGGCCTGCTTGCGGTCTTTCTTGACCCCCTCGCCGTCCTTATAGCACTTGCCGACACGATACTGCGACTTGGCATGGTCTTGCTTAGCCGCCTTCATATACCATTCGAAGGCCAGCTTGTCGTTTTCTCCGACGCCATATCCCTTGTCGTAGCATCGGCCCATCCGATACTGCGCCTTCTTATGGCCTTTCTCTGCAGCGGCCTTCAGTTTGGGAAACGCCTCATTGTATTTCTCTGCATCGTAGAGGGCCTTGCCATCCGTGTAGAGTTTCTCGGCACTCTGAGCTCCGGCGGCTATTGCCACCACCAGGGCCACCATGGTTAAGAATAGTTTTTTCATACCTTATTATATAATTAGGAGTTTAGATGTTTGGGAGTTTAGGAGTTTAGTAGACAATGACCACCGACTTCTTTGCGATCTCAGCCTTTGAGGGTGTTCCCACGACCGTCAGGTGGTCGGCAGGGTCCTCACTCTCCGTGCCGTTGTCGCAGGCCCAGCTCTTGCTCACCTCAGCCTTGAAGGAGCCGCCGCTGACAATGATGCCCGTGTCGCTCTTCAGGGCTTTAGGCTTGCTGATGTCATTGCTGCCAGTAGTCGTAGCGACGAGTGTACCCCCACTGAACCTAATGTCCTCGTCGCAGCGGATGCCCTTGCCGCCGTCGCCTGTGCTGAGCATCGTCAGCGTGCCGCCGCTCATGGTGAAGAGGCTGTCGCTCTTGATGCAGGCGCACGACGTCGTGTCAGCCACGCCGTCCACCTGTTCAATGAGGCAGTCGCCAGTGGTGGTGATGTCGATGGTGCCGCCAGTGATGTCCACGCGGGCATCGCTGCGGATGCCGCGAGCGCCGTCGGCTGCCACGCTGACGGTCAGCGTCCCGCCATAGACGAAGACGCCGTCGTTGGCCTTGACACCGTTGGAGGCGCTGGCCGACGATGTGGTATTGATGGTGAAATCGTTAGCGGCTGAAGCCAGCGTGTCGCCGATGGCAATGAAGTCGTCGCTGGCGATGGCATTCTTGCTGTTGGCCGTCACGTTGAGCGTGCCGGATCCGCTGAAGTATATCTGTCCCTCGCTGAAGAGCGTGCCCTTCTGGTCGTAGGTCTGTTCGGCATAGGCCGTGCCGTCGGCCAACGTGTTCTCCGTGCCCTCGCCACAGACGATGAAGAGCGACTTGCTGCACTGGTTGTTGATGGCCGGTCCGTCAGCATTGGTGATGCTGACGCCGTTGAGCACAATGGTGTATTTCTTTGAGCGCCAGACCAGCAGCGAGCCGTCGCTGGTCGAGCCGCTGAGCACGAGCACCAGCCCGTGCTGCGAGACGGTGTCGTCGACCACGACGTCGGCCCCGCTTAGGGTCACGTGTCCGTCAGCATCGCCCGTGACGGTGGCACTCTGGCCGTCATACGTTATCACTATAGTATCCGTGACGTTGCTGACGTCGTCATCATCGTCGTCGTCCTCAGAGGAACTGACGAGCGTATAGCTGCTGAAGTCGCTGTCGTCGCTCTCGCAGGCAGCAACCAGTGAGAGCATTAAGTCCGCCAGCAACAGACAGAGGAAAGTCTTTTTCATCTCCACATTCTCTTTTTAGAATTTAAACTTGTAGCTGAGGCCCACGTAGTGCATGTCGGGGTCGTAGTCCTCCTCATCCACGTTGTGCATGTCCTGGAATCGATAGTAGACACTCAGCGAATGTTGCTTCGCAAGCCGTATGTCAGTGCCCACGGTGTAGCGGATCTTCTCGATGGCCCAGCTGTTGTAGAGCTCCATGCTGGCGAAGGGCGTCAGCAGGGCGCGCTTCTTGTCGAGCTCCACCTGCAGGCGCGAGCGCAGCTGGTTCTTACCCTTGCCGCCTCGCGTGTAGCCCTCGTCGAGGGTCATTGTCTGACGGGCGATGTTCATCTTGTAGCGCTCCGTCTCAGCCTCAGGGCGATAGGTGTACTGCCATCGCTCGCGCAGCGAGAACTTTAGCCCGTTCTGCAGCTTATAGCTGCCCGTGACGGAGGCGTGCAGTCGATGCTTCACGCCCCAGTAGCCAGGGCGCCACTTGATCTTGGCGTTGCCCTTCTGCGAGGTGTAATACTCCACTTTCTCGCGCATGTTATAGTCGAGCAGCTGATAGCCGGCGTCCGCCTTCAGCACCTTCGACAGCTTGTACGACGCACTGAGGCCCAGGCTCCAGCGGTCGAGCGTCTTGAAGTCATTGCGCGAGCGCAGGTCAGCCTCCAGGCCGACGCTCAGCTTGCGGTCGATCTTCTTCTCGGCCTCGACGCCAAGGATGAGTCCGCCCTCGCTCTGAGCCAGGACAGCTGTGCAGACCATCAGCAGGGTCAGCAGAGCGCTTAGTCTATTTCTCTCCATTGCGATTTCCTTACTCTGAATTGTCCGTCAACCTCGTTCACGCCCTTACCGTCGTAGGTCACCCGCAGCACGACGGCATCTTTCAGGAAGTCGATGCCTCCGACCTCGACGGCGGTGATCTTCAGCCCCGTGCGCTGCTCCAGGTCCTGGATGAGTTCCTCGCGCCGTTCGGGCCTGATCATGTCAGGGCGGTCATATTGTATGAGCTTGGTGCTCTGCACCTTGAGCTTCCTCTCGCACAGCATGATGGCCACGAGCACGATGATGTCGATGACGATGAGCTTGCCGAAGTCCACGACGTGGTTAGGCGCCAGGTCTTCGATGTTGACCATTGCGTGGACAACCGAGAGGCAGACGATGATGAACAGATAGGTCATCTCGCGCACAGGCATTGTGTCCGTGCGGTAGCGCATGATGGAGAAGATGCCGAAGAGTCCCAGTCCGACGCCCATCGTCGCCTTGCCGCGATCCATTCCCATCATGAAGTAGACTAGGAAGAAGATGGCGACGGAGATGAGCATGAAGGTGAAGTAGAAGTCGCGCCTGTGCGACTTCCTGTAGTACAGACGGTCGATGATGACCCAGTTGACCAGTGCGCAGATGAAGAATCTGAGCAGTGTCACTCCAAATTCGCTTGTAAACAAGCTGATGATGCTATCCATATTGTTATTAACGTGTTAGTTACTGATTTATTGCAGGTTTCGAATGATTCTCTCAACGTCGTGCAACTTCGGCTTGAAGCGGTTGACGGCCAAGTGTTCATTGGTCAGCGCCGCACCCATGCAGTACTTGCTGAAGCCGTGGGGATGGATGCGCAGCTCGCGGAGCATCGCCAGCACGGGCGAGAAGACGAGGCCGTCGCGCTTCAGCTCGACGATGACCAGGGGTCCCATCGAGCGGTCGCGGCCCGTCACGCAGTTGTGGAACTCGAGGGCCGTGTCGATGGTCAGCCGCTCCGTCATGGCCTTGTTGACCAGCGTGATGCGACGGAAGTAGTTGTGCATGTGAGGCTGCAGCGTGCTTACGTCATAGCGCAGATGATGGGCCAGGAAGTCGGCCTTCTGCCCGTCGCTGAGGTCCATGTCGCTCACCTCGATGCGCTTCTTCTTCGTGCGCCCGTGGTTGTTCTTCGTCTTCACCTCCATGAACTGCAGGTGAGAGCTGACGTAGGTGCGGAAGCGGATCTTCTGGCGGTTCACGTGGCCGTGCTGATGCTCCATATACATCGCGTAGTCGAGCGTATCGAAGTAGGTCGTGTCGTAGAGCATGTTGCGCTCGCCGCCGATGTCCTGCACGTAGTAGTCGTCGCGGGCCATCTCGAGCAGCCGCAGCAGACGGGGCATCGTCGTGACGAACTTCGTGTCCGTACGATTCATCAGCTTCACCGAGCCCATCTCGGCCAGCGTGATAGGGGCCATCTCTCTGAGCATTTCTTCCATGACGCGCATTCTTTTCTTTTATTTACGGATGCAAAGATAGTCATTTTTTGCGAAACGCCAAAGATTTTTCAACAATCAGCCCTTCTTCATCAACGAAATGTAACAACTTTGACACAAGGAGAAATGTAACGACGAAAATGAAGTGCCGCTTTGAGGGTCACGAAGCAACGCTTTGAAGGCCTCAAAGTAACGCTTTGAAGGCCTCAAAGTACCGCTTTGGAAAATGGGCATCGGCATGATTGCCGTTTTGCCTAGATTGTTTCATTATTTGGCGAGTATTTTTCCATTATGCCACGCGGATTGACGTAACTTTGCAGAAAAATAACACGTCATCACAATCTAAAACAATAAAGACTATGAAAAAAAGGCTTTTGCTGAGCATCCTCCTTTCGACTGTGGGCGCCCTCATAGCCGTCGCACTGACTGTCGACAACCTGCGCGTCGAGTCGCTGCGCAATCCGAGCGGCATCGACCTGACGGAGCCGCAGTTCTCATGGCAGTTGCAGACTGCCGACCGCGGCGTCGTGCAGACCGCCTACCAGCTGCAGGTCAGCACCGACGCCGAGGGCACCGCCAAGGTGTTCGACTCGGGTGTCGTCAGGAGCAGCGCGTCGGCCCACGTCAAGGTGGGCCGTCTGCCCCTGCAGCCCGCCACGCGCTACTACTGGCGCGTCGTGGTGACGGACAACAAAGGCCGGCAGGCCACGTCGGACGAGACGGCCTACTTCGAGACGGGCCTGATGTCGTCAGGCTGGAGCGGCGCCATGTGGATCAAGGCGGCGCGCGACGAGAGCTCGGCGGGAGTGAAGGACTACACCGTCGAGGGCCTTGTGCGCATCGAGCACACGGCCGCCGGCCTCTGCTTCGCCATGCAGGACGACGCCAACTTCTATTACTGGCAGCTGAACACCGAGGGCGACTACCCGCGGCTGCGTCCCCATGTCTGGCAGAACGGCAATCCGGCCTGCCAGGCTGATGTCGACCTGCGAGGCAAGGTGGAGCTGAACAACACCGACGAGTTTGCGCTCCGCATCGAAGTGACGGGCGCCTCGCGTGCACGCACGTATATAAATAATGTGTTGGTCGACGACCGCACTGGCAACTTCCGCTTTGGGCGCGTCGGCATGCGCGAAGACCATGGCGAACGCGACGGGCGCGAGGAGATTGGTGTCTACGACGACATACGCGTCAGCACGGCTGACGGCACGGTGATCTTCTTCGAGGACTTTGCCAGCGGCAATGGCTTCACTGGCGGCACAGTCACCGACGACGGCAAGCTGCGCATCGTCGGAGCCACGACGAGCCATGTGCTCGTCTGGCAGATGTCAGCCGAGGGCATGCCCATGTTCCGCAAGACGTTCGACGTCGGCAGCCGCCGCGTCGCCTCAGCCATGCTCTTCACCAGCGGGCTGGGCGTCTACGACGTATTCATGAACGGTCGCCGCGTGGGCCATCCGCAGCCCGACGGCTCCATGCTCTACGAGGAGCTGAAGCCCGGCTGGACCGACTTCCGCCATCGTGTCTTCTACAGCACCCACGACGTCACGGCGCTGCTCAACGAAGGCCGCAACGCGCTCAGCGCCCTCGTCACGACGGGCTGGTGGGCAGGAGCCGTCATGCACGGTGCCTACGGGGCGCCGGAGCTGGGCTTCCTGGCCAAGCTGCTCATCCGCTACGACGACGGCAGCGAGGAGGTCGTCGTCAGCGACCTCACGTGGCGCTCATCGCGTCGCGGGGCGCTGATGCTGGGCGACATCTACGACGGCGAGATCTACGACGCCCGCCAGGCCGACGACTGGACCAGCGCCGACTACGACGACAGCCAATGGCTGGGGGTCGGACAGAACACTGACTTCCACGGAGTGGTGGAGGTCTTCACGGGGGGCTATGTGCAGACCCTGCCCGACCACGTCCAGCAGGTGCGCACCGCTACCATCTATGAAGGGACCAAGGCGACGGGCACCGACTTCGGCGTGGCCAACGTGGTGCGTACGCAGCAGGGCGAGTGGACGGCCCCCATCGCCGTGAAGCGCGGCCAGAGCCTGCTGCTCGACTTCGGGCAGAACGTCGTCGGGTGGGTCAGCTTCAAGGTGAAGGGTGCACGGGGCTGCCAGCTGAAGATGCGCTTCGTCGAGATGCTCAACGACGACGGGTCGCGCAGCCGTGGCAACGACGGCCCAGGCGGGACGCCCTACCTGGCCAACCTGCGCTCGGCCAAGGCGTCGCTCAGCTACACCCTGAGCGGGGCGACGGAGGGCGAGGCCTATCATCCCTCGACGACGTTCTATGGCTTCCGCTATTGCGAGGTGACGCCCTCTGACGACGTCGAGATGCTCAGCATCGAGGCTGTGCCCGTCAGCTCGTCAACCTGCGAGCTGGGCTCGCTCGAGACGAGCAACGCGCTGGTGAACCGCCTGTTCGAGAACATCACATGGGGCCAGCGCGGCAACCTGCTCAGCGTGCCCACCGACTGTCCGCAGCGCGACGAGCGGCTGGGCTGGGCGGCCGACACGCAGGTCTTCTCGCGCACCGGCATGTTCAACGCCGACATGGGGTCGTTCTATATGAAATGGATGCAGGACATGCGCGACGGCCAGAACGCCGAGGGTGCCTATCCTGGCGTGGCCCCCGAGTGTTGGGGCACACCCTTCGGACAGTGCGTCTGGGCCGACGCCGGCATCCTCGTGCCGTACAACATCTACGTCATGACGGGCAACATCGAGGCCCTGCGCCAGAACTATGCCTCGATGGAGCGCTACATGGACTACCTGTCGCGCCAGGTCTTCGACGGCTACAAATACAACGGCGGCGGACTGACGTGGGGCGACTGGCTCTCGTTCGTCGCGACGGACACGCGCTATATCGCCGTGGCCTACTACGCCCTCGACGCACAGCTCATGGCCTATATGTCGCGCCGTCTCAGCGAGGCCGACGGCGACACCTACGCCCAAAACGCTGAGAAGTACGAACAGCTCTACCAGGCCATCAAGGCCGAGTTCCGCCAGCGCTACATCACGCCCACCATACGTCAGAACACGCAGACGGCCTTCCTCATGGCCCTCGACTACAACCTGCTGGAGGGCGACAAGGAACTCGACAACATCAAGAACCGCCTCCGCATGGCCATCACCCGCAACAAGTATAAGCTGAACACGGGCTTTGCCGGCACGGCCATCCTCAACACCACGCTGTCGCGGTTCGGCATGACAGACCTGGCCTACGACCTGCTGTTGCAGCGCGAATGTCCGTCGTGGCTCTACAGCGTCGACCAGGGCGCCACCACCATCTGGGAGCGATGGAACAGCTACACGCGCGAGTCGGGCTTCGGCGACCCTGGCATGAACTCGTTCAACCACTATGCCTACGGGGCCGTCGGCGAGTGGATGTATCGCTATATGGTCGGCATCGAGTATGGCCCCGACGAGCCCGGCTTCCGCCACATCATCCTGCAGCCCCAGCCCGACCGCCGCACCACGCTGCCCGACGGCCAAAGCCTCATCACCAGCGCCAGCGGCCACCACCACAGCTACTACGGCGACATCCGCTCAGCATGGCAGGCCGACGGCCAAGACGCGCTGACCTACGACTGCACCGTCCCGGCCAACACGACGGCCACGCTCCTGCTGCCCGCTGCTGACGAGCAGACGCAGGTCTACGAGAGCGGCCTTCCGGCAGCAGAGGCCGAGGGCGTCGAGTATGTGGGCTATGCTGACGGCTGCCATGTCTTCCGCCTCGGATCGGGCACGTATCACTTCACATCGAACCTGCAGACAGCCGTCCGCCACCCCTCGCAGTCCGCACAAGGGGCTGCTGACGACGGACCGGCCTACGACCTGCTGGGGCGGCCGCTGACCGCCAGCCTGGCCGACCTGCCGTCTCGTCCGACGAAAAACATCTACATCGCCAGCGGCAGAAAGATTGTCAAATAAGAATCTCCCCCACCCCACACCCCTCTTACGATTATGAAGCAGACACATCAGACGGCGATAAGCAGGGCCATACGCCTGGCCACAATCCTGCTGACACTATGGATGACCGGCGCCATCCGCGTGGCGGCATGGACCAACCCGATGGTGCTGCCCGGACTGGAGAACCGCAGCCTGGGCGACCCCTACATCATGAAGTATCGAGGCTACTACTACCTCTACGTCAGCGCCGGCGACCGCAACATCTACTGCTGGCGGTCGAAGGACCTCACGGAATGGTCGACCGCCTACGTCTGCTGCACCGACGAGACCACCGCCGTGGCCTATGCGCCTGAGGTGATCTACTGGAACGGCCGCTTCTACATGTGTACATCGCCGCGAGGCGGGGGCCACTACCTGCTCACGAGCGACAGTCCCCTCGGCCCCTTCGTCCATCAAACTGGCAACCTCGGCCGCGACATCGACGGCTCCATGTTTGTCGACGACGACGGCAGCTGGTACTTCTATCATGCCAACAACGGCGGCATCCGCGGATGCGCCATGCCCACCCACCTCAGCCTAGCCGACGATGTCGACCTGGGCTGCTGCATGAGCGGGCAGTGGACCGAGGGGCCCTGCGTCTTCAAGCGCAACAATCTCTACTACCTCCTCTACACCGGCAACCACGTCTGGACCGACGCCTATCGCATCGACTATGCCATCTCGGGCAGCGGACCCCTCGCCGGATTCCGCCCGCAGGCCAGTCAGAACCCCATCCTCATCGACGCCGAGACACCCACGCACAAGGCCCTGGGCCACGGCACGGCCTTCGTCGGCCCCGACCTCGACACCTATTTCTTCTGCTATCATAACCTGCAGGACAACAAGGCCCGCCGACTGCTCAACTTCGAGCGCATCGGATGGTGTGGCGACAAGCTCATCATGACCGGCCCCACCGACTGGGAGCAGGACCGGCCGCTGACGGGCACCAGCGACTACTTCGAGCGCGAGGCGCTCGGCTCTGACTGGACGACCGACGACGACGGCCTCTGGCAGATAGCCAACGCCGACCATCTGCGCATGTCGGCCGACGAGGGGCGCCACGTCGCAATCTTCGACAAGGCTGCTCACGAAGACTATACGGCCGAGTTCACCCTCCGTTCCGCCGACGGCCTGACGGGCAGCTTCGGTGCCGTCTTCTCCTATCGCGATGCCGACAACTATGCCGAGGCGCACATCCATACAGCCGACAGGCGGCTCGAAGTCGCTGTCTATGCCGACGGCGCAGCCAAGTCGCGCCGCTCCTTCTCGCTGCCCGCCGACTTCGACCCTGCCGCCTGGCATGCCATCCGCATCGAGAAGAACGGCCGCATCACCCGCATCTTCGTCGACGGCATGCGCAAATACCTGCTTACCGGGCAGACGGGCGGAGGCAAGATCGGCTACGTCGCCCAGTCGGCTCCCGCCTGCTTCTCCTACATCGCCCTCAGCCCCTACGTCGACGGCAGCGCCATCCTCGGCGTCAGCCTGCCCCTCCCCGGCACGATCGCCGCCTCGATGTGCACCGACAAGTCGGCCGACGTGCGCCCCACGGCCTACTCCCTCACGCCCGGCACGGCCTACTACATGCAGTGCAGTGACGGCAGCACCCTGACCTATCAGGTCAACATCCGGCACGAGGGCCCCTTCAACCTCGGCCTGCGCTATCGCTCATCGGCCGTCGCCCACGTGCGGCTGCTCATCGACGGCCAGCCCCTTACCGCCATCGTCGAGCTGCCCTCCACGCGCTCATCCGTCGTCACGCAGCCCCTCTCCGGCATCACCCTGCCCGCAGGCCGCCACCAGCTGACCATCGAAGTCGTCGACGGCCATCCCCTCATCTATGAATACAGCTTCAAGCCCGGCGTGGCCCATCCGCGCACCATGGCCGACAACTTCGACGACGGCTTCAGCCCCGACTGGGGCTATCGCGAAGGCAACTGGACCATCGCCGACGGGCAGCTCGAGTCGACCGGTGGCTACGGCAAGATGCTGATGGGCGCCTACGGCGACATCCACATGACTGACTACACCGTCGAATGCGACGTCAGCTATCCCTATGGCGAGATGAACGGCGGACTGCTCGTGCGCACCACCAACGCCTCGACCGGCGGGGCCGACGACAACCCCGTGCTGGGCACCGACTTCCTCCAGGGCTACGTCCTCCTGGCCTCCGCCACATCGGTGACGCTGGGCAAGCACAACTTCGGCTGGCAGGCACTCGCCACGGTCAGCCATACCGTCAATCCCGTCGTGCCGCACCACATGAAGGTGGAGGTCAAGGGCGCCACCATCAGCTGCTACATCGACGACATGCAGCAGCCCGTGCTCGTCTACACCGACACGCAGCCCTTCCTCACTGGCCGCGCCGGGTTCCGTGCGCACAACTCGCGCATCCGGTTCGACAACTTCGTCGTCACCCCGACTGAGGAATCCCCCTCTGCTGTCACCGCTCCTCATGCCGCCCCATTGCCCGACGGCCATGCCCACTACAATCTGCAGGGACAGATGATTAACCTTCAGGCGCCACTCGGCCACGGCGTCTACATCATCGAGGGCCGCAAGGTGGTCTTATAGGCACAACTAAGAATTAAATCACCGCCGCCGGACAATATTTCACCGCCGCTGAAATAATGTTCAGCGGCGGTGAAATAGTATTCGGCGGCGATGAAAAAACTCAAAAACATTTTGCATTCCGCTCGTTTTTTCGTAAATTTGGCTTTGCCGAAGTTACTAGCACTCGGAAATGAAAAGAAAAGCAAGCTTTCCTTTTGCATTTCGCTCGTTTTTTCGTAACTTTGCGCTCTGTTATGAGTACTGTCATCTATCCTTCGCCCATCTTCGGGCCCGTCCATAGCCGCCGCCTCGGCACCTCGCTTGGCATCAACCTGATGCCGGCCGACGGCAAGGTGTGTACCTTCGACTGTATCTATTGCGAGTGCGGATTCAACGCCCAGCGCCGCCCCACCCTGCCCCTGCCTACGCGCCGCCAGGTCAGCGAGGCGCTCGAGGCCCGTCTGCAGGACATGCAGCAGCATGGGCCGCGGCCCGACGTGCTGACCTTCGCGGGCAACGGCGAGCCGACGGCCCATCCCGACTTTGCCGGCATCATCGACGACACGCTGCGTCTGCGCGACGAGTATTTTGCAGAGGCAAAGGTGTCGGTGCTGTCGAACTCGACCATGATCCATCGGCCTGCCGTCTTCGACGCCCTCATGCGCGTGGACAACAACATCCTGAAGCTCGACACGGTCGACACCGCCTTTATCAGCCGCGTCGACCGCCCCACGGGCCACTACGACGTCACAGCCGTCATCGAGCGAATGAAGGCGTTCGGCGGCCACGTCATCATCCAGACCATCTTCCTCCATGGACCTCAGATTGACAACACCACCGAGGCCTACGTCGGCCCATGGCTCCGGGCCGTCAGCGAGATTGGCCCCGAGGAGGTCATGGTCTACACCATCGACCGCGAGACGCCCGACCCCACCCTCAGCAAGGCCACCCACGCAGAACTCGACGCCATCGCCGACCGCGTCCGCGCCATGGGCATTCCCTGCCAGGCCAGTTATTGAAGAAGTTTCGCATGTTAGGAATGAAAAGGAGTAAAAGAGAAGTGAAAGGGTAGTGAAGGGGACGTTAGTCTCAGCCTTGATGTCTGTGATAGAACTGACGTCACCTTCACTCCCCCACCTCACTCCCCTGTTAATCCCCTTCACTCCCAGCAAGCAAAGCCCAGCGAAAGTTGAATTAAGAGACGTTCGAAAATAATAAAATCACAGTGTGACGTATTAAAATCTCAGTGTGATTTTAATAAATCTCAGTGTGACGAAATAAAATCACACTGAGATTTTAATTATTGACGGGACTTTCTGACGGTCCGCAGACGGTTCGTGCGCGTTTTCCGGGGACGCGCCCTCTTGTCATGAGTGGGCGGGGGTGAGCGTCATCCAGTGGCGACGCTCGGCGGCGGACATCTTCTCGATGGCATAGCGCAGCGTGGTGCGCGGCATGTCGTAGGCGTGCTGACGAAGGAAGTCGCGCAGAAGATCCATCGAGACGCGCTTGCCCATCTCGCGGAGCATCCACCCGACGGCCTTGTGCATCAGGTCGTGAGGATGACGGAGGTGGACCTCGGCATAGCGCAGGCACCACGAGGCATCGCCCTGCTGCGACGTCTTCCACGTGCAGACGATGCTCATGCGCTGACGCCACAGGCAGTCGCTGGCAGCCAGGCCGTCGAGAACCTTCCGCTTATAGGCCAAGCGGAGCAGGTCGTCGCCGGCGGAAAGAACATCGCCGAGGCCCGTGGGCAGTAGCAACCAGTGGCCCAGGATCTTCGGAGCCGTGAGGTCGACGAGGTCCCAGTTGTTCGCCCGCTCAGCATAGCGCAAGTAGGTCGTCAGGATGGCGTCGCGCTGCCGGATGGCCGAAGGGTCGGCGGCCAGACGTCTGGTGGCCTGCCGCTCAAAAGCGTCGACGAGGATGAGCAGTCCGCAGAGCCGCACCTCGTGCCAGGGCGACAGGAGCAGCCGGGGTACCTCGGCGAGCGGCAGGCTGCGCCCCACAGACTTGACCACCTCGCGCGTCTGCGGCACCTTGAGCCCCAGAAACTCGTCGCCCTCGCCATACTGGCCGGGGCCTGTCTTGAAGAACCGCATTAAGATGCGCCGCTGCGACTCGTTGCGCAGCGACTCCATGTAGCTGATAATCTCGTTTGCACTGGTCATAAGCTCTAAAAAAAGAAAAAAAGCCGGATGTGCGTGCTAACCTGAGGCGGGACGCACGTCCGGCATGAAACGACGAACAGGGCCGCGAGAGCACTGCCGCGTCAGATCTTCGAAATGATGCCCATCTCGGAATTGCGCAGGAACTGAATGATGGTGCGTATCTCCGGACCGTCGGGCACCTGCTGCTCAATCTGGTTGGTAGCGTCGAAGACGGAGGTCTGGCCGTGGAAGACGAGGCGGTAGGCGTTGGCGATGTGCTTCAGCGTCTTCTCGTCGACGCCATAGGAGCGGCCCATGGTGTAGTTGACGCCGCCGTACTCCGACCGTTTGGTGCAGATGATGTAGGGAGGCACGTCCTTCGAAAAGGTGGTGCCGGCCTGGATCATGGCGCCTACGCCGACGTGGGTCTTGGCGTTCTCAATGACGGACGAGGAGAAGATGACGCCGTCGTCAATCTGGCAGTCGCCGGCTATCTTCGTGCCGTAGCCGAAGACGCAGGCGTTGCCCACCTTCGTATCGTGGGAGATGTGGGCACCCTCCATCAGCACGTTGTCGTTGCCGATGACGGTCTGGCCGCCGCGATGGGTGGCGCGGTTGATGACGACGTTCTCGCGGATGATGTTGTTGTCGCCGATGATGCACTCCGACTTCTCGCCGCGGAAGTTGAAGTCCTGCGGCAGGGCGCCGATGACCGCCCCCTGATGCACCTTGTTGTGTGACCCCATGCGGGTGCCGTCGAGGATGCTGACGAAGGGGAAGATGATGCAGTTGTCGCCGATGACGACGTCGTCCTCGATGTAGACGAAGGGGAATATCTTGCAGTTGTCGCCGATCTTCGCCTTTGGTGAAATCTCGGCTCTTGGACTTATTTCGCTGTTTGACATATTACCAATGTTTTTTAAGACACAATAATTTTCTTTTTTAAGACACAGTAATGTTCTTTTTTAAGACACAGTAATGTTCTTTTTTTAAGACACAGTAACAGAATAACAGATATAACATATTTATTGTCATGATACTACAGTGTCTTTTTTGTTATTATGTTACTGTGTCTTTTTATTATTAACCTACTGTGTCTTACTTCGAACCGCCGCCGAGTGCCTGATAGAGGTTGACGACGGCCTGCATCTTCGAGAAGTCGTCCTGCACCTTGGAGATGCGGGCATTGAGCAGCGACGACTGGGCCTGAATGACCTCGAGATAGCTGGAGCCCTTCGAGGTGTAGAGCTGGCGGGTGTCCTCAACGTTCTGCGTGAGCACCTCAACCTGCTTCTGCTCCAGCTTCGACTTCTCGTCGGCCGAGTTGTAGGCCAAGAGAGCATTCGACACTTCGTTGCCGGCCTTGAGGATGGTGTTCTGCCAGGTGTTGAAGGCCTGCTCCTGCTGAGCCTTGGCCACCTTGAGCCCGGCCACGATCTGCCCGTGCTGGAAGATAGGCTGCGTCAGCGAGCCGAGAGCCGAGAGAAGCCATTTACCGGGATTGACAATCTGACCGAGGTTATTGGTGAAAGCGGCCGTACCGGTGACGGTGATATTTGGATAGAAACGCGAGCGGGCCGTCTCAACGTCATAGAAGCATTGTGCCAGCTTCATCTCGGCAGCATGGACGTCGGCGCGGTTGGTGAGCAGCTGGATGCCCACGCCGGCCGAGAACTTCTGCGGCAGCGACTGGTCGTAGAGCTTGCCACGGGCGATCTGATGGCCGGCCTCATTGAGCAGGAGCGACATGGAGTTCTCCATCTCGCGGATCTGACGGCGGAGGTCGACGGCCTGAGCCTGCACCTGATAGTAGCTCGACTCGGCTGACTGCACGCTGGTGCTGCGGGCACGGCCCAGCTGCATCTGGAGCTTCATCATGTCCCAGGTCTCCTTGGTCAGGTTCTCCATATCAGTGAGAATGGCCAGCTGCTCGTCGAGCATCATGAGCGTATAGTAGAGGTTGGCCACGCCGCAGATGATATTGGTCTGCACTGCCACCTGATAATCCTTCGTGGCCAGCAGCTGCGTCTGTGCGGAGCGCTTCTGCGAGAGGATGTTGCCAAACAGGTCGACATTCCACGAGGCGGCGATGGGCAGCTGATAGGTCTTCGACGTCGAGGCGCCATCGGTCATCACCCGGCTGATGGTGCCCTGCGGAGCAAAGGCCACGCTGGGCAGGAAGGCGAGCTTGGCCACCTTGAGCATGTCCTCCATCATCTTGACATTGAGGGCGGCGTTGCGCAGGTCAGTATTATTCTCAAGCGCCGTCTCGATGAGGTTCTGCAACTGCGGGTCGGTGAAGACCTCGCGCCAGGGCAGCTGGCCGAAGTTGGTGTCGGTGTTGATGGGCAGCGTGTCGCTTTCGACGACCACATCGCGGATCAGGCCCGAAGTATTGACGTTGTCGGGCCGCTCATACTTGTTGTAGAGGCCGCAGCTCGACATGAGCAGGAGGCCCACCCCAACCCCTCCCCAAGGGAGGGGCTTCAATATAGTTCTGATGATCTGTCTTATATTCATATTCTTATAGTATCTATTTGTCTTTTATCCGACCGACCTCCCCTCCATTGGGGTGGTCAGTCGGGGGGTGGGCTTATTTCTCAAGTTCATATTCCTTTGGCCGATGTGCATACTGAGCCAGCTCGGTGGCCACATCGGGGTTCTCCTCGTCGCCCTCGAACTTCATCGGCGAGATGCGCTCCTGAAGCGACTGGAAAATGACGAACAGCGTGGGCACAACGAATATCTGGCAGAGCGTACCGATGAGCATACCGCCCACAGCAGCTGCGCCGAGCGTCTGGTTACCATTCTTGCCCACACCCGATGCGAACATCATAGGCAGCAGACCGATGACCATGGCCAGCGACGTCATCAGGATAGGACGCAGACGAGCTGCAGCACCCAGGACGGCCGACCAGGAGATGGCCATACCCGTCTGACGGCGCTCCAAAGCGAACTGCACGATCAGAATGGCGTTCTTAGCCAGCAGACCAATCAGCATGATGAGCGAGATCTGCATGTAGATATCATTCGAATGACCGAAAATCATCGTAAAGAGGAAACATCCAGCCAGGCCGAAGGGCACGGAGAGCACAACGGCGAGCGGCAGGATATAGCTCTCGTACTGAGCCGAGAGGATCAGATAGATGAACATGAAGCAGAGAAGGAAGATGAGTGCCGTGGAGTTGCTCGACTTGGCCTCCTCACGCGTCAGACCCGAGTAGTCGAAGGTGTAGCCCGTGGGCAGGAAGTCAGCACCCACCTCCTGGCAGGCCTTGATGGCCTCACCCGTCGAGTAGCCGTCGGCGACGGTGGCCGTCACGGTGATTGAGGTGAAGAGGTTGAAGCGGCTGATGTTCATCGGGCCGTAGACGCGCTCCAGCTGACAGAATTCCTGGACAGGAGCCATGCCGGCAGGCGTGCGCAGATAGATGCTGTTGAGCGACTCAGGCGTCATGCGGGTGGTGTAGTCGCCCTGCACCATGACGCGGTAGAGCTTACCATAGGCATTGAAGTTCGAGGCGTAGAGTCCGCCATAGTAGCCCTGCAGGGTGGTCAACACGGTGCTGGGCGAGATGCCAGCCTGTTTACACTTAGCTACGTCGACATGAATCATGTACTGCGGGTAGTTCGGGTTGTAGGACGTCATGGCCATCTGAATCTCAGGACGCTTGTTGAGCTCGGCCAGATAGTCCTTGACGATGCCGAAGAACTTGGTCAGGTCGCCGCCCGTGCGGTCCTGCATGACGAGCGACACACCCGAGTTGGCCGAGAAGCCCGGCACCATAGGCGGTGCGAAGGCCAGTATCTGGGCATCCTTGATGTGGGCCGTCTTGATGTAGATCTGAGCCAGCACGCCCTGAGCCTCATAGGGATTGAGGAAGAAGCGGTAGATGCCGTCGCCCTGCCACAGTCCGGAGAGCTTCCACCAGAAGCCTTTCTGACGCTCGCTGAAGGGTTTGAGCTTGATGATAAACGTGGCCTGGTCAGAGCCGGCACCGGCAATGAAGTTGTAGCCCTGAATCTGCTCACGGCTCATGATGGCGGGATCGGCTGCAAGGATAGAGTCGACCTCATTGATAATCTGACGCGTGCGGGCCACCGACGTAGCAGGCGGCATGGAGACGGTGCAGAAGATGGTACCCGTGTCCTCGTCGGGCACGAGGCCCGTCTTCGTGGTCGACATGGTCAGCACCAGCGCTGCAATACCGACGATCACGGCTACGCCAATGAGGACAGGCTTGCGCACCAGCTTCTCCACGCGAGACTTATACTTGCCGAGAATCTTGTCGTAGGCTGTATTGAACGACGTGTGGAAGCGGTCGATCATCGACATCTTCACCTCTTTGCCATGCTTGTCGTGAGGCTTCAGGAAGATGGCACAGAGGGCAGGCGACAGAGTCAGGGCGTTCAGGGCCGAGATAAAGATGGCCACGGCCATCGTCACGCCGAACTCACGATAGAACGTACCTGTCGTGCCGCCGATGAACGACACAGGGATGAACACCGACGCCATCACGAGCGTGATAGATATGATGGCACCCGAGATCTCGTTCATGGCGTCGATAGAGGCCGTCAGTGCCGACTTGTAGCCTTGGTCGAGCTTGGCATGCACAGCCTCGACGACCACGATGGCGTCGTCGACCACGATGGCGATGGCCAGCAGAAGGGCCGACAGCGTCAGCAGGTTAATGGAGAAGCCGAAGACACTGAGGAAGAAGAACGTACCGATAAGCGACACAGGCACAGCGATGAGCGGGATGAGCGTCGAGCGCCAGTCCTGAAGGAAGACGTAGATGACGATGAACACCAGGATGAGGGTGAAGATCAGCGTGAACACCACCTCCTCGATAGAGGCATAGAGGAACTCGGTGACGTCGTAGTTGATCTTATAGTACATGCCCGGCGGGAACAGCTTGGCCTGCTCCTCAAGCTCGGCCTTCACCTCCTTGGCAATCTGGTTGGCGTTGGAGCCTGCAATCTGCTGCACCATGCCCATCACCGAGGGGATGTTGTTGTTCTTCATCGAGACTGAATACTGCAGTCCGCCAAGCTCTATCGTGGCCACATCCTTCAACTTCAGCGTCTGGCCGTTGGCATCGCTCGAGATAATGATGTTGCCAAACTCCTCTTCCGTCTTCAGACGGCCGGTGTAGCGCATGGCGTACTCATAGGCCACGTCAGCACGCTCGCCGAAGGTACCAGGGGCAGCCTCGATGTTCTGCTCAGCCAGCACACCGGTGATGTCGGTAGGCATGAGCCCATACTGCTTCATGATGTCGGGCTTCAGCCAGATACGCATTGAGTAGGTCTTCACACCAGGCGACTGCACATCGCCCACACCCTGGATACGCTTGATAGCGGGTACAATATTAATATTATTATAGTTCGTGAGGAACTCGTCGTCATATCGGCCGTCGGAGGTCAATGTGAACATCAGCACCTGCGAGGTCTGACGCTTCATCACCGTCACACCAATCTGCGTAACCTCAGCCGGCAAGAGCGACTGCGCCTGCGAGACGCGGTTTTGGACATTGACCGCACACATGTCGGGGTTCATGCCCTGGCGGAAGAGGATGCTCAGCGAGGCCGTTCCGGATGATGCCGACGACGAGATGTAGTCCATGCCCTCCACACCGTTGATGCTTTCCTCGAGCGGCACGAGCACAGAGTTCTTCACCGTCTCGGCATCGGCACCAGGATAGCTGGTGAAGACGACGACCGTAGGCGGTGCAATGTCTGGATACTGCTCAATGGGCAGGGTAGCCAGACCGATAAAGCCCAGGATGACGATGAGTATAGATATCACCGTCGACAATACCGGGCGCTTTATGAATGTTGTGAATGTCATTGCTTCTTATTTTTTCATTGCGCCGACAATGTCGCCGGCGGTCATGGCTTTAGCTTGTTCCTGAATCTTCTGCTGATAGCGCTCGGGCGTGATGGGCACGATTTCCATCTGGTCCGAGAGCTTGGTGATGCCGTTGGTCACGTACTTGTCGCCGACCTTCAGGCCTTCGGTGACGACGTAGTTGTTGCCGTCGTTCTGCGGAGCCACCTTGATCTCTGTGTAGACGACCTTGTTGTCGGAGCTCACAGTGTAGACGAACTTCTTGTTCTGCACCTCCATGACGCAGGCCTGAGGAATGACGATGGCCTCCTCATTACTCTCGGGAATGACGATGGTGCCCGAACCACCACTCTTGAGCAGACGCTCAGGGTTCTGGAAGAGGGCAATCATCTGCACGGTGCCTGTGGTTTGGTCGATGACGCCGCTCATCTTCGTCACAGTGCCCTCATAGGGATATTCGGTGCCATCGGCCAGCTGCAGCTTCACTTTAGGCAGTTCGCTCAGGGCCTCGCCATGACTGCCGTGAGCCCGCTGCATGGCGAGCACAGCTTTCTCCGTCATTGAGAAGTAGACCTCCATCTGCGAGTTGTTCGACACAGTGGTCAGCACATTCTGGGCACCCACCAGGGCTCCTACCTTGAAAGGCAGCGTGCCGACGATGCCAGCGGAAGGGCTCTTCACGTAGCAGAAGCTCAGTGCATCCTTGGCCGAAGCCAGCGCGGCCTGAGCCTGGGCCAACTGGGCTTTGGCGCTGTTCATCGTGTTCTCTGCCGTCTGCAACTCGTAGTCGCCGATGACATTGTTGTCATGCAGCTGCTTGGAGTTCTGATAGGTCAGCTCGGCCGTGCTCACCTGACTCTGAGCCGTGTTGACGGCTGCCTGGGCCTGGCGCACCTGAGCCTGATAGGTCTGATTGTCAATGACGAAGAGAGTCTGGCCGGCACTCACCATCTGGCCTTCCTTCACGTTGATCTGTGTGATGAATCCGCCCACCTTGGGACTGATCTGCACGTCCTGCACACCCTTAATGGAGGCCGGATAGTTAGTCTGCGACGAGGCACTCTGCGTACCCACCGTCACGACGGGATACTCGTTGTCGCCAAAACTAGGACGACCACCGCCACCGCCTCCACACGAAGACAGCACGGCAGCAACCGTCGCAATCATCAGAATCTTGTTCTTTTTCATACGTTTAATATATTTAAATAATTTAGTTCTAAAATCGTCCTTGCAAGAAAACCCAATGTTACCCTTCCGGTTTTCGGGCTGCAAAGTTACAAAAAAGTAGTGTAAACAGCAAGACTTGTCGTCCTTTTTTACGCTTTATTAGCACAGACATAAGGAAAAAAATCGATGAATCTAAATTTTTCCGATTGAAAACAACGTTTGTTTGCAGACTTTTTTGTAATTTTGCCCACGAAGACAAACCTCATATCAAAACGATGACAATGAAGAAAGTTTATGTATTCTTAGCTGACGGCTTCGAGGACATCGAGGCTCTCATACCTGTTGACGTACTGCGCCGAGGCGGCGTGGAAGTGGTGACGGTGAGCACCGTCGAAGACTCACAGATAGCCACGTCGGCTCATGGCGTACAGGTCGTGGCTGACGCCATGATTGACGAATGCACTTTCGACGACGCCGACCTGCTCCTTCTGCCTGGCGGCATGCCAGGTGCCAGCAACCTCTATGAGTGCGATGCCGTGCGCCAGGCCCTGCTCAACCAGCACCGCCAGCAGAAGCGCATCGCAGCCATCTGCGCCGCCCCAGCCGTCGTACTGGCCCAAACGGGTGTGCTCGACGGGCGACGCGCCACGTGCTATCCCGGCTTTGAGCAGTTGCTGACGAAGGCTGAATATACAGCCGACCTCGTCACTGTCGACGGGCATGTCACCACTGCCGAAGGGCCTGCAGCCGCCCTGCCATTCGCCTACGAGTTGCTCAGCCAGTTGGTCGACGCCGAGACGTCACGCCAAGTGGCCGAAGGCATGCGCTATGTCCACCTGATGGAGAGATAAGGGGGCGGATCAATTATGGACTATATCATTATCGTAGCCGGAGGGCGTGGGCTTCGCATGGGAGGCGACATCCCGAAACAGTTCATGCCAATAGGTGGCGTGCCCGTTCTGATGCGCACGCTACAGCGCTTCCGCGAGTATTCGCCCGACCTGCAGATCATTCTCGTGTTGCCACGCGACCACCAGCCCTACTGGCGTGAGCTATGCGACAAACACCACTTCGCTGTCGACTATCAGCTGGCCGACGGAGGCGCCACGCGTTTCCACAGCGTAAAGAACGGCCTGCGCCTCATCCCCGACGGTACTAAAGGCGTCGTAGGCGTCCATGACGGTGTGCGTCCCTTTGTCTCGACCGACGTCATTCGTGACTGCTTCCAGACAGCCCATGCGCTTGATGCCGTCGTCCCCATCGTCCCCGTAGTAGAGTCGATGATCAACATTAAGTCGGGGCCCGTACGACGTGAGGACTATCGCATCGTTCAAACGCCTCAGGTGTTCAACATCCAGGTGCTGAAGAAAGCCTACCAGCTGGACTACAGCCCGCTGTTCACCGACGATGCCTCGGTGGTGGTGGCCAGCGGTACTGACGTAGCCGTGGTCGACGGCAACCGCGAGAACATCAAGCTCACCACACCTTTCGACCTCCAGTTAGCGGAATTCTTAGTCTCAATGAACAATGTACGATGAACAATGTACAGAACCTTGAACTATGAACTTTGACCTGCTGTCACAGGACATCATGTACTTGCCAGGCGTAGGTCCCCAGCGCAAGAAAATGCTCGCCCAGGAACTCAACATCGAGACCTTCGGCGACCTGCTGGAGTATTATCCCTACAAGTACGTCGACCGCTCGCGCATCTATCATGTCAGCGAGCTCACAGGCGACATGCCCTTCGTACAGGTCGTAGGCCATATTCTCAGTTTCGAGACCTTCGACATGGGGCCGCGCAAAGAGCGCGTCGTGGCCCACTTCACTGACGGCACCGCCATCATGGACCTCGTCTGGTTCAATGGTGGCAAGTATGCCAAACAGACCTACAAGGTAGGCACCGACTATCTCGTCTTCGGCCGCCCCTCCATCTTCAACAACCGCATTCAGATACAGCATCCCGAGCTCGACGACGCCTCAAAGGTAGACACCACCCAGCTCGGCATGCGCCCCTACTACAACACAACGGACAAGATGAAGAAGTCGGGTATGACCTCGCGCACCATCGAGCGACTTACCCGCACACTGCTCGAACGCCTTCACGAGCCGCTGGCCGAGACCCTCACACCCGACATCATCGCAACCCGCCACCTCATGTCGCGCGACGAGGCCCTCCGTGCCCTCCACTATCCCAGCGATGCACGTCAGCTGGAGCGGGCACGGGTGCGGATGAAGTTCGAGGAACTCTTCTTCGTCCAACTGAGCATCCTGCGCTATGCCTCCGACCAACGCCGCAAGTACGCAGGATTTGTCTTCCAGCGTATCGGAGCCACTTTCAATGCCTTTTTTTTCCGTAACCTGCCCTTTCCCCTGACAGGCGCCCAAAAGCGCGTCATGCATGAGATACGAGACGATCTCTCCAGCGGCCGCCAGATGAACCGCCTGCTGCAGGGCGACGTAGGCTCAGGCAAGACCCTCGTGGCACTGATGACCATGCTCATTGCCATCGACAACGGCTATCAGGCCTGCATCATGGCTCCTACAGAAATCCTGGCCGAGCAGCATCTGCAGACTATCCGGGAATTTCTGCACGACTTGCCGCTGCGCGTGGAACTACTCACTGGCATCGTCAAGGGCAAAAAGCGCCGTGAGGTGCTCGAAGGACTTGCCACAGGCGACGTCAATATCCTTGTCGGCACCCATGCCGTCATCGAGGATGCGGTCCAGTTCCGTCGGCTCGGCCTCGTCGTCATCGACGAGCAGCACCGTTTCGGTGTGGCTCAACGCGCCAGGCTTTGGCAGAAGGCTCCATCGGACTCCGCAGGAGTGATCAGGCTTCCTCACGTCCTCGTCATGACGGCCACGCCCATCCCGCGCACCCTGGCCATGACGCTCTACGGCGACCTCGACGTCAGCGTCATCGACGAGTTGCCACCTGGCCGAAAGCCCATCCGAACCACACACGTCTTCGACACCCACGCAACCACCCTCTACGAAGGCATCCGCCGGCAGATCCGACAGGGCCGACAGGTCTACTGCGTCTTCCCGCTCATCGAGGAGAGTGAAAAGATCGACCTGAAGAATCTCGAGGACGGCTTCGAGACGCTTCGTCAAGCCTTCCCCGAGTTCCGCATGAGCAAGGTCCATGGGCGTATGAAGCCGCAGGAGAAGGAACTCGAGATGCAGCGCTTTGTCAGCGGCGAGACGCAGATGCTCGTAGCCACCACCGTCATCGAGGTGGGCGTCAACGTTCCCAACGCCTCGGTCATGGTCATCTTCGACGCCCAGCGCTTCGGCCTCAGTCAGCTCCACCAGCTTCGCGGCCGAGTAGGCCGGGGGGCCGACCAGTCGTTCTGCATCCTCGTCACGCCCTATAAGCTCAGCGACGACACTCGCCGACGTATTGACATTATGTGCGAGACCAACGACGGCTTCCGTATTGCCGAAGCCGACCTCAAGTTGCGCGGTCCTGGCGACCTCGAGGGCACCCAGCAGAGCGGCATGGCCTTCTCACTCCACATCGCCAACATTGCCACCGACGGCCAGCTTGTCCAAATGGCACGCGACGAGGCCCAGCGCATCGTCGACGACGATCCCGCTTGCCAGTCGCCCCGCTACGCCGTACTTTGGCATCACCTCCAAAATATCCGCAAGTCCAATGTCAACTGGGGAGCCATATCCTGAGGAGTGGGAGGTTCGTTCTTTCGCTTGCGCAGA
This sequence comes from Prevotella sp., assembly GCA_017470345.1. GTDB lineage: Bacteria > Bacteroidota > Bacteroidia > Bacteroidales > Bacteroidaceae > Prevotella. Next base: position 27,063 of record JAFUEP010000001.1, read on the forward strand.
ATGTTTTTTGAATCTATTGAGGAAGGCATGTAAATGAGCGTACATGGAATCGCTCGTTCAACCGTTGCCGTTGGTCGGCATCGGCAATAAAAAAAGAGGTGGAAAGCACTTCACCTTCTATGCCATCGGCCGTAACAACGGAGACGGCACGACGTCCTTCTACGAATGCTCCTGTCTGTGGATTTATGATGTGCCGATGGTTCGGATTAGAGTTTCCTGAAGTCGAGAGACATTCATCGTGAAGGGTCAAGCAGCCAGAGCCCACATTCACGGTCCATCCGTTGCCTTCATTCGTTCGATTGCCCAAAGCCATGATACTGCTATTTCCGAGACTGACGAGCGCATCGGCAATGTGATGCTGGCTCAATAGCCGTCGAATCGTCTCAAGGGCATAGCCTTTAAGAAATCCAGAGAGGTCAAGCAGAATACCATCACGGCGAAAACTGACATCACAGGAATCGCCCAGCAAGAGGTCGTCGATGGCTGGCTGATGAGGAACGTAAGTGCTGAGAATGGTGATGTCGAAGAGCCTTTCGGTCAAACGATTATATTCCTTACAGAGTCTGAGCATCCTCATAAGTTCCTCGTTGACGATGACAGGATGGCGGGCTGCTTCGCGGTTGACCTCAGAGAGTTGGCTCTGCGGATTAAAGCGATTAGCCAGCAGTTCTAATCTTGAAAGGGCATTCCGCACCTCGGCAACCACCGCGATGAGTGATGCTTCGTCGAGTGCCGAAAGCGACATCATGTCAACACGCGTGTGGAGTGAAGAAAACCATGCGTAAAACCGATTGCGGCTGTCGGAGCCACGCTGGAATACATGGGCAGTCTGCATGCTGGCAGCCATATGCGCTTCACACGTAAAATCACACACTTATCTCAGCAGAGCCGTAGCAGCGGTGATGTTCTGCATCATACACGACGCAGAACTGACCTGGTGCCACGCCATGAATGGGGTCGGCGGAATGGACGACGTAAGCCCCATCGCCAACTGGCTTCAGCACGGCTTTATGGAACTCCGGAGTATGACGGATCTTGAATGTTATCTGTCCGCCAGGCATCTGCCCGTTGATGCTATGGAAGTGGTGGATGGGGAATTCTTGCTTATAGGCCGTAGCGGGATCGTAGCCATGGGAGACATAGAGACGATTCCCTAAGACGTCCTTCTTAACGATAAACCATGGTCCGCCACCGAAGCCCAGTCCCTTGCGCTGGCCGATGGTGTAGAACCAGTGCCCCCGATGTTGCCCGATGACACGGCCTGTCTCAAGTTCCACCACATCTCCTGCCATTTCGCCAAGGTAGCGTCTCACATACTCCGTGTAGTCTATTTTACCAAGGAAGCAGATGCCCTGTGAGTCCTTCCGCCGGGCATTGACCAAATGCTCGCGCTCAGCTATCTGTCGCACCTCGTCCTTCATATAATGGCCGATGGGGAAAACAGCCTTGGCCAGCTGCCAGTCGAATATCTGAGCGAGAAAGTCGGTCTGATCCTTCACGGGGTCAGGGCTCGTCGTGAGCCACTTGGTGCCGTCGGAATCTATCTCGGTCTGCGCATAGTGGCCTGTGGCAATGAGGTCGTAGTCGTGGCCACGCTTTTCATGGAAGGCGCCAAACTTGATGAGGCGATTGCACATGACATCGGGATTGGGCGTCTCTCCGTTACGCACCTTGTCCATCGTGTAGCGTGTCACCTGGTCCCAGTATTCACGATGGCAATCGACCACCTCGAGCCGACAGCCATATTTGCGGGCGACGGCCGTTGCCATCTCCATGTCCTCCTCCATCGAGCAGTCCCACTCATCCTTGTCGTCAGCTCCGATCTTGATATAGAAACAGTCAGGCGTCAGGCCGTGGCGGACCAATTCATGGACCACCACGGCACTGTCGACGCCTCCTGAGAGAAGCACGGCGATGCGCTTATCCTTCAAATCTGCGTAGTTCATCTGAGAGAAAATGCTCACTCACCCTTAAACAGCTCCTTGATGCCACCGATAGAACCCATCAGATTCGTGGCTTCATAGGGCAGGTAGACCGTCTTCGTCTTGTCGCCCTGGGCCAACTCTTCCAGCATCTGGATATACTTCTGGGCCAACAGGTAGTTGGCAGGATTGGTTGACTTGCCGACGGCTTCAGTGATGAGTTCAATGGCCTTGGCCTCAGCTTCGGCTTTACGGATGCGGGCCTGTGCCTCACCCTCTGCCATGAGGATAGCCTGCTGCTTGTTGGCCTCGGCACGGTTGATCATGGCAGTCTTCTCACCCTCGGAGGCAAGAATCTCAGCGGCCTTCTCACCCTCGGAGGTCAGGATCTGGGCTCGCTTGTTACGCTCGGCCTGCATCTGCTTCTCCATTGCGTTGAGCACGGTGGCAGGCGGTGTGATGTCCTGCAGTTCGACGCGGTTCACCTTGACACCCCACTTGTCGGTGGCATCGTCAAGAACAGCGCGCAGTTTGGTGTTGATGGTGTCGCGCGAGGTCAGTGTCTCGTCGAGCTCGAGCTCACCGATGATGTTACGCAACGTCGTCTGCGTGAGCTTCTCGATGGCATTGGGCAGGTTGTTGATCTCATAGGTAGCCTTGAAGGGGTCCATGATCTGGAAGTAGAGCAGGGCGTTGATCTCCGTCTGCACGTTGTCCTTCGTGATCACGTTCTGCTTGGGGAAGTCGTAGACCTGTTCGCGCAGGTCAATCGAGTTGGAGTAAACGTAGCGTCCATGCTTCAGCACGACAATGTTCTTGGCCTTGTCGATGAAGGGGATGATGATGTTGATGCCAGGTTTCAGCGTGGCATGATAACGTCCCAGCCGTTCGATGATCTTTGTCTCTGACTGAGGGATGATGACCAGCGCCATCTTAGCGAAGATGACGACGAGTAGCACGATGGCTAACAAAAAATACATGGTGATGTCCATAATGAATAATGTTAGTTATGATGTTTGAAGTTTTCTTATCGCTTGTCAATGGTTTCGACGGTGATGATGATACTCTCGCGGTCGACGACACGCACGTGGGTGCCCACGGGGAGGTCGTTCGGTTCGCGGGTGACGGCTTTCCAGTCGTCGCCGCCGATGGCCACGCGACCGAAGCCGTCGGCACGGACGGTCTCGCTGACGAATCCCGTCTGCCCGATCAGCGCGTCGGCGTTGCTGACGCGGTCCTCGTCGGCCCGGTGCAAATAGCGCAGAGCGAAGGGGCGCACCTGGAAGATGCTGAAGGCGGTGACGGCCGCGAAGACAGCCAGCTGGACATAGATGCCCGCAAAGGGCGACACGATGGCTGAGGCGCAGGCTCCGATGGAAAAGCAGATGATAAAGAAGTCGCCCGAGCTAAGCTCGAGAATCAGGCCCAGTATGGCCACTACGGCCCATACCTGCCACATGTTGGCTGCTAAATACTCTATCATAGTCGTAATTGTTTTTAAAATATCTATTTGGTCTTTACATCTGTATTATAAACTCGTCCCATTCACGCGTAGACCCTTTACGTCCGAACACCTTATGGTAGAGCCGGCTCCGAGTCGAGGCGACACTCTCCTTTGAGTGAGCCGTCAGCGTGGCGATATCCTTCGGCTGCACGCGGACCTTTATTAAGAGACAGACGCGCAAGTCCTGCTCGCTCATGGGATAAAGCTCATATAGCTTCGAGGTGAACCCCGTGTAGAGTTGGTTGACAAGTTCCGTCAGCCGCTGCCAGTCCTCCTCACCCAGGGGGCGACCTTCGGCTATCTGCCGTTTCACTTTCAGGAGCACGTCGCTACCCATCAATGTCGTGTCGGCCTGCTGGCGCTTCTCGCGCTCAATGAGTGCCATCTTGTTGGCATAGTCGAGCCGCGCCTTGCGCTCCTCCAGTTCCAGCCGCAACACTGAGTTCTCATCACCCAGCTTCCTGAGCAGGCTCTCCAACTCGGCTATCTTGCGACGGTTCTGCTCAATGTGCTGCTGGCTCTGCTGCTCCTGTTGCTCCTGCATCGCGCGAACCTTGTCTAAACGCTGACGGAGCAACAGGATCTTTCGACGGCTGTTCTGAATCGTCACCCAGAAGAGCACTGCATAGGTGATGACAGAGAAGGCCAGCAGAAAAGCCTCACGTTGAGTCAATATGGTGAGCAACTGTTCGTTCATGTTGCAAAGATAGTACAAAAAAACGAACCATGCAAACTTTTCGCTTCGCAATAGTTCGCTTTTAGAGTTTTAGTTCGCAAAAGTTTGCAAACGAGCGTCTATCGGCTACCGATGTAGAGGAAAAACATGCCGAGCAGGACGAGGGCCAAGTCGAAGGCCTTTGCCTTGAGGTTCTTCTCGTGGAAGAACAGAGCCCCGCAGAGGAACGAGACGACGACGCTGCCACGGCGCACCATCGAGACGATGCTGATCATGGCCGACGGAAGCGACAGGGCGTAGAAGTAGAGGAAGTCGGCCGCAGAGAGAAAGATGCTCACTCCAATGATGGCCCACGACCAGTGGAAGGGCTGATGGCGGCGGATGGGCCACCATAGCAGCAGGAGCATGACGAGCATCATCGCACACTGGTAGACGTTGTACCACGACTGGACCATCATGCGGTCGAGCCCTACCCCACCCTCGCTCACTGGAGCCATGAGGTATTTGTCGTAGAGACCGCTAATGGCCCCAAGCAGGGCTGCGCCGACAATCATGTATATCCAATAGTCGTGACGGAAGTCAATACCCTCCTTGCGACCGCTACGGCTGAGCAGGAGAAACGAGGCGACGGCCAGCAGGACGCCCACCCATTGCCACACGTTGAGCCGTTCGCCGAAGAACAGCAGGGCGCCGACAAGCACCATGACGGGCCGCGTCGCATTGATAGGCCCCACAATAGTCAGCGGCAGGTGCTTCATGCCAAAATAGCCGAGCACCCACGAGGCCAGCACGATGACGGCTTTGAGCACGATGTAGCGATGCATATCCCATCCTCCCTGTCCGACCTTGAAGATGCTGCCGTCGAGCAGGCTGGTCTGCGCCGAGAGCACGATGCAGGGCAGGAAGATCAGCGAGCAAATGAGCGTATTGAGGAAGAGGACGGGAATGACTGCGTTGGCCTTGAGAGCCTGCTTCTTCAGCGCATCGTAAAGGCCGAGAAAGGCGGCCGAAAGAAAAGCTAATAGTAACCAGACCATAGATTCTAATAACGGATATCAACCAGGAACAAAGCGTTGGCGGGCATCGATTCGCCAGCCTCCGTACGACGTTTGCCTTCTATCACTTTCCGGAAATCATCAACCGTCATGCGGCCGCGTCCCACCTCGATGAGGGTGCCCACGACGGCGCGCACCATGTTGCGAAGGAATCGGTTGGCTGTGATTTCGAAGCGCCACTGGCCCGACGACATCTCTGTCCACTCAGCCTTCGTCACGTGGCAGAGCGTCGTCTTCACGTCGGCATGACTCTTGCAGAAAGCGCCGAAGTCTTCATATGTCAGGAGCAGGGAAGCAGCCTCGTTCATCAGGGCGAAGTCGAGCGTATAGTGGAGCTCGCATGAGTAATGGCGCAGGAAGGGATCCTTGTGCGTATGGACAAAATAATGATAAGTGCGACGCGTGGCCGAGAAACGGGCGTGCAGGTCGTCACGGACGGGCTCCACCTTGCTGACGGCGATGTCGTGAGGCAGCAGCCTGTTGAGCTTGTAGGCCAGTTGCCGACAATCCACCTCGCGATCCGTGTCGAAGTGAGCCACCATCATGCTGGCATGCACGCCAGCATCCGTCCGTCCGGCGCCCGTCACCTGCAAGTCGTCCCTGAACAGCAGCGACAACCCGCGTTGCAGCTCCCCCTGCACCGAGATGCCGTTCGGCTGCACCTGCCACCCATGGTAGCGCGTGCCGTCGTAGCTCAAAGTGATGAAATATCTCATATCGTCAATTTCTTTCAAAGGTTTAACCTCACGACGCGGATGCCCGTAAACGATGGATGCTTCGCAAGATACTGCCCCAGCGTCATCGGCTCCTCAACGACCTTCTTGTGCAGTTGCGAGGCATTGAGCAGATGCAAGCCGTCCTGCCGCCAGACGGCAAAGCCGAGGTGGGCGATGTCGAGGCCCTGCTTCGTCGTGGTGATCGACAGGATGTCACCGTCCTTGACTGCCTCACGAAGCGCCTTCGTGTCCTTCACCGACGCCTTGGGAATATAGCGATAGCGGCGCCCCGTCAGCTGTTGTTCCTGACGGGCGATGACCTTCACCAGCTCGGGTTTGGCTTTCAGGGCCTTGTAGGCTTCGGGATGGCGGCTCATAAAGCTGACGCTGACAGTCTGTACGGCGGTGAAGGGTTTCCCCTCCGAACTAACCTCCCTGACAAGCCCCATGCGGGTATTATCATCTATCCAATCAGTGAAGTAGTGGAGGCGGCTCGGATAGCCGTCAATCCGTCCGTCACGATATCGTAACACCCTTAGCACCTGACAGAAAGAACAGAAGTCACGTTTCTTTTCTTTAACACATATTGCGAGGGCGGCGACAGTCTCGACAAGCGTCGTGCAATCCAACTGACGCGTGTTGACGACGAGCTGTTCGTGATCATTCACCTCGAGCGTATGAGCCACGTAGGGGCGGCCCAACAACTGGCGAGCCAGCCAGAGCGGGTCAGCACCAGGCGCCTCGCTGAGCAACCTGACGACGGTGAGGCTGTCCTCTCGCGTATAAGTTGTTTTGGCGCTCATGCCACTGGCAAGGGCAAGGAGCAGCAAGAGTGCACTAATAAGTCGTTTCATGACGTTCACGATATTTCTTTTTCAATCCGAAGTTATAGCCGATGTAGGCATTCATCGATCCAAACGTGTTGTTGGTCGAGAAGCGTGGCTTGTGGTAGTTGTAGCTATGCAGGATGACACTGGCGCCGGCATACCATCGCATGCAGTTGTAGACGAGTCCGAAGCGCCCGATCATGTCGAGGTTGAAGTTATTAAAGCTGAAGTCCTCACGAGGATTCTCCGCTACGTCGCCGACCGACCGCTTGTAGGCGACAGCCACCTGCCCACTGGCGGCAAAGAGCCAGTTCTTGTGGAGCACCCAGTTGTAGGCATAGCCACCAGAAATGCTGAAGTCGTCATACTTCACTGAGCGGAACATCAGTCCTGAGTCAAGTGCAACCGTATGTGCACCCATGCGCTCGTCGATCAGCTCCTGCAACCGCTGATGGTCGAGCGAGAGCGACTGACGCGTGTAGCCGATGCCGGCCAATGGCGACCCGCAGCTGACCTTTTGGATGGTGCTCTGTGCGAAGGCAGCCGGATAAGAGAAACGGCCGTGGTTGAAGATGTAGTAGACGTTCAGGCCCGTAATGCCGGCCTTCAGTCCGCTGAACGAGGCACCGTCGAGGGCCGCGTCCCATCGGCGCATAGTCAGGTGAGCATTGCGAATCTTATAGTTGTTGCCCGTCCGGCGATAGAACAGGTCGACACCGATCTGCGAGCTGTAGACGCTCAGGTCTACCTCCTGCTTGACGTCAGCCAGGTTGATGTTGCCCAGTTTGAACGTGTAGCCTGCAAAGAACCACTTCCAGCCTACATAAGGCCCCACCCTCAGGTTCATGTCGGGTGCAAAGGTCATCGTCTGGGCACCGCTGCCCGCTCCGCTGAGCGTGTAGCGGTCGTATGTGTGGGTCGTCTGCAGCATGACAGTGTAGATGTAATGCTGTGGCTCAATGTAACGCTTGTCCAGCCTGTCGAATCCGCGGATGATGCGTCGCAACAGGCTCAGCTTCCGCTGGGGCTGGCTGACAGCTGTCGTGTCCACCACGGGAGTCGCCGTGGAATCGGTCCGAGACATGGCGAGACCGGTTGCCACACCAATCCACAACATCATGATTGTCAGACCTATACGCATCATCGCCTCAATATTTACCTAAGATGCGGTCGAGCACCCAGTTGGTGGGGGTGGCTTCGACACTGGTACACTCGCAGACGTCCAGTCCCTGCAGGTGCTCGCAGACACACTTGACGATGGGATACTGTACATAGTCAGGATTCTCGACCTCGATGCGCTCCTCGCCCTCGCTGGTGTGGACAACGATAGGCGAATAGTTGAACACCGAGAAACTCAGCGATCCCCGCTCGCCGATAACGAGGATGCGGTCGGCCTGTGCCGACTCATGGCCGACGAAGCACCACGACCCGGAACCGGGCACACCGTTCTCGAAGCGGAAGACAGCGCTGACCGAGTCTTCAGCCGTATAGAGATGGCCACGGTTGGCACAGATTCCCTGAGCCTCAAGGATAACGCCGAACATCCATTGGAGCAGGTCGATCTGATGAGGGGCCAAGTCGTAGAAGTAGCCTCCACCGCTGATCTCTGGCCTCAGCCGCCAGGGCAGGTTCTCCGGATGGGCATAGTCGAGCGACCGTGGCGGCATGGCAAAGCGCAGCTGCACGCCGACAACCTGGCCGACAGCTCCGCCCTCGATGATCTGCTTGACACGACGGAAATAGGGCAGATAGCGCCTGTAGTAAGCCACGAAGCAGGGCACGCCTGTCTGTTCCGAGACATAGTTGATGCGGGCGCAATCGTCGTAGCTGGCCGCCAGCGGCTTTTCCACGTAGACAGGCTTGCCGGCCCGCATGGCCATGATGGCGAACGTGGCGTGGCTCGAAGGCGGCGTAGCCACATAGACAGCATTGACGTCGGCATCGTCGATGAGCTTCTGCGCATCGGTGTACCATCTGCTGATGCCATGGCGTTCGGCATAGCTGCGTGCCTTCGCTTCCGTGCGGCTCATGACGGCAGCCACCGTCGACCCTTCCACCATCTGGAAGGCAGGGCCGCTCTTATGCTCTACGACGTCGCCGCAACCTATGAATCCCCATTTCAGTATCTTCATGACGATATGATGCTGTTTTTTTCGCTTACAATGTGCAAAATTACAAAAAAAATATGAACCAAGAGCAATGAACCATGAACTTTTTTGTATCTTTGCACGACAAAAAGAATCACAAAAGACAAGAAATATGCAAGCAAGCAAACAACTATCACCTCTGCATCCCCGCACCAGCGGCGGATGTATTGCCAGCGGCTATAGGCTCTACACATCCGTCTTCCGCCGCATCTTCAGAGCCTCGTGGCCCTTGGCCGTCGTCTATGCCATAGCCATGGCAGCCATGTCGAGCTATTACATCAGTGACGTCATACCCCTCATGGGCCTGCAGACGATCGTCGACCCGGAGACGATGCGGCAGCTCACGACGCAGACGACGGTCGTCGCCGTCCTGCTGGGGCTCGCCTTCGTCGTCGCCGCCACGTTTCTGGCCTCATGCGGCTTCAGCGCCATGCGCCAACACCTGGCAACAGGCGAGGTCAGCCGTCCGCCACATTGGTGGGGACGTCTCGACATGCCGTCGCTGGGGCGGACGGTGGTCAGCATTGCCTGGGTGCTCGTCGTCCTCATGCTCTACGGCATGCTGACGGCCGGGCTCGTCATGCTTTCCCAACGTTCAGGACTGACATCGCTCCTCATCGGAAGCCTCGTCTTCGCCCTCGCCGTTATGTTTCTCCTGCTGCCGATGGCCTACACCGTCAATCGCTCCATCCTTGCCGAGCGGTTCAGCCCTGCCCCACCCTTGCGCGGCTGGCTCAGCGGCCTCGGCCATTGGGGACTGCTGTTCGTCGTCATACTCATCACTGGCCTGACGACGCTGTTGCTCACTCTCATCACCCAACTGCCGGCCCTCATCCTCTATGCCGCCAACATCCGGTCTCAGTTGGGCGCCCTTAACGGCGACGACCCGGGCATGCCTCAAGGACTCTGGTGGCTCAGCTTTGCTGTCTTCTTCATTGGCGGCTTCATCCAAGCCTACGTCCACCTTTCTACGCTCTTCCCGCTCTACTATGCCTACGGCACGATAAGAGCCAACGAAGAAGGACGCAGCGAAAGTCTCACCACGGCGTGACGGCATGGCGCCACGACGTGACGGCATGAAATCACGACGTGACGGCATGGCGTCACGTCGTGTCACAAGTTTTTGATGACGTCTCTATGTGATGATAAACTGACAACGAGGTATTTCTTTCGTTTGGAAGAAATACCTCGTCTGCGTATATGCGCGTACCTTATTAATTTACCTTTGAGTCGTCCTACGCTTTTTCAAGCAGTTTCCCGATACATTCCCTAAGGGAATCCTCCCAGTGGGGAATCTCCAGGCTATAGGTCTGACGTATCTTGGACTTGTCGAGCACGGAATAGTGCGGGCGCGCGGCTGGCGTGGGATATTCGGCGGTATGGATGGGGGTGACGTGACAGTCGTTGATGCCAGCCACCCGATGGATGGCCTTGGTGAAGTCATACCAAGACGTGACGCCCTCGTTGGAGTAGTGGTAGATGCCAGGCCGTATGCCCTGGGTGATGGCGGCAAAGATGGCGGCAGCCAGGTCGCGTGCATAGGTGGGCGTGCCAATCTGGTCGAAGACGACGCCCAGTGCAGGCCGTTCCTTGCCCAGGCGGATCATCGTCTTGACGAAGTTGTTGCCGAAGGTGCTATAGAGCCATGCGGTGCGGATGATCATCGTGTGCGAGCAGAGCCGGCGTGCCTCCTGCTCGCCGCCCAGCTTGGTGCGGCCGTAGGTGCTGGCGGGGCTGACGGGGTCGGTCTCGACGTAGGGCACATGGTTGGTCCCGTCGAAGACGTAGTCGGTGGATATCTGGACGAGCCAGCCGCCCCGCCGTTCGATGGCCTCAGCCAGGTAGGCAGGTGCTGCCGTGTTGAGCAGCGCACAGAACTGCTGGTTGTCCTCAGCCTTGTCAACGGCCGTATAGGCGGCACAGTTGACGATGCCGTCGATGGCATTGTCAGCGACAAAGCGCCCGACGGCAGCCTTGTCCGTGATGTCGAGCTCGTCGACGTCCGTATTGAAATAGTTGTATTCAGGATGCTGCTCTTCCATCAGCATCAGCTCGTTGCCCAGCTGTCCGCGACAGCCTGTGACAAGAATGTTCATTCGCTTGTCATTCAAACTTCAGTCCCTCCTCTTTATCCTTTAAATAATAATCGCTGAGCATGCCGATGAACGTGGAAATCTCGCGCACGGCATGCTCCGTGTTGGGCGTCACCTCGCGCTTTTGCAGGCGGAGCATCATCACGCCATAGAGCGCGTTGAGACAGGTCTCGATCTCGCCCTCGTCCTTGCGCGCGCCGCGGTTGCGGAGCTCCACGATGAAGGGCAGCACCTTGTAGTAGGCCGTGTTGTAGAACGGAAACTTAGGTGATGCAAGCAACTGCAGGTGCAGTTCGGTGAGCAGTTGCAGCGTGGTGCGGTTGATCTGCAGGTGTCCCTGCTGTCGGCAGCCCTCCTGGTTCATCATGCGGATGAGGTTGCCATACCAGTCGGCCAGTTCTTCTTTCTGTTCGTCCGTATAGTCAAAGCGGTCGATGTATTCACGGCGGATGCGGGCCAACGAGCAGTCGAAGGCGCGTATGGTGTCCTCCACCTGCCACATATAGAGCAGGTATTCGGCAATGTTGCGTTTGCGTAGTTCCTGTGAGACAAACATCTTATATAGTTTTCTTTATATGCGGTAAAGGTTAGTGAGCGTGCCCAGCAGCATGACGACGCTGCAGACAATGACCACCATGCCGATGACCTGATTGATGATGCGGATGCCGTTTTGGTCGAACTTCGTGCGAATTTGGTCGACCAGCCAGGTCAGGCCCCACCACCACAGCAGGGCCCCTCCGACAATGCTCAGGAATCCGACCACCATCTCAAAGGGATGGTTAGGCCAGACGAAGGCGAACTGGGCGTAGAGAGCCATGAAGAGGAAGACAATCAGGGGGTTGCTCAGTGTGACGAAGAAGGCCGTGACGGCATTGTGGGTGAGCGTGCCTTTCTGATGGCCCGACTGGTGCATGTTGCGCGTCGGGTCTGTGCGATAGGTGTAGTATCCGAAGGCGAGCAACAGCAGGCTTCCGACAATCTGCAGATAGAATCGGGTCTGGTCGTTGTCGATGAAGCGCATGACGAAGCTCATGCCGAAGGCGGTGAAGGCGGCATAGATGATGTCGCTGACGGCCGCGCCGCAGCCGGTGACGAATCCATACCACCGGCCCTTGTTGAGCGTGCGCTGGACGCAGAGCACTCCCACGGGTCCCATGGGCGCGGATGCTATCATGCCAATGAGCATGCCTTTGAAGACGAAATCGAGTATGTCAGGTACAATAAACGGCATAACGGATGCAAAGTTACGAATAAAAACCGAATAATGGCGCAGGTGGGAAGAAGAATTTTTTCGTGTTGGATAAAAAATGTTAAGCCACGACTTTTCCTCACGTCTTTCTTCTTCATTATTGATTTAAAGTGCTAATTTTGCAGGGTAGATAAGTAAACAAACCCCTAAAACCACTATAATTATGAACGAACAAGCAGGAATAAAGCCATACGTCATTGGCTTAGACTTAGGAGGCACCAACTCAGTGTTTGGCATCGTCGACGCACGCGGCGAGATCAAGGCCACCACTGCCATCAAGACTGGCGGCTACGCCACGGTCGACGAATACGTCGACGCATCAGTCGAGGCGCTCCAGCCCGTCATCGAGCAAGTGGGCGGCATCGAGAAGATCAAGGCCATGGGCATCGGCGCTCCTAACGGTAACTACTATAACGGCACGATTGAGTTTGCCCCGAACCTGCCTTGGGCCCACGACGGCGTGGTGCCCCTGGCCAAGCTGTTCAGCGACAAGCTGGGCATGCCCGTGGCCCTGACCAACGACGCCAATGCGGCAGCCATCGGCGAGATGGTCTACGGCGTGGCCCGCGGCATGAAGAACTTCATCGTCATCACGCTCGGAACGGGCGTCGGCTCAGGCATCGTCGTCAACGGACAGCTGCTCTACGGCAGCGACGGATTTGCAGGGGAACTGGGACACACCACACAGGTGCGCGGCCCCGAAGGACGCTCCTGCGGCTGCGGCCGTACGGGCTGTCTGGAGGCTTACTGCTCAGCTACGGGCGTGGCCCGCACGGCCCGCGAGCTGCTGGCCAAGACAGAGCGCCCCTCGCTGCTCCGCGAGCTTGACCCAGAGAAGATCACGTCGCTCGACGTCTCCATCGCAGCCGGCAAGGGCGACGAGCTGGCCAAGGAAATCTATGAATTCACGGGCCACATGCTGGGAGAGGCCTGCGCTGACTTCGCAGCCTTCTCGAGCCCCGAGGCCTTCATCTTCTTCGGCGGTATGACCAAGGCCGGCGAGCTGATCATGAAGCCCATCCGCGAGGCCTACGACAAGCACGTGCTGAAGATATTCAAGGGCAAGGCCCAATTCCTCGTCAGCGGGCTCGACGGCGCCTCAGCTGCCGTGCTCGGCGCCTCGGCTGTAGGCTGGGAAATCTGACGCCCCTGCAAACAGATCCCATCATTCCCAATCAGAAATGACGGCATCCCATGACGCGGTTCTCAGCAGACAATGCTGGTGGCCGCGTCGCTCTTTTCCGCGTTTCCGCCTCCATAATCTGCATTAGCGCCTAAGTTGGGATGAGTTTAACAAAGATAAACAAGTAAAGTTTGGAAGATTGAGAAAAAATATGTAATTTTGCGGCAAAATTCTTAAACCGTTAAACTTTAAACAATATGAAGATTTCACACATTGAGCACCTGGGCATTGCAGTCCAGAGCATTGAGGAAAGCCTTCCGTTCTTTGAGAACGTCTTAGGGCTGAAGTGTTACGCAGTTGAAACAGTTGAAGACCAGAAGGTGAAGACCGCCTTCCTGAAGTGCGGCGAGGTGAAGCTCGAACTGCTTGAGCCCACATCACCTGAGAGCACCATCCAGAAGTGGATCGACAAGGGCAACAAGGGTGTCCACCACGTGGCATTCTGCATCGAGGACGGCGTAGCCAACGCACTGGCCGAGGTCAGCGAAAAGGGTGTCCGTCTCATCGACCAGGCCCCGCGTAAGGGTGCCGAGGGCCTGAACATCGCCTTCCTGCATCCGAAGTCGACAGCCGGCGTGCTGACCGAGCTCTGCGAACATCCCGAGTGATTCCAAGCAAGAAGACCATCAATTAACAAATAAATCAGGACAAACAAAAAATGACTAAGCAGTTAGATAAGATTAAAAAGCTCATCGAGAATCGCGAGAAAGCACGCCTCGGTGGTGGTGAGAAAGCCATTCAGAAACAGCACGAGCGCGGCAAGTACACCGCCCGTGAGCGCATTGACATGCTTCTCGACGAGGGTTCGTTCGAGGAATACGACATGTTCAAGGAGCACCGTTGCCACAACTTCGGCATGGAGAAGAAGCAGTTCCCTGGCGACGGCGTGGTGGCAGGCAGCGGCACCATCGACGGACGCCTCGTGTTCGTCTTTGCACAGGACTTCACCGTTCATGCCGGCTCGCTCTCCGAGACCATGAGCCAAAAGATTTGCAAGGTGATGGACATGGCCATGAAGATGGGAGCCCCCGTCATCGGCATCAACGACTCGGGCGGCGCCCGCATCCAGGAAGGCATCAACGCCCTGGCCGGCTATGCCGAGATCTTCGAGCGCAACATCCTCGCATCGGGCGTCATCCCGCAGATTTCGGGCATCTTCGGCCCCTGCGCAGGCGGTGCCGTCTATAGCCCTGCACTGACTGACTTCACGCTCATGATGGAGAACACGTCGTACATGTTCCTCACCGGCCCGAAGGTGGTGAAGACCGTCACTGGCGAGGACATCGACCAGGAGCACCTCGGAGGTGCCTCCGTGCATGCCACGAAGAGCGGTGTGACCCACTTCACGGCCAAGACCGAGGAGGAAGGTCTCGAGATGATCAAGACGCTGCTGAGCTATATTCCCTCGAACAACATGGAGCTCGCTCCGCGCAAGAAGTGCGACGATCCCATCAACCGCATGGAGGACAGCCTGAACGAGATCATCCCCGAGAACCCCAACGAAGCCTACGACATGTACAAGGTCATCGGAGCCGTCGTCGACAACGGCGAGTTCTTCGAGGTCCAGCCTAAGTTCGCCAAGAACATCATCGTCGGCTTCGCACGCTTCAACGGACAGAGCGTCGGCATCGTGGCCAACCAGCCGATGAGCTATGCCGGTGTGCTCGATGTCAACGCATCGCGCAAGGGAGCCCGCTTCGTGCGCTTCTGCGATGCCTTCAACATCCCCATCGTCAGCCTCGTCGACGTCCCCGGATTCCTGCCTGGCACGGGTCAGGAGTACAACGCCGTCATCCTGCACGGCGCACAGTTGCTCTATGCCTACGGCGAAGCCACCGTTCCCAAGATCACCGTCACGCTGCGCAAGTCGTACGGCGGCAGCCACATCGTCATGGGCTGCAAGCAGCTGCGCACTGACCTCAACTACGCATGGCCTTCGGCAGAGATTGCCGTGATGGGCGCCTCGGGTGCCGCCGCCGTGCTCTATGCCAAGGAAGCCAAGGCCAAGAAGGAGGCCGGCGAGGACGTCAAGGCATTCATCGCCGAGAAGGAGGATGAGTACAACGAGCTCTTTGCCAACCCCTACCAGGCTGCCAAGTACGGCTACATCGACGACGTCATCGAGCCGCGCAACACCCGCTTCCGCATCTGCCGTGGTCTGGCTCAGCTTGCCACCAAGCGCGACGCCCTGCCCGCCAAGAAGCACGGTAATATCCCCATGTAAATTCACAGCTTATGAAAACAAACGAAGTCTATGCTGCCATTGCCCTGGCTCTGCACGAGCATCTCGGCAACAACGTACACGACGTGGAGCCTGGGTTCATCACCATCCATGAGCATCCCACTCAGTGGAACGGCTATGCCCTCACAATGACAGCACATCCTTAAATCTATAGCAAAAAAGAAATGAAAGAGTACAAGTATACCATCAACGGAACGAAGTACGAAGTTGCCGTTGGCGACATCGAGGAAAACATCGTGACCGTTTGCGTCAATGGCGAAGAATACAAGGTAGAAATGGAGAAGGAGCCCGAGCCTGAGAAGAAGAAGCCCGTGCTCGGCAAGCCCGCCGAGGCAGCTGCCGACAGCGACGCTCCTGCTACCGACAAGGGTGCCGTCGACAAGAATAATGCCGTGAAGGCTCCGCTGCCTGGCGTCATCACCGAGATCAAGGTGGCCGTCGGCGACGAGGTGCAGGCTGGCGACACCGTCATCGTGCTCGAAGCCATGAAGATGGCCAACGCCTTGGAGGCTGAGAAGTCCGGCAAGGTGACCGCCATCTGCGTGAAAGTCGGTGAGAGCGTCATGGAAGACGACGCCCTCGTCGTCATCGAATAAACTATGGAATCGACTCACTACAGACGAAGAATCGCCGCTGAGCCAAGCGCTCCAGCGGCGATTCTTTGATTATGTTTAATCTTGTCTTTTCGTCTTTACAAAAGATATAATGCCAACTTGTCAACTTTTTGCTCAGATAAACAGAATGTTTGGTTTTTAGAATGTTGACAGGATCACCTGCTCAACCACCTGCGGGAAGTATGTCATCTCCAGTCTATGTTCTTTTTCTGCGATGTCGTCGACAGTATCTTCAGGAGCGAGTGGCGTGGTGAACTGGGCAATGATATCACCTGCATCACAGACAGGAGTGACGTAATGGACGGTCATGCCCGTCTCTGGTTCACCTGCAGCCTTGACTGCTTCATGGACATGACGGCCCCACATACCCTTGCCACTGAATTTTGGAAGCAGCGAGGGATGCAGATTGATGATACGGCGAGGAAAGTCGTCTATCAAGTAATCAGGCACAAGCGGGAGGAATCCTGCCAAGACAATAAACTCTACGCCATAGCGACTGAGCAAGGGTCGCACGATGTCGGGACATGCCAACTCCGCCCTGGTCACAACTGCTGTAGGCACTTGAAGCCTCTCAGCACGGACCAGCGCATAGGCATCGGCCTTGTTGCTGACCACCAGGGCGGGTCGCGCCACAGGGCTGTCTTTAAAGTAGCTGATCAGGTTCTCGCAGTTCGTACCACTGCCAGAGACGAAAATGGCAAAGTTTATCCGTGATGTAGTCATTGTTGTCTTTACGTTTGGGGGCTGAAAAGGGGAGACACGTTCTCACGCATGAGTGTGCCCCCCTTAGAGTTATCCCAGTATTCAAATTTAAGGTAAATGCAGGTTGGATCTATTCTGCCTGCAAAGATAGCACTATTTTTCGACATTGGAAAATTTTTGCATAATTATTTTTGCCTTAAATCGTTGGAAATGCTGGGTTTTAATGATTCTTAACTACATTTACTTGTCGTAGGTGTCGAGATAGGTCACGTGGGTGACAAGATATTCTTCGACACCATGCTTGCCGTCGGCACCTCCGATGCCAGACTTCTTCACGCCTGCATGGAAGCCCTGAATGGCCTCGAAGTGCTCACGATTGATGTAGGTCTCGCCAAACTCCAGTTCGCGGCAAGCCTTTGTAGCAATGTTGAGGTCGTTGGTGAAGATGCTCGATGCCAAGCCGTACTCACAGTCGTTAGCCATGCTGATGGCTTCGTCGATGGTGGAGAACTCGACCAAGGGAATCACGGGACCAAAGGTTTCCTCGTGGATGATGTCCATATCCTGACGGCAGTTGTCAAGCACGGTGGCAGCGTAGAAGTAGCCTTTCTCGCCGACCCTATGACCACCGCAGAGCAGCTTGGCCCCCTGCTTGATGGCACGCTCCACCTTTTCAGTGACGCTCTCCAGCGCACGCTTCTCTACCAGCGGGCCCATATCGACCGTCGAGTCCTGGCAGGGATCGCCCACCTTGACGGCAGCCATCTTCTCAACGAGAATTTTCGTAAAGGCATCCTTCACCTCTTTCTGCACATAGACACGCTCGGCATTGTTGCAGATCTGGCCGTTGTTGCCGATGCGCGAGTCGACAATCCACTGTGCGGCCTTCTCCAAGTCAGCATCCTTCATGACGATGGCAGGAGCCTTGCCACCCAGTTCGAGGCTCACCTTAGTGATATTGCTGGCAGCGGCCTTCATGATGCTCTCACCAGCGCTGACAGAGCCTGTCACGCTGACAATGTCAATCTTTGGCGAGCCTGCCATTTCGTTGCCGATGACAGAGCCCTTGCCCGTGACGATGTTGATGACACCTGCGGGCAGACCTGTCTCGTCGACGACCTTCGCAAACTCCGTGCAGTTCTCTGGCGTCAGCTGCGAGGGCTTGATGACGATGGTGCATCCTGCGATGAGCGCTGCGCCAGCCTTGCGGGCAATGAGGAAGAAGGGGAAATTCCAAGGCAGGATGCCTGCCACGACGCCGATGGGCTTCTTCGTCAGGAGGATGGTTTCATTGGGACGGTCGCTGGGAATGATCTCTCCCTCGATGTGACGGGCGAACGAGGCCATATACTCAAAATAGCTGATGGTAGCCCCGACTTCGATGGAAGCCCAGTTGCGGGTCTTGCCCTGCTCACGCATGATGATCTCAGTAAACTCATCCTGACGGCGACGTATGCCGTCAGCCATCTTGAGCAGATACTGGGCACGCTCGATGGCGGGCGTCTTGGCCCACTGCTTCTGGGCAGCACGGGCAGCGTCGAGGGCTTCGTTGACGTCCTCGACGGTTCCTTCCGGCTGCCGTGAGATCACTTCCTCTGTCGATGGATTCAACACATCGATCCATTTACCACTACGGCTCTCGCAGAAACGGCCGTTGATGTACATTTTCAAGTCTTTCATACGCGTATTGTTTTTAAGATGTTTGTTGATTGTTTGTTAAATCATTTGCAAAGATATAAAAAAGAAACGAAACGCCAAGAATTTATGACTCTTTTAATTTTTTTTAGCCATTCTGCTTCATAATTCGAATTACATTTATAAAAAAAAGAGTAACTTTGCACTCCTAAATCAATTAATCTGGCATGCAAGTTATCTACGAGGACAACCACGTGATCATCGTCAGCAAGCGGAGCGGCGAGATTGTGCAGGGCGACAAGACGGGCGACCGCACGCTGGCCGACGACGTGAAGCAGTATATTAAGGAGAAGTATGCAAAGCCTGGCGAGGTGTTTCTCGGCGTGGCTCACCGTCTGGACCGTCCCGTCAGCGGACTGGTCGTCTTTGCCCGCACGTCGAAGGCGCTGACCCGCCTGAACAAGATGTTTGCCGAGGGGCAGGTGCACAAGACCTATTGGGCCATCGTTGAGAAGGCGAAGGGAGACGATTCGCCACTGCTCAGTCCACACCTGCTGACACACTGGCTGACGCGCAATGAACAACAGAACAAGGCCTATGCCCACGCCCATGAGGTGAGCGGATCCAAAAAAGCTCAGCTGCGTTATAGTCTGTTGGCAAAGGGCGACCATTATGATCTGCTCGAAGTACAGCTGATGACGGGTCGCCACCACCAGATACGCTGTCAACTCAGTGCCGTGGGCATGCCCATTCGTGGCGACCTGAAGTATGGCGCCCGTCGCTCGCTGCCCGATGGCAGCATCTCGCTTCTGGCCCGTCGCATAGAATTCGAGCATCCTGTCAGCCACCAGCAGATCATCGTCGACGCTCCCCTGCCCGACGACCCCCTGTGGTGCAAGCTATCCGCCCAAATTTAACGGTAATATTTAGGAGAAAAACGAAGCGGTCCTTTGAGGGCAGAGAAGCGGTCCTTTGAGGGCAGAGAAGCGGTCCTTTGAGGGCAAAGAAGCGGTCCTTTGACGAGGGAGAAGCGGTCCTTTGAAAAATGAGATGCACCACCCTGCAACTTTTCAGCTCGTTTTGACGTCTAACCCTTAGAAAACATTTAAAACAAAGAAGGAGAACTGAATTATGAAAACGAACCGAATCCTGCTCACGGCCACACTCTGTCTGACAGTCCTGATGGCCACCTCATGCGTTAATTCCACCATCCGTCTTGGTCAAGGAGGCAAGAAAATCAAACCCAGCAAAAACATCGTTGAGAAAGTCTATGAACAGCCAGCCTTCGATGAACTCGATGCTACGCTCGTAGCCAACGTCAAGATTATCCAAAGCGCCAAGGATGGCCATCGTGTCGTTTTGCGTTGCCCAGACAACTATCTCGAGCTGTTCAGCATCAAGGTCGAGGAAGGCGAGTTGAAGCTCGACTTTGCTGAAAAGAACGCCATTATCGAGGCCTCCGACGTCAAGATACTCGTCTACACGCCATCTTTGCGCAAGATCGAGAGCGGGGGAGTGGCCATGATCAAGGCCGACTCGCTACGGACTGACCGTCTGGAGGTTGAGAACAACGGCGTAGGCTCCATCAAACTCAGTGGACTCAGCGTCGACCACATCGACTGCGAGCTCAACGGTGTAGGCAACATCGAGCTGCAGGGCCAGGCTCGCGAGGCCGAGCTCGAGAACAGCGGTGTGGGCAGCATCGAGGCCGAGGCCCTGAAGGCCATTGCCGTCAAGGCCGAAGTGAGCGGCGTGGGCAGCATCAAGTGCTGGGCCTCAGACAGGTTGAAGGCTGACGTCAGCGGTGTGGGCTCACTGAAATACGGCGGCGACCCGAAGGAGAAGCTGCTCCACCGTACTGGCGTAGGCAAGATTTCCACCTTGTAATGGAGAAATAATCAAGGAAAAATTCGTCAGTATCGGATTTTTTTTGTTACTTTGCACTTTCGATGAAGAAAGCGCTCAAGTGGACAGGCCTCATCCTGCTGACCCCAATTGTGCTGCTGCTCGTCGCGGCAGCACTGCTTTATGTGCCCCCCATCCAGCAATGGGCGGCA
Organism: Prevotella sp.; assembly: GCA_017470345.1. Classification (GTDB taxonomy): domain Bacteria; phylum Bacteroidota; class Bacteroidia; order Bacteroidales; family Bacteroidaceae; genus Prevotella. The sequence continues at coordinate 47,685 of JAFUEP010000001.1, forward strand.
GATAAGGTGGCAGCCATCGCCAGCGAGAAGACAGGATTCGACATCTCCGTGGGCCACGTCAGCCTGAAGTTCCCGCTCGACCTGGCAGCCGACGACGTGCTCGTCGTCAGGCCAGAGAGCGACACCATCGCCCAGGTGGGACGCGCTGTCGTCGATGTGCAGCTGTGGCCCCTGCTACGCAAACAGGTGGTCGTCGACGAACTGAGCATCGAGCGGGCCCACTTCAATACCTACGACCTGATATCAGATGTTCAGGTGAGCGGCCAGGCTGACCACCTGAGCCTGCGGTCCGACGGCATCGACCTTGCAGCAGGCATCGTCAACTTGAACGATGCGAAGCTCAGCGATGCCGATGTCACAATAGCCCTGAGCGACACGGCAGCCGTCGACACGACCACATCCGAGCCCCTCGCATGGCTCATCAATCTCGACAAACTGAATATTGAACGAACGCGCGTAAGTCTCAGCATGCCAGGCGACTCCATGCGCGTCAGCGCCTATATGGGCAGGGCATCGGCTACTGACGCCCGCATCGACCTGGCCGACAGCCACTACGCTCTGAAGGAGCTGAGCTGGCAGGACGGCCAAATGAAATACGACCAGCCATACGAACCTGTCAAAGCCAGCGGACTGGACTATAGCCATCTCGACCTGCGCGACATCGGCCTCGAACTCGACTCTATAGACTACAGCGGCGACCGGCTGGCGCTCAACCTCACCAAGGCATCGCTCCGCGAGGCTAACAGCGGCCTGCAAATCAGCGACTTGCACGGCCCCGTCCTTCTCGACGGCCAGCGGCTCAGCCTGCAAGGACTCAGCCTGACCACCCCCCACTCCACTATTTATGCACTTGCCGACGTCGACCTCAACGTGATGGACGACGTAGCACCAGGCACTATGGACGTCGACCTCGACGCCCAGATCGGCCGTCAGGATCTGCTGGTCTTCATGGACGACGTGCCAGCACCGATGCGCACTCGCTGGCCCGACTGGCCATTGAGCGTCAAGGGACGCATCAAGGGCAACATGCAGCAAGCGCGCGTCGAGCAGCTCAGCATGGAGTTGCCGACCGTCTTCCGTGCTGAAGCCTCAGGAACAATCAACGACCTGACCAACCTCGATTCTATGCTTGGCGGACTCGACGTGAAGCTACAGACCTACGACCTCTCCATGCTGCGTCAGACCATGGGACTGCCCCCATCGGTCCACATACCCAGCGGAATTCAACTGGAAGGCAAGATCGACGCCAACGGCTCACGCTACACAGCCGACCTCACGGCCCGCGAAGGCCGGGGCAACATCAGGCTGAAGGGCTACTACGACCAGAAGGCGGCTGTCTACAGCGCCGATGCCAAGATCAACAACCTGAACCTCCACCACTTCCTGCCCCAGGATTCGCTCTACGAACTCACGGCCGATGTGCAGTTGCGAGGACAAGGCACTGACTTCTTCGACACCCGCAGCCGTCTCGACGCACAGGCCCAAGTCAGTCATCTGCGCTACGGACGGCTCAATCTCGACAACCTGCACGCCGATGCCACCCTCAACAACGGCCATGTGCTGGCTTCGCTCACCAGCGACAATCCGCTGATGCGTGGCACCATCGACGCCGATGCGCTACTCAGCCATCGCTCCGACATCAAGGCCACCCTGGGCACCGACGTCCGCCACGCCGACCTGCATGCCCTCGGCATTTCCAGTAATCCGCTCGTCGTAGGCATGTGCGGCCACATCGACCTGGCCACCGACTTGGACGAGTATTATCAGGCGGAAGGCCACTTTGCCGACCTCTATATCCGCGATTCCGCAGCAACCTATCGTCCACAGGACGTCACGCTTAACCTGTTGGCTAATCGCGACACGACAACCGCACGACTGCAAAGTGGCAACCTCGCCCTCAAGATGGACGCCAGCGGCGGCTATCAGCGACTCATCGACCAACTGACGGTGCTGTCCGACACCATCGGCTCGCAGTTCGACCAGCGCATCATCGACCAACCACGCATCAAATCGATGCTGCCCACCATGCGACTCTATGCTTCCAGCGGCAACGACAACCCTATTGCCGACATGCTCAGAGCCTCGGCAGGCATCGACTTCCGCGACCTCCTCGTCGACCTGACGGCGTCGCCAGAGAAGGGGCTCAACGGCACGGCCCACGTCTATGCCCTGAAGTATGACTCCATACGTATCGACACCATACACGTCAACTTGCGCGACAGCGAGCACGGACTGACCTATCAGGGCGTCGTGGCCAACAATCGGCGCAATCCGCAGTTCGTCTTCCGCGCCCTCGTCGACGGCAACGTCTACGACCGCGGTGCCCGCCTCGGAGTGCGCTTCTACGACGACAAGGGCGACCTCGGCGTCCGCCTGGGGGCTCAGGCCGCCATGGAGTCCGACGGTCTGCGCTTCCAGCTGCTGCCCAAGCGCCCCACCCTCGGCTACACTGAGTTCAACCTCAACGACGACAACTATCTCTTCCTCGGCCGCGACACTAAGCTGCAAGCAAAGGTCGACCTCTTGGCCGACGACGGCACGGGCATAAAGATCTACTCCGAGAATCAGGACACTACACTCCTACAGGACCTCACCATCAGCCTTCATCGCTTCGACCTCGACCGCCTGACGGCGGTGCTGCCCTACGTGCCACGCATTGCCGGCATGCTCGACGGCGACTTCCACCTCATGATGAACAGCGACAAGCAGATCTCCGTGGCCAGCGACATGCAGGTCCGCAGCATGGCCTACGAAGGCAGCCAGATGGGCGACGTCTCGACGGAGTTCGTCTATCTGCAGCGCGAAGACAACACCCATGCTGTCGAGGGCATCCTCATGCTCAGCGACAAGGAGGTGGGGGCCCTGCGAGGTGAGTATCGCAACGAGGGCGACGGCTATCTCGACGCCACACTCCAGCTGACCCACACGCCGCTGTCGCTCATCAACGGCTTCATTCCCGACCAGCTGATCGGATTCGAGGGCTATGCCGAAGGCGAGGTCAGCGTCAAGGGTTCACTCTCACGACCCGATGCACAGGGCGAGCTCTATCTCGACTCGGCCTATCTGGTCAGCCAGCCCTACGGCGTTCGCCTACGCTTCGACAACGACCCCGTGCGCATCATCGACTCAAAGCTGTTGCTCGAAAACTTCACGATGTATGCCTACAACGACAATCCACTCAACATCATGGGCAACATCGACTTCCACGACATGGACCGCATGACGATGGATCTCCGCATGCGCGCCCAGAACTTCCAGCTCATCAACTCGAAACAGACAGCCCGCTCCATTGCCTTCGGCAAGGGTTTCGTCAACTTCTTTGCCACCATGCGAGGCCCCATGGAACGGCTCGCCATGCGCGGCAAGCTCGATGTGCTCGGCACCACCGACCTGACCTACCTCCTGCTCGACTCGCCACTCTCAACTGACAACCAACTCGACGAGCTCGTTAAGTTCACCGACTTCAATGACTCCATCCACGTCAGCATCGACCGTCCAACGCCTGACGGACTGACCGTCGACCTCCAGATAGGCATCGACCAAGGAGCCCACGTCGTCTGCGGCCTCAACGCCGACCAGACCAACTACGTCGACCTCTTCGGAGGCGGCGACCTGCGCATGCGCTATTCGGCCAGCGAGCTCACACTCAACGGACGCTACACCCTCAACAGCGGCGAGATGAAGTACTCGCTGCCCATCATCCCCCTCAAGACCTTCACCATCCAGGACGGCAGCTACGTCGAGTTCACGGGCGATCCGATGAATCCCCGACTCAACCTGACCGCTACGGAGCGCAGCAAGGCCAGCGTCGGACAGGACGGCGGACAGAGCCGCTCCGTGGCCTTCGACTGCGGCGTCGTCATCACCAAGACCCTCAGCGACATGGGTCTGGAGTTCATCATCGAGGCCCCTGAAGACATGAGCATCTCCAGCGAGCTCAACTCCATGTCGACCGAACAGCGGGGCAAGCTGGCCGTGACCATGCTCACCACAGGCATGTATCTGGCCGACGGCAACACCAGCGGATTCTCCATGAACTCTGCCCTCAGCTCGTTCCTGCAAAGCGAGATCAACAACATCACAGGCAATGCCCTCAAGACCCTCGACCTCAGCATCGGCCTCGACAACACGACCGACGCCAGCGGAGCCATGCACACCGACTATTCGTTCAAGTTTGCCAAGCGATTCTGGAACAACCGTCTCCGCGTGCAGATCGGCGGAAAGGTCTCAACAGGTCAGGAGGCCGCCATCGGCCAGAACCAGTCGTTCTTCGACAACGTCACGATGGAATACCGACTCTCGCCAACTGCCAACCAGTACGTCAAGCTGTTCTACAACCAGAATGCCTACGACTGGCTCGAAGGCTACACAGGCGAATACGGTGCCGGCTTCATCTGGAAGCGCAAGATGGACTCCTTCTGGGACATCTTCCACTTCTGGAAGAAAGAGCAGCCCATGATGATGCCCCAGCGTCAGATCAAGCGCGAGCAAGCCGACTCCCTAAAGGCTGACACAACAAGAACAAACAAGGAGCAATGATGAACAGACAGACATATAGCATAAGAGGAATAAAACGAAGGAAGAGCCCCGTCTCATTCCTCATTCTTAATCTATCGTTCAGCTTGGCACTCGTGCTGAGTGCAACGTCATGCTCCACCACTCAGAACATCCCTGACGATGACCAGCTATTCATCGGACTGACCAAGATTGACTATCAGAGCTACGAGCCTGGCGACCACTTCAACACCACGCGCGAGGAAATCGAAGCCGCACTGGCCACCGCCCCTAACGGTGCCCTCTTCGGCTCAAGCTATTACCGCACGCCTTTCCCCTACGGCCTATGGATATGGAACTGGGCCGACGGCTCCAGCGGCGTGTTCAAGAAGTGGATGAAGAAGGCCTTCGGCAAGGCCCCAGTGCTGATGAGCCAGGTCAATCCTGCCCTGCGTGCCTCCGTGGCACGCTCTGTGCTCCGCAAGAACGGCTACCTGCACGGCACGGTCAGCTACGAAGAGGTGCCGCAGCACAATCCGAAGAAGATGAAGATCGGCTACACCGTCAGGCTCGACACGCTCTTCCGCGTCGACACCATTGCCTATGTAGGTTTTCCTGCACCCATGCAGCACCTCATCGACTCCACCCTTGACGAAGCCTGCATCAAGCCCGGCTCACCCTTCGACGTAGCCTCCCTCGACGCCGAGCGCACACGCCTCAGCCGTCTCTTCCGCAACAACGGATATTATTACTACCAGACAGGCTATGCCTCCTATCTGGCCGACACGTTCGACATCGCCGGCCATGCCCAGTTGCGCCTCCAGCTGGCCGACTCGCTGCCACCCGAGGCCCTCCGCCCCTGGCATATCGGACGGACCAGAGTCGAACTGCGCCGCTCCATGCGCGAGCAGCTCAGTGACTCCATCGACCGACGCTTCCTCAAGGTCTTCTACAACGGCAAGCACTCCCCCATTCGTCCACGTGTCATTCTGCGCGACCTCAAGCTGCGCCCTCGCCGTCTGTTCAGTAACGCCGACTATCAGGAATCCATTCAGAAGATCAATGCCAACGGCATCTTCTCCTCCGTCGACCTACAACTCACTCCCCGCCTCTCCCAACTCTCAGCTCTCAGCTCTCACGCCTCTCAGGACACCCTCGACATGACCCTCAGCTGCACCTTCGACAAGCCCTACGACTTCTACGTCGAGACCAACTTCGTCAACCGCACCATCGGTCGACTAGGCCCAGAGCTCAAACTCGGATTCACCAAGCGCAACGCCTTCCGAGGTGCCGAAAAGCTCGACATTAACCTGCATGGTGCCTACGAATGGCAGGTCAATGGGGGCGGTTCAGACATGAACTCTTATGAATATGGTGCTGACGCATCCATCGAGTTCCCACGCATCATTGCCCCCTTCGTCAACCGCACACGCCGCACAGGGCCCAACGGACGCCGACGCCCTCGTCGATTCTATGCCACACCTTGGACCATCGCCAAAGTTTCAAGCGACATCGTCCGCCGCCCCTCCTACTACAAGATGCACATCGTCTCAGGCGAGTGGACCTACCGCTGGCAGCCCTCAGCCATCAGCCGCCACGAGCTGTCGCCCCTCATCCTGAAGTATCAGTACATGAACAGCCACACCGAACAGTTCGACCAGCTCCTCGCACAGAACCCCTATCTTCAGGCCACCATGGACGACTACTTCATCCCTAAGATGCGCTATACCTACACCTATGCCTCGCCCTCCAACCTGCGCAACCCCATCCGATGGGAGACCAGCATCGAGCAGGCCGGCAACCTCACAGCCCTCTACGACGTCCTCATTCAGGGCCACGAATGGAACCAACGCGGCAAGACCCTCTTCAAGAACCCCTACTCACAGTTCATACGCATCGAGACCGACCTCGTCAAGACATGGACCCTCGACCCCAAGACCCAGCTCGTCGGACACCTCAACTGGGGACTCCTCTGGAGCTACGGCAACGCCGACGAAGCACCCTTCAGCGAGCTCTTCTACGTCGGCGGAGCCAACAGCATCCGAGCCTTCACCGTCCGTTCCATCGGCCCTGGCTCCTTCCAGGGCATACCAGGCAACAGCCAGTTCAGCTATCTCATGCAGAACGGCGATTCTAAGTTCGTTGCTAACCTCGAGCTGCGCCGCAGACTATTCGGCAGCCTTTATGGCGCCGTCTTCCTCGACGCAGGTAACGTCTGGAACTCGCGCGACTGGACGCTCCTGCATGACGACGAAGACGACCAGACCACCCACGACTTCATCGACACATGGAACGACCTCTTTGCCCACACGGGCTTCCATGCGAACAAGTTCTTCCGTGAACTCGCCACAGGCACAGGCATAGGTCTACGCTATGACCTCGACTTCCTCGTCCTGCGCGTCGACTGGGGCTTCGGTCTCCATCTGCCCTACGACACAGGCAAGTCTGGCTACCTGAACATCCCCCGCTTCAGCGACATGCACTCCCTCCACATCGCCATTGGATATCCTTTCTGAACGTTGGCATGGCCGGATAATAAAGTAATGACACGTCGTGACGGCATGCCGTCACGACGTGATTTCATGGCGCCACGACGTGACGGCATGGCGTCACGCCGTGCCACAAGTTTCCTATACCAGTAAAAGACCACTGTCGTATTAGCTAAAAAAACTTAAATCTTTCTTTCAGAAAGAGTATAATTGCTTAATTCTCAAAGATTTTTAGTAATTTTGCGGCCACTTTTGAGCCCACATCGGGACAAGGAGCCAGGACAGGCGCTGACTCCTTATATTATTAACCATTAAAACAAGGTCTGATTCTCGCGTCTGTTCAGGCCAATCGCCCTTTGTAAGGGCAAACATTTTAACAACATGTCAGAATTAACAAAGAACGTCAAGCCGCTCGAGGACTTCAACTGGGACGAATTCGAAAACGGCACCGTGGCCAACGTGAGCAAGGAAGAACTTGACAAGGCCTACGACGAAACCCTGAACAAGGTAGCCGACCATCAAGTTGTTGATGGTAAGGTCATCTCTGTGGACAAGAAAGAAGTCGTGGTCAACATCGGCTACAAGAGCGATGGTATCATCCCCGCCGGCGAGTTCCGCTACAACCCCGACCTGAAAGAAGGCGACACCGTGGAAGTCTATGTCGAGAGCGTCGAGGACCGCAGCGGTAAGCTCATCCTCTCGCACAAGAAGGCCCGCCTCTCTAAGGCTTGGGACCGCGTCAACGCAGCCCTCGAGGAGCAGCAGGTCATCCAGGGCTTCATCAAGTGCCGCACGAAGGGCGGTATGATTGTCGACGTCTTCGGCATCGAGGCCTTCCTGCCCGGCTCGCAGATCGACGTTCATCCCATACGCGACTACGACCAGTTCGTGGGTAAGACGATGGAGTTCAAGGTGGTGAAGATCAACCAGGAGTTCCGCAACGTCGTTGTCTCCCACAAGGCCCTCATCGAGCAGGAGCTCGAGGCCCAGAAGCAGGAGATCATCTCGAAGCTCGAGAAGGGTCAGATCCTGGAGGGTACGGTCAAGAACATCACAAGCTACGGCGTCTTCGTCGACCTCGGCGGCGTGGACGGACTCATCCACATCACCGACCTGTCATGGGGCCGCGTCGACGATCCGAAGAAGGTTGTCGAGCTCGACCAGAAGATCAACGTTGTCATCCTCGACTTCGACGAGGAGAAGAAGCGCATCGCCCTCGGTCTGAAGCAGCTGACCCCGCACCCCTGGGATGCTCTGGATCCCGAGCTCAAGGTGGGCGACCACATCAAGGGCAAGGTTGTCGTTATCGCCGACTACGGTGCATTCGTCGAGGTGCAGCCTGGCGTCGAGGGTCTGATTCACGTCAGCGAGATGTCGTGGAGCCAGCACCTGCGTTCAGCACAGGAGTTCCTGAAGGTTGGCGACGAGGTTGAGGCTGTCATCCTGACCCTCGACCGCGACGAGCGCAAGATGAGCCTCGGCATCAAGCAGCTCAAGGAAGATCCTTGGGAGGCTATCGAGGTGAAGTATCCCGTCGGTTCGAAGCACACTGCCAAGGTGCGTAACTTCACCAACTTCGGCGTCTTCGTCGAGCTGGAAGAGGGTGTCGACGGACTGATCCACATCAGCGACCTTTCGTGGACGAAGAAGGTGAAGCACCCCTCAGAGTTCACCAAGGTGGGCGAGCCTATCGACGTCATCGTGCTCGACATCGACAAGGAGAACCGTCGTCTCTCGCTCGGCCACAAGCAGCTTGAGGACAATCCTTGGGACGTCTTCGAGGGCCAGTACACCGTCGGCTCTGTCCACACGGGCAAGATCACCGAGATGCTCGAGAAGGGCGCCGTCGTTCAGCTCGAGGAGAACGTCGAGGGCTTTGCCACTCCGAAGCACCTTGTCAAGGAGGACGGCTCGCAGGCTCAGCTCGGCGAGGAACTGCCCTTCAAGGTGATTGAGTTCAACAAGGACTCGAAGCGCATCATCCTCTCGCACAGCCGCACCTTCGAGGATGCCCAGCGTGAGGAGAAGCGTGCTGCCCGCAAGGCTGCCGCTCCCCGTGCTGCCAAGAAGGACGACACGCCGAAGATTGAGAACGTGGCTGCCAGCACCACGCTTGGCGACATCGACGTCCTCGCTCAGCTGAAGGCTCAGATGGAGAAGGGAGAATAAGAGCTCAAGAGACTTTTAGCCCTATATGACAAGGCCGCGCCTCATGAAGAGACGCGGCCTTTATTTGTTGCCTACTATTTCAAAGTACAAAAAAAACGAATCGTCAAAGCAAATCGAAGACGCCAGTCGGCATGGCACGCTTGAGCACCTCGAGCTGGAGGTCCTTGCCGACGACGATGCCATAAGAGCGGAGCACGGCCTCGACCGTCTTGCGCGCCAGCTCAGGGTGGTTGTTCTCTTCAGAGAGATGGCAGAGCCATACATAGCGCAAGTCCTGGCTCATGTTCTGCGCTATGGCTTCGCCACAGAGATTGTTGTTCAGATGGCCCGTACCACAGGTGATACGGCGCTTCAGATGCTCTGGGTAAGGCCCATGGAGGAGCATCTCACGATCGTGGTTGGCCTCGATGACCAAATAGTTGGCCCGCGTGATATAAGCCGTCATCTCGTCTGTGACGCAACCACAATCCGTCATGATACAGAAACGCACACCTTCGGCCTCAATCATGTAGCCTACATTGTCGCTGCTGTCGTGAGGGACACTGAATGGCGTCACAAGGAAATCACCGATGGTGATGGTTTGCGCCGGTTCCAGATAACGACGATAGGCAGCTTCCACCTTTCGCGCGACGCAATAGTTGCGATCGATCCCCTTGTGGACGGCTTCAGTGGCATAGACAGGCAAATGCTGATCATGGCTAAGGCTGCCGACACACTTGATGTGGTCAGCATGATCGTGAGTGATCAGCACATGGTGCACCTGTGCGAGGCTTAGGCCATAGTTGCGGAAATGCTTTTTCAGCGTACGGATTCCGACGCCCGCATCGATAATCAGTCCATCGTTGCCGGTGTAAAGGAAATAGCAGTTACCACTACTACCGCTGCCAAAAGATATGAATCTCAGCATGTCGTTTCTGAATTTAAATGCAAAGATACAAAAAAGAATCGACAAAAGGCCAAAGTCAGGAAATTATTTTACCTTATTTAAACATCAGAAAGGCAGTCCGACGGCAAAATGGAAGGCATAGTCGCGGCTGAAGCGTGGGTGGAGGATGGGATAATGCTCGTCGTCGTCCTCCTCATAGGCGGGGTTGATGGCCTTCATGCCGAGGTCGAAGCGCAGGATGAAGTAGTCGAAGTTGAAGCGCAGGCCCAGACCATAGCTGACGGCCAGCTGACTTGGAAAGTCGCTGAATCGGAACTGTCCGCCAGGCTGAATGTCATAGTCGCGTAGTGTCCAGATATTGCCGGCATCGACGAAGGCAGCGCCACCAAGCTTCCAGAACAGGTGGGTGCGATACTCAAGGTTGAGGTCGAGCTTCATGTCGCCAGTCTGGTTGATGAAGTTGATACGTCCGTCGCGTTCCTTATATTTACCTGGTCCGAGCGAGCGCACACTCCATCCGCGCACACTGTTGGCACCGCCAGAGAAGTAGCGTTTCTCGAAAGGCAGCACGGTCGAGTTGCCATAGGGATAGGCAATGCCGAAGCCGAGATGGAAGACGAGCTGGTTGTGGGCATCGATGGTGAAGGAGCGGGTCAGGTCGACATCAGCCTTGGCATACTGGGCGAAGGCGATGTTGAAGAGGCGATATTGCCCCTTGTCATCTTTTTCCGTACCAAACAAGCGTGCCCCGCCAGCCAGGAGGTTGCCTGACGTCTCGACATTGGTCTTCAGAGCGACATTGCCCTTGGCGTATGAGTAGCCGAAGCCCACCTTGGTAATGAACAGATCCTCGTAGTTATAACGCAGGATGGCATTGCGGTTCGACTCGTTGTCGAGATATTGGGAGCGGAAGGTGGGCGACAGCCAGGGCATGAACACGTAGTTGAGATCGAACAGGTCAAGCTGATAGCGGTCATGACGGTGAGGGAAGCTCCACCGATAGCGCCAGGCAGCCGAGAGCACCCGCCGATGGAACTCCGGACGGTCCTGCAGGTCATAGAGCAGCGACAGCTCGCTGGTGGCATTGACACGCTGGCGGAATCGCTGGTTGACAAAAGGCATGATGAAGCGTGGGAGCTGCAGTCGGGTCTCAAGGCTGTATTCAATAAAGTCCTGATTGGCATAGCCCTCAAGCCCACGGATGGCCTCGTAGGCGCCACGCAATTCGACACTGAGCACCTCGCTCCCGCGGAAGAGATTACGATTCTGATAAGTGAGCGATGCAGCCGCTCCGAGATCGCCTGCCGTATTGGTTCCTTCGGGCTGGAAGGAGATGGTTGAGGGTTTGTTCGTCTGTAGCTGGATGTCGCAATCGAGCATTGCCGAGTCAGCAACAGGGCGGAACATGATGTTAGTATAGCGCACGGCCTGAAGACGTCCGAGGTGATTGTAGGTATTCTGCAGCCCAGAAGCCGTATAATACTGTCCTTCAGCCAAATGCGTGCACTCCTCAAGGACATGGCGACGCAAGTGGATGCGCGAATCAGCAGGGTCGCCGCTGGCATAGGCGATGCGGCGTAGCAGATAGCGCGTATGCAGAGTGTCCGGACTGTCGGACGACTGGCGATAGAGTCCCAGCCGCAGTGTGATATCAATCAGGCGCGTGCCGCGAGTGGTGTCAGCCCGATAAGTGATAAATTCCTTATGGAAGCGGAAGTAGCCACTGTCAGTCAGCAATGACGTGAGGCGTTTGCGCTCAGCGTCGAGCAGACTGACGTCGAACTTCATGCCCGGATGAATCAGTCGGCGGAGGCTGTCGCCTGCCAGAAGCTGGCGGATGCTGTCGTCGCGTATGTCATAGCTGATGTTATGAATGAAATAAGGCTCGCCAGGACGGAGCCAGTAGGTGACGTCGACCTTGCGACCATGCCGTCGCTCCTCGACGTCGACGTCCGCCTGAAGGAATCCCTCGTTGCGCAGCTCCTGACGCAGGTCGGCAATGGTCTGCAGGGTGCGCAGTGAATCGTAGACGACAGGAGCCTCGCCAATGGACTTCAGGGTGCGGTTGATCCATCGCGACGAGTCGCGTCCGGAGAGCGAATAGGTGGCCAGCGGGAGCTTCACCAGCGAGAACCAGCGGGCATTAGGCTGCTGGCGCACATAGCTGCGGAGTGCCGATGTGTTGACGTCGCGATAGTCGCCCTCAGTCTTGACCTTGACACTGCTTAGCAACAGTCCGCCGTCAGGCACATAGCGAGTCGTAGAGCACGACGCCACGAGCATCGCGAGGGCCGAAAGCAAGAAGGCTATGATAAGGCTTTTTCGCATAATCGACGGCAAAGTTACGAAAAAAATGCCATTCTGCATTCATAATTGCGAATAATTTTCTACCTTTGCATCCAAAATCAAAAAACGACATGGGAAGAAGCAAAAAACCACTGCCGCTCCTTGAGGGCGTCACTATTGAAGCTGTCGCTGCCGAGGGCAAATGCCTTTTCCACTGGCAGGACATGGTCGTGTTTGTGCCCTGGTGCGTGCCTGGTGACATCTGCGACGTCCAGCTACACCGCAAGAAGCACTCTTATGCTGAAGGCGAGGTCGTCAGATTCATCAAGCTGAGCGAGGTGCGCGCCGTGCCCTTCTGCAGTCATTTTGGCGTCTGCGGCGGGTGCAAATGGCAAAACCTGCCCTACGCCGAGCAACTTCGCTTCAAGCAGCAGCAAGTGACAGACCAGCTGAGGCGCATCGGCAAAGTGGAACTGCCAGAGATCCGCCCCATTCTGGGCTCCGTGCTGACGCGTGAGTATCGCAACAAACTCGACTTCGGCTGTGCCAACCGTCGCTATCTGACGCGCGAGCAGCTCGCTGACGAATCGCTCCGCAAGGACATCCCCGCCATCGGATTCCACATCACGGGCGCCTTCGACAAGATACTGCCTATCGAGACGTGCCACCTGATGCACCCACTGCACAACGACATCCGCAACGCCATTCGCGACTATGCTCTCGAGAAGCAGCTCTCGTTCTTCGACCTGAAAGCTCAGAAAGGATTGCTGCGCGACGTCATCATTCGCAACTCGAACAGCGGCGAATGGATGGTCATCCTGCAGTTTCACTACGATGAGACGGGTGGTCAGAAAGAGGCTTTCGGACTGCTTCAATACTTGAAGGACAACTTCCCGCAGATCAGCTCGTTAATGTATGTCGACAACCAGAAGTGCAACGACACCATCGGCGACCTTGACATCCTGACCTTCAGCGGCTCCGACCATATCTTTGAACTCATGGAGGACCTGCGATTCAAGGTCGGCCCGAAGTCGTTCTACCAGACCAATACGGAGCAGGCCCTGCACCTTTACCAGGTGGCACGCGACTTCGCCCAGCTCACAGGCCATGAGCTCGTCTACGACCTCTACACAGGAACAGGCACGATTGCCAACTTCGTGGCCCGCCGGGCCCGCCAGGTGGTCGGCATCGAATACGTGCCGGAGGCCATCGAAGACGCCAAGGTGAACGCCTCGATAAACGGGCTTGAAAACACGCTCTTCTATGCCGGCGACATGAAGGACATCCTCACTGACGACTTCATCGCTGAGCACGGACGGCCTGACGTCATCATCACCGACCCGCCACGCGCGGGCATGCACCCTGACGTGGTGAGCACCATCCTGCGGGCGGCGCCCCAACGCATCGTCTACGTCTCATGCAACCCGGCCACGCAGGCCCGCGACCTGCAGCTGCTCGACGCCGACTATCGGGTGAAGGACGTACAGCCCGTCGACATGTTCCCACATACGCCCCACGTGGAGAATGTCGTGCTGCTCGAGCGACGCTAATGATGCCCAAAAACGAAGTACCGCTTTGACCTCATCAAAGCGGTACTTTGACATCAGAGAAGCGGTCCTTTGACGACATCAAAGCGGTCCTTTGACGACAGAGAAGCGGCACTTTTCCGAAAAACAGCAATCGGCGGGCCTAAAATTTGGCAGTATCATGTTTTTTGATTATCTTTGTGCTCTGAAAATCAAATCTATCCCGAAACTATGACAAAGAAACTCATCACAATGACAATGCTCTCGCTGCTCACTATCGGCGGCAACGCTCAGGAGAAAAAATGGTACGACACCATGAAGCTGAGCGGATATGGAATGGTGCAATATCAGGCCAACGACAAGAAGGGCGACGAGCAGAACTCCATCAATCTCCGACTGCTCCGACTGGTTCTCGACGGCCAGGTCGGCGACTTCGACTGGCGCGTTCAGGCTCAAGGCTCATCGAATGCCGGGCCCTCGTCTGCTACCTTCAACCTGGTCGACCTCTATGCCGAGTGGCGCAGATTCGACTTCCTGAAAGTGAGAGTCGGACAGTTCAAGCGGGCCTTCACATTCGAGAACCCCACCCACCCCGTCACTCAAGGATGGTATTCCTACGCTATGTCGATCAACAAGCTGGCAGGCTTTGGCGACCGTACGGGCGAGAAGTCATCTGGCGGTCGCGACATCGGCGTGCAGCTGCAGGGCGACCTGTTCCGCGTGGCAGGCCATCCGTTGCTCCATTATCAGGTAGGCGTCTACAACGGCGAAGGCATCAATGCCAAGGACAAGGACAATCGCAAGGACATCATCGGCGGCATGTGGGTCATCCCCGTCAAGGGGCTCCGCATCGGCGGATTCGGATGGACAGGCTCGCGAGGCGGCTACAGCATCGACGGCAAGACCAACCAAAGCGTCTCGAAGAACCGCTATGCCATCTCGGCCGAATGGGACAAGGACGACTGGACCTTCCGCACGGAATATATCCACAGCCAGGGCTACGGCACGGCAGCAGCCGGCGACGGCACAAACACGATTGAACGCCGCAAAGGGACGAAGGCCGACGGCTTCTACTTCTTCGGCATCGTGCCGATCATCAAGAACAAGCTGCACGTCAAAGCCCGCTACGACGTCTATCGCGACGAGATTAACTATGGCAAGAAGATTTGGTATGACATAGGTGCCAACGGCGACGTGCGCACCATACACTATGAAGGCGGCATCGACTACATGTTCAACAAGAACATCATGCTCAACCTCATGTACTCACGCGTCGACGACCATACGCGCGATTACAACACGATGTACATTAATAAATATAAGTACAACATGGTGAACCTGGAGTTCGACTTCCGCTTCTGACCTGCGAAGGACTATGCAAACCAGAATACTATTGATCTACACGGGCGGAACGATCGGCATGAACCGTAATCCGCTGACAGGGGCCCTGGAGCCCTTCGACTTTGAACATCTGCTGAGCCGGGTGCCTGAACTGGCGCAATTCAAGACTGAGATAGCGACCTACCAGTTCTCGCCGCCCATCGACTCGAGCGACATGTCGCCTGACTTCTGGGTCCAACTGGCCGGACTGATCAACGAGCGCTATGACGACTACGACGGCTTCGTGATCCTGCACGGCACGGACACGATGTCATACACGGCTTCTGCACTGTCCTTCATGCTTCAGAATCTCGGCAAGCCTGTCATCCTGACGGGTAGTCAGCTGCCTATCGGACAGCTACGCACTGACGGCAAGGAGAACCTCATCACGTCGATAGAGATTGCCGCGGCACGCCACCAGGACGGCACACCTATGGTGCCTGAGGTGTCAGTCTACTTCAACGGCCACCTGATGCGGGGCAACCGCACGACGAAGCAGAGTGCCGACGAGTTCAATGCCTTCGAGTCGTTCAACTATCCCCACCTGGCTGACGCAGGTGTGAATATCACCTATCACGAGGAGTTCATCCATCAGCCCGACTATCGCCGTAGGATGATTCCTCAGTTGAAGTTGGACGCCAGCGTGTTCATCTTCTCGCTCTTCCCAGGAGTCCGCGAAGAGATGATTCGCTACCTGGTGACCATGCCCACACTGCGGGCCATCGTCATGCGCACCTATGGCAGCGGCAATGCCCCACAGGCACCATGGCTCATCAGCGCCCTGAAGGAGGCATCGCGCCACGGCAAGGTGGTGGTCAACATCAGTCAATGCCTGCAAGGCCGCGTCGAGATGGGTCGCTACGACACGGGCTACCAGCTGCAGGAAGCCGGCGTTGTCAGCGGTTACGACGGCACGGTGGAAAGTGCCGTGACGAAGCTGATGTATCTGCAAGGCCGCTATGACGATTCGGAGATCGTACGCAAGTTTATGAAGCAGAGCATCTGCGGTGAGATAACAGTTTAACATCATAAAAAGAACAATCATGAAAGAACTAAAAGGAACAAAGACAGAGAAGAACCTGCAGGAAGCTTTTGCAGGTGAGTCGATGGCACGCAACAAGTACAGCTACTGGGCTTCGAAGGCCAAGAAGGACGGCTACGTCCAGATTGCTGCCATCTTCGAGGAGACGGCTGCCAACGAGAAGGAACACGCCAAGATGTGGTTCAAGCTCTTGGAGGGCGGTGCCATCAAGGATACGGCCAGCAACCTGGAGGCTGCTGCCGGAGGCGAGAACTTCGAATGGACGGACATGTATGCCCGCATGGCCCGCGAGGCTCGCGAGGAGGGTTTCGACGAGATAGCCGAGAAGTTCGAAGGAGTGGCTAAAATTGAAAAGGCCCACGAGGAGCGGTATCGCAAGCTGCTCGACAATGTGCGCCATGAGCGTGTGTTCTCAAAAGATGGCGACGTCATCTGGCAATGCGCCAACTGCGGCCACATTGTCGTGGGTAAGAAAGCTCCCGAGGTGTGCCCCGTCTGCGACCATCCCCAGAGCTACTTCCAGGTGAAGGCCGAGAACTATTAAAATGAGACGTGAAAAATGAAAGATGAAAAATATGATTAGACAGAACTGTTCATAACGACACGGCTAAGTCTAATCATATTTTTCATCTTTCAACTATCCTCTTTTATCTTTTAAGAGAGCAGAATGCTGACGATGCGCTCTGCCGTCCGCCCATCCCAGCGGTCTGGCAGGGCGCTTGCTTTCCATGTGCCGCTGACCATCCGGCCGACCTCTTCTGCCAATCGGACGGGATCTTCACCCACAAGGACATTCGAGCCGATGGTGACCGTCTCCTGATGCTCGGTATAGCTGTTGAGCGTTATACAAGGCACGCCATTGAACGTCGCTTCCTCGGCCACATTGCCCGAATCGGTGATGATACCTGCAGCATGAGCCGTCAGCCATCCGAACTCAAGATAGGACAAAGGAGGAGTCTGAAGGAAGGAAGATGCAGGAAAGCCGAAGGAGGCCACCACCTCGGCAGCCTGACCACGCAGAGGAGCGATAACGGGTTTGCCATTGGCAGCGTCGAGCATCGAACTTAGTAATGACTTCAGACGGGATTCATCAGCAAGGAGCGCTTTGCGATTGAGTGTAAAGACAAGATACCCTCCCTCCTCAACGTCGATTTGCGGACGGCGCAGGCGTTGGTGATTGAAACGAAGCGTGTCCATCAAGATATTGCCAACCATATACGTGTTGGAGCCGTCAGCCTGCTCACGTGTAGCCACACTGTTGCTCTTGACACCAGCTGTAAACAGATAATCACTCAGGGCATCTATCACTAGACGGTTGACTTCTTTCGGCATCTTCATATCAAAGCTGCGAGTGCCGGCCACAAGATGAGCCAGACAGACGCCACGCTTCTTCGTGACGATGGCCGCAGCCATGGTCGATGCCAGGTCGTCGACAACAATGACGACATCAGCGGGACACCGCTCGAGCAATGCGTCGAATTCTGCCATGACCCTCGAGGTGATCTCATTCAGGCTGGTGCTGTCAACGCCCAGAAAGACATTGGGCCTCGGCATCTGCAGATCGTCAAAGAGCGATGCCTCAAGTGTCGGATCATCCTCGCGCCCTGCATAAACCAACATATATTCGGCGCCATCTGTCTTCTCGATGGAACGAATCAGGGGAGCCACCTTTACGAAGTTTGGGCGAGCGCCCGCAACGATACATATCTTTTTCATTTATTCCTGGTATTATTATTAAGCAGCCGGTCGATTTCGTCGAACTGCTTTCCCATGTTCAAGTTAAGATAAATGCGATATAGCACTGGCGCCCACTTGGAGGGTTCCTCTGGCATCAGCTCGCGATAACGCTCCATGTAGTGACGAGCATTCTGATAAGCCAGTCTGATCAACTTGCGTTCACGCTTTGGGTTAAGCCCAGCAGCCAGATTGACGTAGGCCGTCCCTGCATTGAAATAGGCTTCGGCAAGGGTGTCGTTCTGGGCAATCAGGCGGTCGCAGTAGCTGATGCACTCCTTATAGCGCTGAAGCCTGAGCAGGGCCGACGACTTGGCAAAGAGATAGAGCTCGCACGTGTCGCACACAGCCAGCGCACTGTCGGCCAAAGCCAATGCCTGTTCGTGTTGTCCGCGACTGGTGTAGGCATCCATCAGCCGAGGGAAGAAATAGGCGAATTGGGGATGATGGCGGAAGCCCTCCTGAAGCGTAGCAATATAAAGTTCCTCGTCGTTAAGCCATCGACGGGCCTCTGCCATGAACTGGAGCGTGAAGTCGTGATGCGTCGTATCACGCAAGGCCAGCTTGCGATGGCGCAATGTGAGAACGGGGTCGTGCTGCTTATAGCCACAATAGGTGGCCCAATAGGCTGCCTCAGGCAACCTCCTGTCTATGGAGTCGTAGCGATAAGCAGCAAAAAGTGGTTGGCTGGAGCAGTCGATATAGGCCTCAAAATAATCGAAGGCATCACTCCACTTCGCTTTCCTTATATAATAGATGCCACCGTTGAAAAGGTTCGGACGGATGGCATTGAGCTGAGCGGCGTGCTTTTGACGATAGTCAGAATCCAAGCTGTCGAGGGCCTCTGCGATAGCGAACAGCTTACGAGTGTTATTAAAGAAGACGGCCGTGTCGTACTTCTGCTTGAGGTATAACTTCTCGTTACCCTGTTCGTAGAGGTGGCGCACGGCGTCGTATCTCGTCAGATAGATGCGCTTGTTTGCTCTATTTGCCGAGTCCTTCAGCAGCGCCGCCATCGACCGCTCCGCCTCATCGTATTTGCCGCTCTTGATAGAAGACCGTGCCTGACTAAGCTCACGTTTCTGAGCCATCAGGCACGGTGTTGTCATTAGTAAGAGAAGCAAGGTCAGGATTTGCTTCATTCAGTCTGTTAGGGTTTTACTTCGAGTTGACCAGCTTCTCCATCTCGTTGGCCTTAGCCTCGTCGCCGAGTGAGTAGTAGATCTGGTAGAGAGGATAAGCCCAGTTGACCTTCTCGCGGAAAGGATCGAGCTCCTTCGACTTCTCCAGATAGACCTGGGCGTCGGCCAGGATAGCCTTCACCTTATCAGCATTGGCCTTGGTCAGTCCGCCAGTGTTCTTGTCAGCCAGTTCGTCCTTCAGGTCGATAGCCTTCGAGTTGAGGCACACGCCGGCGTTGAAGATGACCTGCACGAATTCAGGATCAATCTCAGCGGCCTTCTTGTACGATTCTACGGCTGCATCCCACTGACGGTCGTTCATCTGCACCTCGCCCTTCAGGGCCCAAGCCATCTTGTTCTGCGGGTCGATAGCAATCTCCTCCTCAGCCCAAGCCTTCAGGGCAGCCTGATCGTTGGCACGTGTGTAATAGTCCATCAGCAAGTTGAAGTAGCGGTCCTCGTCAGGATTCTGCTTGCGCAGATCCTTAAGCATGCCAAGATATTCAAGCGAGTCGGCCTTGCTCTTCAAGGTCTCCTTCTTCGAGAAGAGCATGATCTCGTTGGCATCGGCTGCCTTGTTGGGGTCCTGAGAAGCCAGGGTGGCATACTTCACAGCCTGGACGTAGTCCTTCTTCTGATAAGCCACGAGACCTGCATAGTAGGCAATCTCCGAGCGATACTGGTCCTTGGTGACGTCAGCCACATCGGCCACACCCGTCCAGAACTCGTCTTCAGGTGAGTCGAGATAGAGTTTCCAGCAATCGAGAGCACCGTCGAGGTTCTTGTGGTTATACTCATAGAGTCCGGCATTGATCATGGCCAGACGCACGTTCTGCATCTTCTGCTGGTTAGCCTGACGGAAGTTGATCTTCACCTTACCCTTTTCGTTGGGCTGACGGTCGAACTCGTCGCACTTCATGGCAGCCTTCAGGGCCTCCACGGCAGCATGGTTCATGCCGACGGTGTCGTAGGGCACCTCGAGCTTTTTCACCTTATTCTCCATCTCAGCCGTCTGAATGGCGTTGTACTTGCCATACTGAGCCTGCACCATCTCGTTCCAGGCAGCGGCCTTGTCGATGGTCTGGCTTGAAGTGAGGGCGGGCTTCAGCGTCTCAATGGCTTCGTCGAACTGACCGCCAGCGACGAGTTTCTTGGCTTGTTTCACCAGGGCATCCTGGGCAAAGGCAGTGGTGGCAGCTGCTGCCATCAGGGCCATCATCATGATTTTCTTCATAATCGTTATCATTTTGGTTAAACAGTTTTAATTCTGGTTATCATCTTCAGGCTCAGCGAAGTCTACCATAGGTGCATCGCCAATCTCTTCAGTATTCTCCACGTCGACATGTTCAGCCACGTCCTCCTCGTCATCAGTGGCCTTAGCCACCTTACAGACGGAGGCAATCGTGTCGTTCTTCTTTGTGAGATTGATCAGTCGGACGCCCTGCGTGGCGCGGCCCATGATGCGGACCTGGTCGACATTCAGTCGGAGCAGGATGCCGCTCTTGTTGATAATCATAAGGTCGTTCTCGTCAGTGACCACCTTGATAGCGACGAGTCGTCCTGTCTTCTCCGTGATAGCCATCGTCTTGACGCCCTTGGCACCGCGGTTGGTGATACGGTAATCCTCAATGTCGGAGCGCTTGCCATAGCCATTCTCCGAGACGACCATGACGGTCTCCGTCTGCGGATCGTTGATGCAGACCATGCCTACGACCTCGTCGTCGCCTTCGTCGAGACGCATGCCGATGACGCCAGTCGAGACGCGTCCCATGGTGCGGATCTTCTCTTCGTTGAATCTGACGGCACGTCCGTTCCTGTTGGCCAGGATAAGTTCGTTTTGTCCGTTGGTGAGTCTGACGCTGACGACGCGGTCGCCCTCGAGGATATTGATGGCGTTGACGCCGTTGGCCCTGGGCCTGCTGTAGGCCTCGAGGCAGGTCTTCTTGACGATACCGTTCTTCGTGGCGAACACAACATAGTGGGAGTTGAGGAATTCCTCGTCCTCGAACTTCTTGATGCGGAGCACGGCATTGATCTGATCGTCGGGCTCAATGTTCAGGAGGTTCTGGATGGCACGACCCTTAGAGTTCTTGTCGCCCTCAGGAATCTCGTAGCACTTCTGCCAATAGCAGCGTCCCTTCTGCGTGAAGAAGAGCAGCGTGTTGTGCATCGTGGCCGGATAGATATACTCCGTGAAGTCGTTGTCGCGATGGCGCGCTCCTTTGGCGCCTACGCCTCCGCGTCCCTGGGCATGGAATTCGGCCAGCGGTGTGCGCTTGATATAGCCCAGGTGCGAAATGGTGATGACGACAGGATCATCGGGATAGAAGTCTTCAGCATTGAACTCGTGGTCGAAGGGAATGATCTCCGTCTTGCGCTCGTCGCCATACTTCTCCTTCACCTCCAGGAGGTCTTGCTTCATCACCTCCTTGCAACGCTCAGGATTATTCAGGATTTCCTCCAGATCAGCGATGAGCTTCATCAGGTCGTCATACTCCTGATGCAGCTGGTCGACGCGCAGGCCCGTCAACTGACTCAGTCGCATATCGACGATGGCCTTCGACTGCAGTTCGTCCAGATCGAATCGCTTCTCGAGGTTGCGCTGGGCGTCAGTAGGTGTCTGGCTCTGGCGGATGATGTGGACCACCTCGTCGATATTGTTCACGGCAATAATGAGTCCCTCCAGGATGTGGGCCCGTTCCTGAGCCTTCTTCAGGTCGTACTGCGTACGGCGGATGGTCACCTCATGGCGATGATCGATGAAATAGCGGATACATTCGCGCAGGCTCAGCAGGCGTGGACGAAGCCTTGTCCCGTCGCCGGTCTTGATGGGCACCAGCGCGATGTTGTTCACTGAGAATGAGCTCTGTAGGGCCGTCATCTTGAAGAGCTTGTTGAGGATGACGTTAGCATTGGCGTCGCGCTTCACGTCGACGACGATGCGCATGCCTTGGCGACCGCTTTCATCGTTGACATTGGCGATACCCTCAATCTTATGCTGTGTGGCCAGATCGGCGATGTATGCCACGAGGTCGGCCTTGTTGACGCCGTAGGGAATCTCCGTGACAACGATCTTGTCGTGCTGCTCGCCACTCTCAATCTCTGCCTTGGCACGCATGACAATACGTCCGCGACCTGTCTCGTAGGCATCGCGCACGCCCTGCAGGCCGTAGATATAGGCGCCCGTCGGGAAGTCGGGGCCGGGGATATACTGCATCAGCCCGTCCGTATCAATGTCAGGATTGTCGATGAAGGCGCAGCAGCCATCGATGACCTCGCCCAGATTGTGGGTAGGCATATTCGTGGCCATACCCACAGCAATGCCGTTGCCGCCGTTGACCAGCAGGTTGGGCACCTTCGTCGGCATGACGCTGGGCTCGACAAGCGTGTTGTCGAAGTTGGGATCCATGTCGACCGTATCTTTGTCGAGGTCGTCCATGATGTGCTCGCCCATCTTCGAGAGGCGGCACTCCGTGTAACGCATGGCAGCGGGAGAATCGCCGTCGACCGATCCGAAGTTGCCTTGTCCGTCGACGAGCGTATAGCGCATGTTCCACTCCTGGCCCATGCGCACCAGTGCGCCATAGACTGAGGAGTCTCCATGGGGGTGATATTTACCGAGCACCTCGCCAACGACGCGTGCGCACTTCTTGTGCGGTTTGTCGCTGGTATTGCCGATGCCCATCATACCATATAATATACGGCGATGTACAGGCTTGAATCCGTCACGCACATCAGGGAGGGCACGCGCCACGATCACCGACATGGAATAGTCGATGTACGAGGACTTCATTTCCTCCTCAATGTTGATTTTCAAAATTCTGTCGTTGTCAAACGTCTGATCCACTGTTCTAATTTATGTTTTACTTATTGACTATTTTGCAATAGGCCCGTCAGCGCGAAGAATCGCCGTAGGAGCCGTTTTCAGGCCCGCTGACGCATTTTGCCCACATTCGTTCAGCCTACAAAAGTACAACTTTTTCTGCAAACACGAAAGTATTTAAGCAATTTTTAACCCTATTTTGTCTCTGTCAAAGACATTCTGCGGGGGAAGATTGCTGCATCGAGATAGAAGTGATTCCTTATAGCTGGCGGCAAAGTGTCGCTTCAAGGGGTTCAAAGGACCGCTTTGTCGAGGTCAAAGGACCGCTTCGTTTAGTTCAAAGCGGCACTTTGTCCAGACTGCCCCAAACTGTCGAGCATCAGCTGAAGATCGACCTCGAGAAGGCCATGGCCCAAGAGGAAGGAGCGTTCGGCCGCTATGCTCTCAGCCACTGAAGCCTTATCGTCTATGGTATTCATGAGCTTGAGGGCGTCAGAGGTCTTTCCGTTGAGCCAGAGGCAGAAGGCGTGGTTGACGATGTCGTCAGATGGCACAGGCTGACTTTGCCCAAGCTGTTCGTAATAACGCTCAGCCTGATCATACTTGGCCCCATTCATGAGGGTCCAGGCCAGGATTCTCACGACGTTGAGGTTGTCCGGATGCAGGTAGTTGAGCTTGAAGAGCAAGGGCTCCGCCTCAGTCGTCCGATCGGCATTGGCCATGCAGGCGGCAAGGCTGAGCTGATAGGACAGGCGCTCGGGCTGCATGTCGACCAGGCGCTGATAGGCCTCAATGGCTTCGTCATAGGCTTGAGCATCGAAACAGCAACGGGCCCAGCCGGCAAGGGCCTGCTCGGCATCGGGGCGCAGACTGAGTGCCTGCTGATAGAGACGCCGCTGCTCGTCGCCCACAGTCTCTACACGCGCGCGCATTATATAATAGTTGTAATCTCGCCGCGCTGGGTCAATACTGTCAAGGACGAGGGTC
This sequence comes from Prevotella sp., assembly GCA_017470345.1. Taxonomy (GTDB): domain Bacteria; phylum Bacteroidota; class Bacteroidia; order Bacteroidales; family Bacteroidaceae; genus Prevotella. Next base: position 71,682 of record JAFUEP010000001.1, read on the forward strand.
AGCTCGCGAGTGCGCTTACGCTTATACAGGAAGGCTGCCACCTCCATCGTGTGCTCCTGAAGACGCGACAGACGGAAGGCGGGATTGGCAAAGAAGACGTAGCGTGAGACATCGGCAAAGGGATCGACGAACTCGCTGCGGACGGAGAATAGCCGATGGAAACGATAGAGGTTCTGGAGATAGAGGCGGCGCTGGAAGGCGGGCTGGCGCTGCTCATCGTCAGCAATCTGTCCGCCAAGGGGGATTGGCGAGGCTTCGCCCTGCTCCACCATCGAGAGCATCGACTGCGGAATGCGGTCGAGGACCTGGCGGAAAGCAAGCACGAAGGAATATTTGTCGCTGTCGCAGAAGGCGCCTATCTTGGTGACCGTCTCGAGGAAGCGCTTGCCCTTGGTGTTTTCCCAGATGCCACTGACGGCTGGATGCTGGGGATAGAACGGCACGAACCAAGCCGCAAGGCGGCTGAAGAAGGGGAAACGCTTCATCTGTGAGAAGCCGCCGAAATAGATGTCTGCCCCACTCCGCTGCATGTCGGCCATGCGATGCATGCTCTGCTCCATCTGCTCCATGTGCTGTTCGGCAGCCTCTGGATGCAGGATGTCCTCAAGAGAGTCTTCGTCGTTCTCCTCAAGTCCTTGCCGGGTCATGCGCAGATGGCTGCCCTTCATGATGTCGGGGATGATCTCGTCATGGATGCGTCGCCCGTCGTCCTCAGCCTCCATGCAATAGAAGAGCTGCATCTGAAGCTCAGTCAATGCCTGAAGGGTGGCATCGTCGTGACAGAGCGTCTCAACGCGTCGTGCCACCTCAGGATAAAGGCCAGGCTTCATGCCGCCAAGACTCATCACCCACCCTACCAGGGCACGCTGGCGCAGCGCCTCGTCGTCAGCCTGTTCGTAGACGCTGCAGAGGACGCTGAACTTGTGGTAGCCAAAAGCCTGCATGACAGACAGGCTGACGGCAGAGACAATCAGCTGGCGGTCGAGAAGGTCGACGGTAGGCGAAAGGAGCATCGCCTCGAAGCCGTTGGCAGTGGTCTCGCTCCAGAGACGTGAGGTGACGATATAGTCGAAGAGGTCATCCATAAATCGCGCATGCTGCTCATGGAGCTGATGCGATTTGGGCAATCGGGTGTGTGGAGGCTCCAGTTCGAGCATGGCTTGCGCGCTGACGTAGTCCTCAAGCTGCGCACGAATGGCGCTGACTGACCACTCTCGTCCTGACTGGCGAGGCTGCGAGTAGAGGTTTCTCATGAATGGGCTGTTGCGCAGATGGTCGTTGAGCAACATGTTGGAGGCCAGCGTATAAAGCCGACGGAGCAGCTTGAAGTAGAGTTTATCGCGTTCTGGGTCGTTAAAACCCTGCTGCCAATAATGCAGCAGAAGCTCATAGTCAGAATTGACAGCCTGAAGTTTCTCCATGTCGGACTGCAGCTGGGGGTGAGCCTGCAGATAACTGTCAAGCAGACTGAGGGCCTCGCCCAAATGGCGTTCAGCAACGAGGGCGATGACGTTGAGGAGTGTTTCGTTCTGTCGCATGGGTGTTATTGCTTTTTCAGCCAGTCGAGAGCCACGTCGATATCTGACTGACGGGGCACTTCGGCATGGTCGAAACGTATATTTTGAGGCAACGAGTCAGCTGCAGTTGACTTGACACCGCAACGACTGACAATCAGGTCACGATAGTATGAAAGCCCATGATCGTTGATGGAGTCGCAGGCTTGGTCGTAGACACTCAGCAGACGACGGATCTGCTGATGGCGCACGGAGTCGCGCATCGCGTCATCGCGGAAGACCAGAGCCCCAAGCCGAAGGTTCATCTGGCGCGTGTCGAACATGACATGAGCGCGGGCATTGCGGGCCTGAGAGGCCTGCGGTTCTGGCAGCAAGAGGGCGTCAATAGTGCCCGTCTCAAGCATGCTGAGGCGCAAGCCGACATCGTTGACCTGTATGCGAAACACACGCTCCGACTTCAGCTTGGCGCTGTCGACGGCACGGTCAGCGAGGAGGGCCGTGGCGGAATAGCGCGTCATAGCCACCATCTTGTCGTCAAGCTGGCGCAGCTGACGGATACGGGCAGATCGGGCTGAGAGCAGCTGCCATGACAGATTGGTGGAAGCGACGTACTGCAGGGGTACGCCCTGGCGCCGCAAGCGCTCAGCACGCACGAGATCTGTGAATGTGCCATCGACGGCACGACGAGCCACGGCAGTGTCGCAGTCCATGTGGGCCGTGTAGGTCAGCAGGCTGGCGTCGAGACCTTCAGATTGAAGCAGGCCTGAGGCCTCGGCAACGAAGAGCGGCAGACAGTCGAGCGTAGGCGTCACGGCCACACGAAGGGCTGCTGAGTCCGCAGGCGTAGCGTCCTTTGCATCAGTTTCCTTCCCTTCCGTGCAGGCCATCACAGCCAGCATGCAACCAAAGAGCAATATCAATAGTGTCCTCATCTTTTTTCATTAAGAAAGGGCAGCCTTGAGACTCTTGCAAGCCGCCGGTTGCCCTCCTGCTATTAAATTAATGTGCGATATTAGCCTAAATGACGGTGCAAAAGTACTAAAAAGTTTTGTAACGACGAAAATATTTCGTAATTTTGTGGCATCAAAAGTAAAAATAATGGCTAAAGACAAGATTGCTTACGTCTGCACGAACTGCGGACAGGAGTCGGCCAAATGGATTGGCAAATGTCCGTCGTGTGGGCAATGGAACACATTCAAGGAAATAAAGATTGCTGCTGACAACGCCCGTCAGGCTGCCACGAACGTTGCAGCACAGGCAGGACATACCCTTAGGAAGAACAAGCCTTTGCGACTCCGCGACATCAGTAGTCACGACGACCCGCGCATCGACATGCGCGACGGCGAACTGAACCGTGTGCTGGGCGGCGGACTGGTGCCTGGCAGTATTGTGCTGCTGGGGGGCGAGCCAGGTATCGGCAAGTCGACATTGTCGCTACAGACCATGCTCCGACTGACTGACAAGCGTATATTATATATAAGTGGTGAGGAGAGCGCCCATCAACTGAAGATGAGGGCCGAGCGAATCCCCCATGAGGAGAATGAAGGCTTCATGATTCTCTGCGAGAATTCGCTGGAGACCATCTTTGAACATATCAAGGAGGAGCAGCCCGAGTTGGTCGTGATTGACTCGATTCAGACCATTGCCACTGAAGACGTAGAGTCGTCGGCCGGCTCCATTGCCCAGGTGCGCGAATGTGCGGCTGCCTTGCTGCGTTTTGCCAAGACAAGTGGCGTGCCTGTCATACTGATCGGCCACATCACTAAAGAGGGTTCGCTGGCAGGTCCGAAGATACTGGAGCACATCGTCGACGCCGTCATACAGTTTGAGGGCGACCAGCACTATATGTACCGCATCCTGCGCAGCATGAAGAACCGCTTCGGCAGCACCTCAGAGCTGGGCATCTACGAGATGCAGCAGAACGGACTGCGACAGGTGAGCAACCCCTCGGAGCTGCTACTGACCCAAGACCACGAGGGGCTCTCGGGCATTGCCATATCAAGTGCCATCGAGGGTGTACGCCCCTTCCTGGTTGAGACGCAAGCCTTGGTATCGTCAGCCGCCTACGGCACGCCTCAGCGTTCGGCAACAGGTTTCGACCAGAGGCGTCTGAACATGCTGCTGGCTGTCCTGGAGAAACGAGTAGGATTCAAGTTGATGCAGAAAGACGTCTTCCTGAACATTGCTGGCGGCCTGCGCGTGACAGACCTGGCTATGGACCTGAGCGTCATTGCTGCCGTCCTGTCGAGTAATGTCGACACACCTATTGAGAGCTGCTGGTGCATGGCCGGCGAAGTGGGACTGAGTGGCGAGGTGCGACCTGTCAGCCGCATTGAGCAGCGAGTTGCCGAAGCAGAGAAGTTAGGTTTCAGCCACATGATTATCCCACGCTACAACCTGCAAGGTTTTAATACAAAAAAGTTTAACATCGAGCTGCATCCCGTCAGGAAGGTCGAAGAAGCCCTGCGGGCGCTGTTTGGATAAGGAACCTTGGGCTGACGCTTGACATACATCAAGTTGTCAGCCCAAATTATCGCTTTTGTTTCAATTTGTTTTATTGTTTACGCAAATTGTTGTACTTTTGTAAGCGCAAACAGCAAAAACGTAACAAACTAAAAGGTAAAAAGATTATGAACGCAGCAGCAGTAGTAGAACAACTGAAGCAGAGGTTCCCAGGAGAGCCCGAGTACATCCAGGCTGTCAGCCAGGTCCTTCCTACGATTGAGGAAGAGTACAACCGTCACCCCGAGTTTGAGCGCGCCAACCTCATTGAGCGCCTGTGCATCCCTGATCGCATCATCCAGTTCCGCGTCACGTGGACTGACGACCAGGGCAAGGTGCAGACCAACATGGGCTACCGCATTCAGCACAACAATGCCATTGGCCCCTACAAAGGCGGACTGCGCTATCACAAATCGGTGAACCTCGGAATCCTGAAGTTCCTGGCTTTCGAACAGACATTCAAGAACTCGCTGACGACGCTCCCCATGGGCGGAGCCAAGGGCGGCAGCGACTTCTCGCCTCGCGGTAAGAGCGAGCAGGAAGTGATGCGTTTCTGTCAGGCGTTCATGAACGAGCTTTATCGCCACATCGGCCCTGACGAGGACGTGCCTGCAGGCGATATCGGCGTCGGCGGACGCGAAGTGGGCTATCTCTTCGGACAGTACAAGAAGCTGACCCACCAGTTCCAGGGCGTCCTGACGGGTAAGGGCATCCCCTTCGGCGGCTCGCTGATCCGTCCTGAGGCTACAGGCTACGGCACCGTCTACTTCCTGCAGTCGATGCTGGCCACCCGCGGCGAGACGATCGAGGGCAAGAAGGTGTTGATCAGCGGTGCAGGCAACGTGGCACAGTATGCTGCTGAGAAGTGCCTGCAGCTGGGCGCCAAGGTGCTGACCATGAGCGACTCCGACGGTTACATCTACGACCCTGAAGGCATTGACCGCGCTAAGCTCGACTACATCATGGAGCTGAAGAACATTGAGCGTGGACGAATCCGCGAATACGTCGAGGAATATCCCCAGGCTCAGTATCATGAGGGCATGCGCCCCTGGCAGGAGAAGGCCGATATCGCACTGCCCTGCGCCACGCAGAACGAGATCAACGGCGAGGAAGCCCAGGCTCTGGTGAAGAACGGCGTCATTGCCGTCGCTGAGGGAGCCAACATGCCTTCTACGCCTGAGGCCATCAAGACGTTCCAGGATGCCAAGATTCTCTATTCGCCGGGTAAGGCCTCCAATGCAGGCGGCGTCAGCGTCAGCGGTCTGGAGATGAGTCAGAACTCAGAGCGTCTGTCGTGGACAGCCAAGGAGGTCGACGACTACCTGAAGCGTATCATGAACGATATCCACGAGAACTGCGTGAAGTACGGCACACAGCCCGACGGCTACATCAACTACGTGAAGGGTGCCAACGTGGCCGGCTTCATGAAGGTTGCAAAAGCCATGATGGCTCAGGGCATCGTGTAAAGAACAGCTGAGGCCATGGGATCGTCCCATGGCCTCAGATTTCTATTCAAAAAGAACCAACCTTATTTTCTAATAATTTCAATCACCCCGTCGTGTGTCAGTTTAATGATGCTCGATGGGGTGTGCGGTTGATGCTCCTGACGTCGCGTCCAGCAGACGTAGTCGACCTGCTCGATGATGCGCGGGTCGATGTCGCGATAGTTCTGGGCAGCAGGCTCACCGCTGATGTTGGCCGACGTGGAGACCAGAGCTTTCTGGAACCGATAGCACAGCTCATGCGAGAAGACCTCCTTGGTGATGCGGATGCCTATTGAGCCGTCAGCGGCAATGAGGTTGGGCGCCAGGTTGACGGCCCCGTCGAGGATAAGCGTCGTCGGCTTATCGATGCAGTCGATGAGCTGCCACGCCACGTCAGGCACATTGCAGACATAGCGCTGCAGACGGGCATCGGAGTCGACGAGGCAGATGAGCGCCTTCGAGTCGTCGCGCTGCTTAATTTTATACACGCGCTTCACTGCTTCAGCATTAGTGGCATCGCATCCGATGCCCCACACCGTGTCTGTTGGATAAAGGATTACGCCACCCTTCCGCAGCACTTCAACGGCGTTCTTAATATCTTGTTCTTGAGTCATTTAGAATTCTGATGTAAAGTGGAACTGAATATGTTCGAAGTCTTGCTGGGCCATCGACAGGACATAGCCGGAATCAGCCAGGAAGACGTCGCGGCCCTCCTTGTCCTTAGCCATGTACTGATACTTGCGCTTCTTGAAGTTCTCAAGTTCGCGCTCGTCGTCGCTTGAGATCCAGCAGGCCTTATAGAGGTGGACGGTCTCCCAGCGGCACTTGGCGTTGTATTCATTCTCGAGACGATACTGAATGACCTCGAACTGCAGCTGGCCGACGGTGCCGATGATCTTGCGGCCGTTGAACTGATTGACGAATAACTGGGCGACGCCTTCGTCCATGAGCTGGTCGATGCCCTTCTGCAGCTGCTTTGACTTCATGGGATCGTCGTTTTCAATGTATTTGAACAACTCCGGCGAGAAAGACGGCAGACCGCGGAAATGGAGCTGTTCGCCCTCTGTCAGCGTGTCGCCAATCTTGAAGACACCACCCGTGTCGGGCAGTCCGACGATGTCGCCTGGCCAAGCCTCGTCGATGGTCGACTTACGCTGAGCCATGAACTGCGTGGGCGAGGTGAAGCGGAGCGTCTTGCCTTGGCGCACATGCAGGTAGGGCTGATTGCGCTGGAAACGTCCTGAGCACACTTTGCAGAAGGCGATGCACGAACGGTGGTTGGGGTCGATGTTGGCCGTGATCTTGAAGATGAAGCCTGTGAACTTCGGCTCCTCAGGACTGACCTCGCGCTCCTCGGCTTTCGTAGGCCGTGGCGACGGGGCTATCTCGACAAAGCAGTTGAGCAGTTCCTGCACGCCGAAGTTGTTCAGGGCCGAGCCGAAGAAGACAGGAGCCACCTCGGCCGAGCGATAAGTCTCGACGTCGAATTCAGGATAGACGCCGTCCACGAGATCAAGGTCCTCGCGCAACTTGGCGGCATCTTGCTCGCCTACCCTGTTGTCCAGCTCGACGGAATCAATCTGCACGCTGACCTTCTCAGTGACACGCTGTTTGTCAGGCGTAAAGAGGTCGAGATTCTGTTCGTAAATATTATAGACGCCCTTGAACCTGGCCCCTTGGTTGATAGGCCATGACAGGGGGCGCACCTTGATCTCGAGCTCCTGCTCCAGTTCGTCAAGGAGGTCGAAGGGGTCGCGTCCTTCGCGATCCATCTTGTTGATGAAGATGATGACGGGCGTCTTACGCATGCGGCAGACCGTCATCAGCTTGCGCGTCTGCGTCTCGACACCCTTTGCGCTGTCGACCACGATGATAGCCGAGTCGACAGCGGTCAGCGTGCGGAAGGTGTCCTCAGCGAAGTCCTGGTGACCAGGCGTGTCGAGGATGTTGACCTTATAAAGCAGCCCCCCCTCATTCCCCCCGAGGGGGGATGCCGCCGTACCAGAAGCCTCCCCTCGGGGAGGTTTGGAGGGGGCTATATAGTCGAACTCCATGACTGAAGTCGACACCGAGATGCCGCGCTGCTTCTCGATGTCCATCCAGTCGGAGGTGGCCGTCTTCTTGATCTTGTTATTCTTCACTGCACCAGCCACCTGGATCTGTCCGCCGAAAAGCAGGAACTTCTCAGTCAGTGTGGTCTTACCGGCATCGGGATGGGAGATGATCGCAAACGTTCTGCGTCGTTCAATTTCCTGGTTCACAATATATGACGTTATTTGTTTCGGGGTGCAAAGGTACGAAATTTTTAGCGAAATAACGAGGAGCGAAGCCGGAAAATACGCGAATAATAAGTAACAAGAATGAAAACTGGCTGATTCTACAGCGACAAAGCGGCACTTTGATGCCTTCAAAGCGGTCCTTTGATGCCTTCAAAGCGGCACTTCATTGAGGTCAAAGCGGCGCTTCATTTTCTTAGGCCCGACTGCCCGAAGAGGGGAAAGTTGAATTATAGATGTATCATACAGCAAATAGGCTGACGCAGACCCATATATAGTCAGCGCCAGCCCATGATAAGCCTAAAGTATTAAGAAGAGTTTCTTGCTCAAGCGAGGTTTGCCAGCTCGACGACCTTGTCGACAGCTGCCGTGAGGCCATCAGCGTTCTTGCCACCAGCCTGGGCGTAATGAGGCTGACCACCGCCACCGCCCTGGATGAGGCGTGCGGCTTCGCGCACCATCTGACCAGCATTGAGTCCATGGTCGCTGACCATGTCGTCGCTCATCATGACGGAGAGCATGGGCTTGCCCTGATAGACGGAGCCGATGACGCAGAGCAAGGGTCCTGCGACGGCGCCACGAATCTTGAAGACGAGATCCTTTGCGGCGTCAGGGGCGAGTTCGACAACACGGGTGATCACATTGACCCCGCCAACGAGGCGAACCTCGCTGAGCAGATAGTCCTTCATGCGCTCGATAGCCTGAGCCTGGAACTGCTCAATCTCGCGTTTCATGTGGTCGTGCTCGTCGATATACTTACGAATGACGCCCTCGAGGTCCTTGGCATTGTTGAAGAAGGCCCGCACGGCGTTCAGATGGTCCTCCATGGCGTATAGGAGATCCTCGCACTCACGGCCCGTCTTGGCCTCGATACGTCTCACGCCTGCCGCGACGCTGCTCTCCGAGATGATCTTGAAGAAGCCGATGCGGCCAGTGGAACGGGCATGAATACCGCCACAGAACTCACAGGAAGGGCCGAAGCGGACGACGCGTACGCGGTCGCCATACTTCTCGCCAAAGAGGGCGATGGCACCCATCTTCTTGGCTTCCTCGAAAGGCGTGTCGCGATGCTCGTCGAGGGGCAGGTCCTGACGGATCATGTCGTTGACCAATCGCTCAACCTGACGAAGCTCCTCGTCCGTGACTTTCTGGAAATGAGAGAAGTCGAAGCGGAGCGTGTCAGGCGACACCAGCGAGCCCTTCTGCTCGACGTGGTCGCCAAGGACTTGCTTGAGGGCATAATCGAGCAGGTGGGTAGCAGTGTGGTTGGCAGCCGAGGCCTCGCGTTTGTCCGTGTCGACGCAGGCCATGAACTGGGCAGCAGGCTCCTTGGGCAGCTGGCGTACGATATGGACGGTCTGACCGTTCTCGCGCTTCGAGTCGACCACCTCGATGGTCTCATTCTCAGAGACGAGCACGCCCTGGTCGCCGACCTGGCCGCCCATCTCGCCATAGAAGGGCGTATAGTCGAGCACGAGTTCATAGAACACCTGCTTCTTCTGGGTCACCTTGCGATAGCGAAGGATGTGGCACTCGTATTCCGTATAGTCATAGCCGACGAACTGCTGCTCGCCCGGGTTAAGCTCCACCCAGTCGGAATTCTCGACCTGCGCAGCGTTGCGGGCCCGCTCCTTCTGCTTCTGCATCTCGACCTGGAACTCGGCCTCGTTGACGCTGAAGCCGTGCTCACGGCAGATGAGCTCTGTCAGGTCGAGAGGGAAGCCGTAAGTATCGAAAAGACGGAAGGCTTCTGCTCCCTTCAGCTTCGTCTCGCCTTTAGCCTTCAGGTCGTCCATGGCCTTGTCGAGCAGCTGAATGCCCTTGTCGAGGGTGCGAAGGAAGGCGTCTTCCTCCTCCTTCATGACGCGAGCGATGAGCTGCTGCTGGGCGCGAAGCTCGGGGAAGGCGTCGCCCATCTCCTCGACGAGCGTAGGCAGAAGCTTGTAGAGGAAAGCCTCGCGCTGGCCGAGGAAGGTGTAGGCATAGCGGACGGCACGACGCAGGATGCGGCGGATGACGTAGCCTGCCTTGGCATTGCCTGGCAGCTGGCCATCAGCAATCGAGAAGGCCACGGCGCGCAGATGGTCAGCGCAGACGCGCATGGCCACGTTGATGTCGTCCTGCTCCTTGGTGATGGGCTCAAGCTGCTCATCCTCGAATGTCACGTATTTCAAGCCCGTGATCTGCTGCTCAGCGCGAATGACGGGCTGGAAAATGTCCGTATCATAGTTGGAGTGCTTGCCCTGAAGCATGCGGACCAGACGCTCGAAGCCCATGCCGGTGTCGATGACGTTCATGGCCAGCTTCTCGAGCGAGCCGTCGGCACGACGGTTAAACTGCATGAAGACGAGGTTCCATATCTCGATGACCTGCGGGTCGTCCTTATTGACGAGTTCGCGGCCGCTGACGCCTGAAGCAGCGCGCTGCTCGGGCGTGCGCGAGTCGACGTGAATCTCAGAGCAAGGGCCGCAGGGACCCGTGTCGCCCATTTCCCAGAAGTTGTCGTGCTTGTTGCCGTTGATGATGTGGTCCTCAGGCACGTGCTTGCTCCAGTAGCGGGCAGCCTCGTCGTCGCGAGGAATGTTCTCTTCGGGCGAGCCCTCGAAGACCGTGACGTAGAGATCCTCAGGATTCAGCTTCAGGACGTCGACGAGGTATTCCCATGCCATGTCGATGGCGCCCTCCTTGAAGTAGTCGCCGAACGACCAGTTGCCCAACATCTCAAACATGGTGTGGTGATACGTGTCGTGGCCCACCTCCTCAAGGTCGTTATGCTTACCCGAGACACGAAGACACTTCTGCGTGTCAGCGCGTCGGCGCGGTTCGGGGTCGCGCGTGCCGAGGATAATGTCCTTCCACTGGTTCATGCCTGCGTTGGTGAACATGAGCGTCGGATCGTCCTTTACAACCATTGGTGCAGAAGGCACAATGGCGTGCTGCTTCGACTCGAAAAAGTTCTTGAACGAGTCGCGAATTTCTTTTGCAGTCATCATAAGTTTTTATCGTAATCTTTAGAATCTTTCGAAAAATCGGTGCAAAGGTACAAAATATTTGCGAATTAAGGCTTAAGATTCGGGAATTTATTTGTATCTTTGCCGACAAAACAGAGAATTATGGCACTTAACTTGAACAAGAACCTCAAGCTCTACTACTCTATCAAGGAGGTGGCAGAGCAATTTAACCTTAACGAGAGCACCCTGAGATATTGGGAGACGGAGTTCCCCTACCTGAAGCCCAAGACGACGGGGCCCAACAACGTACGCCAGTATTCGCAAAAGGATATTGAGCAGATACAGCTCATCTACAACTTGGTGAAAGTGCGCGGCTTCAAGTTGGCCGCTGCCAAGAAGATCATCAACCAGAACCGCGACGGCGCTGACAAGACGGCCGACGTGCTGGAACGTCTCATCGCCGTGCGCGACGAGCTGCAGCTGCTGAAGCGTGAGCTTGACGGATTACAATAAGACCTGCCTGATGAAAAGCCTAAAAACCCTTTGCTGCCTGCTCATGATCATGTGCATGACAGTCAATGCCGAGAACTATCCCTATCGTGACGACGCCCTGTGGCTCACGGTGCCCGATCATGCCGACTGGCTCTACAAGACGGGCGAGAAGGTTAAGATGGAAGTGGGATTCTTTCTCTATGGCATACCGCGTGACGTGGAGGTCGCTTACGAAATCGGGCCTGACATGATGCCCGCCACGGAGAAGGGCAAGGTCATGCTGAAGAACGGACGTGCCGTCATCAGCATGGGCACGATGACGCGGCCTGGATTCCTCGACATGCGGCTAAAAGCCGAGCTGAACGGCAAGCAGTATGCCCACCACGTGAAGGTGGGATTCTCGCCTGAGCAACTGAAGCCCTACACCAAGAATCCTTCTGACTTCGACGCCTTCTGGCAGAGGACCATCGAGGAAGCCCGCAAGACGCCGATCAGCGTCAGCACGGAAAGAGTGGAGAAATACGAGACGGACGAGACGGAATGCCATCTCGTGAAGCTGCAAACAGACAAGAACCACTGGATCTATGCCTACGTGACCAAGCCCAGGAAAGCTGGACGCTACCCTGTCGTGCTCTGCCCGCCGGGTGCCGGCATCAAGACCATCAAGGAGCCGATGCGCGCCCTATATTATGCGAAGAACGGATTCATCAGGATGGAGATGGAGATTCACGGGCTGCACCCCGAGCTGTCGACTGAGACGTTCAAGGACATCAGCAACGCATTCAGCGGCGAGAACGGATACCTGCAGAACGGACTTGACAACCGCGACAACTACTACATGCGCCACGTCTATGCGGCTTGCGTGCGAGCCGTCGACTATCTGACCAGCCTGCCTGAGTGGGACGGCAAGAACGTGGCCGTACAAGGCGGAAGCCAGGGCGGTGCCTTAGCGATCATTACGGCTGGTCTCGACCCCAGGGTGACCTGCTGTGTGGCTAATCATCCGGCGCTGAGCGACATGGCCGGCTACCTGGACGGACGGGCTGGCGGCTATCCGCATTTCAACAAGCAGAACGGGATGCTCACTGCCGAGAAGGTGGCGACGCTGGCTTACTACGACGTGGTGAACTTTGCCCGTCGGGTCAAGTGCCCCGTCTACATGACATGGGGCTACAACGACAACACCTGTCCGCCAACGACGAGCTACATCGTCTGGAACATCATCACAGCTCAGAAGGAAAGCCTGATCACCCCCATCAACGAGCACTGGACGAGCAACGCCACCAACTATGGCCAGATGGAGTGGATCAAGGCTCACTTGAAGTGACGGGGAGCCACACGCTCTCACGACGGAACACGTTCTCAATGGTCACCTCGCGAGCCTCCTTCTTCGTCAGCTGACGACTCCAAGAGACACGCTTCGACGTAGCTGCCCCTTCGCCCGAGTTCTCATACTCGGCGTAGCGGGCAGTTTTTTCGCGCTGTGGTTCCCAGCGATGCCACCCTTCAGGAACGACGGCAGCGGGCAACTGGCAGTGCATGAAGAGCGTATAGCCGTAATCGCGCCAAGGACGGCCAAGATATAGGCGTGTGACTTCGGGGGCCGTGCGGACGTTGCAGCGATTGAAAATGTAGCCGAAAGGCTGATCCTTAGGCGTCGACGCAGCCGTGATGTAGCTGTTGGACTTGCAGTAGATGTCGCACTGCTCGAACCACGCCGTCGAGGGGCCGAAGATGAAGTCGGTCGTGCCCTCAATATAGCAGTGGTCGAAGTAATGCCGACAGCCCCCATTGCCTGTATAGATGGTGTCCTGATGGCCCAGGAAACGGCAGTTGATAAACGTCAGGCGGTCGCCCTCAGTGTGCAGTGCCACAGCCTGTCCGAGGCGTGCCGAGTTGTTCTCGATGGTGATGTTCTTCAGCGTGATGCCGCTGCCCTCGATCTTCAGGGTATAGGTGCGGAAGGTGCCGATGCCGTTGGGACGCTCAGCGGTCTTGATGTTGGCATGGTCGTCCCACGTGATGATGGTGGCATCACGGTCCTCGCCGCAGATCTCGATGTTCTGCAGCCACTGGGGGATGATGAGTTTCTCCTTGTAGACCCCTTTCTTGACGAAGATGACCTTGTGGTAGTCCATGAACGCACGGCACACCTCGATGGCATCATCGACGTTGCGGAACTGCCCTGTGCCGTCGCGTGCGACGACGATGGTGTCGGGGTTGTCATACTTGCTTGCAGCCTGGGCTGCAGCGATGGTCAGCACTGAGAGAATGAGAAAGAGACTGCGCTTGATCATTTCTTCTTACATTATTATAATATCTGGGAAATTTCCTTGAGGTCCTGTACCGACTTCAGGCTGTTCATGATGGCATAGACGTCGTCGCGGTCGTGGACCCGCAGCTCGATACTGCCCTCGAAGATGCCGTCCTCGCTGGTGAACATCATCTTGCGCATGTCGACATTGAGCTGGTTGGAGATGACGCGCGTGACGTCGTTGACGAGGCCGCGGCGGTCAATGCCCGACATGCGGATCGTGGCGTCGAAGAAGAGGCGCTTGTGCATGTCCCACTTCACGTCGAGGATGCGGTTGCCGTAGCTGGCCTTCAGCTTGTTGGCCACGGGGCATGCCCGCTTGTGGATGACGATCTGGTTCTTGTTGTTGATATATCCCAACGCATCGTCGCCAGGAATGGGATGGCAGCAGTCAGGGAAGAGGTACTGGTTGATGTTTTCTTCTGAAATATAGACAGGCTTCTTGCGGTTGAACTTCTCTGGGACGATGAAGAGTTCGGGCTCGGCGTTTTCCGCACCTGTCTTCTTGGCCTTGACGAAGGGGACATATTTGCGCCAGCCGCCACCGCCGCCTGAAGATTTCTTCTTGTTCTTGCCCTTCAGTTCGTCGAGGTCTTCATCGCCAAGCAAGACCGTATGGTCAGCCAGTGCCTGGAAGAATTCTTCACGACGCATGCCGTCATGGAAGAGAGCCAGCTGGTCTGCATGCGAGACTGACGGTTCGAGATCGTGCTTGGCGATCCACTCATTGAACATGGCCTCGCCCTTCTTCTGCTTGTCGCGGCTCTCGCGCCGCAGGATGGCCTGAATCTTGGCCTTAGCCTTGGCCGTCGATACGAAATTGATCCATGAGGGCTGCACGTGCTGCGACTTTGAGGTGAGGATCTCCACCTGGTCGCCGGAACTGAGCGGATGGCTCAGCGGGACGAGCTTGTGGTTCACCTTGGCTCCGATGCAATGGCTGCCGAGGAAAGTGTGAATTGAGAAAGCGAAGTCGAGCACAGTGCTGTCAGCCGGCATGGTCTTGATTTCGCCCTTGGGTGTGAAGACGAAGATTTCGCTGGCAAAGAGGTTGAGCTTGATGGCGTCGAGGAAGTCCATCGCGTCGGGCTGCGGGTCGTCGAGGATTTCCTTGATGGTGTGGAGCCACTCGTTGAGCTCGTTCTCGTCCTCGCTGTACTCCTCGCCCTCCTTATACTTCCAGTGGGCAGCCAGTCCCTGTTCGGCTATCTCGTCCATGCGGTCGGAGCGTATCTGCACCTCAATCCAATGGCCCTGCTTCGACATGAGCGTGACGTGCAGCGCCTGATATCCGTTGGCCTTCGGATGGTTGACCCAGTCGCGCAGGCGGTCGGGATGGCTCTTATAGATCTGGCTGAGCTCCACGTAGATGTTGAAGCACTCCTTGGCTTCCTGTTCGCGGCTGGTCGGGGTGAAGATGATGCGGACGGCCAGTATGTCGTAGATCTCGTCGAACGTGACGTGCTTGTTCTGCATCTTATTCCATATAGAATAAGGTGTCTTGATGCGTTCTCGGATGTGATACTTCAGTCCCATGCGCTGCAGCATCTCCTCGATGGGGGCGGTGAACTGGTCGAACAGTTCATGACGCGAGACCTGCGTCTGGGCGAGCTTGCGCTCGATGGCGGCGTACTCCTCAGGGTGCTCAAAACGGAAGCTGAGGTTTTCCAGTTCCGACTTGATCTTGTATAGTCCCAGCCTGTGAGCCAGTGGCGCATAGAGGTAGAGCGTCTCGCCCGCTATCTTGTATTGCTTGTTGGCCGGCTGCGAGTCCAGCGTCCGCATGTTGTGGAGGCGGTCGGCGATCTTGATGAGTATCACGCGGATGTCCTCGCTCATCGTGAGCAGCAGCTTCTTGAAGTTCTCAGCCTGGGCCGAGGCCTGCACGCCGAAGATGCCGCCCGAGATCTTGGTGAGTCCGTCGACGATCTGTGCGATCTTCGAGCCGAACATGTTCTCGATGTCCTCGACCGTATAGTCGGTGTCTTCCACGACATCGTGCAGCAGGGCCGAGCAGATGCTGGTGGAGCCCAGTCCTATCTCGGTGCAGACGATCTGCGCGACGGCGATGGGGTGCATGATATATGGCTCGCCTGACAGCCGTCTGACGCCTTTGTGGGCCTGACGTGCGAAGTTGAACGCCTTGGCGATGATGTCGACCTTCTTGCGGTGGCGCGACTTGAGATAGTCGCTCACCAGCCGCTCGTAGGCCTCGTTGATCATTTTGTCGTCAGCCGCTTCACGCCTGACTTGCTCTTCATCCGAATTCATGTGGTTAACGTTTCTGAACAGAATAGTGATTTACCTGACCCTTATCTTCCTTCCCGACTTGATGTTGTTGCCCCGGATGCCGTTGAGCCTGCGGAGCTTGGCGACGGTGGTGCCGTTGCGGCGGGCAATGGCCGAGAGGGTGTCGCCGCGACGTACGGTGGTATAGCTTGCGCCGCGGCCCCGCCTTGACTTGGAGCGCGGCGACTTCTTGACTGCGGTCGGCTGGGTGACGGCCACCTCGGTGCGCTTCAATTCCACGTCGGAGGCATAAATAGAATCCTGAAGGTCGATGAAACGTGTGACGTCGGCAATGGGCAGCCGCAGCGTGGCAGGCGCGGAAAGGCCCGAGACGACGTCGCGCCGATAGACGGGGTTGAGCGAGCGGATCATCTGCAGGTCGAGGTTGCAGACGCGGGCGATGTTGGCGAAGGTGACGTTGCGGTGGATGACCACCGTGTCAGTCTTGGCGGGCAGCTCCGAGCGCATGGGGCAGATGTTGTGCTCGCAGTAATAGTTCATCACGTAGTTGGCGGCGATGAAGGCGGGCACGTAGCCGCGCGTCTCCTGCGGCAGGTAGGGGTAGATGCGCCAGTAGTCGCGCTCGCCGCCAGCGCGGTGGATTGCCTTGTTGATGTTCTCCGGCCCGCAGTTGTAGGCGGCGATGACGAGGTTCCAGTCGCCGAAGATGCGATAGAGGTCACGCAGATAGCGTGCGGCGGCATAGCTCGACTTGATGGGGTCGCGGCGCTCGTCGACGTAGTTGTTCACCTCGAGCCCGTACTGCTTGCCGGTGGTGAGCATGAACTGCCATAGGCCCGTGGCACCAGCGCGCGAGACGGCCGTCGGGTTGAGGGCCGACTCGATGACGGGCAGATACTTCAGTTCCAGGGGCAGCTGATAGGTCTCGAGGGCCTCTTCGAAGATCGGCATGTAGAAATTGGCCGAGCCGAGCATGATGCTGACCGTGCGGCGCAGACGGCCCGTATAGCGGTCAATGCATGCGCGTACCACTTCATTATATGGCATCTCCATGACGGTGGGCATGCGCTGCAGGCGGTCGATGTAGACGTCGGCGTCATACTGCGGGTTCTCGTCAGTCATGCGGCAGTCGTTGTCGGCCTGCAGGTAGGTCTGCGAGGAGTAGAGCGACAGGAGGCTGTCGGCATTGACGTCCATGGCTTCGGGGAAGTCGATCTCTTCGACCTCGCCGTCGTCGTCGGTGACGATGATCTCGTCGTCGTCGACCTCGATCTGGGCATGGGCGCTGAGCGCCATGCACATCAATCCGAGCGGGAGCACTGCGCGCGCCGCTCTGGCGATGAGCTGATGGGCAGGATTCGATATGGTCGTTTTCATAAGTCTTCTATTTTAAAAGTTAAGGCTGCAGTTCACCCCCAGCGAGGTGGCATACAGCGGATTATTGCTCCTGACAGCCGACCCGGCTGCAGGCATCACCGACGGGCGCACCTTGAGCGAGAGGTCCTTCGAGAGGTCAAACTCTGACAGCTCTGCGTCGATGTATGCGTCGATGACTGAGACGGCATAGACGCCAATCATGACGAAGAAGCTCAGGTCGCGCCATCGGCGATAGCGGTCCTTGCGCTTCTTGAAGATGGTTTTGTATCGCTCCTCGTTCAGCGAGTTGATCTGACGTCCGAGGTGCAGGAACTTGTTGTAGCTCTGCGTCGTCGGGTCGTCATCCATGATGTCGAGGTAGGCTTGGGCGTAGTCCTTGTACATCATGTTGTTCCAGTTCATGGCATAGATACAGCCGACGAAACCTCCGTAGACGATGGGCAGCTTCCAGTATTTGCGGTTGTAGATCTGGCCGCCGCCGGGGATGACCATCGCGAGCCAGAGGGCGCGCTGCGGGTCGGGCCGCCATGTCGACCAGTCGCGTGAGGGCTTTGCCTGACGCTTTGCCTGCACGTCGACGACGGGAGCGGCCTCACGTGCTGCTTCGTCCACGATGGAGTCGGCCTCGGCGGGGAGGGCCTGATACATCGAGTCGAGCATCATGACAATAGAGTCAGGCACCTCAGTCTGGGCCGAGGCGCTGATTCCCGCCGCTGAGAGCGCGAGAAGCAGAAGGAGTCGGAAGCATCGCCAGCGTCTCATCATCTCGACTGGCCTTCAATGGCGTTCATGATGCGCTGCAGCTCGTCGGCGCTGCCGAAGGGGATGCTGATCTTGCCGCGGCCACCGCTGCCGACGGTCAGCTGCACCTTGGCCTGGAGCCGGTCGGCGAGGCGCTGCTTCAGGTCGTCGTACTGCTTAGGCAGCTGCGTCTTCGCGCCAATCTTCTTGCGGACGCTCTGCACGTCCTCGCCGTTCTTCAGCAGCTGCACCATCTCCTCGACCTTGCGCACGGAATACTGGTTGCGCAGCACGTCGCGAAACAGCTTGAGCTGCATCGAGGGCGAGTCGAGGGCCAGTAGGGCGCGGGCGTGCCCCATGTCGATCTCGCGGTTCTTCAGGGCCATCTGGATCTGGGCGGGCAGCTTCAGCAGACGCATATAGTTGGTCACGGCCGTGCGGCTCTTGCCGACGCGCTCGGAGATCTTCTCCTGCGTCATGCCGCTCGTCTCGGCCAGATGCTCGTAGGCCAAGGCTATTTCGATGGCGTTGAGGTCCTCGCGCTGGATGTTCTCGACGAGGGCCAGCTCCATGACGCTCTCGTCGTCGGCCGTGCGGATATAGGCGGGGATGGCCTTCAGTCCGGCCAGCTGCGAGGCGCGCCATCGGCGCTCGCCGGCAATGATCTGATAGCGGTCAGGAGCCACCTGGCGCAGCGTGATGGGCGCGATGATGCCCATGTTCTGGATGCTGGCGGCCAGCTCCTGCATGGCCGTCTCGTCGAACTCGCGGCGCGGCTGGTCAGGGTTGGGCTCAATCTGCTCGATGGGTATCTCGTTGAGGTTCGACGACCCCTGCGTCTTCACGTCGTTCGTGTCGATGAGTGCGTCCAGGCCCCGCCCGGCTGATATGTCGTCGAGGCCCCGCCCCAGCACGCTCTTGTCGTATTTCTTTCTAACTGCCATGACTTTGCTTTACTTCTGATTCTTACTGATGATTTCCTTGGCCAGCGCCAGGTGGTTCTTTGAGCCCGTCGAGTCGGCATCGTAGAGAATGACGGGAAGTCCGTGCGAGGGGCTCTCTGAGAGCTTCACATTGCGCTGAATGACAGTCTTGAAGACCAGTTCCTGGAAGTGACGCTTCACCTCGTCGTAGATCTGGTTGGCCAGACGCAGGCGCGAGTCGTACATCGTCAGCAGGAAGCCCTCGATCTCCAGTTTCGTGTTCAGGCGCGACTTGATGATCTTGATCGTGTTAAGCAGCTTCGAGATGCCCTCCAGCGCGAAGTATTCGCACTGCACAGGGATGATCACCGAGTCGGCAGCCGTCAGCGCGTTGACCGTGATGAGGCCCAGCGAGGGCGAGCAGTCGATGAGAATATAGTCGTATTCATCACGCACGGGGTCGAGCAGCCGCTTCATCACGCGCTCACGGTTCTCAATGTTCAGCATCTCGATCTCCGCACCGACCAGGTCGATATGGCTCGGCACAATCTCAAGCCCCTCGATGTCGGTCATATAGATGGCCTCGCGCACGTCGGTATGATTGATGATGCACTCATACAGCGAGCATTCCACCTCCTTGATGTCGACGCCCAGACCGCTCGAGGCGTTGGCCTGCGGGTCGGCATCGACGACGAGCACCTTCTTCTCCAGCGTGGCCAGCGAGGCGGCCAGGTTGATCGTCGTAGTGGTCTTGCCCACTCCACCCTTCTGATTGGCTAATGCAATGATTTTTCCCATTTCAATCTTTTTCCTTTTTGTTTTGAACATGCAAAGTTACTAAATTTTCCCGAAACGACCCGCATTATTCCGACAATTTAAGTATTTTTGCACACCGCACCCACTTTTTCCCGTCCGCCTGCCCTACCCCGCTCCATCCTTTTTCCTGACAATCCCGATCCACAATGCAAAGATACAAAAAATATGGCCCGACTCCAAATTTTCAGCACTTTTGTTTCGAATTTATTTTGAAGGCCAACAACAAAGCACTCTTTCTCTCAGTACGTTACGACATTGTGTATGCCGCACGACAGCGCTCTGTTGACGGCATAGCGCCCCTTCGTTATTGACATCAAGACGATAGGACATCAAGAATTTTCTGACATCAAGACGACAAGAATTTTCTGACATCAAGACAACAAGACAACAATAAGCCCGACGGGAATGACGGCGCAGCCACTTCCCTCCTTTGGAGGGGCAGGGGGAGGCTTACTCCCCTCGCCTTATATCATTCATTATGCTAATGGCGCTGTGTGCCTGCGTGCCTGCGTGCCTGCGTGTCAGCGGAGGCTTTCTTTCCTTATGCGTAACACAACATCCGTTGCAAAAAATCGAAAAAAAACAGCGAGCCCGGATGTCGGGCACGGACACACTATACAGACGAGCTCAGGAAGTACGGTGCACGGATATCCATGACGGAAGACTACAGGCCCACGGACAACGCCATAGCCGAGCGCGTGAACGGCACCCTCAAGACCGAGGTCGTCTACCGTGAGCGCCGCTTCAAGAGCATCTCTGACGCACGCGAGCGCATCGCCTCTTCATCGCCTTCTATAACGACAGCCGGCCGCATGCCAGCATCGGCATGAAGCCGCCCTCACAGGCCCACCAGGAGCATGGCATGCAGCAGCGTATGTGGTAGCCGGGCGGAAGGCTCTCGGGGGCTGTCTGCCCCCTGCCGCAGGGCACCCCCCGAATGTTTTTCATGGTCGGGGGCTGGCGCCGGGAAAAGAGGCGAGTCAACCAAACCAGTACGAAGTCAACGAAAATAGTATGAAGAGTCAACAATATCCGTCGGAAGTCAACGTTCATAGCAAAAGAGTCAACCGTCTCAGTAATGGTCGTCAACTTTTTCCAGTAGGACGAGTCAACTTTTTCCGTATGGATAAGCAAATGTTAAAAAACAAGGGTTGAAAGGAGTCAACGCAATACCACAATACCACAATACCACAATACCACAATACCACAATACCATTTTGCAGAAAACATAAGAGGTCAAAAATATTGGATGCAATTTTATATAATTATATAAATATAATTATATAAAATTTTTAATATCATATTTTCTACTTTTCAATCCTGCAAATGGTATTGTGGTATTGTGATACTGTGATACTGCGTTAGTTGTATCATATTGAAAGTAGGCTGTCCTGAACGACGTTGCAAAGTGTCATTGGCGGCAGGAAGGTGGGTGACACTTTGACGGCGGCGCCCTGTAAGTCGGTGACACGGTGTTACGGTCTGAGGGCAGCTTAATATTCGTTAAGATCCCTCGTCAAGCCACATCCGGCATAATATCTAATGATTCATGCGCGCACGAAACATTGCTTATAACCTTCTGCCAAAACTTCAAAAAATATCAGAAAATTTCCGTGAAATCTTTTGCGTTCTCAATATAATTTTGTACCTTTGCAGTGATTAAGATCCACAGCCAGAGATGAAGCTCATCATCATGACAAAACCCACGTTCTTCGTGGAGGAAGACAAGATTCTGACGACGCTCTTCGAGGAGGGGCTTGAGAATCTGCACCTGTACAAACCCGGTTCGGAGCCGATGTACTCCGAGCGCCTGTTGACCCTACTGTCAGATGAATACTACAAGAAAATCACCGTCCACGACCACTTTTACCTGCGCGAGGAATACGGGCTGAAGGGCATCCACCTGAACACGGCAGAGGCCGACCTGCCCTATGGCTATAAGGGCCACGTCAGCCGTACATGCCACGCCGTCGCAGAGCTGCGCGAGGCCAAGAAGCGCTCGGGCTACGTGTTTCTGAAGACCGTCTACGACAGCCAGTCGAATCCCGCCGACAAGCAGACGCTCAGCTACGACGAGCTACGGGCTGCCTCGCGCCAGGGGCTCATCGACCGCAAGGTCTACGCCATGGGCGGCATGACGCTCGACAACGTGAAGGCGATGCGCGACCTGGGCTTCGGCGGCGTCGTCGTCTGCGGCGACCTGTGGAACCGCTTCGACATCCATCACGGCCAGGACTACAAGGAGCTGATCAGCCACTTCGTGAAGCTGCTGAAGGCGGTGCGGGGGTGAGAGCAGGCGGCGGCTGCGAATAATGACAATGACCTAATCATAATCATATAAAAACAAAGAAATGAAAGATTTTCAGTCTTACATGGTCTTCTCGGGAACGGCTACGAGATACCTGGCAGAAAAGATATGCCAGAGCCTGGGCTGCCCCTTGGGCAAGATGCAAATGACAAAGTTCTCGGACGGCGAGTTTGCCGTCTCGTATGAGGAATCCATCCGTGGTCGCGACATCTTCCTGGTGCAGAGCACCTTCCCGACAAGCGACAACCTCATGGAGCTGCTACTGATGATCGACGCGGCCAAGCGCGCCTCCGCCCGCACGATCAACGCCGTCATCCCATACTTCGGATGGGCCCGACAGGACCGTAAGGACAAGCCTCGCGTCTCGATCGGAGCCAAGCTGGTGGCCGACCTGCTGAGCGTCGCCGGCGTCAACCGCGTCATCACCATGGACCTCCATGCCGACCAGATACAGGGATTCTTCGACGTGCCCGTCGACCACCTCTATGCCTCAGGCGTGCTGCTGCCCTACCTGCAGAGCCTGAAGCTCGACGACCTGGTCATCGCATCGCCCGACGTAGGCGGCTCGAAGCGCGCCAACACGTATGCCAAATACCTCGGCTGCCCGCTGGTGCTATGTAACAAGACGCGCGCCCGCGCCAACGTCATCGAGTCGATGCAGATCATCGGCGAGGTGGAAGGCAAGAACGTCGTCATCGTCGACGACATGGTCGACACGGCCGGCACCATCACCAAGGCGGCCGACCTGATGATCGAAGCCGGCGCCAAGAGCGTGCGCGCCTGCGCATCCCACTGCGTCATGAGCGGCCCCGCCAGCGACCGCGTGCAGGCCTCGGCCCTCGAGGAGATCGTCTTCACCGACTCCATCCCCTACACACAGCGCTGCGCCAAGGTGAAGCAGATCAGCGTGGCCGAGATGTTCGCCGAGACCATCATGCGCGTGATCAACAACGAGAGCATCAGCGACCAATACCTCGTATAAACAAAATCAAGCAGAAGAAGCCAACATGAAGAAACTAATCGTCATTGCAGGCATGGCCTTAGCCATGGCCGCCTGCCATCAGAACACGTACGAGATTGTAGGCACGGCCGCAGGATATGCCGACGGCGACACGATGTTCATCGCCGACGTCGCCATGCAGCCCGTCGACACCCTCATCGTCAAGAACGGACAGTTCTCGAAGAGCGGACAGGCCGACAGCGTAGAGATGGGCGTCGCCTATGCCCAGAAAAACCCCGACGCCGCCGTCCTCTTCTTCATCGAGCCAGGCACGATTCACCTGACCATCGGCGACGAGGCCAATAGCTCGAAGGTCAGCGGCACCAAGTCGAACGACGGCCTCCAGGCACTCACCGACAAGACCACAGCGCTCGAGAACCGGCTGAAGGAGCTCGGCATGGCCTTCAACGACACGACAGCCGCGATGACCGACGAGAAGCGCCAGCAGATCAACCAGGAATACGCCAAGATCAGGGAGGAGTTCCCCCGCCTCTTCCTTGAGGCTGCCGAGCAGAACATTGACAACGAGTTCGGCTACTTCGTCGTGACCAACCTGGCTCCCAGCCTCGGCCTCGACCACGTGACGGCACTCATCGAAAAGATGCCCGCCAAGTTCCGCCAGCGCGACGAGGTGAAGGAACTCGAGGCCATGCTGCAGCAGGCTAACGGCGACGACCAGGAACAGCAGATCGAGGACTTCACCATGGCCACACCCGAAGGCACGGAGCTGAGCGTCATGGACGAGGTGGAGCAGCACGAGCTGACCATCCTCGACTTCTGGGCCTCATGGTGCCAGCCCTGCGTCAGGGAGATGCCCAACATGGTGGCCCTCTACGACGCCTATCACGACAAGGGCCTCGGCATCATCGGCATCTCGCTCGACGAAGACCACGAGCAGTGGACCAAGGCCATTAAGTCGCTCGGACTGAAGTGGCCCCAAATCTCCGACCTGAAGGGATGGAACTCGTATGCGGCCGAGATGTTCCACGTGCAGGCCATCCCCCACATGATCGTCGTCGACAAGAACGGCGCCATCCTCCAGCGTGGACTGCGCGGCGAGGAGCTGACCAGCTTCATTGCCGGGCAGCTCGACGAAAAGGCCGCCGAATGACCCCTCCCCCACTGGAGGCTTCGACGCACAGAAAAGAAAGAACGGCCCTTCTCTCACGCAGCAGAGAAGGGCCGTTTTTTCTTTTATATCAGAGGGAGAGAGGGAGGTCGTTCAACCCGTAATGCGGTTGTTCTCAGGGAAGACCACCGTCGGCTTGAAGCACTTAGCCTCCTCAAAGTCCATCAGGGCGTAGGAGATGATGATGACCGTGTCGCCCACCTGAACCTTGCGGGCAGCGGCCCCGTTCAGACAGATGCAGCCCGATCCGCGCTCGCCACGTATGATGTAAGTCTCGAAGCGCTCACCATTGTTGTTGTCGACGATCTGCACCTTCTCGCCTGCAATGAGGTTGGCAGCGTCCATCAGGTCCTCGTCGATCGTGATGCTTCCCATGTAGTTCAGGTTGGCTTCCGTCACCTGCACGCAGTGAAGCTTCGACTTCATTACCTCGATCATCATGCCTCCTTGTATTTAATATGGTCAATCAGACGGATGGGCGTATGGCCGCAATAGACCGTGATGCAACCCACGACATAGGGCGAGGCCTCCCACGACTCGATGTCCTGAAGCGTGTTGCCGTCGACGATGGCAAAATATTCCACGCGAAGGCCCTCGACGCTGTTGATCTGGTCGACCACGTGGTCGTGAGTCTCCCTGAGCGTATGCGTCTTGGCGTAGTCAGTGCTCTCGCTGAGCGCCTTGTAGATGGCGGGTGCGATAGCCCGCTCGTCAGGCGTCAGGAGCGTGTTGCGGCTCGACTTGGCCAGCCCGTCAGCCTCGCGCACGATGGGACATTCCACTATCTTCACGCCCAGCCCCAGATGGCGCACCATGGCCTTCACGACGGCAATCTGCTGCCAGTCCTTCTCACCAAAATAAGCACGGTCAGGACGGACAATATAGAAGAGCCGGCTGACCACCTGGCAGACGCCGTTGAAATGGCCCGGACGATGAGCGCCCTCCATGACGGTCGACACGGGCGGATACTCGAAGCGGCGCGTGTCAGGCGTCGGATACATCTCGTCAACGGACGGAGCCAGCACATAGTCGGCATGGCATTCCTCCAGCAGACGGCAGTCGGCATCCAAGTCGCGCGGATAGTTCTTAAGGTCGTTCTGATCGTTGAACTGAGTAGGATTCACAAAGACAGACACCACAGTGATGTCGTTATCCTCCACGCTGCGCCTCACAAGCGAAGCGTGACCCTCGTGCAAGGCCCCCATTGTGGGCACCAGCCCGATGCTGCGTCCCTGCTTGCGATCGTCGAAGAGAGCGTTCTGCAGGTGGGCAATCTTAGTAAATACTTTCATTCCTTTTCGATGAGTTGTTGATTTCGGGGTGCAAAATAACAACAAATTTCTCAAATATGGAAAAAAAACGCTAAAATAAAGCCTATAAAATGTCACTTTTTCCTAAAATTGCACATTTTCTGCTCAAGTATGCGATAAATTTCGTACCTTTGCAAAGGATTTAACACAGATAGAGATGGCAAAGAAGAAGATATTGTTCATCAATCAGGAAATAGCTCCGTACGTCCCCGACAGCCCACTCGCCGTCATGGGGCGTGAGTTGCCTCGCGTCATTCAGGACCGTAACCATGAGATACGGACGTTCATGCCCAAGTGGGGCACGATCAACGAGCGTCGCGGACAGTTGCATGAGGTCATCCGCCTGTCGGGCATGAACCTCATCATCAACGACACTGACCACCCGCTGATCATCAAAGTGGCCAGCATCCAGTCCACACGCGTGCAGGTCTACTTCATCGACAACGACGACTACTTCTCTAAACGGCAGACAACCACCGACGAGAACGGCGAACTGTATCCTGACAACGGCGAGCGAGCCATCTTCTTTGCCCGGGGCGTGCTTGAGACGGTGAAGAAGCTGCGCTGGGTGCCCGACATCATCCACTGTCAGGGATGGATGAGCGCCGTCGTGCCCCTCTACGTGAAGACAGCCTACCACGACGAGCCCTCGTTTGCCAACACGAAGGTCGTCACGTCGCTCTTCACCAAGAGCCTCAAGAAGGACCTTGGCGAGAACTTCAAGAGATGCCTCGAATTCCGCGATGCCAAGGCAGAGCTGCTGGCAGGCTACAACGAGACCTTCGACTTCGAGGAGCTGGGCAAGCTGGCCATCGACTACAGCGACGGCATCGTCGTGGCCGCAAAAGAGGCCAACAAGAAGCTCATCAAGTACAGCAAGGAGAAGGGTCTGCCGCTGCTTGACTATCAAGAGGACTTCGGCGACGCCTACGAAGCCTTCTATGACCAGATCTATCCTGACGAAGAATAACAACTATCAGATCATCGGAAATGAACAAACTGAAATATATGGCTGGGGCCGCACTGACGGCAATGGCCATTTTTGCATGCGACAACGAGTCGCTCAACATCGGCAACACACTGACTGACGACAGCGACCAGCTGGCCCTCTCGTCTGACAACTTCGACGTCGCCACGCGAACCATCTTGGCCGACTCAGTGCTGGCCCTCTCGACCAATTGCTACTTCGGACGGGTAAAGGACCCTGAAACAGGGGCCGACGTCACCAGCGAGTTCACCACACAGTTCCACCTGCTCGACAACGTCTACATCTCGCCAGAGCAGAAGATTGTCGGACGCTACGACGGACGCGCCGCAGCCGACTCCTGCGACATCGTCATCTACCTGTCGTCGCCCTTCATGTCAAACGACAGCCTGCAGGCCATGAAGATGCGCGTCAACGAGCTGTCGCAACCCATGGAGGAAGGACAGCGATACTACTCCAACCTAGACCCGCGGCAGAACGGCATGCTGCGCACTGACGGACTACGCCAGAGCAAGGTGTTCTCCTACAAGAACCTGCTCGACAGCGACAGCCAGCGCGCCGCATCAACCTATATCAACAACATACGCATCACGCTCAACAAGCCCTATACGGCCAAGGACGGCACCGTATATAATAACTACGGCACCTACCTGATGCGCAACTACTACGACCATCGCGACTTCTTCCGCAGCTCCTATGCCTTCATCCACAACCTCTGCCCAGGCTTCTTCTTCGAGATCACTGACGGATTCGGATTCCATGCCAAGGTGAGCGACATCGGCCTGCGCGTGTATTATCGCATAGAGACAGACACGGCTGTCGTCAACGCCCAGCTGACACTGGCCGGTACTAAAGAGGTGCTGCAGACTACGCACATCAGCAACGACCAGACAGCCATCCAGGCGATGGCAGCTGAGACAGAATACACCTATCTGAAGACACCCGCAGGTCTCTTCACCGAAGTGACCATCCCCGTCGACAAGGTGAAGAACAGCGCTCATGCCAACGACTCGCTCGTCGGAGCCAAGCTGACCCTGCAGCGCATCAACAACGAGTCGTCCGACAACCGGCTGCTCGGCACCCCCTCTACCCTACTGCTCGTACAGAAGGACAGCCTCTATAGCTTCTTCGAGAACGGCAGGGTGCCAAACAACAAGACATCGTTCTATACGACGCTGACATCGAGTATGAACTACTACGCCTTCCCCAACATCTCCAACCTCGTCACCCAGCTTTGGGAGATAAAGCAGGCAGGACTGCAGGAAGATGCCGACTGGGTGAGCCATCATCCTGATTGGAACAAGATGGTGCTGGTGCCCATCACCTATACGACGAGCACCACCAGCTCGAGCATCACCAACGTGCAGCACGACATGTCGCTCAACAGCGTGCGCCTGGTCGGCGGGCCGAACAATGCGAACGAGCCCGTCCGTCTGAGCGTCGTCTACGCAAGGTTCAAATAAACCGTAAAAAAAGTCTGTGCAGAACCATGGCTGACGGATACCTCGAATCACATCAGCGGGACTATGAAGCCCGCAAGGAGGCTTACCTCCGCAAGAAACGCCATCTCCCGCCGCAAGGCCGGCGTCTCGAACGACCAGAAGACGAAGCCCTTTGAGGCTCAACGCACATCAACATAAAAAGACCACGGCTGTTCATCTGATAGCCGTGGTCTTTGTTTTCAGTTCCTGAAATAGCCTTTACTTGGCATAGAGGGCGACGATGGTCTCGTACTTCTCCTGCTTGCCGCTGGTCTGACGGGGCTCGCCAACCTTCTTGCCATACTCGTAGACCTGCTCGAGCGTGAGCTTGCCGTCCTCGAAGTCCTTGCCCAGTCCGCCATCGAACGAGGCATAGCGCTCTTTCTTCATCTTGGGCAGCTCGCTCTCCTCAAGGATGGCTGCAGCATTCATCAGGGCACGTGCCATAGCATCCATACCGCTGATGTGAGCAATGAAGAGATCCTCCAGATCAGTCGAGTTGCGACGGATCTTGGCGTCGAAGTTGGTGCCGCCGTCCTTGAAGCCTCCATTACGGATGATTTCCATCATGGCCTGCGTCAGCTCGTAGTTGTCAATGGGGAACTGGTCAGTGTCCCATCCGTTTTGGGCGTCGCCACGATTGGCATCGATGGAGCCCAGCATGCCGGCATCGACAGCGCAGGCCAGCTCGTGCTCGAAGGTGTGGCCGGCCAGTGTGGCGTGGTTCACCTCGATGTTCACCTTGAAGTCCTTGTCCAGTCCGTGGGCACGAAGGAATCCGATGACGGTCTCCGTGTCGACATCATACTGATGCTTGGAGGGCTCCATGGGCTTCGGCTCGATGAGGAATGTGCCCTTGAAGCCCTTCGAACGGGCATAGTCGCGAGCCATGCCGAGCATCGTGGCCATGTGCTCCTTCTCGCGCTTCTGATCCGTGTTGAGCAGGCTCATATAGCCCTCGCGGCCGCCCCAGAAGACGTAGTTGGTGCCGCCCAGCTTGATGGTTGCGTCGATGGCGTTCTTAATCTGGACGATGGCACGTGCGACGACGTCGAAGTCGGGATTCGTCGATGCGCCGTTGGCATAGCGCTTGTGACCAAAGACATTAGCCGTGCCCCAAAGCAGCTTGATGTTGGGGAACTGCTGCATCTTCAGGAGAGCATAGTCCGTGATCTCCTTCATGCGACGCTCATATTCCTCAACGGTGTCACCCTCCTCAACGAGGTCAACATCATGGAAGCAGAAGTACTCAATGCCCAGATTGTCCATGATCTCGAAGCCGGCGTCCATCTTGTCCTTAGCACGCTGCACGGGGTCTGCTGCCTTGTCCCACTCATACGAACGGGTCTGGCCTCCGAACTGGTCGGCGCTGGCACCACCCAGTGTGTGCCACCAGGCCATGGCGAACTTCAGCCAATCCTTCATCTTCTTGCCCATCACGACGCGCTCAGGCTCGTAGTAGTGGAAAGCCATCACGTTCTTGCTCTCTGTTCCCTCGAAGGGAATCTTGCCAGTAAAGGCGAAATACTCTTTTGCCATTTTGTTAGTGTTTAGTTGTTATGAAATAGTTGAAGATAATTGTTCTTTCCATGCGGCATAAGCAGCCAGATAGTCGGCACGATGATGCTCGTCAGGCTCGATGACCTGCAGCTTCTCCAGTGTGGCAAAGGCCTCGTTGTTGTCCTTATAGATGCCTGCACCAATGCCGGCGCCCTTGGCTGCGCCCACGCTGCCGTCCGTGTCGTAGAGCTCGATGGTGGCTCCGCTGACTCCGGCCAGCGTGTCGCGGAACAATGGTGAGAGGAACATGTTGGCTCGTCCTGCATGAATCATGCGGATGTCCATGCCCATCTGCTGCATGACCTCCATGCCATAGCAGAACGAGAAGACGATGCCTTCCTGGGCTGCACGCACGAGGTGGGCCTGAGAGTGCTTGTTGAAGTTGAGTCCATGGATGGAGCAGCCCACCTCGCGGTTCTCAAGTACACGTTCAGCGCCATTGCCGAAGGGTATGATGCAGACGCCGTCGCTTCCGATGGGCACTTGGGCGGCCAGATCGTTCATCTCGGCATAACCTATTGCCGGGGTGATGTTGCGATGGGTCCAGGCATTGAGAATACCAGTGCCGTTAATGCAGAGGAGCACCCCTAAACGGGTCTGGGCTACTGAATGATTGACATGTGCGAAGGTGTTGACACGTGATTTAGGATCATAATTTACGTCGCCCAGCACGCCATAGACAACACCGCTCGTACCGGCCGTGGCTGCTATTTCCCCAGGATTGAGGACATTGAGCGACAGGGCATTGTTCGGCTGGTCGCCACCACGATAGGTAATGGGGGTGCCGGCCTTTAGTCCGAGTTCCTTGGCGGCAGCTTCAGAAAGGACGCACTGATCGCCAAACGTCGGAACGATGTCGGCAATGAGCGATTCCGGTATGCCATAGTAATTGAGGAGGAACTGAGCCACGCGGTTCTCTTTGAAGTCCCAGAACATGCCTTCCGACAGTCCGCTGACGGTCGTGTTGACCGTGCCGGAGAGGCGCATGGCCAGATAGTCGCCAGGAAGCATCACCTTGCTGATTTTTGCAAAGACGTCCGGCTCATTCTCCTTCACCCATGCCAGCTTGGCTGCGGTGAAGTTGCCCGGCGAGTTGAGCAGATGTGAAAGACACTTGTCGCTGCCTAAATCGCGGAAAGCACGCTCGCCATAAGGCACAGCACGCGAGTCGCACCAAATGATAGAGGGACGCAGCACCTTCTGGTCCTTGTCGATACAGACCAAGCCATGCATCTGATAGGAGATGCCGATGGCTGCGATGTCGTCAGCCTTAGCACCGGTCGACGCCATAATCTTGGCCAGCGACAACTTGGCATACTGCCACCAGGAGTCAGGGTCCTGCTCGGCCCACCCCGCCTTGACGGCCATGATGGGGGCCTCCTTCTCAGGGAAGAAAGCCGAAGCCTCACACTTGCCGCTGTCGGCATTGACCAGCGACGCCTTAACTGACGAACTGCCTACGTCGAATCCAAGTAAGTATCTTGTTGCCATAATCGTTATATATAATAAGGTTCTTGTTATTTATATATACGATTATAACGGATTTTTCCCTGAAATATTTTTTCATTCGTCAAACAAATTGAGAGAAAGGTCAACCATCGGGAGTACGGGCTGCTCTGGTTCTTGCTCTTCTTCGTCGCGGAAATCCAACATGAGTTGGCGGGCATCGGGCGAATTGCTCGTGTTCAGCCGATAATAGCCGCGCTTGCCTGTAGCCTCGATGAGGGATTGGGGCGACTTGGAATTACGTAACAGATACTGTTGGACCTGAAGCCGCACCTCCTGCGGATCAAGTGTGCAGAAGAGCGAAGTGTTCATGTTGTAGATATGCTTCGACAGCACGCCTACACTTATTCCTCGCTCACCGACCTCTGATAGGATCTTTAATATCTGTTGTTCGTACATTCTGTGTAATTAGTCATTAAAAAGAAAAGGCTGGTAATCAATCTTGTTACCAGCCTTTCCTCTATCGCTTAGTCTGCTTTCTGGTTTTATGCAAGCACGACCTTCTCGTCGTCCGTGCTAGCCAGCTTGCCCTCCTTAAAGAGCCAGCCAAGACCCAGCAGAGTCTCTTCTTCCGAAATCTTTGCAGCCTTGGCAATCTCCTTCACATTGAGAGCCTTCTCAGCTGCTGCCAGAGCCTGATAAACATCGCCTGCCTTGAAACCAATGTTCTCAGCATTGATAGCTACTGTGGCCTTTGCAGCCTTCACGGTTGCGGTCTTCTTGGCCGTTGCTTCCTTCTTTGCTACGGGAGCCTTTGTCTCAGTAGCCTTCTTCGTTGTTGCTTTCTTTTCTGCCATAATACTTATAAATTAAAACACATTTTAAAGTGGTCCGTATCAATTCGGCAGCAAAAGTAAGGTTTTTTGACGAAATAAGTAACTGATTTCGAGCACTATTTGCGCAAAACGCAACTATTCTTGACGCAAATCAATCTTCAATTGCAACTCCTCCAGCTGTTTGGGGTCCAGTTCGCCTGGTGCATCGAGCATGACATCGCGTCCGGAGTTGTTCTTCGGGAAGGCAATGCAGTCGCGGATAGAGTCAAGACCAGCCATGATGCTCACGAAGCGATCGAGACCAAAGGCGAGGCCGGCATGAGGAGGTGCACCATACTTGAAGGCGTTGATGAGGAATCCGAACTGAGCCATTGCGCGCTCAGGCGTAAAACCGAGAATCTCGAACATTTTCTCCTGCAACTTGCCGTCGTGGATACGCAGAGAGCCGCCGCCGACCTCAACGCCATTGCACACGAAGTCGTAGGCCACGGCACGCACACGTGCCGGGTCAGTGTCGAGCAAGGGAATGTCGTCGGGATTGGGCATCGTGAACGGATGGTGCGTAGCCATGAGACGCTGCTCCTCGTCGCTCCACTCGAAGAGGGGGAAGTCGACAATCCAGAGGCAGACAAACTTGTTCTTATCGCGCAGTCCGAGGCGATCGCCCATCTCAAGGCGCAGGGTGCAGAGCTGCACACGCGTCTTATTGGCATTGTCGCCACTAAGGATGAGCACCAGGTCGCCGTCTTTTGCGCCCATGGCTTCCTTCAGCTTCTGCCACACCTCAGGCTCATAGAACTTGTCGACAGACGACTTGACGGTGCCGTCCTCATTGAACTTGACATAGACGAGCCCCTTGGCTCCCACCTGCGGACGCTTCACGAAGTCGGTCAGCTGGTCGAGCTGCTTGCGGGTGTAGTTGGCACAGCCGGGCACGCAGATACCGCCGATGTACTCTGCCTCATTGAACACGGGGAATGAGCCAGTACCTTTCAGGACGTCCATCAGCTCGACAAACTCCATGCCGAAGCGCAGGTCGGGTTTGTCAGAGCCAAAACGACGCATGGCCTCATGCCACGTCATACGCTGCAGCGGCGGCAGCTC
Organism: Prevotella sp.; assembly: GCA_017470345.1. GTDB lineage: Bacteria > Bacteroidota > Bacteroidia > Bacteroidales > Bacteroidaceae > Prevotella. The sequence goes on from JAFUEP010000001.1 coordinate 104,481, forward strand.
CACGCCACGCACCTCCTTGAACAGATGGCGGGCAAGTCCCTCGAAGACCTCAAGCACGTCTTCCTGCTCGACAAACGACATCTCGCAGTCAATCTGAGTGAACTCAGGCTGGCGGTCGGCTCGCAGGTCTTCGTCGCGGAAGCACTTGGCAATCTGGAAGTAGCGGTCGAATCCGCTGACCATCAACAGCTGCTTCAACGTCTGAGGCGACTGAGGCAAAGCATAGAACTGACCAGGATTCATGCGCGAAGGCACGACAAAGTCGCGTGCTCCCTCAGGTGTGGATCCGATCAGGATTGGCGTCTCAACCTCGATGAAGTCCTTCGAGTCGAGGAAGTTGCGAATGAGGATGGTCATGCGATGACGAAGCTCCAGATTCTTACGGACACAGGAGCGACGCAGATCCAGATAGCGATACTTCATGCGGATGTCGTCGCCACCGTCAGTATTGTCCTCAATGGTGAACGGCGGCGTCTGGCTCTCGCTCAGGACGTTGAGCTCCTTAACCAGGATTTCGATGTCGCCCGTCGGCATCTTGGGATTCTTCGACTCGCGCTCGCTGACCGTGCCAACCACCTGAATGCAATACTCGCGTCCCAGTTTGTTAGCCCGTTCGCAGAGTTCAGCATCGACAGCCTCATTGAACACCAGCTGCGTCAAACCATAGCGATCGCGCAGGTCTGCAAACGTCATGCCGCCCATCTTACGTGTTCGCTGTACCCATCCGGCCAGCTTCACTTCCTGACCGGCATCCGTGAGCCGAAGCTCACCACATGTCTTTGTTCTATACATTGCGTTATATGATTGTTTTCTTTTTCGGAGTGCAAAAGTATATAATTTTGCCGAAACTACAAAATAATCGGCTATTTAATCATGATTTTTCTTGTCTTGGAGCCCTGGCGGACGATGATGAGCCCACGCTGGGGACCGTTCAGGCGCTGACCTGAAAGTCCGTAGTAGCTGATGCGTCCGTCGCTTTCAGGGACTGAGAGGGGCGAGATGCCCTGGGTGTAATGCTCAAGGAACTCGGCGAGTGCCTGCTTAAGGTCACGAGTCAGGGACACAATGGCATCGTCGTCAGCCGGTGAACGATAGGTCAGTGCATCCTGTGCCTTAGCTAAAGCGTCTGCCAATTCAGCGGAAGCATCGGCCGGCAGTCTGAGCGAGCGCTCCTCAAACGACTGATAAACAGAGTTGACAGCCACGGAGAGATCAACGAAATAGGCATCCCGGACTGACTCCGTCGTCGTGCGCATACGCGTGCCCGTCGTACTGACCACATACGATTCAAATGCTTCGACCTCAGTGCGGTCATCTGAAGGCAGGTAATAGACGGAGCCAATGAATTCGCCAAGCGTCAGCCATGTGGGCTCGATGGGCGTGGCGACCGTCGTTGCCACAAGCTGATTATCAAAGTAATAGGCATTCGGCTCCGTGCCGATGGCTACGTTCTCGGCTGTTATCTCACGAAGGGCGTCATGGCCCGTCAGATAGATGATGGGCGTCATGGCGTCGAACGACAGCGCATGGCCATAGCTGACAATGTTGCTCCCCCACTCCATCGGGGTCTTCACCTGCATTCCGTAAGGCACATCAGCTGCAAAGGGGACGACGGCTCCGAGCCATTTCCCTGCTTCGGCAGCAGTCAGCGTCAGCGAAGCGTGGCTGGCCGTGAAGGGCTTCGACGGCAGGAAGTCGGCACCCGTCTGAAGCTGGAGCTGAGCACATACGTCGCCAACGACCACATTAGCATAGTCGGCCCATTCCTTCTGCTCTGCAGAGGCATAGAACAAGGCGTTAGGATTCGACGTCCGTGGCTCGGCATTGAGTTCGGTCAGCCCCGAAATATCGTAAGAACAGACTTTGGCATCAGTAGTCAGCTGACGGAAGAGCGGATCATTCCATCGGCCTGTGACAACGGCATGGCGGCCCTCAGGGACCACCGCCAAGTCAGCCTCACGAACGGTGAAGTAGGTAATGCTGTCGGGCGTCTCAAAGGCAATCTGCGTTTGCTTGGAGGCTACGGCGGGATGATTCAGGTAGGCCCGATAGAGCGTGCCAGGCGAAAGGTTCTTGAATGCGAACTGAGCCTCGCGTGTCTGCCCTACGTCGAACGTCATGTTGTTGACGATGATGTTGGTCAGACGTGTCCATTTCTGGCTCTGCTGCTCATACTTCTCGATGTAGCACTGGAATGCGGGCTGGCAATAGGTGCCCTCAGAACCGTTGGTCAGCTGGGCGGTGACGGTGGCTGTGGTGTTGTTGACGGTCAGGAAGTCCATGCCGTCGATGGTTGTCTTCTGCGTTCCTGCGTCGATGCTGAGCTGCTTCAGATGCAGGTCGGCTGCGGTGGGGACAACCTCCATGAGGCAAGAGTCGAGCACCCGCTTGTTCTTGTCGCACAGGAAGACGTAGACCTGATTCTTGGTATTCGTAGTCATTGTGAAGTCGAGGTCAACGGTCTGGCCCACAGGGACATTCGTCCTGGTGTCGATGGCAACGGGCTGACCCGTCACTTTGTCAGACGTGCCGGCGTAGAGATAGACGCCCTGGAAGTCGAGTGTGCCGTTGTTGGTCACAGAAAGGCTGATCGTCGAGGGGGCCTTATGATAGATGGCAGTGGTCTTGAGCTCGCCTGTCATGTTCTGCACCAGAGGGGTGAAGTTGTAGACGAGGTCCTGGCTGGAGTTGAATCCGTTCATGCCCGTCGCATCGTCGACGGTGTACCAGCCGTCGCCCTGTCCGCCCCAGCCGAAGTTGAAGTGGTAGAGACCCGTCGAAGCCTGATAGCCATCGAGCACCACGGAGTGGCCGCCGTTATCGGGATGCACGCCCGAATAGAGCATCGGACGGCGCGACTGGAGGTTTTCGTAGATCAGCTCCTCCCACGTCTGCTGCGAACATTCCCACTTGCCTTTGTAGCTATAGTTCAGGCGGAACTGTCCCTTCAGCGCGTCAGCCATGTTCCAATGGCCTTCGCGAAAGTTATGGCCGCTGGTCGAGGGACCATAGGTAAGGCCTGCCGACGTGCCGAGGGCATACATCAGCGTGGCGACGGCCTTGTTCTGCTCAGCCGTTCCAAGACCGCTGAGCCGCATCTTGTCCCATTCAATGGGAGTACCCTTGGGCAGCGACACGGTCACGGGAACGCCGTAGCCATAGGTCGGTGTGTTATACTGAAGTTCCGTAGGGTTGTCCTTGCGGAAGTAGTAGGCCACCTGCGAGCCAGCCGTGGCGACGCAGCCCGTCGCACAGCGTCCGCCGTTGTCCTGGACAGGAGCCATGTCGTTGTAGGGCGACGACTGGTGCCAGTGGGTCTTCACGAGGGCTGGCACGTCCGTCCAGCCTTGTTTATACGTGGCCAGAGCCCTTGCTCGCGGGCTACGCCGCAGGGCTGACGGCCTCTGTGGCTCCAGCTTGGCGATGTGCTCCGCCCATGCGCCAATCATCTGGCGCAGCGGTTCGACGTCGCGCAGGTCGGCTTCGAAATCGCCCTGCTCGGTATAGCCGATGATGGGAGCCGTGGCGTCGTCGCCTGAGGCGATGACATAGCCTCGTCCTCGCCCGCGCGTAAATATATAATAAGGTGCAAGGTCGACATCGTCAGCCGACTTGTCGTCAATCGTCACCAGTTGCTCAATGGCCTTGCGAGCCTCGCCGCGGGTGATAGGATTAGCCGCCATCGACGTGGAAAAAGCCACGAAGAGCATCGTCGTCAGTAAGGATTTCTTATTCATCAGTCAATAGTTTTAACCTTTCAGAGTGCAAAGGTACTAAAAAAAATCGTGAACTTATATGGTTTTCAAAAATATTTTCGTAACTTTGCGGTCGTAAAAACAAACATTAAAAACGAATGATGAAACTGCGCTTAATCACTATCCTGAGTGCAATGACACTCAGTATCGCTGCTTTCGCCCAGGCGACAGCCGACGATGTGCTGGCCCTCACACGCAAGGCCAACGACTACTTCATGAACAAGTATGAAGACCCGACGGTGCCCACCAACGTCAAGAAGATACGTCCCTCGAGCCTCTGGACACGTGCCGTCTACTACGAGGGACTGATGGCTCTCAACGACATCGACCCGCAGGCACGATACATTGACTACACGGACCGTTGGGCCGACTTCCACAAGTGGACCCCTCGCAACGGCGTAAAGACTACGGATGCCGACGACCAGTGCTGCTCGCAGACCTACCTGATGCGCTATGCCCAGACGCGCGATGAGCGCATGCTGAAGCCCACACTGGAGAATCTCGACCTGCAGATGCAGACGAAGATTGGCTGGTGGACGTGGATCGACGCCATCCAGATGGCCATGCCCGTCTATATGCAGGCCTACCAGCTGACAGGCGAAACGAAGTATCGCGACCACGGAATGAAGATGTATCGCTGGAGCCGCAATGAATGCGGCGGCGGACTGTTCAACACGAAGGGCGACCTCCTGTGGTGGCGCGATGCCGACTTTGTGCCCCCCTACAAAGAGCCCGACGGCAAGGATTGCTACTGGAGCCGCGGCAATGGATGGGTCTATGCTGCGCTGGTGCGCTGCATGAACCAGCTGTCGCCCAAGAAGGACAAGAAGGTCTATCGCGAGTTGCTCAAGGATTTCCGCCTCATGACCAAAGGCATCGCCTCATGCCAGCGTGAGGACGGCTTCTGGAATCCGAGCCTCGTCTCTACCAACTACGCCATGCCTGAGACCAGCGGCACGGCCCTCTTCCTCTACGGACTCTGCTGGGGCATGAACAACGGCTACCTCAAGGCTGCCGACTATCGCCAGATGGCCGACCGCGCATGGCAGGCCCTCGTCACCGTCGTCCATCCAAACGGATTCCTCGGATGGATGCAAGGCACGGGCAAAGACCCGTCAGCCGGCCAGCCGCTCAGCTACGACCGCATCCCGGACTTCGAGGACTACGGCACTGGATGCTTCCTGCTGGGTGCTACAGAGTACTATAAGTTGCTCTCAAAGATAAAATAATATTAAAAAAGAGCGGAGAATCGGCAAAATGTAATCTTTATTTCGTATCTTTGCCCCAAATTCAACTTTTACGACAATGAAGAAGATTCTACTCTTGACCTTTATGCTCATGGCAGGCATGAGCCTCGCTATGGCACAGAAGCAGGCCGAAATCAAGTTCGACCGCGTCGTTCATAATTTCGGACACTTCTCTGAGAAGAGCCCCGTGGTGAGCACCGTCTTCACCTTCGAAAACATCGGCGAGACCCCGCTGGTGATTAACCAGGCTGTCGCTTCGTGTGGCTGCACGGTGCCTGAATACACCAAAAGCCCCGTCCAGCCGGGCGAAAAGGGCGAAATCAAGGTGACCTACAACGGCACTGGCAAATTCCCTGGCCACTTCAAGAAGTCAATCACTATCCGCACCAATGGCGTCGTCGAGATGGTGCGCCTCTACATCGAGGGCGACATGGACGAGGCTACGGCTGAGGAGAAGAAAGAATAAGCCAAAAAAGAAACGGTACTTCAGCATCAGCAAAGCGGTACTTTGGCATGAAAGAAGCGGTACTTTACGAGGTGTAAAGTACCGCTTCTCTTGTGTCAAAGCACCGCTTTGTTTTTTCAGCCCCTATCGGCGGAAGCGAAGCTCGCGGAGCGTATGGCGACCCATCAGGCGGCTTTTGTCGACATGACCGCTGATTCCCATGATGCGGCCCTTCGACGTGTATTGCCACAGAGTGTAGTCGCGGCGGTCGTCGAGCACAGGCGGCTCGTCGGCATACATGGCCACCATGAGCTGATAGTCGTCGAGCAATCCCTTGAGGTGCTTGTTATAGAAATTGCGGAAGGTGTAGACGAGGGGTTTCTGATGATAGGTCTGCTCGAGCATCTGGAGGAATGAGGCGAGCGAGTCGCAGAAGGCCTGCTGAGAGAGTCCGCCAGTAGTCTCGACGTCGAGCATGGGAATGAGGTCCTGCTCGGCTGCCAGGCATTGTGTCTTGAAGTTCTTCAGCTGAAGGCTGAGAGGCGTCTTGGGGCGAAAGAAATGGTAGGTGCCCACCTTGAGACCGTGGCGATGAGCCAGGTCGATATTGCGCTCGTAGCGAGGATCAACATTGTCGCCACCCTCCGTTGCCTTCAGATAGACATAGGCCATATTGGTGTTCTCGCCTATCGTCTGCCAGAACACCTCGCCCTGATAGTGGCTCAGGTCGATGCCATGGACATGGGCGCAAGAGTCTTCGCACGAGAGATAGGGATTCTGAAGCTGTGCATTGGCATTGATGGCCAACGAGGCTATGACGAGGAGCAGTATGCTAAGTTTTTTCATGTCTGATTGATAATTTAAAGTGCAAAGTTACTGAAATTTGCCCGAAAAAGCGTATCTTTGCAGAAAATTTAAGAAGATGAAACATTTGTTGTTATTCTTATGCACGGCAATATGCCTTACAGCCTGCAGACACTCTGAAGAAGAGGAATCAGGACCGGCCCAGCGGACGGTTATCGTCTACGTAGCGGCAGAGAACAATCTCTCGTCCTACACGTACTCCGACCTTAACGAAATGACAAGGGGAAGCGCCCTGCTGAACAAGCAGCAGAAGCTCGTGGCCTTCATCGACGATGCCGAGACGGCGCATCCTTATATCGTTGAGATGAAGGAGGGACGGCGCGACACGGTGCTGACCTACGACGAAGACTTCTATTCTTCCGACCCTGAGCGTTTCCGCGAGGTGATCGCCACGATTGAGGAGCGATTCCCTGCTGAGAGCTACGGCCTTGTCCTGTGGGGCCACGCCAAAGGCTGGATTGTAGAGGACTCTATAGCTCAGTCGCGAGCCCTAAAGGCTTATGGTGTCGACACGGGCAGCAACCTGGCCGTCGAACATTCGTTTAAAAGCCGATGGATGAACATCACGCAGATGGCACGAGCTTTGGAGACACTGCCCCACCTGCGATTCATCTTTGCCGACTGCTGTTGCATGATGTGTGCCGAAGTGGCCTACGAGCTTCGCAACACGGCTGACTATTTGATCGGATCGCCCGCTGAGATTCCTGGCAGCGGTGCCCCCTACGAGAAGATTCTCCCCATGCTATACAGTACGGCCGACGATTTCTATCGCCAGATCATCGACACCTACTATGATTATTATCTCGACGCCCAGTACACTGGGTGCAGCCTGCCGCTGAGCGTCGTCGACATGAGTCAGATGGAGGAACTGGCTGCCGCTACGAGGATTGTGCTTCGCGAGCCGTCCGACTACGTGACGGACCAAATAGCCTATTACTATCGCAACAAGAGCGACCTGCCCCTGATGTTCGACATGTGCAGCATCATGGAACGCAATCTTGACGATAATAACTACAGAGAATGGAAAACGGCACTTGACAAGGCCGTGCCTTACAGGCGTTTCTCGCAGAAATGGATTACCGACATGGATAATTTCGACGTCTATAAGGGATTCTCCACCTCAGTCTTCACAGAGGACAACTACGGCGGACTGAGCATGTTCGTGCCCAAGCCGGAGTATAACTTCTCGCCGTTCTTCGACTTCAACAACGACATCCGCAAGTTTGGATGGTACTACGCCGTCGATTGGGGTCGTTTCTTTTAAAGGACAGAAAAACTAGGAACGGGAAGTTGAAATATCTTTTATTGTCTTTCACTCACGACAACCTTGATCTTTGAGATGCGGTGGCCGTCGAGTTCTTGAATCTCGAAGCGGAAGTTCTGATATTCAATGCGTTCGTGAAGCTGGGGGAAGTCGCCCTTTAGCTCAAGGAGCAGTCCTGCCAGCGTGTCGGCATCGCCTTCTACGTCCTCAAAGACGTCGTCGTCGAGATGCAGTATCTTGTAGAAATCGCTCAGCAGCGTCTTGCCTTCGAAGACGTAGGTGTTAGCATTGATACGCACATAGGTACGCTCTTCCTCGTCGTATTCATCATTGATCTCACCAACGATCTCCTCGAGGATATCCTCAAGAGTGATCAGACCGCTGGTGCCTCCGAACTCATCCACGACAATGGCGATGTGCACCTTGTTCTCCTGAAAGTCGCGGAGCAGGTCGTCAATCTTCTTCGTCTCTGGCACGAAGTATGGGGGACGGATGAGCGATTGCCAGCGGAACGTGGCCGGCTTGCCCAGATGCGGCAGGAGGTCCTTGATGTAGAGGATTCCACGCACATTGTCGATACTGCCTTGATAGACGGGTATGCGTGAGTAGTTGTTCTCAACAATACACTGAATCACTTCCTGGAACGTCGAACGGAAGTCGAGGTCGACGATGTCCTGGCGGCTGGTCATCACCTCCTTGGCCGTCTCGTCGCCAAAGCGTACGATGCCTTCCAGCATGTTCTTCTCCTCTTTAATGTCTTCTTTATCAGTCAATTCGAGGGCTTGTTCCAGGTCGTCAACGCTCAGGATGTGGTTTTCGTGGGAAACGACCTTCTCTGCCAGCATGCCGGAACGGATGAGAATGCTCTCAAGCGGATAGAAAAGACGGCGGAGAAAGACAATGGCCGGCGCGAACATGCGGCACACTTTGAGCGCATGCTGGCCGCAATAGACCTTCGGCATAATCTCGCCAAAGAGCAGCAAAAGGAATGTCAGCAAGACGGTTATGATGACGAACTCAAGCCATTGAGCCCGCCCGAAACTGACGACATGGGCGAAGAAGTAATTACACAACATGATGATGGTCACGTTGACCAAGTTGTTTGTAATCAGAATCGTTGCCAGCGTGCGCTCGGAATCCTCACGGAGACGGGCTATCATGCGGTCGACGGGGTTCTTCTCATCATCAAGTTTGCTAAGGTCAGTGGGGGAAAGCGAGAAAAAAGCAATCTCGGAGCCCGATGCGAAGCCTGAAACAAACAGCAACAGGCAGGCAAGGACACCCGAGACAATGGCTCCGACAGAGGGAGCCATAAAGTGAACCTCATTTAATATTTGTTGAAAATAGTCGTCCATTTATTCATGATTTGTGTCGGAACTTGAGGCTGATTTTGGAGTGAGCAGTTCCATGTTGTCAGCCCAAATCTCAGTGGCATATTGCCGTTGCCCCTGTTTATTGTCGTAAGTGGTGTAGCGAATACGACCCTCAATGTACAGCTTGTCGCCCTTATGCACATAGCGCTCCGTGATTTCGGCCAGTTTGCGCCATAGCAGAACTGTGTGCCAATCAGTCCGATCAGGCACCTGAGTACCATTCTGGAGTGTATACCCGCGCTCTGTCGTTGCCAGCCGGATTCGGGCTACGGCTACTCCCTGATCAACGTAGCGCACCTCAGGCTCTGCGCCGACGTTTCCAATCAGCATAACCTTATTCATGATTCTTTTGCTAAGCCTAAGAAATGGAAACGGAAATTCTTGCCTTTAGCGGAGGGGAACTGGCTGCGTTCATCGACGCGCTGACGAAGATGGTCGACGATGCGATTATAGCAATCAAGGCCAGAAACGGCTTTCACCTGAGCCACAAAATGTGTGTCACGATACTGGAACTTGCCCGTTCCAGGCACCATCAGCACACGTTTGAAGTCTATGGCGCCTTCATACCAGCCGGGGCGTTCCTCATTCAGTTTCATGACGGCAGGCGACGCAGCACGATCTTTTATCGAGGTGCCGTCATTGTTTCCAGACCGAAGGGCTTTCTTATCCTTAAAGTCCTGCATCGTGGCGGCTTCAGTCTTGATGATAATAAAATATACGCGGGGACGTATCTTATAGCGCTTGGGATAGTAGACATCGCTGGCTACATAGTCGCGTATATCGCTTTCAAGCACCGGGTTCATTCCAATTTCATCGATGCTACTCAGAAAATCAATAGCATCATCAACGCTATGCACAAGCGTCTCACGGTCGAAATATCTTAAATATAAATTCATTTGAATTGATGTTTTCCTAAAAATAAAAAAAGAGCGGAAAACGGGACTCGGACCCGCGACCCCGACCTTGGCAAGGTCGTGCTCTACCAACTGAGCTATTTCCGCATTCTTTCAATAAACAGGGGGTTCTCCCAAAATGGTGAAGAGGAGGAGACTCGAACTCCCACGTCGCAATTGACACTACCCCCTCAAAGTAGCGCGTCTACCAATTCCGCCACCTCTCCAACATATTCTTATTCACTACGTGAAAAAAAAGAGTGCCCAGAACAGGACTCGAACCTGCACGCCTCTCGGCACACGCACCTGAAACGTGCGCGTCTACCAATTCCGCCACCTGGGCATTTTCAACCTCGAAAGCCTTTCTTCCGTTGTTGCTCTTTTTGTTCAACGTGTGGAGCGGAAAACGGGACTCGGACCCGCGACCCCGACCTTGGCAAGGTCGTGCTCTACCAACTGAGCTATTTCCGCTTATCTTACCTCTTGCGAGGGCATCTCTCTCGATTGCGGATGCAAAGGTACGACTTTTTTCTGAACCACCAAAACTTTTCGTCGTTTTTTTTCAAAAAAAAATGCTAATCCATCCGATTTTTGTAGTCTTCGGGCCCAAAAAGGCGCAAAATCTCGAGTTTTCCATCGCTGTGCAGCATGCCGATGGCTGGATGTGTGATGCCGTTGAACATGCAGGTCTTAACGGTCGTGTAGTGTATCATGTCCTCAAAAATCACTTCATCGCCCACTTTTAACTCATGTTCAAAACGCCAAGCCGACATAAAATCACCACTCAGGCAGCTATTACCGCCCAGCCGATAGACCATCGGCCCCACCTCTTCGTCGACATGCTCAGCGCCGCGCACCTCTGGGAAATATGGCATTTCGAGGCAGTCGGGCATGTGACAAGTGAAGCTGACGTCGAGAATAGCCGTCCGGATGCCTTTATCTTCAACGACATCGACGACGTGGCTTACGAGCGGCCCTGTCTGCCATGCAAATGCACTGCCGGGTTCGAGGATGATTCTGAGCCATGGATAACGCTCATGGAGTCCGTTCATGAGCCTGACGAGCAACTCTACATCGTAGTCCTTGCGGGTCAGGAGATGGCCGCCACCGAGGTTGAGCCATTTCAGCTGCGGAAACCACCTGGCGAATTTCTGCTCGATATGCTGCAGCGACCGCTCCAGCACGTCGGCTCCGCTCTCGCAATGGCAATGGCAATGAAAACCCTCAATGTCGGCAGGCAGCCGCTCCGGCAGTTTGTCAGCCGTCACGCCAAAGCGTGTGCCTGGTGCGCAGGGGTTATAGAGCATCGTCTCCACCTCACAATATTCGGGGTTGACGCGCAGGCCCAGGGAGCACTGGCTGGCCCGATGGTGGAAGCGCTCGTATTGCGAGAGTGAATTGAACGTCAGATGGCTCGAGCAGTTGACGATCTCATCGAACTCCTCGTCCGTAAAGGCCGGGGAATAAGTGTGTGCGGGCGATCCGAACTCATCCATGGCGAGTCGCGCCTCGCTCAGCGAGCTGGCCGTCGTCGAATTGATGTATTCGCGGAAGATGGGGAACGTGCGCCACAATGCAAAGGCCTTGAAGGCGAGAATAATCTCGATGTCAGCCCGTCGCGCCACGTCGGCAATGAGCCTGAGGTTGTTGCGCAACTTCTCTTCCTCTATAATATAAATAGGTATAGGCATAATTATAATAATATGTCTGTCGGCTCAATATTCACGAGGCCCGAATATGCTAGTGCCGATGCGCACCATGGTCGAGCGGTGGCGCAGAGCCAGCCGATAGTCGTCGCTCATGCCCCACGAGCGCTCAGCGAAGCGGTCGTCGTCAGCAAAATACTGCGCCTTCACTTCGTCAAAGAAATCGCTGGCAGTCTGGAATTCCCGCTCAATGCGAGCCTCGTCGTCCGTATTCGTAGCCATCATCATCAGTCCGCAGATTCGCACGTGCTTCATCTGGCGCCACTCGCCGTCAGCCAGTAGCTGGCGACATTCGTCGGGGCTCAGCCCATACTTAGTAGCCTCCTCGGCCAGATGGAGTTCAAGGAGCACGCGTACCTCGTCCCTACCCTGCCGTTCGGCCTGTCGCTCAATCTCACGTAGAAGGCGAATGGAGTCGACGGCGTCGATCATCGCGACGTAGGGAATGATGTATTTCACCTTATTCGTCTGGAGATGGCCGATAAAGTGCCACTCGACGTTCTTGGGCATCTGCTCATGCTTCGTCCGCAGTTCCTGCTCATGGCTCTCGCCAAACAGCCGCTGACCAGCATCGTAAGCCTCGCGGAGTTTCTCTACGGGGTGATACTTGCTGACGGCCACGAGCTTCACGCCCTCAGGCAGCGACTGGCGGACCTGTTCAAGATTTCTGCTGACCTCAGTCATTGTTCAAATTCGGGTTTGTCGTTCTTCTCGGGCTTCTTATATTCGAAGACATCCATCAGCTGCGTTTCCTGCACGGAAGTGACGGAATAATCGATCATTGTGCCGCCCATGCCCTCCTCGATGTTCTTCATGGCGCCGTTCATCGAACCTGCCTGGAAGAGGTAGTTGACGCTCGAGCGTTTCTCCTTCTCCGTCTTCTCGTCGATGGTGATAAACTGCAGCTTGGCCTTATACCAACGGTCAGCCGAGGCGTCGTCGCTGAAGAATATCTCGCCGTAGGCCGCCTTCTTGATGTCCTGGACGGTGAAGTCGCCGCTGATGTAAGCCGACATCTCCTCGATGATGCGCTCCTCTGCCTCGCTGAAGCTCAGAGCGTCGACGACGTACGATTCTGTCACTTTCTTCTGCAAGCCGTCGTCCATCGTCTTCTCATAGCGGATCTTGCATTCAAACCAGTTAGCTGTTCTGCTTCTCATGATTCCTATATTTATATAATAAGTAATTAATATTTTAGATGTCTTCCTCGCTCTCGTCGGCATAATCGTCGCCAGCGAGCATGTCAAGATCGTCTTCCACGCGGATGCCGATGCCGCCCTGACGGTTGATGCTCAGCAGGAGTGGCAGGAACTCGTCGTCAGTAGCCTCAGGTTCGGCCAGACTGACGATGAAGTTCAGCTCAGCGCCATTCGCATCCTTGAAGCGCATGTCGCTCAATAGGCCTACACGGCGGTAGTCTGACGTTAGATACGACTGGAACGATGCCTTCGAGAACGAACGTCGGAAGAACTCGCTCCCGTCGCTCCGACGTATAGTCAGCGCGATACGGTTGTCGACGAACTTCTGTCCAATCTCGTTGGCCACCATCGGCAGACTGTCAGCCGGCATGCGGCTGATGCTGACCTCATACGTCTGTCCTCCCCAGCTGACCTGCTCCGTCGTCGCCTTCTTCTGCATACTGATGGGAGCACCAGGCTTCTTGGGCACGTACTTTGTTGCGATGATCTCTTCCGTTTGTTTCTTCTCTTTACAGGCTCCGAGCATCATGATGCCGGCTGCCAGAATTGCTATAGGTACTATTCTTTTCATAATTCGGTCGGCAAAGTTACGAAAAGTCGAGCGCAAAACAAAAGAATTTATTCTTTTTTTTTGCCGAGACGGAGCAAGTTCGCCGTCGCAGACGGCAAAGTTACGAAAAAAGACTGTAACAAACGAGCAATTTTCGAAGATTAACGCTGAATAACCGTAAATAAAAGGCAAGACGAGGAAAAATGAAGAATTGAAGGATGGAGGGCTGAGACCGCTCAAACTCTGTTCGCTTTGTCCCTGCAAAGAAAGCCATATTCCTACTCATTCTGAGAAAAGCAGACAACTAATCCGAATTATCCGAACAAAATGGTCTTCACCGCTCGGCCTTTGGACGCTTTCCCAGGAAAAGAAGGCTTGTGGAAGCAACTTTTTCAGTTTATCTTGCATCTCCTTAGAAAATAATTCGTATCTTTGCAGTGACATAGATTACCTATTGGCGCATTAAATATTGTAATTTAAATATATTTGTGCGGCTAAATGGCTAATTGATAAAATAAATATTATATGGCCAATTTGTCTAAAACAAAGAGAGAAGAAATGATAGCCTTTTTGGAAGGGTTGAAGGAATTCCATTCCGACGATGCTTCTATACAGGCTTTTAATGAGATAGAGAATCATATCAGGGATAAGAAATACGGTCTCGTATGGGAGAAACATTCCGAAGAAGTGGATGACCTATTAAAAGAGAATATTCCCATCCTCACGGCAGATCCGGAACGCCGTTTGTGCAAGGATGAAAATCTTCCTTGGAATTTCATTATAGAAGGTGATAATCTTCAGGCTCTTTATCTTCTTGTGAAAGCTCTTCGAGGAAAAGTCGATTGTATTTATATTGACCCACCTTATAACTCTGGTGCACACGACTGGAAATATAACAATGATTATGTCGACACAACGGATGCCTATCGACATAGTAAATGGATGAGCATGATGCATGTGCGCCTATTGTTGGCAAAAGAATTGCTCAATCCTGAAGATTCTGTATTAATTGTAACCATTGATGAAAAGGAATACTTGCGGCTTGGCTGTATGCTTGAAGAAATGTTCCCTGAGGCTAGGATACAAATGATTAGCACGCTTACAAATCCGAAAGGGGTTTCAAGAGGTGGGTTCCGTCGTGCAGATGAATATATTTATTTTGTTATGCTCGGTTCGTCAGTACCTCAAAGGCTTCAACTTGCAGCAGAGTGGTCACCTTCTGTAAACAAGTCTTCCAAGCAGAAAACTACAGCAAAGCGCGAAACGCCGGATTGGACTTCTATGATGAGACGAGGAAGCCATTCTCGAAGAGATGAGAGACCTGGGCTTTATTATCCAATATATGTCAATCCCAACACGAAAACCATAGCCAGAATAGGTAATCCTCTTCCTATAGAAGTAGAACGAGGAGAGGAAATAGAAGGGTTAATACAAGTACTCCCATTTAGATCTAATGGTGCATTGGGGTGCTGGCAGGTGGGCCCAAAGGAATTACAATCTCGCATAAATCAAGGAAGAATAAGGTTAGGAAGAAAAACATCATACGGATATGTAATCAACTATTTGCCAGATGGTGCGTATAATGAAGTGATGTCAGGAAAATATACTATTGAAGGCAGGGCGAAAGATGGCTCTTTAATTGCTTATCGGGTTGATAATTCTGATGATGAAATGATTGCTCCGACTCAATGGAAGATAGCAACCCACAATTCTTCTGAATATGGAACCACACTACTGAATAACATTATTGGTAGAGGTCGCTTCTCGTTCCCCAAGTCGCTTTATGCCACACGAGATACAATTAAATTTTTTGTAGCTAATAAACCTGATGCGATTATTGTGGACTTCTTCGCTGGATCAGGAACAACCTTCCATGCAGTGAATCTTTTAAATATAGAAGATGGCGGTCATAGGCGTTGCATTATGGCCACTAACAATGAAGTATCTGAATCTGAAGAAAAGCGACTTACGAAAAAAGGATTTAAGAAAGGAGATCCTGAATGGGAGGCTTTGGGAATTGCAAAATATGTCAATTGGCCAAGGACAACCTGCTCTATAAATGGAGTTGATATTAATGGGACTCCCTTGAGCGGTAACTATCTTACAGATTCTATTCTTGCAGTTCCAATGTCGCAAGGATTTGTTGCAAACGTCAAATATTTCAAATGTAGTTGGACCCCAAGAAAGCCAGAGGAATATCTTCTTAGCAATGTCTTGTGCCTTCACATCAAGGAAATGATTGAATTACAAAATGCTATTGAAGTTGACAATGTAAAGAATGTCCTTATCTTAAACAAAGAGGATCTCAGCGATACAATCTTTAATAATGTTGTTCGTCCGCAAATTGAAAATGTCTGGGTTAATCAGAATATTATTTTTAGCACTGAAGAAATGAAAGCTTTGAAACAAATAGGATTTAAATACATTCCGAGGGAATTCTTCGGACAAGAGCTGAAGGAGGCAGCAGAATAATGTTTATAGGCGAGATTATTCCTTTTCAGACGGAGCACGAGCAGAATTTGCTTCGTAAATGTGCAGACTTTCAAGAGGTGGTACTTTATGCCCCTACCGGTTCAGGGAAGACGGTATTAGTAAGTCGTTTCATTGACGACTATCTGGATGAAAACCCTAATACAGTTTTTCTGTGGCTATGCCCAGGAGCAGGCGGGTTGGAGAGACAGTCGCAGGATACTTTTGAGGCTGTCACTTCCGGAATACTTGATGGGGATGTTTATTCTTTCATCAACGAACCTGATCCACGTGGACGCGTTTATTTCATCAATTGGGATAAAATCAACAAGAAGTCGAATGTTGTATTACGCGAAGGAGAACACAAAGACTTAATGACTAAAGTCCTTCACTGTCACAATGACGGTATTGATATTTTCATGATTATTGATGAAGAACATAAGTATCGCGATACGGCCAACGAATATGTAGCAAATATTCAGCCTGTTCATGTTCTCCGTATTTCTGCAACACCTGTAACGCGAGTTGAAGCAGTGGAAGAAATCAAAGATGATGAGGTGATTGGTGCAGGATTGATAGCAACGGGTATTTCCATAAATGAAGGACTCTCGAAGGCAATCGAAGAAAACAACAAACTGGATGATGATTTGCAACTTCTCGAACTTGCTGATTGCAAGCGTAAGGAGATTCAAGCAGAGTATGATAGGCGCGGGTTAAAGATACGGCCATTGGTGCTGGTTCAGTTTCCCAGCGGTGGCGAGGAATGGATTGAGCGTGTTAAGCAGCATCTCTCCGACATGGGCTATACGCAAAATTCCGGTTTGGTCGCTTCATGGTTTAGTGGAGACCATCCGGATAATCCTGAGCAGATCAGCAGGCTTGATGGTCACTACGCTTTCCTTTTGTTTAAACAGGCTATTGCAACGGGATGGGATTGTCCGCGAGCTAAGATTCTCGTTAAACTACGTGAAGGTGGTACGGAGCGCTTTAATATTCAGACGATAGGAAGAATCCGCCGCATGCCAGAACGCCATCATTATGATAATGCCCTCCTTGACAATTGTTATCTATATACTTTAGATAATGAATTTACTGAAGGTATGACCTCCAGTTTATCCGATGCATTTTACGTCTACCAATATAAGCGTATCTTCCGTTCTCCTAACATTCAACTTGAAAAAGAATATCTTTTGGGGAGCGACCGTTTCGCTGTCGATCCACAGGCTGTTGTTACAGTGGTTCGAGCTGCAATGCTCGATGATTGTGATCTCAACAAGGACGGAGTGCTTGAGAAACATGAAATGGAAGTAGCCAAGGGCTACATTTTTGGCACGAAACTGAAGACTTCTGCATTCGAGGGAGTAGCACGCACCACACACGATATGATGAAGCTGAATTCCATATTCGGAGGAGAGCATCAGATAAACAATCACGATGACGGTTTCATCATCCGCGATGCTAAACGTAGAATCGCTGCGGCTATAGGTGTAGATGAGCAGATTTCAAATAATGCACTAAAGGTGCTTTTTGGCCCAGAAGATTATCTAACCACTCTTGGCTCAAAGCAGGAAATAGAGTTTGAAAAGTCTAATAAACTCTTGACAGGCATGACACTTAGGGAATACAACGCATTCCTCGTAAACAACAAAGAACGCCTTGTGGAGGTTTTCAGCAATATCAGCCAGAATGAGATTGGTGAAATAAAGGAAACTGAGGTGCTACATAAGACCTGGTGTATCCCCTCATACCAATATTATCGCCATCACAAGAAGCTTTCTGCCACAAAGGTTCTTAATAAGAATGTATTCGTTAGATATGGTGATAACATTCTTATTGAGCCTAATCGCACACGGACTGAGATAGAATTTGAGAACTGGTGTGAAGGAACTGACAAAATTCAGTATGTCTACAAAAACGGTGATAAGGGAGAGGATTTCTTCTGCATCGTCTATCGTCAGGCATTTCGCCGCAGTCATTTTTATCCTGATTACATAGTAATGACTACGACAGGGGAAGTCTGGATTATTGAAGCAAAAGGTGGAGTTACTGCAGACGGCACATCAAAAAATATCGACAGATATGCTCAGCGGAAATTTGAAGCCCTAAAGGAATATTGTTCACGATATACTGAGATAAAATGGGGATTCGTTCGTGCTGTTGGTTCTCAATTGTATATCAGTAATACAGAATGGACAGAAAACATGTTTAACCACGATATATGGAAACCGATTGATGAAATAATGATATAAATACAATACATGCCTCAGAAAACAGGTACCGAATATCACTTAAATAAAGCACAAAAAGGCCGGAAACGCCACGCTAATATAAATGGTACCTTGGTATGTTCCGTACACTCAACTCAATGTACAACAACACTATAGCTATTGTCGTCCATACTCGTTAGTATGCTTAAAGCATGAGCGTAATGAGTTTGAAAGCAGGCTAAAGGTTGGCAATGGCAGTCGCGATGGTTTTTAAGAAACGTTATTAGGAATAACGAAGAATTCTATATATGAGTTAAATATCAATCAGGTTTTACAAGGACCATAAGGTGCGAGCTGTTTGGGACAACGAACGGAACCAGTGGTGGTTTTCGGTACTTGACATCGTGGGAGCTATCAACCAGCAGGATGACCACGAGAAGAACCGTAATTACTGGAAGTACCTGAAGGCTAAACTAAAGAAGGAACAGAGTGAAGTGGTTAGTGACACTACCCAGTTGAAACTGACCGCTCCTGACGGTAAGAAACGTATGACCGATGTCATCAGCCAAGCTGGTGCCGATAAGCTTGCCAAGGCCATTCGGAACCAGCAGGCAATGAACTTCCTCGATTGGTTCACCTACAGCGATAACACCATAGACGGGCAGAGCCGGAAGAAAGCCTACACGCTGTGGGAGAGCGACCTGGTGGCTGACAAGGATGTGGGCACTGTAAAGGCTCTGCAGCAGATTCATGCCTACCTGTTTGGTGGACTATATGACTTCGCTGGCAAGATTCGTACAAAGACCATCGCGAAGGGATATACATTGTTTTGTCTGGCGGAGCATCTGCACAGCTATTTGAAAACCGTGGAGGCAATGCCTGAGACGACTTTCGACGAGATTGTAGAGAAATACGTGGAGATGAATGCGGCCCATCCATTTATGGAGGGCAACGGCCGCTCTGCGCGCATCTGGCTCGACATGATATTCAAGAAGCGCATGAAGATGTGCGTGGATTGGAGCAGGATTGACAAACGTGACTATCTTGACGCCATGATTACCAGCCAAACGGATAGTAGTCGCATCCATGAGTTGCTCAAAGGCGCAATGACCGATAAGATTGATGACCGCGAAATATTTATGAAAGGCATCGACTATTCGTATTACTATGAACAGGAAGAATAGGATTTGACTGGCACCTGGCAAGCTCTACCCAAGATGCAGACATACACCGTTGAGCGTAGAGATGTAGGGGAAACAAATGATAACAGAAATGACCGAGCCTGATAAACCCAAGAGTAAAAATCAGAAGTATCGGAATGTTAGAAAGTAATAAATAAAAGCGTATGATATTCGGTAAGAAAATAAAAGAACTCAGAGAAGAGCACGGGATGGTGCAGCGAAAACTTGCGGCTGCACTGGATATTGACACGCCAATGTATAGCAAGATAGAGCGTGGAGAAAGGAAAGCCAAACGAAGCCATATCCCTATTATGGCCAGACTCCTTGAAATCGAAGAGAAAGAACTGCTGACTATTTGGTTGGAAGACAAGGTGCTGGATACCGTTGAGGGTGAGGACGAGGTGAAACGCGATGCTGTGATCTATGCTCAGAGAGAGATAGAAGCAGGGATTAGGTGATTCGGTTATAAGAACAGCAGGTAATCTATGGATTTCTGTCTGAAACTATACAAAGAAATCCTGCGAATTCTTCCAAGAGTTACGAAAATAAGCGAGAGCCGCAAACGTTTACGTTGTTTTTTCTACTATAATTCTTGCAAGTCTCACGCGAAACCCTTACCTTTGCACCCCGAAAAGAGTAATGAATAGTTGATAATAAGTTAGTTAGAGTTTTGAGCCGGATCTGTCGCGACGACAAGTCCGGCTCTCATTTATTTATTGAGAGATCCATTTGGAAATAACATAAAATCTATTAAATGTTTTGGGCATTACGCTTTTTCTTCGTAACTTTGCGGCTCAAAAAATAATACTATGCTCAAAGAAATCATCACACGTGAGGAACTCGACAGGCTTGAGAGTCTCATACGCGCAAGCGAAACAATCATCATCACATGCCATCAGAACCCCGACGGCGACGCGCTGGGCTCGAGTCTGGCGTGGGCCGAGGTGCTCAAGACACACTATGGGAAGATGCCTCAGGTGTTTGTGCCAGACCAGTATCCCGACTTCCTCATGTGGTTGCCTAACACGGATAAAATCATCCGTTACGACAAGCACCGCGATGGGTGCGATTTTGAGTTGGCTCATGCCGACCTGGTCTTCTGTCTCGACTTCAACACAGCATCTCGGACGGCCGAGATGGAGCAGTCGCTGAGTCAGTCGAAGGCTCCAAAGGTGCTCATCGACCATCACCTGGAGCCCGACATCGAGACGGTGCTGACCGTCTCGCACCCCGAGGCATCGAGCACTTCTGAGCTGGTGTTCCGGCTGGTCTGGCAGCTGGGAGCCTTCGAGGAGATGTCGAAGGCGTTCGCCGTGCCGCTCTATACGGGTATGATGACGGATACAGGTGGCTTCACCTACAACTCGTCCGACCCTGACATCTACTTCATCATCTCGCAATTGCTGACGAAGCGTATCAACAAGGATAAGATTTATCGCAACGTTTACAATAACTTCTCGGAAAACAGACTGCGACTGATGGGCTACGTGATGTATGAGAAGCTGGTGGTCGACCAGGAGCGCCACGCGAGCTACTTCACGCTGACACGCGACGACCTGCGCCGATTCCACTACATCAAAGGCGACTCGGAGGGACTGGTCAACATGCCGCTGCAGATGCGCGGTCACCGGCTGTCCATTTCGCTGCGCGAGGACACGGAACGGGAGCGCATGGTGTGGGTTTCGCTGCGTAGTGTCGACCAGTTTCCGTGCAACGAGATGGCAACACGATTCTTCAACGGCGGCGGCCACCTCAACGCCTCGGGCGGACGGCTCTACTGCTCGATAGACGAGGCCGTCGACATCGTCAGGCAGGCTCTGGAGGCTTTCGACGGGTTGTTAAAGTAGTTGAAAAAGGCGGTCGTTTGAACTCTTTTTCGTAATTTTGCATCCAAAATATACATCACATCAGCACACTGACTTATGAAAAAAACCATCATAGCCCTATTGGGCTTCTTCTGTCTGGCCGCACTCGCGGCCTGCAACGACTATGAGACCTACGGCGACAAGAAAGAGAAAGAGCGCAAGGCTATACGCCAGTTCCTTAACGATTCGTCTATTGTCGTCATCAGCGAGGCCACGTTCCACCAACAGGGCGACGTGACTGACACGAAGCGCAACGAGTTTGTCTATCTCGACAACACGGGCGTCTACATGCAAATTGTCCACAAAGGATGCGG
The DNA here is from genome assembly GCA_017470345.1 of Prevotella sp. Taxonomy (GTDB): domain Bacteria; phylum Bacteroidota; class Bacteroidia; order Bacteroidales; family Bacteroidaceae; genus Prevotella. The sequence goes on from JAFUEP010000001.1 coordinate 125,813, forward strand.
CACCCCTATTGCTGACGGCGAACAGACCGACCTGCTCGTCAGGTTCGTCGAGATTTGTCTGATGGACTCGTCGGCACTCTACAACGATACGCATCCTTACGATGTCGACGTGATGAACGTCACACGCAGCGGCAGCACATACACCGCCTCGTTCACTGAAGGCCTGATGAAGTCGACCTACGGACTGAACGGCCAGGCCTACGGCGCTGCACAGGGTTTCCTCGTCGCATTCCCCTACATCAACGTGGGACGCCCACGCACGGCCGACGACCACGTGGCGAAGGTGCGCCTCATCGTCCCCCACTCGCAAGGCCACACAGTGGCGACCAACTATGTCTATCCTTATTATTATGAATTCTCATTCCAACGTAAAATAGATCTATGACACTCATCAAATCCATATCAGGCATTCGCGGCACTATCGGCGGCCGCACGGGCGACACGCTCAATCCGCTCGACATCGTCAAGTTCACAACGGCTTATGCCACATTCATCGGAGGCAGACGGATTGTCGTCGGGCGCGACGGACGCATCTCAGGCCCCATGGTGCGCGACGTCGTCTGCGGCACACTCGTGGGCATGGGCTACGAGGTCATCGACATCGGACTGGCCACGACGCCGACCACCGAGCTGGCCGTCCGCTGGCACGAGGCCGACGGCGGCATCATCATCACAGCCTCGCATAACCCCACTCAGTGGAACGCCCTGAAGCTGCTCAACCGCGAAGGCGAGTTCCTCACAGCCAAGGATGGTGCCGAGGTGCTCCGCATCGCCGCTGAGGAGGACTTCGACTACGCGCCAGTAGAGCGATTGGGCCACGTCGTCATGGACAACACGATGAATCAGCGCCACATCCAGTCAGTGCTCGACCTGCGTCTCGTCGACACGGAAGCCATCCGCCAGCGCCACTTCCGCGTCTGTGCCGACACGATCAACTCGGTCGGCGGCGTAATCCTGCCCGACCTGTTCCGCGCACTGGGCGTGGAATACGAGATTCTCAACGGCGAATGCAACGGACAGTTCGCCCATAACCCCGAGCCGCTCGAAAAGAACCTGCAGGGCATCATGGAGCGCATGCGGCAGGGCGGATTCGACCTGGGCATCGTGGTCGACCCCGACGTCGACCGACTGGCCTTCATCTGCGAGGACGGCCGCATGTTCGGCGAGGAATACACGCTGGTCTCCGTGGCCGACTACGTGCTGGACCACACCGTTGGCAACACGGTGTCGAACCTCTCGTCGACCCGTGCCCTGCGCGACGTCACGGAGCGTCATGGCGGAAGCTATTCGGCAGCAGCTGTAGGCGAGGTGAACGTGACGACGAAGATGAAAGAGGTGGGAGCTGTCATCGGCGGCGAAGGCAACGGCGGGGTCATCTATCCCGAAAGCCACTACGGCCGCGACGCCCTCGTGGGCATCGGCCTGTTCCTCTCATCGCTCGCCCAGAAGGGGCTGACGACCAGTCAGCTGCGCCAGACATTCCCCGACTATCAGATTGCCAAGAACCGCATCGACCTGACGCCCGAGACTGATGTTGACGCCATTCTGAAACGCGTCAAGGAGATGTTTGCCCAGAACCCAGAGGCGAAGGTGAACGATATCGACGGCGTGAAGATCGACTTCCCAGAGGCTTGGGTCCATCTGCGCAAGTCGAACACCGAGCCCATCATCCGCGTCTACAGCGAGGCCCAGACCATCGACGAGGCCGACCGCATCGCCAAGCAGCTGATTCAGGTAGTCCTCGATATGCAATGAACAACGTACGACAATGTACAATGAACAATGAATAATGTACAGAGCGCCAGCCGATATCGCATCGACTGGCGCTCTTTCATTCAAAATTAAAAGCAAACAATAACCTAAAAAACAAATCTATGGAAACATTCATTTCATGATTGAAAAACAATCGGATTCGCGCTCGAATCTGGTGCAAAGGTACGATGTTTCCATGAACAGCCAAAGCGTTTTTCCCTAAAACGAGGTAGACTTTTCCCTAAACTTGAGGGGGATTTTCCTATTTTCCGCCTTGCGACGGTCGATATATGAGTATTTTTTCGTAAATTTGCAGGCAATATGATACGACAATTATTCCTATCCATAGCCATCACAGCGATGCTCAGCACGCTCACGGCCAGCGCTCAGCAGAAGAACGAGGGCTTCACGGCCGACACCATCACTCAGGCTACATTCGAGCGCATGCGAGGATGGTCCTTCCCTGACGAATGCACCGTCAGCCGACAGGACCTGCGCTATCTGCGCGTGCGGCACTACGATGCCGACGGACGCGTGCATGAGGGCGAGCTCGTCTGCAACAAATTGATTGCCAACGACCTTCTCGACATCTTCCGACAGCTCTACGACGCCCGCTATCCCATTGGGCGCATGCAGCTCATTGACGACTTTGAGGCTGACGACGAGCGCTCCATGCAAGCCAACAACACGTCGTGCTTCTGCTTTCGCGCCATTGCCGGATCAAAGAAGTTGTCGAAGCATGCCCAAGGCCTGGCCATCGACATCAATCCTCTCTACAATCCCTGCGTGCGACAGCGCGACGGCCACACCATTGTCCAACCGTCAACGGCGCGTCGCTGGGCCAACCGCCGCATCGCATCGCCCTACAAGCTGGAGAAAGACGATCTCTGCTATCGGCTCTTCATTGAGCACGGCTTCACATGGGGCGGAGCCTGGCGCTCGCTCAAGGATTACCAGCATTTCGAGAAATAAAGCACCGCTTCTCTGCCTTCGAAGTGCCGCTGTGCGCATGACACAACGGCGCTTCGAAGGCAGAGAAGCGGCCCTTCTTTTCCATAGAAGTAGCCTTCCTTATAAAAAGAATGTGTACTTCTTGGATCAAAATACCCCTATATTAAAAATGAGAATGTGCCATTCTTGATGGTAATATACCCCTATATTGGTGTAAAGAAGGGGCACTTTGCCGTTCAAGACGTGCAGCGACTGGGCATGAGAAGACAAAGACGCTAGGCCTTCATGAGCAAGTGCTCAAGAGAGGGCACCTCAATCTGGCCGCGACGGAGGACGAGCAACTGTTCGGAGTGCATTTGGTTGAGCTCACGCGAAACGTTGAGACGACTCTCGTTGACCTCCTGAGCCAGACGGGTCATAAGGATGCGCACGGTCTTATGACCGGCAGGATAGGTGCTATGGTCGAGCAGGAAGCCGATAATGCGCTCGCGCAACGACCGGGGTGCACGCCGCCATGAGCGATGCTCTCGCCGTTGGGCCTGCGTAGAAAGAAGATTCATGTAGTTGAGCCGGAAGATGAGGAAATCGCTGAGCAGACGCGTCACCTCGTCTTTTGCAAGTGTGATGAAGTGACAGTCTGTAAGCGTCTGAACGGAGCAGACATAACGTGTCGTGGCACCAAAGAGCACCTCAGGTTGCAGCAGCCATGGTGCGCCGACCTCCTCAATGAAGGCATAGCCGTGGTCGTCGCTCTCAGTGGTCAGTTGCACTTGCCCACCAACGAGGAGCCACAACTGACGGCAGGTATCGCCTGCGCGCACCACCGACTTGCCGGCTACCAGCTTGACGAAGCCGAACTTTGTCTGTCCAGCCAGTTGCAGGAGTTCAGAGCGGCTCATGCCCTGAAACAGCCTGAACTTCATCAGCTGATCGTAGAACTGCAACTCAGCCATCCGCACTCAGTCAGTATTGCTCCAGACGGCCAACGCACCCGATTCGTCCGTATAGATCAGATAGGCCGACAACTCGGGGTGACGCTCCAGCACGCTTCGCGCGCCGTTGAGGCCAAGCACCATGAAGGCCGTCGCATAGGCATCAGCCACAGCACAGCGGTCGGCTAGGACGGTGGCCGACAGGATGTTGTGCTGAACAGGATAGCCCGTGCGGGGATCGATGGTGTGGGCATACTTGCGTCCGCCCTTATAGTAGAAGTTGCGATAGTTGCCGCTGGTGGCCATGGCGCGGTCAGTCACATTGAGCACGGTCTGCAGCTCGCCGTCAACGGCAAGCGAGTCGTCAGTGGGCTTCGTCACGCCGATGCGCCACGGCTCGCCACTGGGATTCTTGCCGCACGTGAGCACCTCTCCGCCAATTTCAATCATATAGTTGCGGATGTCTTTCCCGCTAAGCAACCGACCTACCACATCGACGCCGTAGCCCTTGGCCACAGCGCTGAAGTCCAGCTGCGAGCGAATCTTGAGCAGGCTGTCGACCTGGTCGGCCGTCGGCATCTGCTCGTGCTTGAAGCCGAAGCCCCAGGCATTGACCAGGGGTGCTACGGTGATGTCGAAGGCGCCGTCAGTCTCGCGGCTGACGAGCTGAGCCAGATCGTATACCTCATTGAACATCTCGCTGCGCGGAGGCTGCTCGCCACGGTTGATGCGGCTGACGGTCGACGTGTCGTTGAACATCGAGAACTCACCGTCGACAGCCTGCAGGGCGTCCTCAATCTCAGACTGCAGCTGCTCACGACTCTGATAAGTGATGTTGTAGACGGTGCCGAAGATCATGCCTGAGCAGCGCTGATAAGGTGCTCCGTGCTGCTCGCGAGCGATGAAGAAGGTGCCAATGACGAGCAGCAAGGCCAAGGGTATCTGCCACCCGAGTTGAAGGCGTCGGTTTTGTTTCATATTCGCGTCAGATATCTATTGCAATGTTGAAGAGCACACCCAGCTTGGTAGAACCTTGCGTGCCATAGCCCGGCACATACCACGTCTTGTCGGTAGGGCCGTCGTCGTGCATGAGACGGCGCCGATAGCGCACGCTCCAACCCAGATGCAGCGGACCGGCCACCTTGGCATCGATGCCCAGAACGACTTCGGCCCAGTGTTGCGAGCACGTCTCGCCATCAACGCCCCACGTCACTGCCCCACCCCACACCGGGTCGGTCAGACCAGGACGGCTCATGTCGACCTTATAGCTTGTGAAGGCATAGCGCAGACCGGCATAGATGCGGTTGCCGGTGTGCTTGCGCTTCATCAGATTCACGTCGGCACCTACGCGGAAGTAGGGGCCGCGGGCCTTATACGTGATGCCCGTCACGGCGTCGTTCTCATGATTGGCACGCCCATAGCCCACCTCGACGGTCGGGAAGTACTGGTCGTGGAGATTCAGCCGCAGCGCACCCTCGTATTGGCCATAGTCGCTCAGCATGGTCTGAGCCAACCCTACCACATCAGCCGACACCGCGAAGCCGCGGAACATCGGCACGGTGTCGGCCTCGAGCTTCAGAAAGCCCTGAGCCGAGGCCGTTGCCGAAAGCACCAGCGAGAGCACGAGGCTAACGGCGATCCTTGAAATAGATGTGCAGATGCGTCTGGGTCTGGTCATAGTTGACAGCGGGTTGATTGATGGTGATGGTATCGATGGCACGATGGGTGGAACGGACTGCCGTCAGCCGATGGAAGAAATGGGCACTGCAATCGACCGACTCGAAATGCGGGGTGTCGGTCTTGCTGAGGAATACGGTGTCGACGGTCCGACGATGAAGCGTGTCTGAGAGATGAAAAATAAGCGTGTCGACAGGCCGCTGATAGCTCACATGCAAAGCGAATGAGCTCAGTCCGGAGATGCCGTTGAGCAAAAGCGTGTCTCTGCCTTTGCCACGAACAATCCAGACCCACAGCGAGTCCTGAAGCGTGTCGGCCACCTCGCTGCTGCCGTCAGTAGTATAGATGCCATAGCGCACAGCCACCGTGTTCTCGACAGGGCAATCGATGGACGAGCAGGCCGCCACGAAAGCAGCGCATGCCGTCAACAGACCTAAACGGAATCGGCTCATCAGATGCTTTCCTCTATTTGATAGTCGTTACGGGTCTGCGACGAGCGGCTGATCAGGTCGCCAAGAAATCCCGTGAGGAACAGCTGGGTGCCAAGGAGCATCATCGTCAGCGAGATGTAGAAGTAGGGCGAGTCGGTGACCAGACGCTGGGGAATACCTTTATAGAGGCACCACAGTTTGCCCGCTCCGATGAGGAAGGCTGCCACGAAGCCGACAATGAACATCAGCGTGCCGAGAAAGCCGAAGACGTGCATAGGTTTCTTGCCGAATGTCGAGAGGAACCATAGCGTCAGCAGGTCGAGATAGCCGTTGACAAAGCGATTCCAGCCCATGAACTTCGACGAGCCGTACTTGCGAGCCTGATGGTGAACCACCTTCTCGCCAATCTTCGTGAAGCCGGCATTCTTCGCCAGATAAGGCATATAGCGATGCATCTCACCATAGACTTCGATGTTCTTCACGACGTCGAGACGATAGGCCTTGAGACCACAATTGAAGTCATGCAGATTGTGAATACCACTCACACGGCGAGCCGTCGCATTGAACAGTTTCGTGGGAAGGGTCTTCGACAGCGGGTCGTAGCGTTTCTGCTTGTAACCGCTGACAAGGTCGTACTTCTCTTCCTTCACCATGCGATAGAGCTCAGGAATCTCGTCTGGCGAGTCCTGAAGGTCGGCGTCCATTGTGATGACCACGTCGCCCTGGGCTTTGGCGAAGCCACAATAGAGGGCCGGGCTCTTACCATAGTTGCGGCGGAACTTGATGCCGTGGACATGCTCGGAACACGACTTGAGCTCCGTGATGATTTCCCAGGAGCGGTCAGTGGAACCATCGCTGACGAAAATCACCTCATAGCTGAAGCCATGCTCTTTCATCACGCGTTCAATCCAGCTGAACAACTCGGGTATTGACTCCTCCTCATTATAAAGAGGTATAACAACAGAAATATCCATATGATTCAATTCTTTTTCATTTCACGTTTGATGACGGCTGCCACAGGCAGTCCAACGAAAGGACCTATCATGAGCAGCATCGTCAGGGCCTGCAAAGACAGGTCAATAGGCCGCATCTGACGCATCAGAGTCAGGCTCTCGTCGACCTGACGGGTCATGCCCAGCTGGCGCAACATCTCAGAATTCTCAGGCAGCGCCATCATCTCGGACAGGCTATTGATCAGATAGCCACCATCAAGATAAGCAAAATAGACATATTGGGCCAGGGCGAAAAGAAGTCCTCCATAAAAAAAGACGAACATGACATAGCCCCAGGCACGAAGGAATGAGATATGACCGTCGAGCCCAACGTCGCGAAAACGCTTCAAGCGCCAGCCCAAGAGGAAAGGTACGCTCAAAAGTAACGCCATTGCTCCCATCCCGTAAAGAGGGACTTGCATGCCCATCAAATAGCACGCAAACGAGCCTATTAGCACCACGGCAAGCAAAACGCCGTCGATGCGGGCAAAGGCTTTCAGCTGTATATATTCAGGTCCTGTCATCCTTTAAGATTCGTCTATCGTGTGCAAAATTACGCATTTTTCCCCACAAAAGCGGCCATAGCCTACAAAAATAAGTTAAAAGCGGGAAAAATCTCTTTCAGCCTTTCTCTTTTCTCATTTTTAATCATTAACTTTGCACCCGCAAAAAACAAAATGGGCAAGTCCTGTACGGCCAGCTCCCTCGGAATCCTCCAGGACGGGAACGTAGCAAAGGTACTTGGTTGTAGCGGCGCGATACAGACCGCTTGCCCACCCGCCTCTTTAGCTCAGTTGGCCAGAGCACGTGATTTGTAA
>JAFUEP010000048.1 GCA_017470345.1 Prevotella sp.
CACGCCGAGTACAAGGACATCACCAAGCGGATGCAGGACATCAAGTTCGACTGCACGAAGATGGGCTCCAGCACAGACAACTACATCCAGTTCTTCGACAACGACGGCAAGTACCGCTGGGTCGTCCGCCACGCCACGGGCAAAGAACTGAACGGCGGCTCGCAGCCCGCCCCCACGTCCCAGTTGCAGGGTCCTGGCGTAAAGGACTTTTACCGCTATTATGAGGACTACAAAGCCGAGTGGTACACGAGAGACGTCAATGGCGGCACCGGCCCCGAGATTACGGCGAGTTCCAACAACGTGAACAATGCCCCCAACGACTTGACCGGCGTCTTCCAGATAGGCGACGTGCTGCAGTGCGTCGAGGACGGCACCAAGTGGTTCTGCATGTTGGGCAAGCCCGAGAACACTACCATTCCCTTCAAGAACAAGGAGGCCACCTTCGTCTCGTTCGACATCCCCGAGTCGGGCAGCGTGAAGGCCCAGGGCCTGCCCAGCGAGGCTGAGTTGCCCGAATACGCCTTCAGCTTCCTGGAGTTCCTCTTTCAGATAAGCGACTGCAAAACCGACAGATACCATCTTGACCTGTATGCCAACGGCAATCTGGGTTCCCCCTTAGAGCATATCAAGCGCTATGCCGGCATCGACATCCACGACCTCTACGTCTATGTCGACAGCGTGTGGAACTTCAAGGACAATAAAAAGAAAGATGTCGCCAGCAAGTCCGGCAACGTCATCACCAACATGGCCTACGACGACGGCTCTGCCGACCACCAGGCCGTGGCCCGCCTCATAACTGACTATACCCAGTGCGGCAGCGGGCGTACCTACTGCTATGGCACCACCGCCGACGGCAAGTCTTACAAATTCGAGGACTGGCACTTCTATATCTTCAAGCACTACGAATACTTCGACGCCTCGCGCCAGACACCCTTCCCCACGGGCTGGAACGAAGTAGGTGGCACGGCCTGGCAGTGGCTCTGGCCCGTCAGCAACACGCAGATAACCCTTCAGGACCTCACCAATCAGGCCCTTGTCACGCGCTACGCTGCCGCCGACAAGTGGGCGTGCCTGCCCGTCCAGACCGAAAAGACTACTAACACCGAGCGGCGCACACCGCGCACACAGGCCGAGACGAGCGTCAAGCCCGCCGACTTCTTCTACAAGGACGGCCGTTTTGCCACCGCCAAGCGCAGCCTATGGAACGAGCCCGTGCTCTTCATGCGCATGGCCAAGATTGTGGACCCGGGTCATCGCCAACTCAACCTCGAATCGACCGACGGCCGCCATTTCCGCGTCATACACATGCAGACCGAAAAGGCGTTGTACAGCCAGAACATCTCATCGACCTGGGCTTTACCCGCTTCTGCCGACCGCGTGAAAGGCTTCTATATAGACAACGTGCCGACCCCGCTGCCCGAGTTCGAGTTTTAAGAGAACACAATATAGTAATATATAAATAATGTTTATCAACATGAACAGGAAGATTATGAACCTTTGGCTGATGGCCGCGCTGGTGTGCGGCCTCAGCATGAGCGTCACCTCCTGCAAGGACGATGACGACAACCCCGGCGGCGAGCCCGAAACGGAAGAGCAGGCCGCCACAGTGTCCAAATTCTGGAGCGTCGTGGGACAACTCGTCTCCAGCGACGACTACGCCGTCGATTACGAGGACAAGACCTTCGAGCCTGTCTATGGCATCGCCGACGCCTCGAACGAGACGACGCGCATCGTCGAGACCAACGACATGCGCACGGCGGCCAGCTGCTTCGCCGACCTGGTTGGCGCCGCCATCGACGAGAACACGCCCTCGTACACCTACAGCGACCCCGAGGTGGGCACGCTGACCTACACGCGCGGCGGCACGGCTGAGGACTGGGCCACGGTGGATGTGAGCATCAAGCAGTTGCCGCGCCTGCGGAAGATCATCTACCGCGTGGGCGGCGAGGGCACCAACGCCTCGTTCCGGGAAAAGGCCTGGTACCGCTTCGGCGACGTGGTGAGCCGCCAGAACCAGGACGGGCAGACGGAGTACTGGATCTGCGTGCGCCCCGCCTTCGGCCCCGAGAAGAAGAGCGACTCCCACTGGGTGTGCCTCAACACGGTGCCCCAGAAGAACCTGTTCCACGTCAACGGCAGCAATGGCACGCAGTACTACGTCCCCACGGGCGTGGGCACCAACACCAAGCGCATGCAGGACCTGGCCGAGATGTTCTACGCCATGGTCTATCCCGAGAAGTGGTATGAGACAGCCACGAACAACCACACCGACGGGCTCATCTCTTTCAGCGGCGTGCCCATCTTCACCGACTTCACCAAGGCCAACCTGATGTACCACAACCAGCACTTCTGGAAGCGCGTGGCCGCGGCGTGGGAGAAGCGCGATATTGCCGACAAGGCCCTGAACACCAACTTCGGAAGTTTCGTTGACCGCATCGAGCATGAGGGCATCACGCTGCTCTACGAGGGCTACTCGTGGTGGAGCAAGACGTCGTGGAACTGCAAACTCTACCAGGCCAGCTACACCAACGGCACGGCCTACGACGAGAAGAACCTTCACCACGCCGTGTACACCAAGCCCGAGAAGAACATGAAGAGCATCAAGTTCGACTGCCGCACGATGGGCGACGAGATGTCGAACTACCAGGACTTCTTCGGCGACACGAAGTTGCGCTGGGTCATCCGCCACGCCACAGGCAAGGAACTGAACGGCGGCTCGCAGCCCGCCCCCACGTCGCGTCTGCAGGGTGGATGCAAGGATGAGTACCGCTACTACGATGAGTATCCTGACCAGGCTGAGAAGAGCGGCCCCAAGGGCAACGACGACATCGGCCCGGAGGTGGCCGACCCGTTCTCCAACGAGCCGCAGGACATTCCCGCCAAGGTGGGCGCCCTGGTGGGCCTCGACGGCAAGTTCTACGAGAACAAGGACAAGTGCGAGGCTGCCGGCACGCAGCCCGTCGCCATGGTGGTCTATCTCTCTACCGACGGCCACCGCGTGGAGAAGGGCAAGCCCTGGACGGGCCTGGCCCTGGCGCTGAGCGATGTCACCGAGGGCAACACGAGGAGATTCAAATGGCTGGATGTCGAAGATTATAAAGTGTTAGGTGACAAGTGCTCCAGCGTTGGCGGCTACGACCGCCCCACCGAACTCCTGTTCAGCGGCTTGCTCGACGGCTGGGCCATGACGCAGCATCTGGCCAATCACCAATGCTTTGCCAGCCACCGCCACACCTGCGCCGAGAAGGCGTGGAGCACCGAGAACCGCCCCGCAGGCTTCAGCGAGTGGTTCCTGCCCTCCTCCGGGCAGTGGGCGCTCGCCCTGAAGAGCATGGGCTACACCTTCACCTACAACGACGTGAAGAAGACGTGGCGGTTTAGTGGCGGCAGCGACAAACTCTGGAGGGATGCCGGCGTTCCCGATGCCAAACTGCGCTCGGGTGATGTTGGCGGCTCACGCTACGCCTCCACGACCGAGTTCACCAATGCCCGAATGACTATGGTTCTCCTGAATCCATATGAATTCGATAGCAGTCAAAAACATTCTGCTTCCCTCTATGTGCGCCGCATGATAGCCTTCGGCGATGGTGGCACCATCGACCCCGAAGCCATGCCGCAGCCCATCCAGCCGCGTCCGGGTGCTGCCATTTCGAGTTACGGCAGATGTTATGCCACGCTGGCCGACCTGCAGACGTTTGAGGATGACGAGCATCTGGTGGGTATGGTGGTCTATTACAGCCCGACAAAGCGCGTGGAGAAGGGAAAAACCTACAACGGCCTGGCCATCATGCTGAAGGACCTCTCGGTGGACGACGAAACCAAGCTGGCCTGGTGCAGCGACGACAAGAAACTGACAGTCGCCTGCGGCACGCCAGTCAGCGGTGCCGCCGACTATGCCAACGCCCTCAACGGCAATGCCCTCAGAGGAACGCTCCTAAAAGATAACGATGGCCACACCCATCCCGCTTTCAGCGAGACAGGGGATAATCTGACTTCTTGGGGGGATTACTTCGGCGATACGTTCATCCCCTCCGCCGGGCAGTGGATCCTGGCCAAGCAGGGCATGGGCTACACATGGAGCACCGACGGCATGGGCCACTTCAACACGGCGGGCAAGTGGCTGTGGCCCGAGGCCGGGCTGGCTCAGTATGCCACCGCCGACGTGGCCGAGTACTGGACCTGCACCGAGCAGAAGGACGGCAACACCTACAAGGTGCTGGCCGTGAGCCCCAACGGCGTGAGTTTCAAGTTGCACGACAAGACCGACAAACTGCTCGTGCGCCCCTTCTTCGCCTTCGGGCACTGGGGCACCGAGGACTGACCGTGCGGCTCGCTACGGACGGATAAATCTCGAAATAACGAAAAATCGAAATAACGAAATAACAAATATATAATAATGAGAACAATGAAAAAACTGATGAACCTTTGGCTCCTGGCCGCGCTGGTGTGCGGCCTCGGCCTGAGCGTCACCTCCTGCAAGGACGATGACGACGACAACAAGAGTGAAGAACAACAGCAGCAGGAACAGGAGGAACGTGCCTCTAAGTTCTGGAGCGTCGTGGGACAGCTCGTCTCCAGCGACTCCTACGCCGCCGACTACGAGGACAAGACCTTCGAGCCCACCTACGGCGTGGCCGACGCCGCGAACGCGACGACGCGCATCGTAGAGACCAACGACATGCAGACCGCCGCCCAGCGCTTCAGCGACCTGGTGGGCGCCGCCATCGACGAGAACACGCCCTCGTACACCTACTCCGACCCC
>JAFUEP010000049.1 GCA_017470345.1 Prevotella sp.
TACGCCGCCGTGGACTCGTTCGTCAACGTCTGGGGCACCCATGTCATCACCGAGGCATGGCTGGGCGGCAGCCTGCGCATTGACCTGATGAACTATATGTGGCGCTGGAACGACAAGTCGAAGACCGATGAGTTTACCACCGAGGAGTTCCTTCAGGCCGTGAAGAGCAAGGACGAGCATCGCTCGGGCACCGACGAGTTCCAGTGGATAGAGCACGGACGGCTGAACATCACGGCGCGCGGCGGCGACCAATCGGTGCTGACGAGCCTCCTTGGCGAGCACAAGGCCGACGGCACGCGCGACTTCAGCATCGACGGTGTGGCCAAGTGGCGCACGAGCATCAACTACGACCCGGCGGACGAATTGGGGTCGAACGTGGAACTGGTGGAGATGCGCGTCACACCTATCTGGGAGTTTGCCGAACTGGTGGACCCCTACGTCGCCCTTCGCATCAAAGCCTCTGTTCTGCAGGATGCCGCCGTGCAGCAGTCGCTCTTGGGCGAGATGAACTTCTTCAACGTGAGTCTCCCCGTGGCCTGTCCGTCGGCCACCTGCAGCTACCGCGAGGCCACGGGCCAGTGGACGCCCTTCACCCGCACCGACAGCGACGCGGAGCCGATGATGGCCAACATCGTCAGCGGCGGGCGCTACGTGGCCGTCGTCTGCCGCGAGACCATTGATGCGAAGCGCCTCTGGGTCTGCTATCCCGTCTATGAGGGAAAAATAAAGCTGGCCTGCGGCGTGGGCGTGGCCGACGACCAGACGGCCTACCGCGTCAGGTGGCTCAACGGCAAGTGCACACTGACGGCTCTCGACGACAAAGCCACTGATGGGCGCTTCTACATCACCTGCGGCGGCGTGGGCGTCAAGCGCGTGGAAGGCTTCACCTATGCCGACTGCACGGCCCTGCCCGCCATCGAACTCGACGGCGGCGTACGCCCCGACGGCACCTACCAAAGCCGTGCCTTCGCCGTGGCGAAGAGCGGCGAAGACTTCACCCTCTGGGCCGACCGTCAGGAGGCCGACATCGTGGGCTACGACTACGCCAACGTCTCGGCAAACGGTCGCCACCTCTTCCGGCGAAACAATAGTTACACATATATATATAATAATAATGAAATAAAGTATGAAAAGTAAGATTTTCTTTTTGATGCTCCTCGTGGCGGCCATCGCCACGGGTTGTAGCAAGGACGATGACGACAACGGGACACCCGGCCAGGAGACGGCCACGGGGGCCACGATGTCAGTCACCGTAGTGTTTGCGCCCGGACAACTGGGCGACATGGGCTTTGCCGACAACGTCTTAGAGGGCGTGTATCGCCTGAAAGTGCTCGACCACCAGGCACAGCCCGACACCATCGACGTGAACTATCTGGCGGGTGCCGACCTCGACGCCGCCAAGGAGATGATGGAGGACTGGTTTGACAACGGCTACAACATCTACACCGCCAAGCCCTACGAGCGCCGCCTGCTGGTGCTCACCGAGCCGTTCATGGTCGATTGGATGGAGCCGCTGAAGGAGCGCTTCTTAGATATCGACGAGGTGCTGGTGCTGAAGATGAACCAGGACGACGTGGCCAAGGCTGCCGCCCGACTGGGACTTGGCTCCCGCCTGCACGGTCTGAACATCTCGGCCGCCTCGTCGGCGCGCCGCTACTGCCAGTACATCCGCCAGACCATCGAGGAGGCTGAGGAAAACCACCAGGCGGAGATAGAGTCAGGCGAAGCCAGTGACGATGACCCTGACTACAAGCCGCTGAACTGCGACAACATGTGTTACTTCCGCCTCTACGAACCCGACAAGGTAGCCTTGCGCGACAGCGTTTACGAGGTGCTGAAGGAGGAACTGGGTGGCAGGACGGAAATCGTCTTCAATTTTATGGCCACCACCGTGGGCGACGGCATCTACACCGGCGAGGAGCAGAACTCCATTCTGCAGGAGGCCTACAAGTACGGCCAACTCTTAAGCGACCTCTACACCGAAGAACGCTCGCGCTTCCATTTTGCCGACCTCGGCTCTGCCGCCCAAGGCCTGGGCTACTACTTCATGGGCCGTCAGTCCGACGTTGACGTACTCTCACTCGACACGCAGTTGGCCAGCCAGTGGTGGGTACGCCGCGACTTCGGAACCGCACTCTTCAACTGGACCGCCCAGTGGATGCGCTCCGATGCCATCGCCACCATGCCCGCCTCGCAGGTGTTCGGCGGCTGGAACAGCAACTACGTCACAGACAACATCCAGCTCCTCGAGGAATAAGTTTTACGACAAAAAGAATTTAACGAATTATGACCATGTTCAAATATCAGCATATCATCAGGTCAGCGGCAAGCCTGCTGCTGGCCCTGGCCTGCGTCATCACCACCGGCTGTAAGAGCGACGATGACGACAATGGAGGCAGCACGAAGCCCGAGGCCACCAAAGTGAAAGTCATCAACGTGGACGTTATCCTGCCCAAGACCATCCAGCAACAGTGGCAGAACAGCATCGACTGGGCCATGACCAACATCGAACGCGCCCAAGTCGGGCTGTCCCGACAGGTGAAACTGAACCTGCGCTACCACGACGAAGACACCGAGAACCTGGAGCAGCTGGCCTACAAACTGACCACCCCTGAGGAGGGCGACGACACCTGTCACGCCATCATCGGCCCCTACCACAGCAACCACGCCCAGACGCTGCTCAACTATGCTGCCCAGCGCCGTGTGCCCGTGGTCATGCCCACCTGTACCAGCAGTGAGTTGCAGCGCATCCACGCCCGCAGCACCTACGCCTGGTTCCTCACCGAGAGCGACGTCACGCAGTGCGAGATGATGCTCTCCGTGGCCCGTTCCGGAAAGGCCGACGTGGCCCTGATCTACAGCAACGACACCTACGGCAAGTCGTTCGAGGACTGGTTCGGCTACTACGCCACTGAGTTCCGGCTGAATGTGGCCGGCGAGGGTCAGATGAAGTACACGAAGGGCACGAGCATCGACGCCTTCCTCCAGAACATCGACGAGGACAGCAATTCCAAAAACCTGATGCTCTGCGTGGCCGTCAGCGAGCCCGCCGACTATGCCGACATCCAGAAGCAACTCTACAACTACCTGCTGAAGCGCTTCGAGGAGGCCGAGGCTGCCGGCGAGAACACCGCCGAACTGAGGGACATCGTGCCCATCTTCGCCGACACGTCGTGCGACGATGCCTTCATCAGCCAGTGCGGCGAAGGCGACTTCGTCGTCGGCATCACCCCCTCGGGCAGCCTCGACTACGGATTCCCGCAGGCCTACCATGCCACCTACGGGCGCCGCCCGCACAACGGCGAGGCACAGGTCTATGACGCACTCTGCATCATCGCCCTCGGTGCCTACTACCAGATGATAAGCCCCGACGAATGTCTCGTCAATGGCGAGCAAGTTGTTTACAGCAAGAAACCCTACGAGGCCGGACTGACCGACTACATGCGCAGCGTGGTGAGCCGCGACGGCTACAACACTGGCTGGGAGGACACACAGCTGCATGTGGGCTTCGAGTGCCTCTTCCTCGAAAACGACTTCGCCCTCCACGGCGCCACCGGCAGCCTCGACTTCGACGAGCAGACCTACACCAAGGTACTCAACACCACCTATATGCTCTGGCAGCCCACGAAGGGTAGCAACGGCAAGACCGACATCGAGCCCATCGTCTATATGAGTACCGCCGGCACCAGCAGCCAGGCTTCGACCACCAACATCTGGGAACAGGAGAAACGCTGGATTCAGGATAACTTCGAGGCTGGTAGCGACCCCGAACTGCCCGAACTGACCGACAACTGGGCCGTCATCATCAGCCCCTCGACCACCTGGGCCAACTACCGCCATCAGGCCGATGCCTTCGCCATGTACCAACTGCTGACCGAGTCCGGCTACGACGAAGACCACATCGTACTCATCGTCGAGGACAACCTGGCCAACGACGAGCGCAACAAGTACCCAGGCAAGATATACATCAATGCCATCGAGGACGAGAGCGACCTCGACTTCGACCAGCGCGAGGGTGCCGTCGTCGATTACCACTTCTCGCAGATTACCCGCGACGACGTGGCCGACATCATGCTGGGCCGCCAGAGCGACCGTCTGCCCAAGGTCATCCATTCCACGGAGAACAGCAACGTGTTCTTCTTCTGGAGCGGCCACGGCGGACAGCGCGAAGGCCCGCTGTGGGGCAACGAGGACGCCAGCGAGTACTTCGGCACGCAGCGCATCCACGACATCGTTGAGCAGATGGGCCGCGAGTTCAAGTACCGCCGCATGATGTTCGCCATCGAGACCTGCTTCTCAGGCAACTGGGGCGTGGCCCTGCAGGGACTGCCCAACGTGCTCGCCATCACCGCTGCCAACACCCGCGAGACGAGCGATGCCGACGTACACGACAAGACGCTCGGCGTCTTCCTCAGCAACGCCTTCGCCCGCACCTTCCGCAACGAGGTGGGCCGCCTGAATACCATCTCCATCTACGACCTCTACAAGGAGCTGGCCCGCACCACCATAGGCTCGCACGTCAGCCTCTACAACCAGGATCACTACGGCTCCGTATATACCAACACCATGCAGGAGTACTTCCCCTACTGATGAGGCGGAGAAATCGAATATTCGAATAATCGAAATAACGTCATAAAAAAAGCATGAAAAAGATTCTTAACCTTTGGCTGATGGCAGCGCTGGTGTGCGGCTTCGCCGTGAGCGTCACCTCCTGCAAGGACGATGACGACGACAGCAAGAGTGAAGAACAACAGCAGCAGGAGCAGGAGGAACGGGCCTCGAAGTTCTGGAGCGTCGTGGGACAACTCGTCTCCAGCGACGACTACGCCGCCGACTACGAAGACAAGACCTTCGAGCCTGTCTATGGCATCGCCGACGCCGCGAACGCGACGACGCGCATCGTAGAGACCAACGACATGCAGACGGCTGCCCGCCGCTTCAGCGACCTGGTGGGCGCGAGCATCGACGAGAACACGCCCTCGTATACCTACTCCGACCCCGAGGTGGGCACACTGACCTACACCCGCGGCGGCACGGCCGACGACTGGGCAACCGTTGATGTCAATATCAAGCAGGTGCCGCGCCTGCGCAAGATCATCTACCGCGAGGGCGGCGAGGGCACCAACGCCTCGTTCACGGGCAAGGCCTGGTATCGCTTCGGCGACGTGGTGAGCCGCACGCTCGACGACGGCA
>JAFUEP010000050.1 GCA_017470345.1 Prevotella sp.
ACAGGACGGCACATTAGGGACGCTGGCCACGAAATACCACTACGTCTATGGTAAGGCCTACGTCACATCTGTCACCGACAATACGGCCGATGCTACGATGGAGAAGATGAAGAGCCTGCTCACCGTGTGCAAGTTCTCGTTTGTCGATAAGACCACGGGCAATGCCATCGCCATCCGCTCGCTCACCATCGGCTATGGCGGCTCGGGCAGCGATGCCGACACCTATCCTCAGGAGGCCACGGTGGCCGTTAGCCCCTCCACACCGATGGCCGACATACATGCCACGGGCGCGACAGGCGGTAGCAAGGTGCTCACCGTCAGCCTGACGGCGGCACAAGGGGCGGTCTATGTGGCCCTGCTGCCCACTAACGGGCAGCGCACCTTCCGATTCACCGTAACCGACGACAGCGGCAACACCTACAGCGGCACGGCCAAGGCCACGCTCACCGAGGGTGACTATGTCGTGGCAACAGGGCTGAAACTCACCAAGAACTAACCAACAGAAGATATGGATACAAGACTTTTTTTCCGACAGCTGACCCTCATGCTCGTACTGGTGATGGGCGGCACCGCTCCGACGTGGGCGTGGGAGTATGAAACCAGCAAGACCGACGGGGGAGGCGGCAACTACACCTTCCGCTCAGAGAAGCGCGAGTGGGCTGGGCGCTACGCGTGGAACGCCTGCGACTTCACGACACAGAAGACGCTGAACTTTTCCGATGTGCAGCTCTGCTGGGAGTTCGACTTCCGCGTGGCCAACCTGGCACCGTCGTTTTATATCGAAAACCTGCGCTTCGAGGGTGAGGTCTATGTGGTGAACGGCGACAACTCCGTACAACAGATAGGAACCTGGAGCAAGACCAAGAGCAGTAGCAGCAATCCCGAGGTGAAAGACACCAACTTTGGTATATACGGCCATTTACAAATGGAGAAGGTCGATGACGGTCACACCATGAAGCTGAAATACTGGCCTACAGGAGAAGCACATTGGAGTAAGGTGAAACGCATCATACTGAAGCATCGCTTCATCTATGGCAACGACAGCTGGGACTCCGGCTGGATGCAGTACGAGAAGGACATCACGTTCAGCGACTTTGTGGGCGATGGCTATCCGCTGTCGCCGCTGTCAGCCGAATGGACGGAGGACGGCAAGGTGCGGTTCACTGCCACCGACGTGGTCGACCGGCTCGGCCACAGTGAGGTGAGGAGTCAGTTCTACTACATGGCCTTATGGCGTAGCGGCATAGAGTATCACCACCTCTCCATAGAAGACGCCACACGCACACAGCGAACTGACGGAAACTATGACCTGTCTTTCACTACCGACTTTATCTACACTTACAACGACTGCTCCTTCACCACACCCGTCTATGCTCTCTATCGCGGAGATATTGACGTGCAGATGCCGGGCATGAGTGGCGACGAGGCGTTTTTGCAACCCGAAGCTGCGGTCATACTGAAGGCTTTTACCTTTCCGCAGAGCGTCACGGCGACGTTCGACAAGTGGAACCGCCGGAACACAGTCAGGTGGACACGCACGGAATCGCGCCAAGCGGGTGATCATGACATAGAGTGTGACTTTAACGGCACCTGGTATGTGCTGCGTTACGATAAAGGAAAAGACGCCAGCCAATACAAGGTCGTAGGCACCGTGGAGGGCGATGCCGCCACACTGGAGATGAAAGATGACGACGTGGAATACGACCATGAGTACACCTACCGCGTGGTGTTCCTGCCCAAGCTGCTGGAGAAGAACTATAAGGACAAGCTCACCAGCCTGCCTCACGAGAACAACCATTCACCATACCTGTGGAAGGAGGCCGCTTCTGACACCAGGCTCGACATGCCCATCAAGCTGGCGCAGGACCGCAGCTGTCAGGATGCCGTGCGCCTGGTGTGGGAATACTGCGTGAAGCCCGATGGCCAGAGCTGGACCATAGAGAGCAGCCCTGCGGGCGAGAACAAGTGGCGCACGCTGGACAACAGCCTCAATGTGGACCAAAACGCCTCCACGGCCAGCTTCGATGCCAGCGGTAGCGTGTGCGACATGGTGGACTACCGTGTGAAGACCACGTATGCCGGCAAGGATTTCTACTCTAACGTTGTCACCGGCAACCTGCCGGCCGGCAGCTACATCAGCGAGGTGCGCGCTTCGACGGGAACGGAGGAGAAGACCGTCGTGGTGAAGTGGAAGGTGGCGCGTGCCGATGCGCAGAACGACATCTACTACCGCGTGCTGCGCCGCGCCATAGGCACCGGCGAGTGGACACTGCTCACCGACGAGCCCCACGGCACGGCCTCGGAATACACCTACATCGACGACCGTCCGCTGGCCGGTTCCTACTATGAATATAAGGTGGAGGCCTACGGCGCGAAGTGCGACGAGCAGCTGGTGCGCACCGACGAAATCATCACTCCGGGCTTCTCGCAGGCACGAGGCACCATCACGGGCCATATCTCCTACGGTACGGGAACGGCCGTGCAGGGAGTGCGCGTCAACCTCATCAAGTCATCGGCCGAAGAGGACAGCGGCCAGCCGCAGTTCCTCTCGCGTTACATCGAGGGCGCGGGCAAAGGTCTGCAATGGACGGCTGCCGACAAGGAGAAGTACAAGAAGGTGCTCTCGGACGAAGGAGCCTTCACGCTTCAATTTTGGGTGAAGCCGATGGGCACCGATGCCGGCGGCGAAGCGCGGCAGACCATCTTGCGCCTGGCAGGGGGCCTGGAGATGGGCGTGACGAGTGACGACGGCACACATTTCCGCCTGAACAACCTGCCACTGAGCACTACCGACTTCACCCACGTCTCAGCGGTTTACGACCATGGCACACTGACCTGCTACGTAGGCACCGACTCGCTGCCGTCGGCTACGGCAATAGCCACTGACACGAGTTGGAACATCGACGACGCACCCACACTGGCCGTTGGTGGCATCACGGGTGGTGGCGGCCAGACCTTCACCGGCTACATCGACGATATACGCCTGTGGAGCCGCGCCCTGACGAGGAAGGAGATAGAGACCAACTATACGCGCATCCTCAGCGGCACCGAGGACGGCCTCATCCTCTACTGGCCGCTCGACGAGGGCATCGGTGTGAAGGACTACGCCTTCGACATCTCGCGCCAGGACGGCATCTACCAGCTCAACCACCCCGAGGTGGGCGTCAACGCCACACCGTCGGCACTGGTGCCGCAGCATCTGGGCCTCTACGGCGTGACCGATGGCAGCGGCAACTACATCATCCGCGGCATACCGTTCCAGCAGGGCGGCACCAACTACGAGCTGGCCCCGCAACTGGGCATCCACCAGTTCAACCCCAACATGCGCTCCATGTTCGTCAGTCCGACGAGCCTCACGGCCAACAACATTGACTTCGAGGACGTGTCCAGCTTCCCCATGGAGGGCCACATCTACTATGCAGGCACGAACATCCCCGCCGAGGGCATACAAATCTATGTAGACGGCGACTTGCAGTCGGAGGATGGTAAGATTGTGCAGACCGATGCCGACGGCCTTTACCGCGTGTCGGTGCCCATAGGCCAGCACTTCGTTGAAGCCAAGCTCGACGGCCACACGATGGTCAGCGGCGGACGCTTCCCTACTGAGGGCCGCTTCAACTTCAACCGTGCCATGACCTACGACTTTGCCGACTCTACGCTGGTCAACTTCGTGGGCCGTGTGGCTGGTGGCACACGGGCCGACACACTGGCCGTGGGCTTCGGAGCCACGAAGAACAACATCGGCCAGGCCAAGATTACGCTGAAGCTGAGCAACGAGTCGTTCTTGTTCAATACCTATGCCACGCAAAGCCGCACCTGGGCCAGCGACACCACGGCCATACAGAGTACGGCACAGACGGAAACAGGGGACGATGCGAAGTACATCGTCATCGAGACCGACCCGCAGACGGGTGAGTTCTCGGCCCTGCTGCCCCCACTGAAGTACATCGTGAAGAGCATTGAGATTCCCAAGAATGAGGATCTTGAGTTCACCTCCCTGCCGCAGATAGACCTGACCAACGTGCGCAAGGAGATGACCGACTCGCTGAAAGTGCTGACCGAACAGGGCGACAGCGTGTGGAACTACTATAAGTATAACACCAAGATGGTGCAGACCTACTTTGCCAAGCCTGAGGTGGCCCTGTGGCAAGTGAAGGGCGACGGAGCCTTCGGCGAACAGGAACTGAAGGACTATGCCGTGAGCACCACCGAGACCATCGACATCACCGACATCTGGACCCGCGAGGCCGACGGCACGGTGAAGTACACCTACGACTTCCCCGTCTTTGCCCGCAAGAAGCAGTACACGTTCGGGCTCTTCGGCTATGAGGCCTATACCAACAAGGACAGCGGCACAGCCGTCACCGACACCATTCCGCTGAACGGCCAGGTGCTGACCATCGCCAACGAGATGAGTGACGAGCAGAGCGTGGTGGCCCGTGTGATAGACCCCACCATGACCGACCTGAAGGCTGGCGACATCTACCAGCTGAAGCGCAATCAGGTGCGCTTGGACAGTCTGGGCCGCAATGAAATCACCTTCACCACCGGCGCGCCCAACGTGACGGCACCCTACACTCGCCAGTTCAGCCTGTCGTTCGAGCGCAACAACCGCACCTACGTAGGCCCCTCGCTGAACGGCATTGTGCTGGGCGAGCTGACCAACGGCAACAACTTCGTGACCGACGGCCCCGAACAGGTGCAGATGGTGCTGCGCGACCCGCCAGGCTCAAAGAGTAAGGCCACCTGGAAGACAGGCACCGTTTATACAAAGACAGACAGTGAGACCAAAGGAGTATATGCCGATGAGACATTGTCGTTCGACCTTATCTGGGGCGCAGATCTTGACGTTGCTGTCGGTTTGGGTTTGGCTATCATCTCAGGCAGCAAAGCAAAGACAACAGCCGTCGTAGGCGAAAAGGGTTCTGTGGCCTGGCAGTGGAAAGACGAGACGACATGGGCCTATACCACAGCTGAAAACATCGCTACAAGTACGGGCGACAAATATGTGGGAGCCGACGGCGACGTGTTCATCGGCACGTCACACAACTACATCATTGGCACCTGCCGCAAGCTGGGCTTCCACCGCGAGGCCGACGGCATCGTGCTGGGACTGAAGGAGGCCGTGACCATCAATGACAGCATCAGAACCAATTTCGTATATTCTGCACTTGAGATTGAGGAGACCATGATACCCAAGATTCTGGACACCCGTAATGCCCTGCTGGAATACATGGACGAAACCGCTGCCAAAAGCTATGAGAACAAGTCCGACCAGGATGTCTATCTGACATGGCTCACGCCCGACGACCCGAACTATGGTGCGGAGGACACCTACGTCTGGAAATCGGGCATCAATGGCCGCTCACAGAACATGGTGCTGCACTACAACGAGTCGGTACGCCTCTGGCGGGAGCGGCTCGCCGAGAACGAGAAAGACAAAATCGAGGCGTTCAACGGTGGGGACTACTACAAGGAAAACCGCTCTTTTGACGGTGGCACAAGTTATTCCTTTAGTGAACGCCGCGACACGACACATGTTTCCACCACTGTCTTCAACGGCAAAGTAGGCATCATTGGCGAGGTGAAAACCATGTTCAGTATCAACTCTTCTGCAAGTTTCGGCACTAACATCAACTTCAAAACAGAGGTGGGCTACAACAACACCCAGATGTGGGCAGACTCACTCGACAACGTGAAGACCTACGCAGAGTTCGACTACGACCTGGTGGACGGCAACCCTGGCACCGACTTCACCGTCGACATCTACCGCTCACCGCGTGGCTGGGGCGACATCTTCCTGCTGCGCGGCGGACAGAGCTACAACCCCTACGAGGG
>JAFUEP010000046.1 GCA_017470345.1 Prevotella sp.
AGCCACTGCGGCATGTTATACAGGGTGTAGAGTTCCGTGTTGCCGCTCTGGTTCTCAATCTCCACGTCGAACGTGTAGTCGTCGCCGTACTTCTTGAACACGTTCACCGAGTCCTTCATCCACTTCAGCGTGTTCTGCTGCACGTAGGCCGTCCAGCGGATGGGCAGCGACGTGTTGCCGTGCAGGTCGCGCACTTTGTCGACGGTGATGTTCAGCGTCGTGCCCTCCAGCTGGCGGGCCGTCACGGTGGCTCCCGTCAGGTTGAGCACCACCTTGCGCTCCGAGGCTACCGGCGTCACGGTCAGCAACTTCTCGTTGGGCGCGTTCTTCAGTGCCGGCGAGAAGGTCGAGCCTATCATGTTCCAGTCGGGCTTCGCCACGCCCACCACTATCAGCGAGTCGCTCACCATCTCGCCCTTGTCGTTCTTGTGCAGCGGAGCGGCGGGTGCTAGGTTCTCGGCGGCAAACACCTTCGTATCCACGCCGTTCTCCTTGCCCTGCTTCTCCATGGGGTAGTAGGCCACCAGACCGCGACAGTAGATGTCGGCAGTGTCCAGCGCGTTGTAGATGTTCTGCTGGATGCGCTTCTCGCTCAGCGAGGCGTGCCAGATGCGCAGTTCGTCCACCCATGCCAGCGTGGCCTTCTGTCCCATCACGAGGCGCGTGCCCTCCAGTGGCGGCACGTCGGCCTCGGCGATGACTGCCGTGCGCTGTCCGTCCACGTAGAACGAGGCCGACTGTCCGCGCACCACGTTCAGGGCGTAGTGGTGCCAGGTGCTGTTCAGGTCGAAGTCCTCGTGGCTGGCCACGGTCTGCTGCTTCTCGCCGTACTGCAGCACCAGGTCCTTGTCGGCGTTGTAGTACAGCTTCAGTTTGTTGTAGTCCTTCTGGCTGTCGCCCGTAGCGTCGGGCGAAGCGGTCTCAAACACCGCCTCGTCCGTCACGCCGTTGCGGTTGTACCACAGTTCCACGGCGTAACTGTCGCCCCGGCCCGTGCTGGCCTGCGTGATGTCAACAGCCACGCCCTCCGGCTGGTCTATGCGCAGCGCGTAGTTCACGTTGGCCAGCACCCAGCGGTCGGGCACGGTGAAGTCGTGCGTATGGCGCTTGTCGGCAGCCACGAAGCCGTGACCCTCGTCCATGGGCCAGTAGTTGGCCAGACCATAGACGTAGTTGTCCTTCACCACGTCCTTCTCGGCGATGGCCAGGTTCATGTCGCGGTGGATGTTATACAGGGCCAGCGAGTGCATGTCGGCCCGCACGTCGCCCAGATACAGATAGTTGTCGCTCGCTGCCGTCACGGCCTGCAGGGCCTCGTTGGGCACCACTTCGTCGCTGAACAGCAGGGCGTCCTTCTCGCCATAGACGGCCTTTCCGTTGAACGTCTTCTCTGACGACTTGTAGGTCAGGGCGACGAACGTCCACTGGTTCTTCGGCAGCGACTGTCTGCTCCTGAACTGCGTCTTGGCGATGGTCGCCGTCACGTAGCCGTCGTCGCCGATGGCCAGCGCAAAGTTGTCCGTCTTGGCGCCGTGGTGCAGAATGGTGCCGCCCTCTTCCCACTTCATCCAGAACTCCAGCGAGAAGTCGCCGTTCAGGAATACGGGGTTCACCGTCCTCGGCGTGTCGCCGTAGGGCATCAGGCTCAGGGCCACGTCGTGGGCCACCTTGTCCTGGTTCAGCCGTGCCGTCACGATGACGTTGTCGGCACCCACGTAGCCCGGCACGATGTCCTCGTTGAACTCGATGGCCAGTTGGTCGCCGTAGCCCAGGATGCCGTTGGCCGGAGCGGGCGTGAAGAGGTTGGTGGGCCGTGTGCGGTCCTTGATGACGTTCACCACGTCGCTATACACATGCACCAGTTCGTTGCCGTAGGGCGTGGTGGTAAAGGCGCGGAACTCATACGAGCCCTCAGGATAGGAGAGGTCGTTCAGCATGTTGAGTTTGTAGTACAGGCTGCCGGATGTGGGCAGCAGGGTGTTCTTCAGCGTGTCCAGTCTCACGGTGTCCTCGGGGTTCACCCACCACGTGTAGAGGTCGGTCCACTGCGTGTTGCCACTGAAGCGATACTGCACGCCCACGTTCTTCAGGTTCTTGAACTGGCGGTCGAAGTTGGAGAGCTTCAGTTGCAGTTCGCCCGTCTTATTGTCGGTGTTGAGCACCGGCTCGGTGATAGCCAGGTCGACAGCCGATGACGAGGGCTTGAAATGCACGTTCAGCACGCACTTGTCGTTGATTTTGATGGGCTGGTACTGCGAGAGGAACCATATCTCGATGCCCTCGTAGTCGAGCACGCTCTGGTCGGTCTGACGCACGGTGATGACCTTCTTCACCGTCTCACCGCCGGGCACGAAGATGCTGCGCCCATTGGCTGGCACGCCGTCCATCAGCACCTCCAGACCATGCTGGTTGGCCATCTCCTGTACCATAATATTATATGAGAAGTCGAAGTCCTGGTTGGTGTTGCGGATGTTCGACAGGTGCAGAGTGAACTGGCCCGTGCCGCCAGCCGGTATGTCAGTCAGCGTGGCCTGCTTAGCGGCGATGCCTCCGTCGGTACTCACCTGTATGTCGGGGTTCTCCATGCGCACGGTGCCGTTGCTGAGCGTGTGCTGGCCCGGCTCGTAGTACTGGGTCTTTTCCTCTTTCTCCCACGGATTGTAGCTCTGTCCGCCGAAAAGGCTGAAGACATCGCTCCATCCCGCAGGCGACTTATAGATATCGACGGAGAAGTCGGTGCCCTTGTTGCCGTCGTCGAAGATGTAGTCGAACTCGGCCCAGTTCTTCGTATTCTCGTCGTAGTCGCTCTCGGTGGTAGAGTAGGCCCATCCGTTCTCAGTGTCGACAGAGTACTTTGTCTTAAATTGAACCGACGATGCCGTATTTTTCAACGAGATGCCTCCCTTGACGATGCCACCCAGCTGGTGCGAGTAGTTGTGTTTCACGACGCTTGTCGTATCGCTGCGGTTGGTGTAGGTGTAACTGGTGCCGCCGTCGAACGAGATGTTACGCTGCCAGTACTTGTCGCGGCCTTCGATAGCCATAACCTTGTCGCGCTCGTTGTTGTAAAGTGCCTGCTTCCAACCCTCAATCTGGTCGTTGCACCAGGCCACCTTGTCCTCGGCAAAATACTGCTCCAAGCCCTCCCACGCAGCAGGAACGACCTGTACGTAGGTGTCTTCCTGGCCATAGTTCGCGTCATCCTCTTTGAGCCAGGTAGCATAGAGCACCTCGTTGGTGTTGTTGACGAAGGCACGCGCCTCGGCCTCGGTGGCGAAGTGTTGTGTCAGGTAGCTGTTGCGCGTATCCTTCCACTTCGGAATCATCACTTCCTCAATCTCGTAGGTCGAATACATGAACTTCGTGGTGACGCTGTCGCCCAGGCTGACAGCCACGTCGTCCTTCAGTTCAAAAGGAGCAGTCTCATTCTCGCGGAAGAAGCCCACTTTGCGACAGTTGCCTAAGAGCAGGTTGGTGCTGTAGCCAATGAAGACATCACCCTTCGAGCCGCAGTAGTCCTTGCCGGTGCCGGTAGCCACGTCTTCGGTGGCAGTGAGGGTCCAGGTGCGCTCCGTAGAAGAATTGGCGTTCCACGAAAAGTGAATGCCTCCGCCTATGTCCGTGGTATTGTCCAGATCAGTGACATCGTAATAGAGACCGAAGCCCGACAAGAAGTGAATTCTTAATCCCAGATTGGTTTCAAACATCACTTTCTCGTTGCCGTAGCCGCCGCTGGTGCTTGTACTCACTTTGGTCTTGACAGCGCCAGTCTTCCACACGGTCTTCGACTTGCCGCCTGGCGGGTCGCGCAGCACCATCAGCACCTGGTCGGGGCCGTTGGTCACGAAGTTGTTGCCCATAGGCAGGCTGCCCACCACGATAGCATCCATGGTTGCGGGGATGTAGGTGCGTCCGCCACGCTCTATCGTAATGCCTAAGTGGCGGGTGTAGGGCGACACGACGTTCGGTCCGCCCGCCTTCCACTTGAAGGTGTAGCGCCCCACGGAGTCGAGCACCAGCTGGTTCTTCTTCAGGTCATAGACCTGTCCCAGCTGGTATCCGGTCTCTCCCGGCGGCAGGACGGCCACGATGATCTGGTCGCTGCTCATCTCGTTGGCCACGGTGAGCACCTTGCCCGCAAGGGGGATGGTGTCGGTGACCGACGTGTCGTGGTTCGTATAGGTCTCGTAGCCGAAGACCGACAGGCGGTACTCGTCGCCCATGTTGTAGATGGGATAGCCATACTTATAGCTCACCGTGCCGTCGGCCTGTCGCGTCCACAGGTCGCTGACGGTGAACTTGCCCAGCGCGTCTTCGCCCTCATAGTCCTTCAGGCCGAAGACACCGCGGTCGCTGCCTGGCTGACTGATGTCCACCTGCGGCCGGGCAAAGTAGGTCTGCACCATCTTGGTGTGGTAGGTGTATTTGTTCAGCACGGAGTCGCCCTGCTCGTTCCGCTGCCACAGCGAGTCGGTCTGCTGCTTCAGCACATTGCTCAGGTCTATCTGCGGCAGCGAGGTGAACTCTATTCCGTCATCATTCTTTTCAATCTCAATGCTCTTCACGATGTAGTTCAGCGGGGGCAGCAGGGCCGAGAACTCGCCCGTCTGCGGGTCGGTCTCGATGAAGATGTAGCGTGGATCGCTGTTTTTGAATCCTGTCCATGTCGTACTGTTGATGCTGGTGGTGTCGCTGGCCCAGGTGCGGTCCTGCGTGGCATTGGTATTAAACGACAGCGACTCGTTGTTCAGCTTCAGCGTAATCTTGGCCTGGCCGATGTTGTTCTTCGAGGCGCCGAAGCCCACGGCCAGCGTGTCGTTGCGCTCACCGCCGCCAATGCGGCCCACGAAGTTGACCAGTGTGGAATCGGCGAAGTCGTAAGTCACGGGGCCGGTGAAATTATACTTGCCCTGCGTCGGGAAGCGACCTCCGCTGACCATCGTGTGGTTGCCGGCCTTGGCCTCCACGAAGTGCTCACCGATGGGCACGCTGATGCGGTAGCGCCCTTCGGCATCGGTCTGCTGCACCTCGCCGTCGGTGGTCAGCAGCTGACCGTCGACATACAGCTGTATGCCCTCGGCGGGGATGTTCGTGCCGGCATAGTAGATATGGCCCTCCATGGGGAAGCTGGACACGTCCTCGAAGTCGATGTTGTTGGCCGTGAGGCTTGTCGGACTGACGAACATGGAGCGCGTGTTGGGCGAGAACTCGTGGATGCCCAGTTCGGGGGCCAGCTTGTAGTTGGTGCCGCCCTGCTGGAAGGGTATACCTTTTATAATATAGTCGCCCTCAGCGTCGGTCATGCCGTAGAGAGCCAGCCGCTGCGGCACGCTGGCCGACGGCTGCGCATTGACGCCCACCTCGGGGTGGTTCAGCTGGTAGATGCCGTCCTGACGGCTGATGTCGAAGGCGTAGTTCTTCACGTTGATGCCCTCGTCGAGCGGCCAGTAGAGGATGAGGCCGTTCTCCGTGCCGCCCAGGATGCGGGTGTAGTTGGCCTCAATCTCGTCCTTAGTCAAGGCGCGGTTCCACAGGCGGATGTCGTCGATGTAGCCGTTGAAGGGCTGGCCCATGTTCGTATAGAAACTCGAAACACCGCCCACAGCAA
>JAFUEP010000051.1 GCA_017470345.1 Prevotella sp.
CATGATTCACCCCCAGGAGTGGTATGACAATGCCAACACCTACCACACCGACGGCAAGGTGTGGGGCTTCAGCGGCCTGCCCATCTTCGCCGACTTCAAGAAGGCCAACGTGATGTACCACAACCAGTACTTCTGGCAGAAGGTGGCCGAAGCCTGGGAGAGAAACGAAGTGGCCAACGACGCCTTTGGCATCGACTTCGAGGTGCTCTCCGACCACCTCGAGCAGGAGGGCCTCAACCTGCTCTACGAGGGCTACCAGTGGTGGTTCAAGACGTCGTGGAACTGCAAGCTCTGGCAGGCCAGTTACACCAACGGCACGAAGAACGACGAGAAGAACCTGCACCACGCCGAATACAAGGACATCAGTAAGAACATGAAGGAGATTCCGTTCGACTGCCGCGAGATGGGGGCTTTGAAACAAAACTACAATAAGTTCTTCGACAACGACGGCAAGTACCGCTGGGTCGTCCGCCACGCCACGGGTGCCGACCTGAACGGCGGCTCGCAGCCCGCCCCCACGTCACGGTTGCAGGGCAAAGGCGTCAAGGACTTTTACCGCTACTACGACTACTACGGAGGCGAGTGGACGAAGCCAGGCCCCGACGGCAAGAGCGGCAAGCCCGAGGTGACCGGTGACGATAACGACTCGTACAACTACTACGTGGGCAAGAGCCACTATAAGTTCTTCAACGTCTATAAGGACGAGGAGGGCAACCGCTGGTTCCCCATCTATGAGTCGGGACACGACGAGGCCAGCGAGCACGGCACCTACCGGCTCGACCGCTCGCCCTATACCTACCTCATCAGTTTCGAGGGGCTGAAGTACAGCAGCGACGGCCAGCGCGCCGTCAACCTGCCAAACCGCGACCTGGCCGCCAAGGCCATGATATGGCTCTATTCGCTGTTGAGCAACACGATGATGCTGGAGGACGATGCTATTGTCCCCAGTAGTTCGTCCGGTTCGTTTGCACACTTCCTCGTCAACAACGCCGGCTTCGACCCGCGCTTCCTCTTTAAGATTGTCTTCCCTCCCAACGAAGAGTACAAGAATAGGGGCAACTACGCGCCCATGCTGGCCACCGTGGGCTACAACGACGAGGCCGACTCCAACCCACAGCAGGCTGGCGGGCAGAAACTCATACGCTTTATTGACTATCCCAGCGAGGACGCTGAGCGACAGCCCACCTTCTACATCTGGGAACACTATCCCAGCCGCGACAACATGGTGCGGCCCGACAAACCCCAAATCTTCACAGGCAACCTTATCTATCTTGGCGACCTGGCCAGCCAGAACATGGTCAACCAGTATGCCGAAGACCCCTACGTCAGGCAGAAGATTAGCACTGGTGTCTATAAGAACATGCCCGAAGCTAACATCACCGAACCGCGCACGCAGACTGACAATCGCGCACTCAAGGCATCCAACTATGCCTACGACATGCTGCGCTGGAGAGCCTTCCAGCAGCCGCTCGACCTCTGGCGCGAGCCCGTGCTGCTCTTCCGCATCACCCGCGTACTCGACCGCGGTGAAAACGACTACGAGACGACCACCGACGACGGCCACAAACTGCGACTCTACCAGCA
>JAFUEP010000006.1 GCA_017470345.1 Prevotella sp.
CTATCAGTCCGTCAGTCAGTTGCAGGGCCACACGCTGCTCTCGACCGACGTGCCGCCGATGGTACTGCCCGTCACCATTGAGGGGCTGACAGCCAATGCCGACGGTCTCTACCGCCTCGCTGACCTCGATGCCCGTATGGCTGAGACAATGGCCGAATACGATGCCATCGAGGACGTGCCTACCGCTGTCCGCACCGTCAGCCACCCCGCCTCTCTATCAGCCGCCATCTACAACCTGCAAGGCCAGCGTCTCGACGCCCCGCAGCGCGGTGTAAACATCGTCGGGGGAACGAAAACCATTGTGAAATAAGGAAAACGAGACTCAATGAACAAAGCGAAACTTTGGATGCTCGCCGCTATCCTCGTCATCAGTGACACGGCAATGATGTCCTGCTTTTCTGGCGACAAGAAGAGCACAATGGTCAGCCCTGCCGAGCCCGACTATAGGGAATCTACGCAGTGGTATATCACCGACCGGGGGGCCGCAGCCGACGTGTTCTACGTCATTTCGACCGAGACGGGCGACTATGTGCTGCCCAGTGGTGAGGTGTGCCACTATGCCGACACCTACAGCGACAGCCTACGGGCACCGCTCTATAGTGAGATGCTGGGCGTGGATACGCTGGTGAGCGGACGGCTGAACTTCTTCTCGCCCTACTATAGGCAGTGCTCGTTGCAGACCTTCCAAAGCGATAGTCTGACGGCGGCACGTATGCCGTTGGCAGTGGACGATGTGCGGCGGGCTTTCAAGTATTATCTGGAGCACAAGAATGCCGGTCGCCCCTTCATACTGGCAGGATTTAGCCAGGGTGCCCACATCATACTGGAACTGCTGAAGGAGATGGACGATGACACCTACAAGCGGATGATTGCGGCCTATGCCATCGGCATCACCATCGCGGAAACGGGGCCTCACATCGTGCCCGCCAAGGGGGCTGACGACACGGGTGTCACCATCTGCTACAACTCCGTCCGAGACACGGGCTGCACCATGCGCGGCTGGGAGAAGAGCAGCGTGGCCATCAATCCCGTCAACTGGCGGACGGACAGCACCCGTGCCTCGCTCATTACCGAGCCATCGCCGCTGCTGCCAGTCGCTGAGCAGAAGAAGGATACGATGACCATCCACCTTGACACGGCCACCGGGCTGCTCATCGTGGAGGGCTTCACCGCCCAGGACTACATGCTGCCGTTGTTGGGCGTGGAGGGCAACTATCACACCCGCGAAATCTGGCTCTATCGCGACCAACTCCGCGAGAACATTGCGCTCAGAGCCAACAGGAAAACAGGACATTAAACTAAGGTATATATGAAACAGAGAAAACTATGGATGCTCGCCACCCTCGTTTGCGGCGCAAGCATATTCACCTCGTGCTCCAGCGAGGACGACCCGGTGACACCGCCAACCGACGAGGTGGAGGCCCAACTGCAAAAGATGACGCTGCGCGAAAAGGTAGGACAGTTGTTCTATGTGCGGCCCGAGTGCCTCGACACCACCATCCACTTCAACCTGCCCAGCAGCGTTGACGTCAGTTCGGACGACATCCGGGAAATCAAACTGCAGACCGTGAACGCCACGATGCGGGGCGTGAACGAGAAGTACCCCGTGGGCGGCGTTATCCTCTACGCCCACAACATCGAGGACGAGGCTCAACTCTCGGCCTTCGTCGCGCAGATTCGGGCCCTGAACGGCGCGCCGCTGCTCTGCATCGACGAGGAGGGTGGCCGCGTGGCACGTATCGCTAACAACGGGAACTTTGACGTGGAGAAGTTCGAGTCGATGGGTGCCATCGGCGCCACGGGCGACGCGCAGAACGCCTACCGCTGCGGCAACGTCATCGGCACCTATCTGCACCGCTACGGCTTCGATATCGATTTTGCCCCCGTGGCCGACGTGAACACCAACCCCGAGAACATCATCATCGGTGCCCGTGCCTTCAGCGACGACCCGCAGGTGGCCGCGCCGAGTTGGGCTACCAGAACATCATCGTCACCGACGCGATGGAGATGGGGGCCATCACCCTGCAATACACGAATGCCGAGGCTGCCGTGGGTACCCTGCAGGCCGGTGCCGACATCGTGCTCGGACCCCAGAACTTCGTCGAAGCCTTCGACGCTGTGGTCAAGGCCGTGGAGGACGGCGTGCTCACCGAACAACGCATCGACCAGAGCGTCCGCCGCATCCTGCGCCTGAAGCGGCAAATAGGGCGGTAGTGCTGTCGGGCGGCCCGACGAAAGAAAAACGGTAACATAATCATAAAAGAAACAATGAGAAAAGCAACATTTAGACTCCTGATGTTCGCCGCCATCCTGACTATTTGCGGCGCAAGCGTGCTGACCTCGTGCAGCAATAGTGATAACTCAAGCAAGGTGAAATAATCAGATGCACGTCGGCGAGATGGTCTGCAACGCTCAGATTGCCGACCGCGTCTGCATCATCCTGCGCCAGCTCTTCGACGCCAAGTACCCCATCCAACGGATGCTCCTGCCCGACGTCTATGATGCTGACGACGAGACCCAGATGCGCGACAACAACTCGTCGTGCTTCTGCTACCGCAACATCGCTGGCAGCACAAACCTCTCCAAGCATGCCCGCGGTCTGGCCATCGACATCAATACCCTCTACAATCCCTACTACAAGGTTCGTGACGACGGCTCGCTCTTCATCCAGCCTGCCACCGCCGAGGCGTATTGTAACCGCGATTGGGACTTTCCTTACAAGATAGACCACGACGATCTCTGCTTCCGACTCTTCACCGCCGCCGGCTTCGAGTGGGGTGGTGACTGGACGACTCGCAAAGACTACCAGCATTTTGAGTGGATAGAGGAATAACGAGATAGAAATCGTCTGCCGCATTTGCAAATCTGTCTGAAACCGTTTTCAAATCTGTCTAAGTAATAAAGATATGAAGAAACAAGCATACCACACGCTCACGCACGCGTACGCGCACGCGCAGGAGAATTCAAAATTGCCTACACTTCCTACACTAACCCTGCTGAGCCCTTTGTGCATCGGTGTTTGAGCTTAGTGTAGGATTCCCGTTTTTAGTGTAGGATAGTGTAGGATAATGCCCGATTTTACAATTTATACTCAAAAACTATCGATTTTTAGTAGGAATCGGCCAGAATTAGTATTAACAGTAAATTTTGTCCCAGGCCCTGGGACAAATGTTAGAGTTAAGTCTGGCAAATGTCCCAGGCCCTGGGACAAAAATTAGTGCTTGTCTGAGTGACTTTTCCTGACACGAAGAGATAAATATCTCTTGAAACTATTTGCGATTTCGCGGAAAAGTCGTATCTTTGCAGACGACATTTAATAACGAAGACGATGGAAGCAACAACTGCAAGACGACGCACACGCCACCCCATGAGTTACTACCGCGAAATGGTGAAGGACATGGACGACAGCCAGAAGCTGGAACTGGTGTCGATTATCATCGACAGCTTGAAGCAGATAACACCTATCAGCACAGAACAGCCAATAATAATGTGTTATAACCATAAAAGAAACAATGAGAAAAGCAACATTCAGACTCTTGATGCTCGCCGCAGCGATGACGCTCGGCCTGGCATCGTGTAACAATGCGGAGGACAACCCCGTAGTGATGAATCCACTTGCCAAGCAAGTGAAGGGCATGTGGTGGGCCATGTATCCCGCCGAGGGAACCACCACAGGCGGAAAGGCTTACACCCAGGTGGGGCAGGCGTTAGACCTGAACGAGGACGGCACGGGCTATGCCGCCACGTTCTATTTCGACGATGCGACCGAAGATCCTATTGAGGTGCGTGGCGGAAAGTCGATAGTCCCCTTCACCTACACCACCGACTGGGACGGCAATATTCGCCTGACTTTCAGCAATGGCTATCAAACAGATGCCGACTACTATGCCACGTGGACGCTGCAACTGGACGGCAGCCGCATCAGCCTGACCTCGCCTGCGGATGCCTGCCTGATGGAGCAGGCCAACGTGGACGAGCAGTACCTGATAGAGAAGTGGGACAGCGAAGCCAACGGCGGTGGCGTGGGCGATGCCCCCTACAACGAACTACGCATCAATATCGAGAACACGGGCGAACTGTATCCCATGCAGAAGTCGTTCACACTGAACAAAAAGATTGACCAAGCCGTCTTGAGTAGCGCCGATTACCTGGAAAAGACCGGTTCCGTCAGCCTTGAGTTCAGGGTCTGTCCACTCTATCTACAGTCGGCCAATGGTTCGAAGGCTGGCGACTACTACTTTGTGACTTGTGCCGTGACGCCCCACAACAACGGCTTCTGGGGACCGGAGAAGCACAACCACGGCGGTACTCAGATTCGCATCTATGGCTACTGGATGAAGGACCTCGACCTGAGTGTCGACCTCGTTAATGAGGACGGCTCGGCTATTCAGGGCCTGAGTTACTTTGAGCGCCCCATCCCTGAGAACCAGAACGACAGCCGTACCTACAGCAACGGTAAGACTATCAGCGTCAGCGGCACGCTGAGCGGTGGATACAGCGAAAAGCAAGGGGGCAACTTCGGTGCCAGCGTTTCGTGCGGTGCCACATGGTCGAGCACAACCAGCTATACGCTGAGTACGGTGAACTATACGCTCGACACGTCGTCGCCCACGGTGAAGTACCACTATTATACGAGCAACGTGAAACTGTCTGACGATTGGGACAACGTGGAGGACAACTTCCCCACAGCCTGCCATACTGAGTTTACCGGCCACAGCTGCTGGGTATGGTTCGTACCCTACGATGAGAGCGGCAAGTCAGGTGTAAAGGATGGCTCCTCGAAGCGCTTCCGTCTGAAGGCCAGCGTGAACGCCCACTACAGCTCGTGGTATCATTGGCGCGGTGCAAAAGAGTATGACAGCAACCGCAAGGACTACGACGATGTCAAGTTCGACACAGGCGAGGGCTATCTGCTGCCTCAGTTGGACCGCACACCGTGGGGCATCATAGCCCTGAAGAACGCCTCGAGTTACGAGATGGCTCACGTCAAGTTCTACAAGTCAGGTGAGGAAACAAAGGAACCCGTGGCCGAGCTGACCAACTCGTATTCCAAAGACCAGGTGGCTAAGCAGGGACTGGCCGAGGGCACCTACACCGTCACCTACGACTCCATGGACCCGAACACCAACCAAGTGCTGAGCCGCTGGAAGATGCAGAACGTCAAGGTACATCAGGGGCGCGACGAGGCTTCTGCCACCACCTCTGTCTCTACCGTAAATGCCGTGAAAGTGGAGTAGTAAATATTTCAGAGGTTAGAGAAATCTACGTCTGCTACAACGGTCAAGTGAACACTCTCACGCTCACTGACGGTGCAGGCACTGCCAACGCCACCTTCGAGGGCACCATTCAGGGCAAGCCCTTCAGCAATAGCGTCCTCATCTGCTACGTCCACGACAAGAACCACCTCGACGGACATCTCCGTCAGCGCGAACGACAAGGTGCGGTTCTACGGCAACGGCACCGCCACGTGGCGGTATGGTGGCTTCAGTGCGAATGTGAGAATGTAGTGGACGTCGAATAATGGCCAGGAAACCCCGAACGAGGGTCGTTGAAGGTCGCACAACCGTCAGGAAACCCCGAACGAGGGTCGTTGAAGGTCGCACAACCGTCAGGAAACCCCGAACGGGGGCCGTTGAAGGTCGCACAACGTTAGTATCAAGAATCCGAGCAACTCACCGTTGTTCGGATTCTTTTAGGGGTAGAGGGTCGTCAGAAGAAAAAATCGGCTCATCGGCATGATTATTCGGAAAGTTTTCGTATCTTTGCACGCAGAAACCTGAGGTAAAAAGATACTCCTATGACAAAAACAATGAAACAAACAGCGAAACTTTGGATGCTCGCCGCCATCCTGACACTCTGCGGCGCAATAGCACTGCAGGCTTGTGCGAATGAGGATCATCATCCGTCGACGGGGCAGCCTACCGTTGAGCGGATTACCGAGCGCGGCACGTTGCTGGTGGGAACCACGGGCGACTACCGGCCACTGTCGTACAAGGAGGCCGACGGCAACTACTGGGGCTTCGGCATCGAGGTGGCCGGGAAGATAGCCGAGCGGCTGAACGTGAACATCGCATTCGTGCAGACCTCATGGCCTACGCTGACTGCCGACGTGCTGGCTGAGCCGCAGACCTTCGACCTCGCCATCGGCGGCATCACCATCACCGATGCCCGACGGGAGACGATGCTGATGAGCGACGGCTATCTGTGCAACGGTAAGACCATTCTCTGCCGTGCCGATGAGGCTGCTCGCTTTCAGTCGCTGGCCGACATCGACCGGCCCGAGGTGCGCGTGATGGTGAACCCTGGCGGACTGAACGAGAAGTTTGCCTTGGCGAACCTGACCCACGCACAGATTATCGTCCATCAGAAGAACGAGGAGATTCCCTCGCAGGTGGCCGAGGGCAACGCCGATGTGATGATCACGGAAATCACCGAGGCCCCGTGGTACGTACAAAATGATAAGCGCCTCGCCGCCCCGCTGCTCGCCGCTCCCTTTACCCACGGCGAAATCGGCGTGCTGATGCGCAAGGGACAGGACGACCTGCTCGCCCTCGTCAACAGCGTCATCGCCCAGATGAAGGCCGACGGCACGCTGCGCCAGCTCCACGAGAAATACGGGCTGGTGTATGGTTATTAGACATTTTGCACTTTTAACGCCCTAATCGCATTGAGTTTGCGAAAAAAGATGTACCTTTGCAGCCGATTTCAAGAACGTACGTTTAATTAAATAAAG
Source organism: Prevotella sp. (assembly GCA_017470345.1). GTDB lineage: Bacteria > Bacteroidota > Bacteroidia > Bacteroidales > Bacteroidaceae > Prevotella. Next base: position 6,734 of record JAFUEP010000006.1, read on the forward strand.
ATTATGGCAAAGAAAGCATTACTCATGATTCTCGACGGATGGGGAATCGGAAAGCACGGCAAGGGCGATGTTATCTATAACACGCCGACTCCGTATCTGGATTATCTGACGGCAGTTTCTGCCCACTCACAGCTGCAGGCCTCGGGCGAGGATGTCGGTCTGCCCGATGGACAGATGGGTAACTCGGAGGTGGGTCACCTGAACATCGGTGCCGGTCGCATTGTGTACCAGGACCTGGTGAAGATTAACCGCGCCTGTAAGGACGGAAGCATTGTGGAGAACGCACAGGTGAAGGCTGCCTACAGCTACGCCAAGGAGAATGGCAAGAAGCTGCACCTGATGGGTCTGTGCTCTGACGGTGGTGTACACTCCAGCCTGGAGCACCTGTTCAAGCTCATCGAGGTGGGCAAGCACTACGGGCTGAAGAACCAGACGTTTGTACACTGCTTCATGGACGGTCGTGATACCGACCCGAAGAGCGGTAAGGGATTCATCGAGCAGGTGACGAAGGTGTGTCAGGACAACGACGCTGCCATCGCCTCGATCATAGGCCGTTTCTACGCGATGGACCGCGACAAGCGTTGGGAGCGTGTGAAGGAGGGTTATGATTTGATTGTTAACGGTACTGGTAAGCAGGCTACGGACATGGTACAGGCCATGCAGGAGTCGTACGACGAGGGAGTGACCGACGAGTTTATCAAGCCTATCCATAATGCCGCTGTCAATGGCTGCATCGAGGAGGGCGACGTGGTTATCTTCATCAACTTCCGCAACGACCGCGCCAAGGAGCTGACCATCGTGTTGACACAGCAGGACATGCCGGAGCAGGGCATGAAGACCATTCCCGGTCTGCAGTACTACTGCATGACGCCCTACGACGCTTCGTTCACGGGCGTACACATCCTGTTCCCCAAGGAGAACGTGGAGGACACGCTGGGCGAATATCTCTCACGCCAGGGCAAGAAGCAGCTGCACACCGCCGAGACGGAGAAGTATGCACACGTCACCTTCTTCTTCAATGGTGGTCGCGAGGCTCCCTTCGAGGGCGAGGACCGCATCCTGGTGCCCAGCCCCAAGGTGGCTACCTACGACCTGAAGCCGGAGATGAGTGCCTACGAGGTGAAGGACAAGCTGGTGGCTGCCATCAACGAGCAGAAGTACGACTTCATCGTGGTGAACTTCGCCAACGGCGACATGGTGGGTCATACGGGTGTCTACAACGCCATCGCCAAGGCTGTATGGGCTGTCGACCACTGTGTGAAGGACGTGATTGAGGCTGCCAAGGCCAACGACTACGAGGCTATCATCATTGCCGACCACGGCAATGCCGACAACGCCATCAACCCCGACGGTACGCCGAACACGGCCCACTCGCTGAACCCCGTTCCCTTCATCTATGTCACCAATAACAACTCGGCAACGGTGAAGGACGGTCGTCTGGCCGACGTGGCTCCCAGCATCCTGCACATCATGGGACTGGAGCAGCCGTCAGACATGACCGGTGAGAACCTGATTCAGGACTAATCCTTATTTAATATACTGGATGGCCAACATCGTGAGGTCGTCGCTCTGCTCGGCATCGCCGACAAAGGAGTGGACGGCCTCACTCATTTTACCCACCACGGTGGTAGGACGGTGGTCGCCCGTGACATCCAGGCTCTGGGCAATGCCCATGATGCGCTGGTCGCCAAACTGGTCGTGACGGCTGTTCTCCGCCTCGTTCAGTCCGTCGGTGAAGAGGAAGATGGTGGTCTGTGGCTGGAGCATCACCTGCTGCTTCGAGAACTCGAAGTCGGGAATGATGCCGATGACCACGTTCGATTCGCAGGGCAGGATGGTTACGTCGTCGTTGCCGATGAGCAGCGGTGCGTCGTGACCTGCATTGCAGTAGTCGAGCCGTCCTGTGGCGAGGTCGAGCACACCCACGAAGAGCGTGACGAACATGCTGGTGTCGTTGCCCTCTGACTGGGCTACGTTCAGTGCCTTGACAATGAGATGAGGCTCCGACTCGTGGGCTGACACGTTGCGGAACAGCGAACGCGTGACAGCCATGAAGAGCGAGGCGGGAACCCCCTTGCCCGACACGTCGCCGATGCAGAAGAACAGTCGCTCGTCGCGGATATAGAAGTCGAAGAGGTCACCACCCACGCCCTTGGCAGGAGTCAGCGAGCCGAAAATGTCGAGGTCGGTGCGCTCAGGGTAGGGTGGGAACGTCTTGGGCAGCATCGACATCTGGATGTCGTGAGCCACCTTCAGCTCGCTCTCAATAGCAGCTTTCTGAGCCGTGGCTTCACGCAGCTGTTGGACATAGCGGGTCAGCGACTGCTGCATGTTCTCGAACGAGTCGCGCAGCTGGTGAATCTCGTCGCGCTGCTTCATCTCGGGCAGCGGAGCGTCGAAGTTGCCCTTGGCCACCTCGTCGGCCGATGCAGCCAGCTGCTTCAGGGGCTTGGCCACTTTTCTGATGTGCCGTCGGCCAGTGAAGAAGACGACGATGAGTCCGATGAGGATGAAGAACAGCAACAGACCTCCGAGGCAGTAGCCCACCAGATTGATGTAGAAACGGGGTATCACCAGGGCCAAGGTCCAGGGGGTGTAGTTCAGTCGCTGATAGCTGACCATTACTTCCTGGCCTTCGATGCTGAGCTCGTTGGTATGCGACCCTTGGAAATGGCCCATCTCGTGTTGCATCATCTCGTGTCCCAGATAATTGTCAAGCGTGTCTGGGGTGGCGTCAGCATAGGTGAAATAGTTCTCACGGCCTATGCGCTTGCTGTCGGGGTGCATGAGGAAGGTGCCGTCGGGGTCGGTGATGAAATAGTATATTTCGTAGGATGGATCCCACTGCTGGGTGCTGTCTGAGGCAGGAGTAATGTCTATCAGGTTGTCCTTGGCCAATTGGTCGAGCGACACATCGACTCCCAGTATGGCTACCGTGCTGTCGCGCTCGTCTCGAATAGGCAGCAGATAGGCCACCAAGGGAGTCTTCTGGTCGGAGCTGTCGAGGAACGGTTTCGACCAGAAGCCCTTATCGCTTTTCAGCGCCTCAGTGAACCACTCGGCGTTCAGGTAGTTCTCATTGGTACCGCCAATGGTCTTCATGACGATGATGCTGTCGTTGGGACGGCGCATGGCATAGGGGCAGAACCAATGGCCTTTCTCAGGATAGTAATTGTCGACGAAACTGATGCCACAGCTGCGGATGTTGGGATTCAGCTCGACAATTCGCTTCATGATGCGTGCCATGCGGTCGGGACGGTTCAGCGTGTTCTCGATGTCAGGCACCGTGTTGACGCTGGCCACATAGACTTCCGACAGCGTCTGCTCTACCTTCATGCACTTGTTGGCCAGGATGCGGTTGCTGAGCAGGAAAGTCTGGCTATAGGTGACTGCCCAGGCAATGCCGTAGATGATAAGTGAGATGACACCCATGACGAGGAACATGGTGAGCATGATGCGCCAAGTCAGTCGCTTGGCGAACGAGCGTGGGTAGGTTCCCTTCTCTGTTTCCTTCTTTTTAAATAGCCCCATAGTGGTAAAACGTATCGATTTGCTTGCAAAGTTAAGAAAAAAACTATAACTTTGCAAACAAAACCACAAAAGATATGCCGAACGTACAGATAGAACCTTCGTGGAAGGAGCATTTGCAGGAGGAGTTTGCGAAGCCTTACTTTGCCCAGCTGACCAGTGCTGTCAGACAGGAGTATGGGGCAGGGACGTGCTATCCGCCGGGCAAGTTGATATTCAATGCCTTCAACCTGTGTCCCTTTGACCGGGTGAAGGTGGTCATCATCGGACAGGACCCGTATCATGAGCCGGGACAAGCCCACGGGCTGAGCTTCTCGGTGCAGGACGGTGTGCAGTTCCCGCCGTCGCTGCAAAACATCTTCAAGGAGATAGAGGCCGATCTGGGTACTCCCGTTCCTGCTACGGGCAACCTGACGCCATGGGCCGAGCAGGGCGTGCTGCTGCTGAACGCCACGCTGACGGTTCGTGCCCACATGGCTAACAGCCACTCGACATTAGGCTGGCAGACGTTCACCGATGCTGCCATCCGTGCGTTGGCTGCCCAGCGTGAGCATCTGGTCTATATGCTGTGGGGCGGCTTTGCCCGCAGCAAGTCGTACATGATAGACAAGCAGCGGAACCTCGTCTTAGAGTCGGTACACCCCTCGCCGCTCTCCGCCAACCGTGGCGGCTGGTTCGGACAGCACCAGTTCTCGCGATGTAATGAATACCTGAGACAAAACGGGATAGAGCCGATAAAATGGTAAATTAAATGGTAAATAGTAAATGCTAAAATAGTACATAGTAATAAATGGTACATTGTAAATGCTAAAATAGTACATGAAAACGATTCCCCCTATATTGGAAGTCGGCGGTGTGCTGATTTCCTCCGAGATACTGACCGAATGCTTCTGCTGCGACTATGAGAAGTGCAAGGGCATCTGCTGTGTAGAAGGCGATGCGGGTGCTCCCGTGACGATGGACGAGATAGCCAGCATTGAGGACGTCCTGGATGACGTGTGGCCCATGCTCTCGGCATCGGCGCAGAGCGTGATAGACCAGCAGGGCGTGGCGTATACCGACAAGGATGGCGACCTGGTGACGAGCATTGTGCGGGGAAAGGATTGCGTGTTCACCTGCTACGAGGGTGACAACTGCCTGTGTGCCCTCGAAAAAGCCTATCGCCAACACCCAACACCCATCACCCATCACCCATCACCCTTCATCAAACCCATCAGCTGCGCCTTGTATCCCATCCGCGAGAAGAACTTCGGCAACGGACTTGTCGGCCTTAATTATAACAGGTGGGACGTCTGCAAGGACGCCATCGAAAAAGGGAAGGCACTGGGCCTTCCCGTCTATCAGTTTCTGAAGGAACCGCTCATCCGCCGCTTTGGCGAGGCGTGGTATGAGGAGCTTTGCGAGGTGGCAGAGCAGCTCATCGTTTCCGATACACCGAAGGACTGATACCGACGTGCTCCTTGAAATACTTTCCCAGGAACGACTGGTTGGGGAAGTGCAGCTCCTCGGTGATCTCCTTGATGCTCTTGGTGCTGTTCTTCAGCAACACGCGCACCTCCAGCACGACATAGTTGTCTATCCACTCGTTGGGTGTCCGCTTGCTGACGCGCTTCACAATCTCCGAGAGGTATTTGGGCGTGATGCAGAGCTGCTCGGCATACCAGCTGACACGCCGCTGTTCGCGGAAGTTCTCCTCTAACAGACGGACGAAGTTGGCGAAGATGGCATCGGCACGCGAGCGCGTCTTCTCGTCCGACTGCTCTACACGGTAGATGACATTGCTCATGTCGTAGAACATCGCCAGCAGCAAGGCCTTGACCAGCTCCGTGCGGTAGTGGTGGCTCTTGTCGGTCATCTTCTCGCGGATGGTCTGGAAATAGTTGCCGAACACCTGAATCTCCCTGGGCGTGAGCGACACCACGGGGTTGTTCATCGAGAAGAGCAGCAGCGACGACACGTTCTTCACGTTCATCACGAAGCTGTGATAGAACTCGGTGCTCACCATGATGCACAGACACTCGAAGTCGGGCGATGCCATGTAGTTGTCTACGATATGGCGCTCGGAGATAAATAGCAGGTCGCCAGGGCGCACCTGTTGTTCGCGGGTGTCGATGCTATACTGTGCCCGTCCCTTGCGGCATAGTGCCATCAGGATGAAGTTCATACGTGTGGGGTCCTGGGGGATGGGCGCATTGGCGATGCGGTCGGTCAGTATCAGACCGTCCTCCATATACTCGGCATTGCCCCATAGCTTAGCCTCTTCGAGTGTGGTGTCGATGATATTGTGCTTCTTTACCATGTCTTTACGGGCAGTGTCTGCCCAGCTTTTAGTTTGAGCGTCTTACGCTGGTTATTATATAATAAGGTGACGGTGCCTGCCTTCTTGGCATGAATCTCGGCAGCGCGCACCTTGCCGTCTTCCCATTCGAAGCTGACCTCATAGCCGCCACGGGCTCGCAGGCCTTTCACCGCTCCGTCCTTCCACTCCTCGGGTAGGGCAGGCAGCAGTTCTATTTGGGTGATGGGTGATGGGTGGTGGGTGATGGTGCTTTGCATCAGCATCTCGCAGACACCTGCCGTACCGCCGAAGTTACCGTCAATCTGGAAGGGTGGGTGGGCATCGAAGAGATTGGCATAGGTGCCGCCGGCATGGCGTGTGCCAGGGCGCTTGTCGTCCTGTGCATCGGTGAAGGTCAGCAGTTTGCGGTACATCTGGTAGGCCTTTTCACCGTTCTTCAGGCGTGCCCACAGATTGATGCGCCAGCCCGTAGACCAGCCTGTCGTCTCATCGCCCTTCTGGATGAGAGTCTGCTCGCAGGCTTTGCGGATTTCATCATAGGTAGGGTGGACAGTCTCACCGGTTGGCTGAGCTGGAATGACAGCAGCCAAGTGGTTGCCGGGGTAGAGTCCTATTAGGTGGCTCTGGTGACGATGCTTGGAATCCCAGTCCTGCCAGTCATAATACCACTCGTTTAGGTCGCCGTCCTTGCCAATGGTGTAAGGATGCAATGACAGAAGTGGCACGGTCATTATACGTATCATCCCCTCGTCAATGCTATCTCCCTGCAAAGCCATAGTGGCATGGATGGTGTTGAACATCAGCTCACGGATGATAGCCAAATCGGCTGTACCGCCATAGCAGGTGACGCCGTGATAGCCCTTGTCTGTTACGTACTCATTCTCTGGCGACGTGCTTGGGGCCGTGATAGCTTCTCCTGGTTTCTTGGGATTATCGACAAGCCAACTTAAGCAGAACTGGTAGGCCCCCCACATCAACGGGTAAGCCACGTTTTTCAGATACTCCTTATCCTGTGTGAACAGGTAGCGATCCCACAGGGTGTTGACCAGCCAAGCACCACCCATGTTCCAGTTGGCCCACATGGGACTTTCGCGCTTCTCGCCTACGGGGTTGGTCATGGCCCAGAGGTCAGAGTTGTGGCTGCTGCACCATCCGTTTTCCACACCGTAGTAGTTGCGGGCCGTGTGCTGGCCGTTCTCGGCCAGCGCGCGGACAAAGCCGTCCAGCGGCTGGGCCATCTCTTCGAGGTTGGCTACGAAGGCGGGCCAGTAGTTTTCTTCTAAGTTGATGTTGACGGTATAGTTGCCGCGCCAAGGCGACCATAGATAAGGTGTCCAGAGCCCTTGCAGATTAGCAGGTACACCGGGGGTGCGGGAACACGATATGAGCAGGTAACGGCCATACTGGAAGTAGAGTGTCTCCAGATAGCGGTCGTCCTTGTGTTCTTTCAACAGCTGGTCGGTGGAGGGAATGCCCTGTTTGCCGTCATGTTGTGACGGCTTACCTAACCTCAGCTTGACGCGGTCGTAGAATGTCTTGTAGTCGCTGATGTGCCGCTGGCGGAACTCGCTGTAAGTCAGGTTCTCCGTGTGCCAGATGTCGTCTGCAGCACGGTCCAGATAGGGTGCCCCTTCTGTGACGGGATGCTTGTCAAAACCGTTGAAGCTGGTCTCGTTGACCAGATAGATGATGGCCTCCTTGGCTTTCGTGATGGTCAGTGACGAGTCGGCAGCCGACACCTGCCCGTCGGTTTTTATACGAAGCATTGTGCAGAAGTGAATGCTCTCCTGTGGATTGCCCGTGGCATGGCCCGTCATGGTGAGCTGGCCTTGGCTGCTCTTGACCTTGTGGGGAACTTGTGCGGTGAGTGACAATCTGCAGTTGATGTCGCCCGTCAGTCGGATGGCTATAAGCTTGTCGGGATGTGAAGCAAAATACTCGCGCGTGACGGTTCTCCCATCACGGAGATACCTGTCTCGGATGATGGCACTGTCGAGGCTCAGTGAACGCTGGTAGTCCTTCACCTTGCCTGTGTTGAGGTCCAGAATGTGCAGGGTACCCAGGGGCTGATAGAACTGCGAGTTAGGTCCTTGTACATGCAACTGCAGCGAGTCGGCTAATTGGTAGTCTTCGTTGAACAACGCCTCGCGGATTTTAGGAATCCACTGATGGGCATCCTTTTCCATGTCCTTGTCCACGGGCTTACCTGTCCATAGCGTGATGTCGTTCAGGTGGATGATGTTGTCATCCGTACCGCCATAGACCAGTGCCCCCAGCTTACCGTTGCCAATGGGTAGCGACTCCTCGAAGTAGTGTGCAGGCTGGTCGTACCACAGCAACATGGGTTGTTGGGCATGGACGCTCAGCGCTGTTGTTATAAAGATAATAGTCAGTAGTCGTTTCATAAGCTTTTATAAAAGGGCAAAGAAAGGAGAACCGTTTATGGGCTCTCCTTTCTTTGCATGATGAGTTATGCATCGATGTTCGCATAGGTAGCATTCTTTTCAATGAACTGTCGTCGTGGCTCTACGTCGTCACCCATCAGCATGGAGAATATCTCGTCGGCCTCGGCGGCGTTCTCGATGGTGACTTGCTTCAAGAGTCGGTTCTCAGGATTCATGGTGGTCTCCCATAGCTGCTCGGGGTTCATCTCACCCAGACCTTTGTAGCGCTGGGTGTGCAGAGCCGAGGCGTTCTCGTCGCCGTCCACGTACTTGTCGATGAAGGCCTGGCGCTGCTGGTCGGTGTAGCAGTACTCCGAGAACTTCTTGTACGTACACTTGTAAAGCGGTGGTGTGGCGATGTAGAGGTGTCCGCCCTGGATAACCTGCGGCATGAAGCGGTAGAAGAGGGTCATGATCAGCGTGTCGATGTGCGAGCCATCGACGTCGGCATCGGTCATGATGATAATCTTGTCGTAGCGCAGCTTGTCGACATTGGCCTCGCGGTCGCCCTCGCCATCCACACCGAAACGGACGCCGATAGACTGGATGATGTTCATGACCGACTCGGCCTCGAAGACGCGGTGCCACTGTACCTTCTCCACATTCAGAATCTTACCACGCAGAGGCAGGATGGCCTGGAAGTGGCGGTCGCGACCCTGCTTGGCCGAGCCACCTGCCGAGTCACCCTCGACGAGGAAGATTTCACAAACCTTAGGGTCTTTCTCCGAGCAGTCGGCCAGTTTGCCGGGCAGTCCACCACCTGTCATGGGGTTCTTGCGCTGAACGCTCTCGCGGGCCTTGCGGGCAGCGATACGGGCCGTAGCAGCCAGCACCACCTTCTCGCAGATCAGCTTGGCCTCTTTCGGGTGCTCCTCCAGATAGTTGGTCAGCGCCTCACCGACAGCCTGCTGTACGGCACCGGCCACCTCCGAGTTGCCCAGCTTCGTCTTGGTCTGTCCCTCGAACTGAGGCTCAGCGACCTTGATGGAGATGACGGCGGTCAGACCCTCGCGGAAGTCCTCACCGGCAATCTCAATCTTTGCCTTCTCAATCTGCTTCGAGATGTTGGGATCGGCATCGGCATATTTCTTTAAGGTACGCGTAAGTGCCATACGGAAACCTACCAGGTGGGTACCACCCTCGATGGTGTTGATATTGTTGACGTACGAGTGGATGTTCTCCGTATAGTCGGTGTTGTACATCACGGCCACCTCGATGGGTACGCCCTGCTTCTCGGTCTTCAGATAGATAACGTCGTCGAAGAGGTGGGTGCGGTGACGGTCCACGTAGCGCACAAACTCCTTCAGACCCTCCTTGGCGTGGAACACCTCTTCCTTCAGGTTGCCCTCCTCGTCGGGACGCATGTCCTTCAGCGTGATGGTGATACCAGCGTTCAGGTAGGCCAGCTCGCGCATACGCTTGGCGATGATGTCGTATTTA
>JAFUEP010000052.1 GCA_017470345.1 Prevotella sp.
ATGCAAAGGTACAACATTGGGAAAGGGCATTGTCCGACGCTGTCCGACTATGGCACGTCTATGCAGAATTTGTCCGACAGAAACTTGACGATGTGCGGCGGCAGCAGTATCATCTTCGGTTGCCAGCCCATACGCAGCAGTTCTTCACGGTAAGGCTCACACCAGCGGTGCAGCGTCCGCAGGCTTACGCCAGCCGCATCGGCTACTTCTTGTTTCAACATTGCTTTCATAATTATAAATTTCTTAATTTAATTAGTAACAGATACACAGATGTAACAGTAAAAATAATCAATCTCTCGCGTACCGCGTGCGGGCACGGTACGCGAGGCATCTTAGAAAGTATCTGTTACATCTGTGTTATCTGTGTTATTTGTGTTCGTTTTCTCTTGCTGTTTCATCGCGTCATAGGCCAGTGCCACGGCACGCTGCTTGCGTTCCTCGGGCAGGATGCGCACCACATAGTAGCCACGATTATGATTGACTGTTGCAGACTTAAAGCCCAGATGTGTGAAGGCACGCCCCAAGGCTATGGTGCTGATATTCATACCTGGCGAACTCAGCAGCTGCTTGGCGACAGCCGTACGCATAAACTCGCCCGTCTCGGCACCCCGGGGCAGCCGGAAGTATTCTGCCACCAGATCCTCTTCATCGTTCGATGTGGTGTACGCCTCGTTATGCCGCTGCAGCCGCTCTATCTCGGGCTTGTCGAACCAGTAGCGGAAGCCCTGGCGGTACAGGGCATAGGCCTGCGCATAGATGCCGTCGTAGTCGAAGGGCACAGACAGCGGCGAGTCGATGCTGACCACCTCGAAGGGCAGCCAGCGGCGCGTGCCGGTGGTGTCCGAGAGGAACTGCACGTTGTTGCCCGTGCCGCAGAACGAGGCCAGGTGCGGGCGGTTCTCGTGGTAGCGCGCATAGGCCGCACGCTCGTTGATCGAGGGCATGGTCATCGCCGCCTTCAGTTTGTTCAGCTCCTTGGGCTGCATGGTGTCCAGCTCCTCCCAGCACACCAGTCCGTACTGCGCCAGCGTCAGCAGGTCGTCCTTCGACATCAGGCCCGAGTTGGTCTTCGTGTAGAAGTAGTCGCGCAGCTGCGGAGGCAGCAGGTTGGCAAACCACGTGGTCTTGTACGACCCCTGCTCGCCTATCAGCACCAGCATCACGTTGTTCACCACCTTCGGGCTGACCCACGAGGCCACCATGGCCACCAGCCACTTCTTGAGGTACTGGTAGAACAGCAGCTGCTCGTCAGCGTCGCCCTTCACGGCCACCGTCATGGCCAGCAGCAGGATGTTGTCGCCGTCCTGCTCGTGCCACGGCGGCAGGTGCTCCAGGTAGCTGCGGAAGGGGTGGTACGCGGGTACGTAGTCCGACTCGATGACGCTGCGCAGGTGCTCCTTGACGACGGGCTTCTCCTGGCAGAGCGCCGTCCACAGCGTGTTGACGTCGCGGTCGTCCAGGTTGCGATAGCCGTCCGTCGCCGCCTCGTCGCCGCCGAAGATGGTCAGCAGGCCCTGCTCGTCGGCGCGGATGGACGGTCCGCGCGAGTAGTAGTGAA
>JAFUEP010000053.1 GCA_017470345.1 Prevotella sp.
CCTCGTCGGTCGGAGGTGTCACCGGGTCGTCCTCGCTGGAGCACGAGGTGAGAATTGTAGAGCCGCTGGTAATGAGGATGGCGGCCAGCATCCATAGTCTTATCTGTTTCATATTACTTGCTCAATTGCTTGACGGGGAAAGTGAAGTAGGTATCGGGGAACGGTTCGTCCTTCAGGGTGAAGTGCCACCACTCGGTGTCGAAGGGCTTGAAGCCGTGGGCGAGCATGGCGCGGCGCAGAATCATGCGGTGGGCGAACTGCTCGGCGGTGATGCTGCGCTTCGGCTCGGCAGGGCTTTTGCTATTGTCGCCCGTGTATTCGCCCGTCTCTGGATTGCCGCAGAAGTCGGGGTGACTCTCAGGACCGAACCAGTCGAAGGTGCCGCCCATGTCGAGTTCCTTCTCTGTCGCCATGTCGAACAGTGTCAGGTCGAGGGTGGAGCCGCGCGTATGACCGCTCTTCAGGCAGATATATTCCTGGGGGAAGAGCACACTCTTGTCGAGGTCGGGATAGAAGTAGGGCTTCATCCGGGTGTCCTCCAAGTCCTGCGCCCAGCGCACGAAGTGGTCAACGCCCTTCTGCGGACGGTAGGCATCGTAGATCTTCAGGCGGTAGCCCTGAGCCATTACGTCGTCGCTCACCTTCTTCAGACTGTCGGCGGCTTGCTTGGTCAGCAATGCCGTCGGCTCCTCGTAGCCGTCGATGCGCTGGCCCACAAAGTTGTACGTGCCGAAGTAGCGAATCTCCAAGATGACATCGGGCACCACGTCGGTGATGGTTACGAACTGGCTGCTGTCGATTCCCGACGTTCCGTCGCCTACCCGTAGCCTTTCGGTCGGGTTGACAACAGTTTTTGTCTCGCTTTTACGGAAGCAAGAAGAAACGCATACGCCGCAAATGATTACAAGGATGGCGGCGAGCATCCATAGTTTCTTTTTCATTGTCACTTCTTTAAAGAGGAAACGGACCAGTGTCCGCTCCCTCAGCATGATTGTTGTTTACTTCGCTCGCTTAATCGTAACCTTTTCACCTTTATGTATATACACACCGGGCTGCGTAGGTTTGCGACCTATCTTGAAGCCTTGAAGCGTCCACCAGTCGGTGTTGGAGTCGATGGCAGAACCATCGACCACTGTGATTCCGTTCGACAGGTTCTGCAGGTCGATGACGTAGGGATTCCACGACGTGCCGATGTTGTCATCGCTGACAAACAGCTGCGTGTTGTCGATGTCGATGATGGCACCGTTCAGGCAGGTGCGCAGCGTTATGGGCTGACCGGCTCCCTCGCCACTGATGACGAGATAGTACAAACCGTTCTCGCTGGCACGGGTGGCACCGCGGCACTCGTCGCCGATGAATGCGGCCACTTCACAGGTATCAACGACGGCATCGCCATCTTTCAACTGGATGACCATTGTCATGTTGTTCGGATAGAGGCCTAAGTCGACAGGCTTGAAAATGCGCAGACCTTCAGGAGCACGTCGTGGTGCTGCCATGCGTGCCTTAGCTGATGCCGCTGATACCATCGGATAGACAAACGACTTCGTCTGGCCGTCAGTGCTGTAGTACAGATAGCCGCGTCCGCCCTCCAGGGCTTTCAGACTGCCTTCCCAGCCGTAACTGCCGTAGATGGCCACGGCGGTCTGCGACTTCACGATGTCGCCCTGCTGCGGGTTGGCAGCGGCCAGCGCCTCGCCTACGGTCATCGTCGTGAGCGGTGTGTAGGCTATCCAGTTCCAGCCCTCCGTCAGCGTGACGGCACGCTCGGCGTCATCCTTCAACTGTCGGCCCGATACGGCGAGCAGACTGTTGGGCTCTGACTGCTGCGTGGTGGGCAGGCGGTCTATCTTCAGCTTGTACATCTCGTTGGCCTTCGCTGCCGTGAGTGTGCCGTCCCACCACTGCGCACCGTTGTAGTCGTTGTAGGCCGTGCGGCTCTTGATGATCATCATCCATTCGGCATAGTCGGCAAACACGTGGTCGAGGTAGTGCGACTGCGGATCCACGCCGAAGGCTATCCAGTTCCAGTTCTGGTGGATGGGGATGAGTTGCTCCACGTTGTCGCTCTTCGTCCAGACGGCCGGGGTGTCGAAGTTGCCGATTAGCCGGTCTTGGGCGAAGGTGATGGTGGTACCCGACGGTGAACCGTCGGGAACGGTGGCTGCATCGGGTAGCGTGATGTTGGCATCGGTATAGGCTACCCCCTTCGAGGCATCCCAGATGCGGAAGGTTACGGCTTTGTCTTTGTCCTTTGCCTTGGTGTCGTTGCCGTAGATGTTCAGTGTCACGTATGCCGCACCACGCACCTTCTCGGCGTTTGCCACGCCTCGGCACTCGTTGCCAATGAAGGCAGCCACCATGCTCTCCTCGTTCTCCATGAGGATGCCGTCGATATACACCTGCCCAATGATGGTCATTTGGTGGTCATACTTCGTCGGGTCGACCGCCCATTGGGGCTTCTCGCCGCTCACTTTCATCACGATGCGCAGAGGCTCCAGTATCTCGTTGTTACCCTGCAGGCCGATGGTCACGTCATAGTTGCCCACAGCCACCAATGGGTTCACTTGGAAGCGCAGCGTCTTGGTCTTCAATGCCTGCACATCGTCGCTGCGCTCGCTATCCACCAGCGTCAGCCACTGTGGCATATTATATAAGGTGTAGTATTCTGTCTGTCCGCCCTTGTTCTCAATATCGATGTCGAAGGTATAGTCTGCGCCATACTTCTTGATGACGTTCACCGAGTCGCGGGTCCACTTCAGCGTGTTCTGCTGCACGTAGGCCGTCCACTTGATGGGGTTCGACGTATTGCCGTGCAGGTCGTGGATGTCGGCCAGCGTGATGTTGAGCGTGGTGCCCTCGATGTCGCGGGGCGAGATGCCGGCACCAGTGAGGTTGATGACCACCTTGCGCTCTGAGGCAACGGGCGAGGCGATGAGCCGCGTCTCGTCAGGGGCGTTCTTCAAGGGGAAGTTGGAGCCTATGATGGAGGAGGTTGTGCCGGTGGCTATCTCAGCGGCAAAACCGCTGAGCACACTGCCGGGGGCCTGGTCTTCGAGGGTTCCTACTTTGGTGGTCACACCGTTTACGGTGCCGGTCTTCTCAAAGGGATAGTAGGCCAAGAGACCACGGCTATAGACATCGGCCGTGTCGAGGGTGTTGTAGATATTGCTGAGCAGGCGGCTCTCGGAGAGCGTGGCCTTCCAGATGCGCAGCTCGTCGATGTAGCCGTCGAAGCCTTCGCCCAGTCGCATCACGGCACCCTCCATGGCGGGCATGTCGGCCTCGGCAATGACAGCAGTGCGCTGACCGTTGATGTAGAACGAGGCAGCCTGACCGCGAACGACATTCAGGGCCAAGTGATTGGCGCGCTCCAAGTTGGGGAAGTCCTCGATGCTGGCCACCGTGGTGCTCTTCTCACCGTAGTCCAGATGCAGGTTGTTGGTGGCATCGTAGTAGAGGCGCAGGCGGTTCTGCGGCACACTGCCTGTCTCGAAGATTGTGGTCTCCCTTTCTGGTTGGGTGTTCATCTGCGCCCACAGCTCGATGGCATAGCTGTCGCCACGACTGGTGTTGATGCGCGTGATGTCGGCCTCGGCCGTCTCGTCGGCTTCGATGTGGAGCATGTAGTTGGTATTCTCAATGGACCAAGTGTCTTGCAGTGTGATGTCATGCGTATGGCGTTGGTCGGCGATGATGTTGCCGTGTCCCTCGTTCATGGGCCAGTAGTTCACCAGTCCATAGACATAGTTGTCTTTCGACTGATACTTCGTGGCAGCTGCCTCGGCCACGTCGCGGTAGATGTTAAAGAGGCTCAGGTCATGGATCTTTGCCGTGACAGGACCTAAGTGGAGGCGGTTGTCGTCGCTGTAATGAATAGCCTCTGTGTTGGTCTGCGAAACAGGCTCATTCTCGAAGAGACACTCGCTGCTGGTGTCCCATTGGGCGAGCATGTTCAGCGTATGGTTGGAAGCCTTGTAGCTCAGTACGCAGTAGGTCCACACGCCCGTAGGCACGGTGGCATGGCTCACCAGTTCCGCACCGGCAATATGCACATGGGCATGGCCTTCGTCGTCGAAGCTCAAGGCGAACACGTTGGTGCCTACGCCCAGCTGCAGGACGGTGCCCATCGTTTCGCGATTGAGCCAAAAGTCGGTGCTGAAGTCGCCACTGAGGAAAATGGAGTTCTCCGTGTGTGCACCCCCTCCACGACGGCTCAGGTGGGCCGCCACCTCATGGCTGACGGGCTGCTGGTTCAGCTTCGCCGTGACGATGATGTCCTTGTCGCCCACGTAGCCGGGCACGATGTCCTCATTGAACTCCACGGCCAGCTCGTCGCCAAAGCCCAGGATGCCGTTCGACGGCGAGGGCGTAAAGAGGGCGCGGGGCTTCGTCATGTCCTTGATGACAGCGATGATATCGCTGTAAACATGGACAAGGTCGGTGCCGTAGGGCGTAGTAGTAAAGCCGCGGAACTCGTAGTTACCCTCAGGATAGGAGAGGTCGCTCGACATATCGACTGCCATCCGGAGGTCGCCCGTCGGGGGCAGCATGTCGAAGGATGCGTTGAGCGAGTCGGCGCGGTCGGTAACCCAGGTGTGGAGGTCGGTCCACTGCGTGTTGCCGGCAAAGCGGTACTGCACGCCCACGTTCTTCAGGTTTTTGAACTGGCGGTCGAAGTTGGTCAGTTTCAGTTGCAGTTCGCCCGTCTTATTGTCGGTGTTCAGCACTGGCTCGGTGATAGCCAGGTCGACAGCCGATGACGAAGGTTTGAAGTGCACGTTCAGCACGCACTTGTCGTTGATCTTAATGGGCTGATACTGCGAGAGGAACCATATTTCGATGCCCTCGTAGTCGAGCACGCTCTGGTCGGTCTGGCGCACGGTGATGGTCTTCTTCACCGTCTCGCCGGCGGGTACGAACACACTGCGACCGTCGGCAGCCACACCGTCCATGAATACCTCCAGTCCGTGGGGATTGGCCTTCTCCTGCACCATGAGCTTATACACAAAGTCGAAGCTCTGGTTGGTGGTGGTCTGGTTGGTCAGGTGCAGCGTGAACTGTCCCGTGCCGCCAGCCGGTATGTCGGTCAGCGTGGCCTGCTTGGCCGATATGCTGCCGTCGGTGCTCACTTGTATGACGGGCTGTTCCATCTGCTCCGTTCCGTAGGAGATGACGTGCTGTTTCTCCGGCTCATAGTACTTGGCGTGCTCCAGCCCCTCGTAGGGGTTGTAGCTCTGTCCGCCGCGCAGCAGGAAGATGTCGCCCCAGCCACGCGGTGAGCGGTAGATGTCGACGGTGAAGTCGGTGCCAGGGTTGCCGTCCACCAGGTCGTAGTCGAACTCTGCGTAGGTCTTC
>JAFUEP010000054.1 GCA_017470345.1 Prevotella sp.
GCGCTGGGCTGCCGACCTCTCGGACACGAAGATGAAGCCCTACTTCTATCCCGACCTCGACAAGAGCGTGCTCTTCGAACAGGAGTACATCATGGAGAAGAGCGGCCACACCCGCGGCTCCACCGTTGACCTGACGCTCTTCGACATGGCGACGGAGAAGGAACTCGACATGGGCGGCACCTTCGACTGGTTCGGCCCAGAGAGCCATCCTGACTTCTGCGGCAATCCTGAGACGGGGGAGTACACGGGCGACAATTCGAAATCGCCTGCTGAACCTAAGCGCAGCATCACCGCCGAGCAGTTCGCCCACCGCATGATTCTCCGCCGCGCCATGCTCGCCCACGGCTTCAAGCCCCTCGACACCGAGTGGTGGCACTTCACGCTCCGCGATGAGCCCTTCCCCGATACCTATTTCACTTTCCCTGTAAAACAACTGAATCAATAATCTGTCAAGCAATTAAAGTAAGAAATATGAAACAGACAAGAATTTTGATGCTCGCCGCCATCCTGACACTCTGCGGCGCAATGAGCGTAAATGCTCAGAAGATTGAGATTGTGGACATGGACGGTAACGCCGTGCCTTACGCCAGTGTGATGACCGCCGACGCGACACTGATAGGTGTCACGGGCATGGACGGTGTGATAGCCGACATCGGGGGACCCAAGACCGTGGTCATCAGCCACGTGGCCTATCAGCCCAAGACCGTTGCGGTGGGTGCAGACGGCCTGCGGGTGACGCTTGAGGACGCCGACTTCAACCTGGCCGAGATTACCGTCACGAAGAAGGACTACACCTACCTGCAGATATACTACCGTGTGGTCATCATCAACAAGGACGGCGTGTTGTACTACCGCGCCGGCATCATGGACAACTTCCTCAACGAGCGGAACGGCAAGCAGCAGTCGTCGAAACAGCACATCACGATGGCCAAGTCGGGAACGATGAAGGTGGCGTTCAACCTGCTGCTGGGCGACAAGATTGACGCCAAGGCGCAGATTCATCCTGAGCCCTTAGAGGAGTCGATGCCGGAGAAGTTCAAGAGCCAGGGGCTGCGCTTCGTGGACGCGGGCAGTGGCAAGAAGAGCATCGAGGACAACTACGGCACGCTGGGCAGCGTCATCGACCGCGATGGCCAGCGCCGGTTTACGATAGATGCTTACCAGTTATCCCTGCACCGTCTGGAGGCCGAGGGCAAGACGAAGAAGCTGGAGAAGAGGCTGGAGCGGGATGCCGAGATGGAGAACCGCGTGAACAGCAGCTATCGCGCCTACGCCATCGACGAGAGCGGCCACTACCGCCCTGAGGACTACCTGATGGAGCAGAACATGCTGACGTGGGACGACAGCAAGAACGGCCAAGTACTCGTGGTGATGGACTACTTCGCCACCAACCGCGGCTACCTCTCGAAGGAGCAGGTGAAGCAGACGAAACGGGACAACAAGATGAAACTCTCCTACGACTACCTGCAGCAGTTCGAGCGCCAGCACCACATCCCCGCCCTCGCCCCCGAGGTGCTCGCCCGGATGCAGGAACTGGTGGATAAGGACTAAGTGAAGAAAACAATGAACGTGAAAGTACATACCCCCAAGAACTTGAAGATGGGCGGCACCCTGAAGCAGTTCCTGCTGTCGCTGGTGGCCACCACCATCTCCATCGTGCTCACCTTCGGCACCGCCGCCTGGCTCGACGGCAAGAAGAAGGAAGAGGCCAGGCGCGAGATGGTGATGATGATACTCTACGACCTGGCGGGCAGCATCGAGCAGGCCGAGCAGTGCGACTCGATGCTCCGTGAGGGCTTCAAGCTGCAACTGGCGGTGGCCGAGAATCCAAAGCTCCTCAGTGAGAATCCTTTTCTCTTCGTGAGGTCAGCACCCTACTTCAACTTTACCGAGACGGTGGAGCGCATCTTCTCGACGAACATCGAGACTATCAACACCCTCGGCAACGTGCTCTTCGCCGAGAACGTGTCGGACATATACCGTCTGCGGCGGCAATACAAGCAGGACATCAGCGACAAGTACATGGCTGAATTTGAGCGGGCTGAAGGCTTCAAGCAGTACGAGCAGGTGATGGCCGTCCCGTTTGCA
>JAFUEP010000007.1 GCA_017470345.1 Prevotella sp.
TCAGGAACAAGCTCATCCACCTCGTGGTATCACTGGTCACCAACAACACGGACTACGAACAGGAACATGAGCTGCTCAGGATGAAAAGAAAGAGCGAACAGAAAATGTCCGCTCCATTAGAATTTATTAACTAAATGCACTTGCAAATTTCCATAGGAAGCAAGGGGAGGGGTCGGTGGTGGGGTCTGTAACTTCTTCTTCTTCTTCGCCCTGATCCCCGGGTCTGAAAAATCCTGACATTTGGCAAAATAGACAAGGAAAAGCGGTGCTTCTCGGACAGAAAAGCACCGCTTCTTGATCGAAAAAGCGGCACTTCTCGACGAAAGAAGTGCCGCTTTGCTTTGAATTGAACTATAATCGTCTGATTATGAATCGCTTGTAATTT
The DNA here is from genome assembly GCA_017470345.1 of Prevotella sp. Classification (GTDB taxonomy): domain Bacteria; phylum Bacteroidota; class Bacteroidia; order Bacteroidales; family Bacteroidaceae; genus Prevotella. The sequence continues at coordinate 386 of JAFUEP010000007.1, forward strand.
TAATTCAAAAGATTCGGAAATAACTTTACATTTCTGACTTAAACTCTATCGCCAGCGACTGCGGAGCGAGGCGCTTGGGAAGGTGGACCGTCAGGCGCCCGTCGGCATCGGTGTGATACTTCAGCCGCTGACCTGTCGAGACGAGGCGCAGCGTGACGCCGCGGGTGGGCAGGTTGTGCGTCCACGTGAGCGATGTGGGCATGGGCTGGCCCTCCGTGTGGCGGTAGAGGGCGTAGACGACGTGGCCGTCGGCGCTGCGGGTGAAGAAGATGTCGCCCTCCTGATAGTGGGGCGTGGGGCGCGTCTGATAGATGGCGCGGCCGTTGGCCGTCAGCCACTGGCCGATCGAGTCGAGGCGCGCCGTGACCTCCGGCTGCAGCAGTCCCTCGGGCGTGGGCCCCACGCCGAGCACCATGTTGCCGCCCTTGGCCACGATCTCGATGAGCGTGCCGACGACGCGCGCGGCCGACTTCCAGCGGGGCCGCGCGACGTAGCCCCAGTCGTCGCTCAGGGGGATGCAGCTCTCCCAGGGGTGCGTGAGCTGGCGCTCGGGGATGGTGCGCTCGGGCGTCTGATAGTTCTCGTAGGGGCCGCGGATGGTGCGGTCGACGATGAGCAGTCCGGGCTGCAGCGAGCGGGCCATGCGGGCCAGTCCGGGCATGTCGATGTCCTGATGGTTCTCGGGATAGACCCATCCGCCGTCGAGCCAGAGGATGTCGAGCGGACCGTAGCCCGACATGAGCTCGCGCACCTGGCGGTGGGTGAACTGCGTGAACTGCTGCCAGCGCCAGGGATACTGGCGGGTGTCGTAGGTCGTGTTGCGCCCGCGGTTGGGATAGACGTCCCACCAGTAGAGCTGCGAGTGCCAGTCGGGCTTCGAGAAGTAGGCGCCGGTCATGAAGCCGCGGTCGCGGAAGGCCGTGAAGACGTGGCGGGCGACGTCGCGGCGCGCATCGTCGCGGAAGGCATGGCGGGCGATGGTGAAGTCGGTCTCGCGGCTGTCCCAGAGGCAGAAGCCGTCGTGGTGCTTGGTGGTGAACAGCACGTAGCGCATGCCTGCGCGACGGCAGGCCTCGGCCCACTGCGAGGGGTCGAAGCGGGTGGGGCGGAACGTGTCGCAGAGGCCCCAGTACCACTGCTTATACTGCTCGTAGGTCTGCGTGGTGTCGCGCCGGATCCAGTTCTCGCAGGCGATGGACCACGACTCGACGATGCCGGCCTGGGCGTAGAGGCCCCAGTGGATGAGCACCCCGAACTTGAGGTCCTGCCACGTGCGGAGCTTCTGGAGGACAGCCTCGTCCGTCGGCCACACGTAGCCGTCGGCCTGCTCGACGACGTCGTCACGCTGGGCCGTGGCTGCCGTGGCAATCATGAGCGCGGCAATAATCATCAGTCTCCTGTTCATTTTTCTTATTAAGAATGAGAGGGTTATTATTCTATCACGAATTAGAGAATTAGAGAATTTGCTGCGCACAGGGGCTTCTGCGGCGTGAGACAATTCTCTAATTCTCAAATTCGTGATAATAACAATGTCAGTCGGTCAGGACGACGGTGACGCTCCGGGCCGCTTGGGCACCCATGACGAGCACCTGGGCGATGTCGGCCGTCTTCGAGGGACCGCTGATGAACGTGCCGTAGCCGTAGTCGTTGAACTCCACGCGGCGGTAGGCCTCGTGCATGTTGTTGACAATCTCGGACTTAGGCAGCAGGATGATCAGGTTCTCGGAGATGAACATGACGGCCTTCTCCTTCATCGTCTGCGGTATCCAGATGCAGCCGTTCTCAGCCACGCCGAAGACGCCGCGGATGACGCCCACGTCGGTGCCGTTGAGGTCGCGGGCGCGCCCTACGGTGTCGGGGTTGCGCGTGGCGATGGTCACCTCCGGCAGGTTCGTGGCTATCTCCTTGGCCTCGGGGTAGAGGTCGCGGATGAGCGTGTTGATGTCGCGGTCGCCCATCTCGATGACCTTTCCGCCTACGTTCTGGCTCATGGTGATAAACTGTGCCAGCGGGTCTTGATAGGTGATGGCGCGTATGTCGCTCAGGTCGGGCATGTCGTACTTCTCGCGCACGTTAGCCCGGTATCTTTTCAGTATATCTTCCTTGTTGCTCATAATAATTAAGGTAAGAGTGAATAGTGAAAAGTGAAAAATTTGCTTCCGCTTTTCCTTCTTCACTACTTTTCGTTATTCTTCTTTGTCGTTTTTATTGAGGCAATCAGCAGAGCAAGTATCTCTTGACAATCATTTGTCATGCTCTCGAATTCCTGTTCATTGATATATTCAGTATCTTTAAGAATACTGAGCCAGTAGAGGGTCTCGTTGCATTCTTTCAGTGAAACATGAAGCTTGTTGATAAAATCTGCCGGGCTCTGCGCGAATGTCGCTTCACTGACCAATGCGCCTATTGCTGTTCCTGAGCGGAACACCTGATTGAGCATGCCATATTCTTTAGGACTGCATTTGATGAACTTCACCATTCGTACAATCCTAACGGCGAAAAGATAGCTCTTCCTCGTTAATGGCGAACTGTTTTGTTGTAGATAGGACATCGCGGCGGTAGCAAATTTTTCACTTTTCACTTTTCACTATTCCCTTAACTACCTCATGGAACGGTTTTTGGGGGAACTTGAACATCTCGTGGCCCTCCGCCCAGGGGTTCATCTTCATGTTCATCAGGAACGGCGGGATGATGTTGGCCAGGGGCGAGACGGCCGTGGCAGCCTTGTAGACGGCGGGCGAGCCGAAGAGCACCGACATGCCGCGGCACATCAGCTTCTTCTCGGGGTTGGCCGTGCCGAAGGAGTCGAGCTGCTGGCGCCACTTGTAGACCTGTTCGCCGAGGTCGATCTTGACGGGGCAGACCGTCTGGCAGCTCAGGCAGAGCGTGCAGGCCGAGACGTTGCCCGAATGGGCTTGGGGCGAGCGCAGCATGCCCAGGTTGATGCCCACGGGGCCGGGGATGAAGTAGCTGTAGGAGTAGCCGCCCGAACGGCGGTAGACGGGACACGTGTTCATGCACGAGCCGCAGCGGATGCACTTGAGCACCTCCCAGTGGTCTGCGTTGCCGATCCACTCGGAGCGGCCGTTGTCGACGAGGACGATGTGCATCTCGTGGGCTGTGGGGCGCGCCTTGCGGAAGTGCGAGGTATAGGTCGTCGTGGGCTGGCCCGTGCCGGCGCGGCAGAGCATGCGCTGGAAGACGGCCAGACAGTCGTAGTTGGGTATGACCTTCTCCAGTCCGATGGCGGCGATGTGGAGCTTGGGACACGAGGTCGACATGTCGGCATTGCCCTCGTTGGTGCATACGACGATGTCGCCCGTCTCGGCGATGCCGAAGTTGACGCCCGTCATGCCGGCGTCGGCCGTGAGAAACTCGTTGCGCAGCGACAGTCGGGCACGGTAGGTCAGGAAGGTGGGGTCGTGGTTGCCCTTCTCGTTGGAGATGCCCTTCTCCTCGAAGAGCTCGCCGACGTCATCGTGGTTGAGGTGGATGGCGGGCATGACGATATGGCTGGGCTTCTGGCCCTTCAGCTGGATGATGCGCTCGCCGAGGTCGGTCTCGACGACCTCGATGCCGCGCTCCTCGAGGTAGGGGTTCATCTCGCACTCCTCGGTGAGCATCGACTTCGACTTCACCATCTTCTTCACGCCGTGCTGGCGGAGGATGCCGTAGACAATCTCGTTGAACTCCAGGGCGTCCTTGGCCCAGTGGACGATGACGCCGTTCTTCTCGGCGTTGGCAGCAAACTGCTCGAGGTATTCGTCCAGGTGGGTGATGGTGTGGCGCTTGATGGCCGAGGCCTTCTCGCGCAGTTGTTCCCACTCGTCGAGCCCCATGGCCATGTTGTCGCGCTTGGTGCGGACGGCCCAGAACGTGGCGTCGTGCCACTTGGCGTAGGTCTGGTTCTTCAGAAACTCCTTCGCCGCTTTGCTATGCTGTGTACTCATAATCCTGCTGCTAATATTTCTACAACGTGCTTAAACTCAATCTTCAGGCCTTGCTTGCGGGCCACGCCGGCCATGTGCATCAGGCATGAGCAGTCAGGGCCGGTGACGTATTCGGCACCCGTCTGGATGTGGCGCTCCACCTTGTCGCGACCCATCTGGGCCGAGACGGCGGTCTCCTCGACGGCGAACATGCCGCCGAAGCCGCAGCACTCGTCGGGCCGCTCGGGCTCGACGACCTCGCAGCCGTCGACCAGGCTGAGCAGGTCCTTGATCTTGTTGAACTTGTCGACGTGCTGCTCCGAGGGCGACGACAGGCCCAGCTCGCGCACGCCGTGGCACGAGTTGTGCAGGCTCACCTTGTGGGGGAACGTGCCCAGCGGATGGTCGACGCGGACCACGTCGTGGAGGAACTCGACGACGTCCATGCACTTCGCGGCCGTCTCGCAGCGCATCTTGCCCTTGAGTAGCCGCGGATAGTTGACGCGGACGAAGGCCGTGCAGCTCACTGACGGCGCCACGACATAGTCGAAGCCCTTGAACTTCTCCTCGAACTTCTCGGCCAGGGGCACGGCCTGGCTCTCGAAGCCGGCGTTGCCCATGGGCTGTCCGCAGCACGTCTGGTTCTCTGGATAGGTCACGTCGATGCCCAGATGGCGCAGCAGCTTATACGTGGCCACGCCGACCTCCGGGAAGACAGCATCGACATAACAGGGAATGAACAGTCCTACTTTCATAAGTATTCTTTTTAGATTAGTAATAATGTCAAATGTTTCAGGTCTTAGGCTTTTTGCCTTGCAAATATAAAAAAAAACTGTTACAGAGAGCCGCAATGGCGGTTTTAATTCTTCGGAATTATGTTTTTTTAATACTGCAAGCACTTGTGTGTCGCTTATTTGTCGTATATTTGCAAGCAAATTACTAACCTCAAAATCTTTTAGCAATCTATGACTGTCATCGTATCCGTCATTCCTATCCTCCTGCTTTTCGTGTTGATGCTCGGACTGAAGATGCCCGGCCACAAGAGTGCGCTCATCTCGCTCGTCGTCACGGCCCTGCTGGCCCTTTTCGCGGCTCCGGCGCTGCACATGCTGCCTGAGCAGCTGGCCGGGGCTCCGATAGCGGGCGTGGTGGGCTGGTCGTTCGTCGAAGGAGCTCTGAAGGCCGTCTTTCCTATCCTTATTATTATATTGATGGCCATCTACAGCTATAACATCCTGGTGGAGTCGAAGCAGATTGAGGTCATCAAGCAGCAGTTCACCTCGTTCACCGACGACCGCGGCGTGCTGGTCCTGATGCTCGTCTGGGGTTTTGGCGGACTGCTCGAGGGCATGGCCGGCTTCGGCACGGCCGTGGCCATCCCGGCCGCCATCCTCATCGGCCTGGGCTTCAAGCCGATGTTCTCGGCTTTGGTGGCCCTCATCGGCAACACCGTGGCCACGGGCTTCGGAGCTGTCGGCGTGCCCGTGACGACGCTGTGCAACGAGGTGGCGCCGGGCGGTGCGGCCTCGCCCGAGGCTATCCGCGAGATCTCGGCCTTCGCCGTGATCCAGCTGTCGCCCCTCTTCGTGCTGCTGCCCTTCATCATCCTGTGGCTGACCGACAAGAAGGCCTGGCGCAAGAACATCACGCTCGCCCTCTGGGTCGGATTGGTCAGCGTGGGCGTGCAGTATGTCTGCGCCCGCTATCTGGGAGCCGAGACGCCGGCCATCATCGGGTCGGTGGCGGCCATCGTGGCCATCATCATCTACACCAAGCTCTTCGTGCGCCGCAAGCAGAAAGATGAGCATGCGCGCCACTACACGATGAGCGAGACCTTCCGCGCCTGGAGCGTATACCTCTTCATCCTCATCTTCATCCTGGTCAGCGGTGCACTGTGCCCGCCCGTCAACCAGTTCCTCAAGAGTCATCTCGTCTCGCAGGTCCCCCTGCCCGTCATCGGCACGACGTTCAAGTTCGGGTGGATATCGAATGCCGGACTGATGCTCTTCCTCGGCGCGACGATCGGCGGACTGATCCAGGGGCTGTCGCTGCGCCGGCTCATGGTCGTGCTGGCCCGCACGGTGGTCAATCTGAAGAACACGGTGGTCACGATCATCTCGCTCATTGCCATGGCCTCCATCATGAACTACTGCGGCATGATCGGCGCCATCGCCACCGGGCTGGTGGCCGTCACGGGCCAGTTCTATCCCTTCTTTGCACCGCTCATCGGCGCCATCGGCACCTTCGTGACGGGCAGCGACACGTCGTCGAACATCCTCTTTGCCAAGTTGCAGGCCAACGTGGCCGGACAGCTGGGCTATGCGCCCGGTTCGGAGACCAACTGGCTCGTGGCGGCCAATACGACGGGCGCCACCGGCGGCAAGATGATCTCGCCGCAGTCGATAGCCATTGCCACCGCCTCGTGCGACATGCAGGGCAAGGACGGCGAGATCCTGCGCTCGGCCCTGCCGTATGCCGTGCTCTACATCGTCCTGGGCGGCCTGATGGTGCTGCTTGGATAACCCCCAATGCCATAAAGCAAAAGCGCCGGCGGAGCGAATCCTGCCGGCGCTTTATTCATTTTTTGCTGGTTTGTTAGTCTTTATTCGTAATTTTTGCTTATCTTTGTGGCGACATTCATTATAATCACAAAGTATCATGACACTGAAAGAACGTTACAGGGCGATTCAGGCGTGGCAGCGGGAGACACCGATCAACTACAGCCTGAAGTCCACGGAGACCTTCCATTGCGCCAACTGCGGCCATGACTTCACAGGCAACTTCTGTCCCTACTGCTCGCAGAAGGCGGGCACGGGGCGAATGACATGGCAGAGCGTCTGGCGGGGCGTCATGGACATCTGGGCCATGGGCGGCCGGTCGATGCCATACTCCATCTTCCAGCTGATGGCCCGCCCGGGCTACTTCATCGCCGACTACATCCGCGGCAAGCACATGACCAGCTTCCCGCCGGTGAAGATGCTGTTCGTGATGGCCGTCATCGTGGGCATCATCGAGCATTGGTGCTTCCCCGAGACTGCCACGCCGCAAGTCTCGGCGGTCGTTTCAAACACTGATGACGACGTCCTGACAAGTGTCGTCCGGTCGTGTGCAGATTGGTTGGATCAGAACAAGGGATGGGGTATGCTGATGCGCGGCGTGCTGTTCATCCTGCCGACGTGGCTGCTCTTCCGCCATGCCCCGCGGCTGCCTTACCATACGTTGCCCGAGGGCTTCTTCATCCAGGTGTTCCTGGGCATTCAGATTCTTTTGCTCACTTTTCTCTCCAACTTCACAGGGATTTTCTCGACCCTCTCGCTCCTCTACATTGTCTATACCTACAGCCAGCTGTTCGGCTATGGCCTCTGGGGCACGCTGTGGCGGTTGGGCGTTCTGGGAGCGGTCTCAGTGCTGGCTGTGATTGCGGTCCTCGTCTTGGCAATCGTCACCTTCATTCCTGATAAGATATTTACTGAAGAAAAAAACATTTCAGAGACGTTGTGGATCGTCGTGGCGATGGCGGCCGGCATAGTCGTGCTGCTCGTCGGAAGCTATTACATAGGGCGGCATGGCATGCATATGCGCCAGCTGATGGAGCAGGCGGCGCAGCGGAAAGCGGCGAGTGATGCTGGCGCATCTTCAGATGCTCAGGTTAATCAGCCGGAGGAAACGCTCAGCGACTCAGCCATGAGCGCGGATTGAGCAGCTCGGTCCAGTTGCGTAGCTGGAACTGCAGGGTGCAGTCAGAGCCGAGCGAGCCGAGCGTCTGGTAGGCCTTCACCTTCTGGCCGGCCCCGACGCTGACAGCCGTCAGGTTGCAGTAGACGGAGATGTAGCGTCCGTGGCGCACCATGATGATATAGCGGTCGCCCTTGGCGAAGATGCGGCTCACCTCGCCGTCGAAGATGCAGCGGGCGGTGGCGCCGGGCTGTCCCTTGAGATGGATGCCCTTGCTGTCGAGACGGATGGCGCTGAGGCCGTCGGGCACGTAGCTGCCGAAGCCGCGCACAATCTTGTAAGGTCCCGTGATGGGCACGGGCAGCCGGCCCTTGTTGCTGGCGAAGCTGCCGCTGAGCTGGCGGTCGACGGCCGGCTCCTTGTATTTCGCGGCCTTGCGCTCCTCCTTCTTGGCCTGTGCCTCCTCGCGCTCGGCCTGCTTGCGCTGCTGCTCGGCCTGGCGGGCACGCTCCTGGGCGGCTTCTTTCTCCTGCTTCGACTTGGCAGCCTTGGCCTCGGCACGGGCCTTGCGCTCAGCCTCCTTGGCGGCGGCCAGCCGGCGCTCGCGCTCCAGCCGGGCCTGCTCCTTCTGCTTCTTGCGGGCAGCCTCGGCCTCGGCTTTCTTCTTCCTTTCAGCCTCCAGACGGGCTTTCTCGCGGGCTATCTCCTCGGCGATCATGCGCTCGATACGGGCGTTGAGGTCGGCCTCCTCCTTCTGCTGCTGGGCCAGCAGGGCCTCCGTCGTCTTCTGTTCCTTCTTCAGGGCGTCGACCATGCGCTGTTGGTCGGCCTGCTGGGTTTCCAGCTTCTGCTGCTCTTCCTGTCCACGGGTGAGCAGGGCGGCCTGTTGCTCGCGCGAGGCCTGCAGCTCCTGCTGCTTTTGTGCCACCTGAGCCTGCTTCGACTTGACGGCCTCGCCCTGTGCCTTCTGATACGTGGCATATTGGTCGACGAAGCGCGTGCGGCGATACATCTGGTTGAAGTTGTCGGCACTGAAGATGAACATCAGCCGGTTCTGGATCTTGCGGTTGCGGTGCATGTAGCGGATGGAGCGCACGTAGCGCTGCCGGCGCTCGTCGAGTTCGTGGTTCAGCACGACGAGCTGCGAGTCGAGCACGGCGATGGTCGTGTCGAGGGCGGCGATGCTCTGGCGGATGGTGTCGATGGTGCGGCGCTTGTCGTCGATCTCGTTGTTGAGCACCATCACGTCCTGCAGACCTTTTTTCACGCGTGTCTGTATCTCAGCCAGCCGCCTCTTCTTCTGCTGGATCTCCTGCTGCTTCTTCTTCTGTTCGGCCTGCAGCTTCTCGCGCTGGGTGGGCTGCCGCTTCTTGACCGTAGTGGTCTTGGTGGTAGCGGGCTTCTTGGCCGTCGCCTTCGATTTCGACTTTTGGGCCGGCGCCGTGAGGCACGTGCCGGCAATGAGGCAGAGCAGTAGCAGGAGACGTTTCATGACGGATGATGATTATAGGGACATGAGGCGGCGCACGATGTCGTCGACCGATACTTGCTTATACTTCGACGAGACGTTGGTGCGCGGCTCCCAGTCGTCGTCGGTGGAGAACTGGCTGAGCTGGAAGCCCACCTTGATCTGCTTCTTGGCGGTCTTCACGCTGACCTCCATGTCGCTGGGCAGCAGGCGCTTCTCGACGTTCTTGAAGTCGCGGTAGTCCCACGTCAGCTGGGCGTCGTGGTGGTCGACGGCAGTCTGGCGGATGCGGGCCGTCAGGGGGTCGGCCTGCCACTGATAGGACAGCTTGTCGGCCTCGAGGCTGATGACTACGCCGTCGGCATTGCGGTCGATGCGGAAGTCGCCCAGGTCGGGCTGCTGCCGGCCGGGCTCAAAGAGCTCGTTGAGGAAGAGGGCCTGCAGCGTGTAGAAGTTGATGCCGCTCTGGCGGAGGAAGTCGACCTGGTCGTAGGGCACCTTGACGTACTGCTTGTTGATGCGGTCCATCATCAGCACATAGTCAGGCGTGAACTCCAGCCGGCCGGCCTCGACGATGCCGAGGGCCATGAGCTGGATGCGAATGACGTCGTCGCGCTTCATCTTCAGCTGGCCGCCGACGGAGATGTCCTGCGAGCCCACCTGAGCCGAGAACTTGAGCTTCGACGAGAGGTAAGGCAGCGACGCTCCGACGTGTGCCGCCACCTGTTTCAGGAACTTTTGGGGCTGAAAATCGGCGGTTTCATCGGTGCCGACCGCTTTTTTCTGTGTGCCGCACGCGGCCGTCATGGCGATGACGGCGATGGCGATGAGGCCGAGGATATAATTGCGATGTTGCTTCATTGCTTGATGTATTTCTTGCGTTTTATTTTTCTTGCCAGCAGCTTGTTCTGCGGGTCGGCGGCCAGCGCCTGCTGCCAGTAGCCGAGGGCGGCCTCGACGTCGCCGCACATGAAGTAGATGTCGCCGGCATGCTCCAGCTCGACGCTGCTGGCCGCTGAGTCGTTCTGCAGTGTCTGGTCGATGTAGATGCGGGCCTCGGCGTAGCGCTGCTGCATGAAGAGGATCCAGGCGTAGGTGTCGAGGTAGGTGGGGTTCTTCGGCTCGGCCTTCACCGTCTTCTGGCTCATCTGTTCGGCCTCGTCGAGGCGCTGGTTCTTCAGGCTGAGGAAGTAGGCGTAGTTGTTCAGGCAGCCGATGTTGTCGGGCTTCCACTGCAGGCACGAGTCGTAGGCGGCGAAGGCCTCGCGCTCGCGCCCTTTCTGATGGAGCAGGTCGCCCATGACGGCGTAGAAGTCGCTGACGATCTCGGGCGAGCTGTCGTCGTTGATGACGCTGATGCCGTTCTGGAAGGCCTCCAGGGCGTGGTCGGTGTCGTCGCGGCGATAGTAGGCCATGCCCTGATAGTAGTAGAAGGCCATCTCCTCGGGGTTATACTGGCGGGCCTGCTGGCAGAGGTCGATGATGCGCTCGTCGTCGTTGTCCTCCCAGGCCATCTGCACCAGGTGGAGGCGTGCCGAGGCGCGGTCGGGCGCCAGCTGCAGGACGTAGGCGAGCGTCGCCGCCACCGTGTCGCGCGGCATCTTCTTCAGGTCTTGATAGGCGGCCATCAGCTCAGCGATGTCGGCGTCGGGCGACGGCTGGTTGAGGATCTGGCGGAACAGTGCGAGCACCTGGGTGCTGTCGCCCCCTTGCTGCTCGTTCTCGCCGATGACCTGGCGCAGCTGATAGATCTTGTCCTCGGCCGTGGCGTGCGGGTTGAGCAGCACGCAGCGCGTCAGCGAGTCGGCCCTGACGAAGTCCTCGTCGCCGATGTAATAGTTGCGCAGGGTCAGCTGGGCGCGCAGGTTCTGCGGGTCCTCATTCAGTATCTGTCTGAGCAGGGCGAAGGCTTCGGGGCGGTTGTCGTTGAGCATCAGCGTGTTGGCGTAGATCGTGCGGTAGTTCAGGTCGTTGGGATAGCGCTCTGACAGCGCCTTCACCTCGTCGACGGCCCGCTGCTGCTGGTCCATCTGGATGTAGAGGCCGCTCTTGGCCAGCGACGTGCGCTCGCTCTTGCCGTCGATGAGCTCCATGCGGTCGAGCACGTCGACGGCCTTGGCGTAGTCCTTCTCCTGCACGTAGAGGCGATAGAGCGTCTCGAGCAGTTCCTGGCGGCTCTTGTCGGCATCGTACATGCGCTCGACGACGCCGATGGCATCGCCGTAGCGTCCTTTCTGGATGTAGGCCTGGGCCAGCGTCTCCATGTAGGTCATGTTGTCGGGCTGCAGCTCGGCCGCCCGCTGATAGTCGGCCAGTGCGCGGTCGGCCTGCTGCATCTCGCTGTAGTATTGGGCGCGGAAGAAATAGGCCTCCGATGCGTCGGGGCGTAGCTCGATGCATCGGCAGAGCAGGTCGAATGTGGCGTCGTGGTGCGACTTCTGGCGCTCGAGCATGGCCTCGTGGAAGAGGATGTCGTAGGACCTTAGTTGAGAGCCTTCGAATTGAGAGTTGAGAACTGAGAATTGAGAATTAGGCTGCGCATGGAGAGCCAGCGCAGAGACTAAAAATGCGAGCATGTAAGCTAGTCTTTTCATCGTTCTCAGTTTAATGAATAATCTCCGCCCAGAAATAATTTTCAATTTTCAATTCTCAATTTTCAATTCACTTCACTCCCGTGTGCCCATAGCCGCCCTCGCCGCGCTCCGTCTCGTCGAGCGACGCGACTTCGATGAAATCGGCCTTTTCGTAACTTGAAATCACCATTTGTGCGATGCGCTCGCCGTCGTTGACCGTGAAGTCCTCCTGGCCGAGGTTGATGAGCACCACGCCCACCTCACCCCGATAGTCGGCGTCGATCGTGCCGGGGGCGTTGAGCACGGTGATGCCGCGCTTCAGGGCCAGCCCCGAGCGTGGGCGCACCTGTGCCTCGTAGCCTTCGGGCAGGGCGATGTGGAGGCCCGTTGGGATGAGGCGCCGCTCCATGGGGCGGAGCACGACGGGTTCGCTCAGGTTGGCACGCAGGTCCATGCCTGCACTCTGCTCGGTGGCATAGGTCGGGAGGGGCTGATGACCCCGGTTGACGACTTCAATCTTCATTGTCGGTGGCTTTTTGGGACATATTGACTGCAAAGTTACAAAAAAAGCACCGAACGCGTGCTTCTCGTAGTGTTAAAAAGGCTTACCCGATATAAGAAATGCCGCTTCTCGATAGTAATATACCCCTATATTACCTTCGAGAAGCGGCACTTTTGCAGTTTTTACGGGTTTCTATAGAAGGAGTGAGGGGGAAGTGAAAAGGAGTGAGGGGGGAGTGAAGAGGACGTTAGTTTTGTCGCTACCATCAAGGCTTAAACTAACGTCCTCTTCACTCCCCCCTCACTCCTCTTCACTCCCCCCTCACTCCTTCCTACTCCCTTTTCACTCCCCTTTTTATGGCCTCCCCGTCGCCTGGCGCAGATCGAGCAGGCGGTTCTGCAGCTCGGCCCAGGCGTCGACGCGCTTGTCGAGCGTCTGCTGATAGAGCAGCTGCGCCTCGAGCAGGTCGCTCATGCTGCAGACGCCCGCCTTATATTGGTTGCGGACGATGCGCAGGTTCTCCTCGGCCTGCTCGATGGCGCGTCGGGCGATGTCGAGCTGCTGGCGGGCCTCGCCGACGTCGTTGGCCGCCTTCTGCATGCGAATGTTGAGCAGCTGGGCGTTGTCGCTGAGTTGGTCGAGGGCTTTCTGGTGCTCCAGCTTCTTGCGCTTGACGGCGTGCGAGCCGCCCCACCAGTCGCTGATAGGGATGCTGACGGTGGCGAAGAGCATGGCGAAGGTGCGGTCGTTCTCCAGCAGGTTGTGGTAGTTGTAGCCGGCACCGATGGCCACCGACGGCAGCAGCCCTCCGACGGCCATCTTCTTCTGCAGGGCCGTCGCTTCTACTTGTTTCTCAAGGAGTTGGTACTCGGGAAGTGATTGAAGTGAAGAGTGAAAAGTGAAGAGTGAAGAATTTGCTTCCGCACTAGTTTCTGGTGACGAATCTACAGCGGAAGCAAATTCTTCACTCTTCACTCTTAACTCTTCACTTTCATGTAGTCCGCAATACTGCGCCAGCAGCAACCGCACGATGCTGATGCCATTCTTGAGCTTGAGGCGCTGGCTCTCGATGTCGCCGCGGCGCAGCTCCACCTGCAGCAGGTCGTTGCGCATGGCCACGCCGGCCTGCACGGCCACCTCGACGTCCTTGTGGATGTTGGCGAGGAGCGAGTCGACGGCGTCGATCGTCTTCTGCTTCTCCTCGAGCGTGACCAGCTGCCAGTAGTATTGCTCCACCTGGCGCTCCACGTCCTTCTGCTTCAGCTGTCGCTGCAGAAGGCTGGCCTCCTCGCCGACGCGCGCCAGTCGGTTGCCGTTGACGATCTGTCCGCCGGCAAAGACGGGCTGCATGGCCGTGAGGGCGCCGATGGTGCCGTTCTTCATCATCGTCATGCTCATCGGAGCGCCCACCGTGGCCAGTATCTCCGGGGGCAGCGACTGGGCCATCATCATGCCCAGCTCGGGCGAGATGAACTCCTTCGGGTCGATGTCCATGCGGGCCATGCCGCGGTTGGCGTTGAACCAGGCGCCGGTGGCGCTGACCTGCGGGAAGTATTTCGTCAGGGCCTCGCGGCGCTGCTCGCGGGCGGCGTCGATGTCGAGCTGCGACTGGCGCATGGCGATGTTGCGGCTGAGGGCCGAGTCCTTCAGCTGCTGGAGGGTGAGCACCTGCTGGGCTGCGATGACATCGCAGCATACCAGACAGACGACGGTTGCTATGATCTTCTTCATTGTTTCCTTAGTTTGCTGATTTTCCAATAGATGACGGGCAGCATCGTCACCACCATGATGAGCGAGCCGATGCCTCCGGCGAAGATGGTGACGCCGACGGGCATCCAGAACGACGAGCCGGCAATGATCATCGGCACCACGCCGACAGCCGTCGTGGCCGTGGTCAGGAAGATGGGCACCATGCGGCGCCGCCCGGCCTCGTAGGCCGCCTGCTTCACGATCAGGTCTTCATCCTCGGCGGCAGCCAATTTTTCACCCTCATCCGCGGCGGCAGCAAATTTTTCACTTTTCACTTTTCCTTTTTCCCTTATTATCCCGTCGGCGTGCTCGAAGATGAGAATCTCGTTGCGCATGATCATACCCATGAGCGTGATGACACCCATGATCGACGTCAGGCCCAGCATGCGGTTCATCAGGGCCAGGCCGATGAGGCCGCCGGGCAGCATCAGCCCGAGGGCGGCGATGCAGAGGGTGCTGATGCCGAAGCGCTTGAAATTGAACAGCAGGAAGAAGAAAATGATGACCATCGCGATGGCCACGCCGCCGAAGATCTGCGGCAGGGCCTCGGCGTTGTATTCCGTCTCGCCGCCCACCTCGGCGCGGACGCCCTCGGGCAGCGTGAGCTCATGGAGCATGATGTCGGCAATGCGGCGCTCCACGGGGGCGGCATAGACCCCCTGCGCAAACTGGGCCGTCACGGTCAGACAGCGCTCGCCGCCGCGATGCATGATGCGCCCCTCGCTCCACTGCGGCGTCACCCGCGCCACCTGGCGCAGCGGCACGGTCGTGTTGCGTGCTGAGAACTGAGAACTCAGAGTTGAGAGTTGGGCGGCAGCCATGGTCAGGGGCGTCGCCACGCCGATGTTCTCGATGTCGGAGAAGGTCAGCCGGCTGGCATCGCGCACGACGATGGGCACCTCGTAGTCGCCCTCCCACAGCTGGCCCACGCGCAGGTCGCCCGTGGTGGCGCTCAGGGCCATGGCGGCCGTGGCGCGGCTGATGCCCATCTGAGCCGAGGCGACGGGGTCGAGCGCGACGTCGACGATGGGGTAGGGCTGCAGGAAGTCGGTGTGGACCCACTCCACTTCGGGCATCTCGCGCATCCGCTCCATCAGCTGCTCGGCCACGGCGTGGAGCGAGTCGAGGTCGTCGCCGTAGAAGCGGTATTCCAGTTCAGGCACCTCCAGGTAGTCGAGCCGCTTGAAGCGCACGTAGGCCTCGGGGAAGGCCTCGCTCCACCGCGGCTGCAGGTCGGCCAGCAGGTCGAGGGTTGCCTGCTGCGACGTGGTGTTGACGATGAACTGTGCGTAGTTCTTGCCAGCCATCTGAGGGGCGTAGCAGGTCATGAAGCGCGGCGACGAACAGCCGATGAACGACGTGATACACCTGACGCGCTCGTCCTGCTGCATGACGCGCCGGAGCGAGTCGGCCACGGCGCGCGTGTCGTTGAGTCCCTTGCCTTCGGGCATGAAGATCTCGACGGCCAGCTGGTCGCGGTCGGCATAGGGGAAGAGTCGGATCTTCAGCGTCGGCACGATGAGCATCGACAGCAGCACCACGCCGAGGCCGCCCCAGATGGTGAGCCAGGGGTGGGCGAAGGTCCAGTCGAGCACCTTGTTATAGGTCGTCTGCACCCATCGCGTGATGGCATTGCCCGTAGACGTCACCTTTCCGGGCTTGATGATGAGCACCTCGAGGAAGGGTATGACGGTGACGGCCAGCAGGAGCGACACCACCAGGTTGACCGTGATCGTCACGGGGAAGTCGCGCAGGGCGTCGTTGAAGGCCCCTTTCATCGTCAGCAGCAAGGGATAGAAGATGACGCAGATGCAGAGCGTCGCCAGCATCATCGGCATGAAGTACTGAACGGACGAGCGGATGGCGGCCTGGCGCGGCTCGTAGCCCTTGCCGATGTATTCCAGATAGCCGTCGATGACGACGATGGAGTTGTCGACCACCATGCCCAGCACCACGATGAGGGCGGCCAGCGTGACGATGTTGAGCTCGATGCCCAGCAGATACATGATGGCGACGGAGATGAAGGTGCTCAGGGGGATGGTGATGGCAGCCACGATGGCCGACCTGAGGGGAAAGAGCACCATCATGACCAGGATGATGATAGCCATCGAGATGAGCAGGTCGCGCAGGAAGTCGCTGACGCTCAGGCTGACCACCTTGGGCTGGTCGGCAATGCGCGTGATGGTGACGTCGGCGGGCAGCTCCGTCGCGCGGAAGTCGTCGAGCACGCGGTCGACGTCGCGGCCGTACTGCACGATGTTGTTGCCGGCGGTCATCTCGAGAGATAGGAGCACGCAGGGGTGACCGTCCTGCTCGATATAGCTGGCCTCGCGGTCGTATTCGCGCACCACGCGGGCCACGTCGCCCACGCGGACCACCTTGCCCGTCGCTGCGTCGCTGTAGAGGATCATCGACGCCACCTCGGCCTCCGTGTTCTCCGTCGGCGAGAGGTGGATGGGCGTCTGCTGGGCGGCGTTGCTGATGCTGCCGCTCATGGTGGTCAGACTCTGTTGCTGCAACTTGGAGAACAGCATCTGCTGGCCGATGCCATAGGCCTCCAGCCGCTGGCGGTCGACGTAGAGGCTCAGCTGCTCCTTCTGCTCGCCGTAGATGCGCACGTTGGCCACCGACGGCACGCGGCGCAGACGGTCGCTCAGGCGATCGGTGTAGTGCTGCAGCTCGCGATAGCTGCGCTCCGGACTCTCGATGGCGATGAGCAGGGCGCTGGTGTTGCCGAAGTCGTCGTTGGCCACGAGGGCCAGCACGCCCTGCGGCAGCTGCTGCTTGAAGAGGGCGAGGCCGTGCTTCATCTTGCTCCACACCTCGTCCTTGTTGTTGACGTCGTCGTTCAGCCTGACCATGACCATGCACATGCCGTTCTGGGCCGTTGTCGTGGTCTTCTCGCGATTGACTTCCTTATAGGTGAACAGATAGCGCTCCAGCGGACGGGCCACCTGTTGCTCCACTTCCTCTGTCGTGGCTCCGGGATAGACGGCCACTACCACGCCCTGGCGGATGGTGAAGGCGGGGAATTCGTCCTTGGGCATGACATACATGCCATAGATGCCCATCAGGAACAGCAGTACGGTGAGCAGCAGCGTGATGGGGTAGTGGTCGAGCGGCCACCGCAGCCACTTCATTCTCTCTTCCATAGTCGTCTTTGAATTAGAATGTGAACGTCGGCTCTGCTTTTAGAATATGACGCGGGTGCCCTCGCTGAGCTTCTGATAACCCTCGGTGACGATGCGCTCGCCGCCCTTCAGCCCCTCAGTGATGCTCACGCGGTTGCCGCTGGTGGGGCCGATGCTGACGGGCGTGCGGTGGGCGGTGCTGTCGGCCGCGACGGTCCATACGAACAGCTGGCCCGCAGCCCGCTGCTGCACCGCCGTGACGGGCAGCGTCATCGCCTGCTGGCCCGTCCTGCCGTCCAGTCCGGTCTCGCTGTCCTCTCCCGTCCTGCCGTCCAGTCCGGCCTCGCTGCCCTGTCCCGTCCCCGTGTGTTGCGGCATTGCCGCAACAAACCTGACAGCTGCCACCATCCCCGGCAGCAGCCTCCGCTCGCGGTTGTCGACGGCGATGCGCACGTCGTAGGTATGGGTCATGGCGTCGGCCACGATGCCCTTCTCGATCCGTCCGCCCTCGAAGGTCCGCCCGACGGCTTCCACCTTAATATATGTAGGGGTGCCGGCGTCAATATGGCTGATCTCTGCCTCCGGCACAGCCACCCGCACCTTCACCTGCGAGATGTCGAGAATCGTCACCACGGCCTGCGAGGGCAGGGCCGTCTCGCCGGCGCCAACCAGCTTGCGGCCGATGATGCCGCTGACAGGGGCCGTCAGCCGGCAGTCGGCTACGTTCTTGCGGGCCACCTCCAGCGACGAGCGGGCCTGAGCCACCTTGCTCTGCACCTCCACCCATTGTGCCTCAGTCATCGAGCCGGCCTCGTGCAGCTGGCTGTAGCGCGCCAGGGCGTCCTCAGCCTGCGCCACCTGAGCCTCGGCACCGGCCAGCAGGTTGCGGGCTTGCGTGTCGTCCATCTCGGCCAACAGCTGGCCGCGGCCCACATGCTGGCCCTCGCTCACCAGCACGCGCCGCACCACGCCCATGCCAGTGAAGCTGACGGCCGTGGCCTCGCGTTCCTCCACGGTGCCGACGAATGTCCGCGCATCGCTGTTGCCACGCTCGTGAGCAGCAACTTCGGTTTTCACTCTGATAGGGGCCTTCACCCTCGATTCTTCTTTTTTGCCACAGCTGGCGATGGCCAAAACGGCCAGTAGTCCTATGATTGTTTTCGTATTCATAACGTGTGATTGAGCGAAATCGGTTGCAAAGTTGGTAATTTTTTCTCTAAACGTGTTGTTCTTTTTGGCGCAAATAATTGTCAATAAGGACTTAAATAGTCAAAAAGGACATAGAAATATTCCATTTAGCTATCGTTTCTCACAAATTATTGCCACCTTTGCAACTGAAAACGTAAATTGAACGACTATGAAAGTTGAAGATATCACCCTCAGACAACTGGCCGAGAGCCAAGATGTGTCAGTAGGCTATTCCGACGACGATATTGTCATCATCGACAATGTCAAGACGCTCGTGGAGCCCACGATGGCCCATCTGAAGATGAACCTGCTGGTCATCTGCATAGCCGGCAAGGCGCAGGGGACGGTCAACGGGCAGCTCTGCGTCATGGAGCGGGGCAATGTGTTCATCTGTCCGCCGAATGTCACCTTCTCGGATTTCATGATGAGCACCGACTTCGAGTTCAAGGCCATGTTCTTCACCTCGCACATCCTGCAGACCTTCCTGCGCGAGAAGATCAGCATCTGGAATGAAGTGATGTATATCCATCGCAGGCATGTCGTGCCGATGAGCGACCACGACGCCGCCTACTTCGGCCATTTCTACGACCTCCTGCGGGTGTGCATCAACGACGACCCGCAGGCGCCCTTCCGCACGGAGGTCATCCAGTCGCTGCTCCGCGCCGCCTTCGTGGCCGTTTGCGGGCGGATGAAGCTGATGCTGGCTGACCGCCCCGAACAGCCGCAGATGCGTCAGGCCGGCAACTTGTTCCAGCGCTTCCTCTTCCTCCTGGAGAAGGCTCCGGTGAAGCATCGCAGCGTCGAGTCGTTTGCGGCCGAGCTGTGCATCACGCCCAAGTATCTCTCGGCGGTCTGCAAGAAGCAGTCGGGCAAGACGGCCAACGAGTGGATCACCCAGCAGGTGCTGGGCGATATCCGCTATTACCTGAAGCATACTGACCTGAGCATCAAGCAGATCTGCGTGCGGCTGGGTTTCCCCAACCCGTCTTTCTTTGGGAAGTACGTCAAGGAGCATTTCGGCATGACGCCGACGCAGCTCCGCAATAGTTAATAAATAGTGTGTGTTGCGATTCCGTCGCAACAATAAAGTGTGTGTTGCGATTCCGTCGCAATAATAAAAACTCTATGAACTGGAAACAACTCATCTCCAACTGCCGGCTCGGACAGGAGCACCGCCACCCCGAGCGCCACGACGACCGCACGGAGTTCAAGCGCGACTACGACCGGCTCATCTTCTCGGCCCCGTTCCGCCGGCTGCAGAACAAGACGCAGGTGTTCCCCCTGCCGGGCAGCATCTTCGTCCACAACCGACTGACACATTCCCTCGAGGTGGCCTCCGTAGGGATGTCGCTCGGCAACGACGTTTTTCGTATTCTGTCTTCAAAAAACGGCGGTTTCATCGATACGCTTGCCTCTGAGATGGGGCAGATCGTGGCCACTGCCTGTCTGGCTCATGACATGGGCAATCCGCCCTTCGGCCACTCCGGCGAGAAGGCCATCCAGACCTTCTTCACCGAGGGCAAGGGCCGCCATCTGGAGCACGAGGTCAGCAAGGACTTCTGGGCCGACATCACCCATTTCGACGGTAATGCCAATGCCTTCCGACTGCTCACGCACAGTTTCAAGGGGCGTCGGCAGGGTGGCTTCGCGATGACCTACTCGACGCTGGCCTCGATAGTCAAGTATCCCTTCCCCTCCACGCAATGCGGCAAGAAGAACAAGTTCGGATTCTTTGCCTCCGAGCGCCCTGCCTATGAGGCACTGGCCGACAAGCTCGGCATCCCCCAGATCGCTCCTGACCGATGGGCCCGCTATCCGCTGGTCTACCTCGTCGAGGCGGCTGACGACATCTGCTATGAGATCATGGACCTCGAGGATGCCTACAAACTGAAGATCCTCACGTTCGACGAGACGCGCCGACTGATGCTCGACTTCTTCGATGAAACCGACCAGAATCGCATACTTGACCGCATCTCCGACGAGGAGGTGAGCGACCCCAACGAGAAGATCCAGTATCTGCGGGCCTGCGTCATCAATAAGCTCGAGCATGAGTGTGTCGACGTCTTCGTCGGCCATGAGGCGGAGATTCTCGCCGGCGCCTTCAGCGGCTCGCTCGTCGATCATATCAGTGCCGTGCCCTGTCAGGCCTATCAGCGCTGCGCCGAGCTGTCGCGCCAGCGCATCTATAAGAGCCGGCCTGTCCTCGACGTCGAGCTGTCCGGTTATCGCATCATGGCCACCCTCATGGAGCTCATGGTCGAGGCTGTTGAGCATCCTGACCGCTACTACTCGCAGCAGCTCATCGGCCGCGTCTCCTCGCAGTACGACATCGACAGCCCCGACCTCGAGACGCGCCTCATGGCCGTCGTCGACTACATCAGCGGCATGACCGACGTCTATGCCCTCGACGTCTACCAGAAGATTTGCGGCATCTCGCTGCCCATCGTCTGACAGGACGTCTTTTAGTCACTTTCCCCTTTGGCCGTTTCACAAAAATTGTGTAACTTTGCCCTTGCAATGAAGCGCAGTCTATGCTTGTGTGCGTTCCTCCTCACCCTGCTGACCGCCTGCTACGACGGACAGCGGCGCGAGATGCTCGCCCTCCTCGACGAGGCCGACAGTCTCAATCGTGCCTACGCCCAGCTGCCCTCCGACTCCCTCCTGCTTGAGGCCGCCGACTTCTTCGACCGCCACGGCTCCCGCAATGAGCAAGTCCGCGCCCACTATCTCCTCGGCTGCGCCTACCGCGACCAAGGCCAGGCACCAGAAGCTCTACAGGCCTGGCAAGACGCCATCGACCGGGCCGACACCACGTCAAGAGATGATAATACATTACAGCGCCTCATGGCAGTCTACGGGCAGATGGCAGAAATGTATCATAAACAATATCTTCCGTTTGATGAGCTGACAGCCTTACAGAAATACAGCTTTTATGCATTGGCCGCCAAAGACACATTTAAATATATTCGCAATATCGAATTGATGGCAAAGCCCTATTTTCTGTTAAGAGATACTTCTAGCATGAAATTTTGCCTTGAAACAGCCCAACGGCTATATAAAAAGAACGGACTTCATCGTGAGGCTATCAGTATTTACGGCCTTACAATTCATTTATGTGTAGAAAAGGGACTTTTGAATGAAGCAAAGCGTCAGATAGATATTTTTGAATCTCAATCAGGTTTGTTTGATTTAGACGGTAACATTTGCAATGGCCGTCAGTCATACTACTATACAAAAGGACTTTACTATATTAAATGCAGACAGTTGGACTCAGCTGAGTATTTTATGAGACGTTTGATTCCCTTTGAGAGGCATTCTGCATTCAAGGGATTGATGGCAATATACAATGAAAGAGGACAGACAGACTCCATTGTCAGGTTTTCAAAAGCCTATGAAGAGGCGATTGACAGTCTGAATGAACTTAAAAGTATAGAAACCGTTCATCAGGCATCATCTCTCTATAATTACCATCTTATAACGAACAAGGCCCATCGCGATGCTCTGCTTGCTTCGAAAAAGATAAGAATACTGTCTTTCGTGTTGATGGTTGCATTGCTGACGGCACTCATCTCTATATATTTATATAGGTCGTACAAAAAGAGCCGAGACCGTGCCCTAGCAGACTATCTTTCTAATTTGGAAACATTGCGCCAGATGCAGTTGGAAATCGCTATGTACCAAAAACACGAGCAGGAGTATAAAGAACTCATCGAGCTAAAGAAACTGCAGGTACATGAAATGGAAAATCGTATTTCACAATACGAGGTACAACATGACAACTGTGGCCTCGCAGAAATAAAGTTCATGAAATCAAAGGAGTATACGCGCTTCAAGAATGAGATGATGTCAAAAGGGTATTCATTTGGGGAAGAAGAACAAACGTTTCTTAAAGAAATACTCTTTTCCTTCTTCCCTGATTTTGGACGTTTAATGAACGACCATGTGCATGATCTCTCAGAAACAGAAAAGAAAGTTTGCCTGCTCGTCAGGGCGCATGTGAAGGTTAAAAACATTGCAATACTATTGGACGTGTCAGAGTCTTATATCTCCCATCTTAGAAGCGATCTTCTCCAGAAACTTTTTTTCAGAACAGGCAGTTCACGCGATTTTGATAAGGAAATTATGCGGCTTAACTGATATTTCCGTTATCAACAATTTACTCAACTTTTTCCTAAGATATATGTAAAGAGCGACTTAACTGTTGGTCAACTTTTTGGTCAACTCTTTTGGTCGTTATAGTTCTGCATGTTTTAGTAAAAGTGTGTACTTTTGCATCGGAATATAGTTTAATGATAAAGAACAAAAACATGAAGAAGAAATCATTATTATTCTGCTGCCTAATGACAGTGGGGGCGGTACTTTCAAATGCGAAAGCGTTTGGCGGAAATGAATTGTTTGAAGTTGAGTTTGATGTCAGATTTTCAGACCCTACTGGTAATCTTGGTGGACATCCCCGCACACCCGTTAGCATACCTAGCGTCACTCAGGACGGCCACGCCTTTTATTTTAATAATGTGGGCTACGACCTGGAACTGGTGCTCCTTGACGAGGACGGCGACGAGGTTTACTATGTGCCTGTGCCAGTCGGCACGTCTGCTGTGGTTCTTCCTTCAACGCTTTCTGGCGAGTACGAGCTTCAGCTCTATCCGACTGACAGTATCTATTATTTCTATGGCTATGTTACACTTTAATTTCTGCAACCACTTACTCCTATCCAATACTTGATAGCTCTTTTGGGCAAGATCACATAAATAAAACTATGAGACATAAATATACTACTTGCGTCGCTATGGCAATGCTAATAGCGAATATAAATACGCTAGGGCAAGTATCCTTGCCGACTTATAACTCCAGTGATGTGCTGAATATCACACAAAGCCTTCCCGCCGTTCGTCAGGTCAGAGGCGTTTCCAAAATTATAGTCGATTATGAAGGTGAGTGGACAGCTAGTCAGCGACAGGCTTTTGCTTATGCTTGCGAAATATGGGAAGAAGCGATGCCGACCACTTTTCCTATAAGAGTCCAGGCAATTATGGATGACACTTATGCAGATGAAGATGCAACGGATGAATCATTGCTATTCGAAGTGCGTCCGACACTGAGACCTTATGGGAGTGAAAGTACAGAATGGACGAGCCAAACCTATCAAGTCCAACCCAAGGGCTATGCTTTTCATGGTATGGAGAACAGAACTACAATGTACCATTTTGATTTAGACATGTCCTATTTTAATACACCAGACATGACAATCGTCTATTATCTATACCAAAATATGGACGATATCTATTCTTTTTCGAGAGATGAGACTCATGTTGGGACAAAATATGATTTTGTGACTTCAGCATTGCGTAACATTGCAAGGGACTCGGATTCACATGGAGCTACTATCGGGCAAGGAACAACAAATTGTGGGTCGACGGGAGTAATCTTAGTCCGTTCGAATATTTTATTTATCAGAAGTTAAAAATGGGAGGGAGTTCAAACGACAGCATCAATTGTTATCAAAATGCTGTCAGCAACAATTTCTCGTTTACAGACAATTCAGACAATCTCTATCAGCTTTACACCCCCTCACAATGGGATCCGACGATGTCTTTGAACTACTTTGTCGCTGATGAAGACAATAAACTGACTCAACTTCTGAGATGGGACTTCGGGCGTGGCATGGTTTTTCGAGACATTATTGACTCTTCTGTGCATGATGCCTTTAAAGATCTGCTCGTATGGGAACCGATATGGCTAGCAATAGGAACGGGACAGCCAGTTGAACCTCTGATCAGTTTACCATCGGTTTATGATACTGAGAATTCTATACCACAAGCAGGACATTTATCTATTAATGTTCCTGGTGTTTCTAACCTGTCATCTATGCAAAGAGCCTATTCGGCGGAAATAAATAATATGATGGATATCTCACCCTTGGATAGTGTTCAGCAATATATGCAGCAATTCCACCCATGCTATTATAATGGAAGTATCAACACTCCAGGATGGATCGTATCGCTCCAAAAGACTGATGGGACATGGGATGCCGTTTACTATACTAACGATGCGGATGAGCCCCTTCAGGTTGACGTGTCAGACTTTACGCGCCATGAATCCCTTAGCAGCTATGCCCGCTCTTATGATGGCCATCTGAGATGCCGAGTGACATACGTGCCATATCCTGCAATGAACTTGAAGCGGTGCTCATATTATTATGTTCTCAATGCCCAGCCCCTTGAGGTAGATGTTGAACCACAGAAGAGCCGAACGGTGGCTTATAATGAGGACGATGAGTATTGTAAGTGGATTAAGGTGGAAATCGGTAACCTGGAGGGGGTGACAAATGTTATGGTCGCTCAATATGACGATGGAGATACAGTCCCATATCTCTATAGTGTTCCAAACTTCAAGGATGGTTACTTTATAGCGTCTGTCGACGTTGAATTTCCAACGGTGTTCACCATCTATACCTACAATTCTGATGGATATTCAACACGGACAGTGACCTATTATCCAGAAAATCCTGCATCCAATAGCTTATCGTTTGAGCGTGCAGGAAACTGTATCCTCATCTCTTCTAGTGATTCAACTTTCCATGGGGAATATGCCTCAATTAGGAGCGTGTTGCCTGTATTTTCTGCTCCGTTGTCGGTTAAAATCGAGGACAATAAGGTTGATATTAGTTCTCTACCTAATGGGGCCTATATGCTTAACGTTGTCGACAAAAGAGGACATGTGCAAAGCTATAAATTTGTGAAATAGAATACTTTATGAATAACTATATTGAAGCGATGAACAAAGAAAGGAAATGGTTGGGCAGGTTACTGTTGTGTATGTCTGCGCTATTAGCGTGTAGCGGTAATGTTTATGCTTCTGTCATTGACACCGTCACGTTTGTCGACAATAACGTGCCGACAGCTACGTTTAAGACACCGACGGCCGCATCTCGGAGCCGACGTCCGATGGTTGGGCGTGGAGGATTTGTGAATGTTGAGGTTGCTGCGTGGCCGTCAGAAAAGTCTCTTTCATGGCAGTCCATGGTAGAGACGAGCATCAAATTGGCATGTGATTTATGGGCAAATTATCTTGAATATGGTGATAGTATAAAGCTTTTACTAAGATTTGACTCCGCTCAGACAGATGATATAAAAACTACTGTCTTTTATACTAATTCTGATGGTTCGGATATCTGCTATCCTTATTCTCTTCAACGTAAGCTTTATCCTTCGGATGTTGACTCTTCCATCCAGTACGATGCCGAAGTGGCGGTCAATCCAAATGCTACATGGCACTTGGGGATGGGGGATGCCAATGGTGGCAAGAATCTCACGTTAGCCGTCATGCGCTCGATATCAGCAGCTATGGGCTTTGGCAGTAGTTTCAGGATTGACAGCCGCAACAGAATAGTTCGGAAGTGTATAGCATATGTAATCTTTGATCATTATGTAAGGAACGCTTTGGGTGAGTATCTCAAAGACATTCCTCTGTCTTCCGGAAACGCGACATCGCAAGCAATCAGTGATTTTGTGCAGTCGCGTCGTGGCTCCTTGTGTTTCGATACGGGCAGTGCGACCTATAGTTTGTATGCACCTGATCCTTTTGAGAACGATAAGTCCCTTCGATATATTGATGTGCCAAATTCCCTCATGTCGGTAGCTATGCCAGATTCCATTGATTTAGAGGTTGATCCTGCTACAATTGACATCCTCGAAACGCTTGGATGGAATCTTACGACGACGGCATCCTTGGAAATCGTTTGTGAGGATGCCGATTCCACGGGCACAGCTTCTGCTTACCAGCCACATAGATGCTATCTTTCGTCTACTAATCTGCAGTTCTCTTCACAAGAATGGACATGTCTGTTCCCAGATACCAATGGTATATATCAAACCGTTGCAACATCCGACTCTGCGGAAATCTATACACCCATCATTGCTGATGCCAACCAATATGACATAACCGCCGATGGTGAGGTCAAGGCTATCATCTTGTTTGAGGGAACGGCAGGTAGCGAGCACTATCAGGCAAAACGCCAGGTGTGGCTTCAGTTGAAGCCACAGATCAGCTATATCTCTGCCCCTGTGTTCACGCCCAGCGTAATGACAGAAGGTGACTATTCTGTCGATTTAGACGTGAAGTATGAAGGATGCTATTACCTGTATGTGACTGTAAGGCCGCAGTATGCGCCCTATCAGACTATTTATTATTCCGAATCTCCATATTTTACTCATTTTCATTTTGATGATGTCGACTTCTGGGGCAACGTAAGAATAACATTTACTGGCGTCAATGCCTACGGCAACACGACAAGAACAATTGTACTGAATGCTCCGGCGGGGAGCCGTCGCAGTGCCGATCATCCCAGTATTGTAGCCGAGAAATCGTCGCTATATCCAGAGCTTGCCGCCACTGACACGCTCCGTGTCCACGATGTCTGCACGTTTTGTTTGTCGGATGGCCTGAAGGCTGACTGGCAACTGATGATGGAGGGACGGGAGTCGTGGATGGTGGTCCGCGAAGCAAACGATTCGGAGGAACTGACGGTCGCGTTCGAGAAAGGGTTGACTGATTTCTTTGCCTTGGAATCAATGTATGACCGTCTCGGGCGACGTATCTGCAGCGGCCGGGTGTATGCCGTTCGGGGCGACCGGCGCGACTCTATGGACGTCGTCTTCCAGCTCAGTCCTGACCGTCCTATCATAAAGGACGTGCAGCTGCTTTATGACTATTTCGACTACGATCAAGCCGAATTTATCAATACAAGCATACGCGTCAGTATGGTGCTGTCGCCCGACACGAAGGGAATTTCCTGCCTACAGTCGTATATGGATCAGGAAGGGCATACCCATGCTTTCGGCTCATATCATAGTGCGCTGGATTCTGAGAGCAACACGTGGACGTCGCCGTCGTACGTTCATTGGGACTTTGACCATTTCTTCGATTTGTGCGCATCGGGGGAATTCCATCAGAGTGCTCCCGTCAGGATCTATGTGAATGAATATATCGACCCCTACTATATAGACCTGTTCCGCCAGTGGGAGACGACCCTGGACATCGCAGACGTCTCTGGGGCTGACGGCATTGAAGTCAAGGTCAGGTGTCCGGGCGAGATAGAGGTCATATCGCCTCGGGCTCCTGTCATGTCTGTCTCGCTGGTCGATATGTGTGGCCGCACCATAGCCCGGAGCAGTCGTTCGGGCATACTTTCCTATCCCCCAAGCTTCAAGGGCGCAGCCGTCATTGTAGTACAGACAAAGGAGGGCGTCTGCAATCTCAAGAGAAGATTGCCATAGTCACCCGCCCAATGGGAAAGACGGCTCTGATGATGAAATGATGGTCTGCAAGAGGCGCTGACCAGCCATGCTGAAAACAACAAGGAATGCCGCTTCCCGACTTTCTTACCAGCCGATTTTCAGGCGGTGGAGCATGGTTGTGCTCTCGCCGCAGCTGCCCGTGTGCTGGATGTGGATGCCGCCGAAGCGGTTCTTCCTGACCTTGGCTGACAGGTGCACCTCGTGAGGCAGCGGGCTGTCGGCGGGGCGGGGCGTCGCAGTCGTGACGTCGGCCGTGAGGCGGCCCTTGCTGTAATTGAGAAGGATGGTGCAGCCCGTGCGGTAGCAGGTGGCGGAGACGGGTTCGGTCAGCGGTCGCACCTCACCATTATTGTATTCCACGAGCAGGAAGTCGACGGCCTTGGCATGCTTCGTTGTGCGGATGATGCGCAAGCCGTAGCCCGAGAGCGAGCGCGTGTCGAACTTCAGGCAGACGTCCATGTATTGTCCCGTGGCGGAGCCGAAGCCCTGTCCGGCCGTCTTGGTCGGGTCGACGTCGAGCTGCAGCGACATGTCGCCATAGGAGCGACGGACGGGCGTGTACATCAGTCGGGCGCCACGCTGCGCCTGCACCAGACCCTTGCCGACGGCCCCGTTGAATCCCTCGGCGTAGGCCCACATGTCGCGCTGCGGGTCGAATGTCCACCCGTAGGCCGCGGTGTCCTTCGGTTTATAGCCGTCGACGGTCCAGTAACCCTCCTTGACGAGGGGTTGCCACTGGCAGGGGAAGTCGCGGAAATCAGTTAAATAATTAACTAATAATTTACTTCTTTCCACAGAAACCGACGATTTCATCGGAGCGGTATCGGCGCCAATCGCGCTGCGTTGCGTTTTCGGCATGATTGTTGCTGTCAGCCGGCACCCCTGGTCGGCCTCACTCAGTCGGTAGGTCAGTTGCGGGGCGTCATGAGAGGTGCTGACGACGATGCCGTCGCGCAGCCAGCTGACGACCGACTCGTCACGCAGTCCCTCGCGCAGCGACAGCTCATAGTCGAGTCGGGCCGTGTCGCCGTCGACGATGATGCTCGGCTGGCGAAGGAATCGCGGTGGGGGCAGCGGGGTAGGGTGCAGACGGACGTGGCAGGCAGCCTCGCGTCCGTCTTTTGCTTTAGCCAATATGCAGAAATCAGCGGTTTCATCGGTGTCGTTGTTCAGCCACACATCAGCTTCTCCGTCAGCCTGCGGCGACAGCAGGGCACGGTCCTCGAAACCTTTCTCAACAAACCATTCGGCCGGCTCGCTGCTCGTCAGGGTGAACACCGCGGGCGACGTCAGCTCCACTTCGTGTTCTGACAAGCCAAGATAAGGCGTTCTGTCGCCGATGGAATCGATTAAAATCGTGTTTTCGGGCTGTCGGTTGCCGATGATATAGGGCTCACCGTTGAGCGTAAAACCGCTCTGATAGCAGCGCAGCCACGGCTGCGGGTAGGCCGTCCATCCGACGTAGCTGTCCTGCGGGGCATGATAACGGCAGTTGACCACCGTGACCGGTCCCCCCTGCTTGCAGAAGAAAGTCTCGCGGTTGGCGCTGCGGACGTAGAAGTCGCAGTCCTCGAAGCGCGGTCCGCTGCCGAAGGTGCTCCACAGCGGCTTGGCACCGTAGAGGTCGAAGTCGCAGTGGCGGTAGACGGCGTTGCCGCCGTTCAGGGCGTCGTCGGTGCACTCAAAATGACACCGCTCGTAGAGACTCTCCCTGGCCCCGTTGAGCGGGTTCAGGTTGAGCCGGCTGACGAAGCGCACGTTGCGGGCCGTCAGCCGTCGCCCGTGGACATAGCCGACGTGGGCCTGCGTGATGGCGTCGCTGCGGCGCTTGATTGACAGCTCCGGACGTAGCCGATAGTCAAGGTCGACGTTGCAATAGTTGCCCATGGTGAGGTTCTCCACGTGGAGCTCGTCGACGTGGAAGTCGAACATAGTGAAATTGCCGATGGCCCCCTGCGTCTGTCCTCGTTGTGAGGCGAAGACGACGTCGCGGGCATCCTCGCAAAGCCCGATGAAATCGAGCTTTTTGGCCGTTATCTCCATTCCGAACGGCTCGCGCCCGTTCTTCCCGACAGCCACCTCTGGCACGTCAGGATCGTCGGCCCAGTAGACCCAGGGCCGCACGTAGATGGTCGCCGTGTCGCCGATGGCCGCGATGGCCTCCTGCAGCGAGTTGAACACGTAGGGTCTGGCGGCCGCCTCACTGTCCGTGAGCGATCCGTCGAGAAGGATGTGCCGGCTGTCGAGCGTCGGCATCGTCTGGGCATGCGCCGTGAGTCCAAGAATGAAAAAGATGATAGTCAGGTCAAGTCTTGTCATACGACTGCAAAGTTACGAAAAAGTTTGCATAATGTCTTGATTTCCGACGTTTTTTATTCTTTTATTTGGTGTATTGTCAGATTCTTCGTAACTTTGCGGAGCATAATTTAAGGTGTTGGAAATGAAAAAGAGAATGAAACTACTCGTCGCAGCCCTGCTGCTGACCATGAACTGTCTGGGCCAGACCAACCTGACCGGCCGGGTCTATCACAATCCGAACATCATGAAGGACATGATCAAACAGGAGGTGAAAGACTTCGACAAGAAGATGGCTGAGGGAATGGCCGAAGCCAAGAAGAAGGCCTTTGAAAAGTTTGAGAAGGAGAAGGGCCGCAAGCCCAATGCCCAGGAGATGGCCGACATCGACAAGGCCGTGAACGAGGCACTCACTAAGGCCAACGATATGATGGAAAATGCGATGAAGACTGCCGTGACGGTAGAGTTCACCGATGCCACTCATCTGGTGGTGAAGATGGACATGTCGGTCGACGATGCCATTCTGAAGGCCGCCGGTGTGTCATGGCTGAAGCGCAAGGCCATGAAGGCGGGCCTGGCGCTTGCTCCTAAGTCGCAGAAGGGCACCTATGTCGTCAAGGGCAATCAGTTGTATATTGATGACGGAAGTGACGAGAAGGACACGATGACCGTCAGTGCCGACGGCAAATATCTGTACGGCAAGATGGACAAGAAGACCAAGTTCACCCTGACGCGTTCGAAATAAGAAAGTAAGGGGCAGTAGCATGTCGATGCTATTGCCCCTTAATGTGTCGTTCAGCCTCGCCCCTCAATAGTTTGTGCGGTAGATGACCTTGCCGGCGCCGCTGGTGATCTTGAGGGCCTCGGGGTGCTCGTGGATGAAGGAGTCGATGTGGCGCTGGCGCTTCTCCTCGAGGATCTCGTCGACGGCGATGAGGATGCCCGTCTCCTCGACGTCGCCGAAGCCGTAGTTGATGGCTGTGCCGAAGAGGCGCATGGTGGGCGACAGACTCATGTAGGCGTTGACCAGCGGGGGAATGTTGTAGCCCAGGGCGCGCACCTCGCGGTTGAGTATGCGATAGTCGTCCTTGAAGTTGCCGCCGGTGAAGACAGCTTCCATTTCCTCGGTCGTGGCTTCAATTTTCAGCGGTTTCATCGGAATGACGAGCCCGTCCTTGTCAGCAAAATACTTGTTGAGGAAGTAGAGGATCATGTCGCGCCCCTTGCGGATGTAGGAGGGATACATGGTCATCTTGCCGAAGTAATACTTCACGTCGGGCATGACGACGGTCAGTGCGCCGAGTCCGTCCCAGAGGTTGTCGAGGGCGAAGAGACTCTTGGCCCCCATGCGGCTCGACTGGTAGGGCAGCGAGACGAACGATCGTCCGAGCTCAACGGTGTAAGGCATGTAGTCGCGCAGGAATCGCTCGCTGAAATGGAACATGTGGCTTGTGGCCAGGACGGGCTGTCCGTCGGGTCCGATGTCCCACTTGGTGCCCTCCAGGTATCGGTAGCCGCCGATAATCTCCTCGGCCTCGGGGTTCCATACGATGAGCTGCTTGTAGCAGTTGTCGCAGGTGTCGAACTCGTCGATGTCGGTTTCCTTGCCCGTTCCTCCGCCAGCCTCGCGGAAGGCAATCTCGCGCAGTCGTCCTATCTCCAGCATCACGTTGGGGGCATTGTGGGCGGTCACGATGTAGATCTCGTTGTTACTCTTGTTGGTCATGCGAAGCTGTCTGTCGGGTGTCAGCTCGGCTTTCAGTTTTTCTTTCGCAATGGGCTGGATGATAGGCTGTTCCATTATTTCAGTTTGTAGACTTGTTCTTTGACGGTTTCGGCCCATTCGGCCGGTGTCTTCGACTTGTCGAAGGTCTGCCAGGGGATGGGGCGTCCGATGGTGACGTGGAAGGTCTGGCCGGTATTCTTGAACATCTCGTCGGCCAGGAAGAGCATGGCCACGTTGACCTTCTTGATATACTTGTCGCTGAAGTTCGACAGGCGGTAGAAGAAGTTGCTGTTGTGGCCGTCGAAGTGGATGGGCACGACGTCGCGCCTCGTCTCGACGCTCTTGGTGATGAACGTCTTTTTCCACGGCAGGTCGCGAATGACGCCGTCACGTCGGCGCGAGCACAGGCCCGCGGGGAACATCAGGATGTGGGTGTCGCCCTGGAATCCGGCCTCGACGATGGCGGGGAACGAGCGGCTCTGCTTGCCCGTCTTGTTGATCGGTATGCAGAGGGGAGCCAGTCCGGGCAGGTTCATCAGCAGGTCGTTGACTAGATAGCGGAAGCGCCCGTCGTACTGCTGTCCGAGCACCGAGCCGAGGGCCACGCCGTCGATGCCGCCCAGGGGGTGGTTGGAGACGAAGGTGTAGAGCCGTCCGTCGTCCTTCGGTGGCAGGTTCTCGGCGCCGCTGACCTCGATCTTCACCTTCAGGAAGTCGAGGCACGCCAGTAGCCAGGGCGTTCCCGTGAGGTTGCGTGCCTGCCAGAGGAAGTCGTTCACCTGGTCTTCGTGGGCGATGCGCTTGAGCCAGTTGACGGCAAAACCGGGCACCCATCGTGCCTTCGGGCCCATCTTCGATCGCAACACCTTCTCGATGTCGACAGTCTTTTCCGTAATTGTTTCCATCGTTTGTTTTAGACGTTACGAGATGCAAAGTTACTATAAATCTTTTAGTTTTAGAAAATTTTTCCACGAAAGTGCTCATTTTTATAATATTTTGACGTTTCCAGACGTCTTTTTCTTATATTATCGTAGTTTTCGGGCGGTTCATCCTGCGCTTTATGTTGTCTCATCGTCAGGGGCCTCAGTCCTATTGCAGAAAGCGATCTTGCGATTGCGAATTTATTTTACATATTGCGAGTTTTTTGAAGAGAAGCGGTGCTTCTCGGTCAGAGAAGTGCCGCTTTTCACCTCGAGAAGCGGTCCTTTTCCTCACGAGAAGCACCGCTTCTTTTTGGGAATATGTGTATAATGTTGTAAATCAATGTCTTGTATTTTCTTGACAATATATTGCGAATTTTATTTACAAAATGCTGCTATTTTGCATCGAATGACCGCGCGGATTTTTGTGTGAGGGCATCCTCCCTGACGCTCGTCGCTATGAGGCGGGCGTAGGGTGGGGCCAGTAAGTCGCCGTCGGTGGCGTCGAGCCGGACATTCGCCTGCTATAGATTGTCAACGATGGTTGCACAAAACTGACATTTTGTGTAAAAACGGCCTCCTCTTTGTTCGAAAATCAAAAAAAATGGGGGGCGGAGTGAAAAAATGTGGGGAAAAGTGGAGGATTGTGGGGGAATTTTATTACTTTTGCAACCAAATCCCACAAATTAAAAAAAGAGAACTCAAATGCGTTTCTTGGGAAACATCGAAGCAAAGGTCGACGCCAAAGGTCGCGTCTTCCTGCCCGCCGCCTTCCGCAAAGTGCTGCAGACGGCCGGTGAGGAGACGCTCGTGATGCGCAAGGATGTGCATCAGCGCTGCCTCGTGCTCTATCCCGAGAGCGCCTGGAACCGCAAGATGGACGCGCTGCTTGCCAAGGTGAACGAGTGGGACGACGTCGGGCAGCAGGTGGTGCGTCAGTACGTGTCGGAGGCCGAGGTGCTGACGCTCGACGGCAACGGCCGCTTCCTCATCCAGAAGCGCTATCTGCAGATGGCCGACATCGAGCAGTCGGTGCGCTTCATCGGCATGAACGACGTCATCGAGATATGGGCCCAGGAGAAGACCACGGAGCCCTTCCTCAGTCAGGAGGACTTCGCGGCCAAGCTGAAAGCCATCATGACAGCCAACACATGAATAGGAAATGATTAAGACGGCAGAAACATATCACGTATCTGTTCTACTGAACGAGAGTGTTGGCGGGCTGGACATCCAGCCCGACGGCATTTACGTAGACGTGACCTTCGGCGGCGGCGGCCACTCGCGCGAGATCCTGCGGCGGCTGGGCCCCGGGGGCCGGCTGTTCGGCTTCGACCAGGACGAAGATGCCGAGAAGAACATCGTCGGCGACGCGCGCTTCACGTTCGTGCGCAGCAATTTCCGCTACCTGAAGCAGTGGATGCGCTACTACGGCGTGGAGCAGATCGACGGTTTGCTGGCCGACCTGGGCGTCTCGTCGCACCACTTCGACGACCCCGAGCGGGGCTTCTCGTTCCGCTTCGACGACGCGGCGCTCGACATGCGCATGAACAAGCGGGCCGGCATGACGGCCGCCGACGTGGTCAATGGCTACACGGAGGAGCAGCTGGCCGACGTGTTCTATCTCTACGGCGAGCTGAAGCAGGCCCGCCGCATCGCCTCGGCCGTGGTGAAGGCCCGCCAGCAGGCGCCCATCCTGACCATCGGCCAGCTGCTGCGGGCCACGGAGCAGATCTTTGCCCGCGAACGCGAGAAGAAGGAGGTGACCAAGCTCTTCCAGGCCCTGCGCATCGAGGTGAACCACGAGATGGCGGCCCTGCGCGAGATGCTGCTCGGCGCCTGCCGTCTGCTGCGCCCGGGCGGCCGCCTGAGCGTCATCACCTACCACTCGCTCGAGGACCGCATCGTGAAGAACGTCATGCGCTCGGGCAACGCCGAGGGCAGGGTGGAGCAGGACTTCTACGGCCGCATCCAGTCGCCCCTACACCTTATATATAATAGGGTGATCACGCCGTCGGCCGAGGAGCTCGAGCAGAACCCGCGCAGCCGCAGCGCCAAGCTGCGAATAGCCGAGAAGACAGAATAGGAAGAAGATTTTCATCGCAGACCATAACCGATTATGAAGGAAGACGAGAAGACCATAGACCCGCAGGCCGCTGAGCCGGCAGCCCAGCCCGACGCCACCCCTCAGGAGGAGAAAGAGGAGGGGCAGCCCACCGCCCTGGAGCAGATGCGGCAGCAGGCCCGCGAGAGCGACGACGCTCCCATCGGGTCGCTGACGCTGAAGCAGATCGTGGGCGGCGACTATCTGTTGCTGCTCGTGCGCAACCACATCTGGCTCATCGTGCTCATCGTCATGATCACGACCGTCTACGTTGGATTCCGCTATCAGTGTCAGCAGGACATGATCGAGATCGACCGCCTGGAGAAGGAGCTGACCGACGCCAAGTATAAGGCCATGTCGAGCTCCAGCAACCTGACGGAGCTCTGCCGACAGAGCCACGTGCTGCAGGTGCTCCGGGCCAACCAGGACTCGCTGCTGCGCATCAGCGACCAGCCGCCCTACAAGATCGAGGTGAAGGAGTAGAGGGGTTGAAGGAGGAAGGATGAAGGTTGATGGGTCGGCTTCGCCGAGGATGAAGGTGGAAGGATGACGGACATCGGCCTTGAAGCATTAAGATTAAACATCATAATTCAGATATAAGAGAAGTGAGTAAGTTCGAGAAGACAAAGGTGATGAAGCGCTACATGGTGATCGTCGTGGTGCTGACCCTGCTGGGACTGGCAGTCATCGGCAAGGCAGGCTATACGATGACCGCCAAGAAGGAATACTGGACGCAGGTGGCCGACAGGCTGAAGAGCGACAGCGACAGCGTGCGCCCCAACCGCGGCAACATCTTCAGCTGCGACGGTCAGCTGCTGGCCAGCAGTATTCCCGAATACAAGATCTTCATGGACTATCAGGCCGGCGGAGGCGAGGACACGGCGTGGGTGCGCCAGCGCGACAGCATCTGGGCGGCCGACCTCGACAGCCTCTGCCGCGGACTTCACGAGATATTCCCCGACAAGTCGGCCGCCGAATTCCGCCAGCGCCTCGTCGAGGGCAAGCAGAAACGGCTGCAGAACGGCACCGTCGGCGCCCGCCACTGGCCCGTCTGGCGCCGTAAGATCAGCTACAACACGTTCTGCGAGGTGCGCCAGCTGCCCTACTTCAACCTGCCGCCGAACAAGGGTGGCTTCCACTGGGAGAAGTTCGAGGCCCGTCGCCGCCCCTTCGGCACGCTGGCCGAGCGCACCATTGGCGACATCCGCTCCTTCGAGGGCGGCAAGGACACGGCCCGCTTCGGCATCGAGCTGAGCTATGACTCGATCCTGCGCGGCCATCACGGACTGGAGCGCAAGCAGAAAGTGCTCAACAAGTTTGTCAACATCACCCTCGCACCGCCCGTCGACGGTGCCGACGTCATCACCACCATCGACGTGGGCATGCAGGACCTGGCCGAACAGGCGCTGCTCGAGGAGCTCCACAAGGACAACGCCTCGATGGGCGTGGCCATCCTGATGGAGGTGCAGACGGGCGACGTGAAGGCCATCGTCAACATGCGCAAGGGCGAGGACGGCATCTATCGCGAGATCTACAACGACGCCATCAGCTATCGCTGCGAGCCCGGCTCGGTGTTCAAGACGGCCTCGATGCTCGTCGCACTGGACGACGGCGTGGTCGACACCAGCTACGTCATCCACACCGGAAGCGGCATCATGCGCATGCACGGCGCCAACATGAAGGACCACAACTGGCACCGCGGCGGCTACGGCGACATCAACGTCGCCCGCGCACTGGAGGTCAGCTCGAACATCGGCGTCAGCTATGTCATCGACAACTTCTACGGCAAGGACCCCACGCGCTATGTCAACGGTCTCTATCGCGTCGGCATCGGCCAGGACCTGGGGCTGGCCATCAAGGGCTATCTGCCCCCGAAGATCCGCATGCCGGACACGAAGACGACCAACAAGGCGCTCTACTGGAGCAAGACGACGCTGCCCTGGATGTCAATCGGTTACGAGACGCAGATCGCGCCCATCAACACCGTGACGTTCTACAACGCCATCGCCAACAACGGCCGCATGATGCGCCCCCGATTCGTCAAGCGCATCGAGAAGGACGGCGAGGTGATCCTCGAGACGCAGCCCGAGGTCATCAAGGAGCAGATTGCCAAGCCCTCGTCGATCGCGACGATGCAGACCATCCTGCGCCACGTCGTCAGCCAGGGACTAGGCCGCAAGGCCGGCAGTCATTCGTTCCAGGTCAGCGGCAAGACGGGCACGGCCCAGGTGTCGCAGGGCGGCGCCGGCTATCGCTCGGGCCAGATGTGGTACTGGCTGTCGTTCTGCGGCTATTTCCCCAGCGATGCGCCCCGCTATTCGTGCATCGTCTGCCTGAAGAAGCCCGGACTGCCCGCCTCGGGCGGCGGCATGGCCGGTGCCGTCTTCCATCACATCTCGGAGGGCGTCATGGCCAAGAACCTGAAGCTCAGCGTCGAGGATGCCCGCGACTCGCTCTCCTCGTTCACCCCCGACGTGAAGCAGGGCAACCGCCGCGCCACTGACTACGTGCTCCGTGAGCTGGGCGTCAAGGGCAGCGAGGCGACGCTCCTGCAGGCCGAGCAGCCAGAGAAGGGCGTGCCCAACCTCGTCGGCATGGGTGCGCGCGACGCCGTCTACACGCTCGAGCGTCATGGCCTGCGGGCTCATCTGTCGGGCACGGGTCGTGTGCGCCATCAGAGCATGGCGCCCGGCAGCCCGGTCGTGAAGGGTGCCACCTGCGATCTCGCGCTGGAGTGATCATCCCGAAGCTCGGAATATCGAAATAACGTAATAACGAAATATCGTTAAATCGAATCTTGAAATAATAGAATAAAAGATCAAGAAATATGAATCTGAGTGAAATCATTAAGAATGTGGCGGTGAAGACCATCGTGGGCCCGGCGGATGTCGACATCAACGACGTCGACATCGACTCGCGACGCGTGGCCGCTGGCCATCTCTTCGTGGCCATCAAGGGCACGCAGACCGACGGCCATCAGTATATCGGCAAAGCCATTGAGCAGGGGGCTGCCGCCGTCCTGTGCGAGGAGCTGCCCGAGGAGCGGACGGAGGGCGTCGCCTTCGTCCAGGTGGACTCGACGGAGGCTGCCGTCGGCCCCGTGGCTACGGCCTTCCAGGGCTATCCCTCGGAGCAGCTGAAACTGGTCGGCGTCACCGGCACCAACGGCAAGACCACCATCGCCACCTTATTATATAATATGTTCCGCCGGCTGGGCTATCGCTGCGGACTGCTCTCCACCGTCTGCAACTACATCGAGGATGAGGCCGTGCCCGCCTCGCACACCACGCCTGACCCCATCGAGCTCAACCGCCTGCTGCGCCGCATGGTCGACGCCGGCTGCCAGTATGTGTTCATGGAGTGCTCCAGCCACGCCATTGCCCAGCAGCGCATCGGCGGGCTCCGCTTTGCCGGCGGCATCTTCACCAACCTGACCCGCGACCACCTGGACTATCATAAGACGGTCGAGAACTATCGCAACGCCAAGAAGGCATTCTTCGACATGCTGCCCAAGGGCTCGTTTGCCATCACTAACGCTGACGACAAGAACGGCCTCTTCATGGTGCAGAACACACGGGCCAAGGTGAAGACCTACTCCGTGCGCCAGATGGCCGACTTCCGCGCCCGCATCGTCGAGTGCCACTTCGAGGGCATGTATCTCGAGATCGACGGTCGCGAGGTGGGCGTCCAGTTCATCGGAAAGTTCAACGTGTCGAATCTGCTGGCCGTCTATGGCGCCGCCGTCATGCTGGGCCAGCAGCCCGAGGACGTGCTCGTCGTCATGAGCACCCTCAAGAGCGTGGCCGGACGTCTGGAGCCCATCCATTCGCCTGAGGGCTTCACGGCCGTCGTCGACTATGCCCACACGCCCGACGCCCTCGAGAATGTGCTCAAGGCTATCCATGAGGTGCTCGACGGCAAGGAGGGCAAGATCATCACCGTCTGCGGCGCTGGCGGCAACCGCGACAAGGGCAAGCGCCCCCTGATGGCCCAGGAGGCCGTGCGCCAGAGCGACCGCGTCATCATCACCAGCGACAACCCGCGCTTCGAGGAGCCGCAGGACATCATCAACGACATGCTCGCCGGCCTCAATGCGCAGCAGATGAAGAAGGTCGTCGCCATCGTCGACCGCCGCGAGGCCATCCGCACCGCCTGCATGATGGCCCAGAAGGGCGACGTCATCCTCATCGCCGGCAAGGGCCATGAGGACTATCAGGAGATCAAAGGCGTGAAGCATCACTTCGACGACCGCGAGGTGGTGCGCGAAATCTTCGCGCAATGAATGACATCGAAATAAAGAAAATCCCGCAATAACGAGATAACGAAAAAATAGGAAACAATGCTATATTATCTCTTCCGATTCTTAGAGCAATTCAACATCCCGGGCGCACACCTCTGGAGCTACATCTCGTTCCGGGCGCTGCTGGCCCTCATCCTGTCGCTCATCATCTCTGCATGGTTCGGCGAATACTTCATCAAGTGGATGCGCCGCCGCAAGATCTTCGAGACCGAGCGCGACCCATCCATCGACCCCTTCGGCGTCGAGAAGAAGGGTGTGCCCACCATGGGCGGCATCATCATCATCGTCTCCATCCTGGTGCCGGTGCTGCTGCTGGGGCGCATGCGCAATGTCTATCTGTTGCTCATGATCGCCACCACCGTATGGCTCGGATTCCTGGGATTCCTCGACGACTACATCAAGATCTTCCGCCGCAACAAGGAGGGCCTGAAGGGAAAATACAAGATCGTGGGCCAGGTTTCCATCGGTTTCATCGTCGGACTGACGCTATGGCTCAGTCCGGACGTGGTGATGCGTGAGAACATCTCCTACACCTCGCAGCCCAACCAGACCGAGGTCGTCGTGAAGCATGAGCAGGAGGCCCATAAGTCGCTGAAGACCACCGTGCCCTTCTTCAAGCATCACAACCTGAGCTACTCGGAGATTATGTCGTTCGTGGGCCGCCATAAGGTGGCTGCCGGATGGGTGCTCTTCGTGCTGATGACCATCCTCGTCGTCACGGCTGTCTCGAACGGCGCCAACCTCAACGACGGCATGGACGGCATGGCCGCCGGCAATTCGGCCATCATCGGCGTGGCGCTCGGCATCCTGGCCTACGTGTCGAGCCACATCGGCTATGCCAGCTATTTCGACATCATGTACATCCCCCACAGCGAGGAGCTCGTCGTGTTCCTCTCGGCTTTCGTCGGAGCCATGATCGGCTTCCTATGGTATAATGCCTATCCGGCCCAGATCTTCATGGGCGACACGGGGTCGCTCGCCGTCGGAGGCATCATCGGCGTCTGTGCCATCATCATCCACAAGGAGCTGCTGCTGCCCATCCTCTGCGGCATTTTCTTCGTCGAGAGCCTGAGCGTCATCATCCAGACGCAGTGGTTCAAGTGGATGAAGCGCA
Organism: Prevotella sp.; assembly: GCA_017470345.1. Classification (GTDB taxonomy): domain Bacteria; phylum Bacteroidota; class Bacteroidia; order Bacteroidales; family Bacteroidaceae; genus Prevotella. The sequence goes on from JAFUEP010000007.1 coordinate 40,356, forward strand.
AGGGACAGCGCGTGCGCGTCTTCCGGGCCACGCCCATCCACGACAACTTCCGCCGCCTCGACTCGCAGCTCGACCCCACGTCGCGCTACATCCTGAAGGGCTGGCCCCACCGCCCCTTCCATGAGTCGAAGATCACGATCCGTTTCTGGATCACCACCATTATATTAGCAGCAATCACCATTATAACATTGAAGATACGATGAAGAGAATAGTCATACTGGGCGCCGGTGAGAGTGGCGCCGGAGCAGCCGTGCTGGCCAAGAAGGAGGGCTTCGACGTGTTCGTGAGCGACATGTCGAAGATTGCCCCTCGTTATAAGGAGATGCTCGACCAGCGCCATATCCTCTGGGAGGAGGGACAACACACGGAGGACCTCATCCTCTCGGCCGACGAGATCGTCAAGTCGCCCGGCATACCCGACACGGCACCCATGGTCAGCAAGGCCATCAAGGCCGGCATACCCATCATCAGCGAGATTGAGTTCGCCGGACGCTACACCACGTCGAAGATGGTCTGCATCACCGGCTCCAACGGCAAGACGACGACGACCTCGCTCATCTACCACATCTTCCGTGCCGCTGGCTACGACGCCGGACTGGCTGGCAACATCGGGCGTTCGCTGGCCCTGCAGGTGGCTGAGGATCCGCACGAGTACTACATCATCGAGCTGTCGTCATTCCAGCTCGACAACATGTACGACTTCCGTGCCAACATCGCCGTGCTGCTCAACATCACGCCCGACCATCTCGACCGCTACGACTTCAAGATGCAGAACTACGTCGACGCCAAGATGCGCATCCTGCAGAACCAGACCCGCGACGACGCCTTCATCTACTGGAACGACGACCCGATCATCAAGCGCGAACTGGAGAAGTATGACATCAAGGCTGTCCAGTATCCCTTCTCGGAGCTGAAGGAGCGGGGCTCCATCGGCTACATCGAGCAGGGACAGTATGTCATTGAGCAGCCCGAGCCGTTCAACATGGAGCAGGAGTCGCTCAGCCTGACCGGCCGTCACAACATCTACAACTCGCTGGCCGCCGGCATCGCCTCGCGCGTGGCAGGCATCAAGAGCGACGTCATCCGCCAGAGCCTGAGCGACTTCCCCGGCGTGGAGCATCGGCTGGAGCGCGTGGCCACCGTGCGGGGCGTCCACTACGTCAACGACTCAAAGGCAACGAACGTCGACGCCTGCTGGTATGCCCTCGACTCGATGAAGACGCCGGTGGTGCTCATCGTCGGCGGCAAGGACAAGGGCAACGACTACGCCCCCATCATGCCGCTCGTCAAGGAGAAATGCCGGGCCATCGTCTATCTCGGTGCCGACAACGCTAAGCTGCATGCCAACTTCGACAGCCTCGGCCTGCCCGTCCGCGACACCCACTCGATGGCCGACTGCGTCAAGGCCTGCTATGAGCTGGCTGAACCCGGCGACACGGTGCTGCTGTCACCCTGCTGCGCCTCCTTCGACCTCTTCAAGAACATGGAGGACCGCGGCGAACAATTCAAGACGTTAGTAAGAAATCTCTAAACCATCCAGAGCGACGCGCAATGAAAATAGCCAATCTCTTCAAAGGCGACAAGGCCATTTGGGCAGTCTTTCTGTTCCTCTGCCTGATCAGCATCGTCGAGGTCTTTTCGGCTTCGAGCACGCTGACCTATAAGACGCAGAACTACCTACGGCCGCTCATCTACCACTCAGGCACTATCCTGGTGGGTGTCGTCGTGGCCATCATCACGCTCAACATTCCCTGCCGCTACTTCAAGCTCATCACCCCCGTGATGCTCTTCGTCACTTATGCCACGCTGCTCGGCGTGCTCATATGGGGACAGAGCATCAACGGCGCCAACCGCGTCATCCAGCTGCCGGGCTTCACCTTCCAGCCCTCCGAGCTGGCCAAGGGCACGATGGTGCTGGCGACGGCGCAGATATTGAGTGCCATGCAGCGGCCCGACGGCAGCGGAGCCGACCCGAAGGCGATGAAGTATGTGCTCGTCGTCACCGTCCCGGCCGTCCTGCTCATTGCCATCGAAAACCTCTCGACGGGCGTGCTTCTCTTCGGCGTGATCTACATCATGATGTTCATCGGCCGCGTGCCGACCATCCAGATGGGCAAGCTGACCGGCGTGCTCGTCCTGCTGGCCGGCCTGTTCATGGCCCTCGTGTTCTCCATGGCCAGCCTCGACAAGGAAGGCCAGGAAATCGACGCCGCCCAGCAGGAGGGCGTCGAGCTGGTGGCCAAGCAGAAGAATGAAGACAAGAGCGCCTTCGAGAAGGTCACCCATCGCTTCTGGACATGGAAGAACCGACTGACCAAGCGGTCGACCACCAAGGGCGTCAGTCCCGAGGAATACGACATCAAGGGCAACTACCAGGTGGCCCACGCCAACTTCGCCATCGCCTCGTCGAACATCATCGGCAAGGGCCCCGGCAACTCCGTCGAGCGCGACTACCTGCCGCAGGCCTTCAGCGACTTCATCTTCGCCATCATCATCGAGGAGATGGGGCTCATCGGCGCCATCGCCGTCGTCCTGCTCTATGTCATCCTGCTCTTCCGCGTGGCCCGCATCGCCGGGCGCTGTGAGAACAATTTCCCGGCCTTCCTCATCATGGGCCTGGCCCTGCTGCTGGTCTGCCAGGCCGTCATCAACATGATGGTGGCCACCGACTTCGGCATCGTTACCGGCCAGCCCCTGCCGCTCGTCTCGAAGGGCGGCACGTCGACCATCGTCAACTGCGCCTACATCGGGGCCATCCTCAGCGTCAGCCGCAGTGCAAAGAAAACATTAACAAAAACAGCGATATGAGTAATCTTAGAATCGTCATCAGCGGCGGCGGCACCGGCGGCCATATCTTCCCGGCCGTATCCATTGCCAACGCCATTCGCGAAATAGAGCCCGGCGCCAAGATCCTGTTCGTTGGCGCCAACGGACGTATGGAGATGCAGCGCGTGCCTCAGGCCGGCTACGAGATCAAGGGCCTGCCCATCCGCGGATTCCTCCGCCCGCTGTGGAAGCCCGGCAATATCGGCGTGGCCCTCGACTATCTCAAGAGCAAGCGCATGGCCAAGAAGATCCTGCAGGAGTTCCGCCCGCAGGTGGCCGTCGGCGTCGGCGGCTATGCCAGCAGTGCAGCCCTCGGGGCAGCCAACGCGATGGGCATCCCCACCTTGCTGCAAGAGCAGAACAGCTATGCCGGTCTGGCCAACAAGCAGCTGGCCGGCAAGGCCGCCAAGATCTGCGTGGCCTATGAGGGCATGGAGCGCTTCTTCCCCAAGGAGAAGATCATGCTCACGGGCAACCCCGTCCGCCAGTCGCTGCTCGAATCGAAGATCACCCGCGAGGAGGCCCTGCGCTCCTTCGGACTGGCAGCCGACAAGAAGACGGTGCTGCTCGTAGGCGGCAGCCTTGGCGCACGTACCATCAACCAGAGCGTGCTCAACCATCTCGACATGATTGCCGCCCACCCCGAGCTGCAGTTCATCCTGCAGACCGGCAAATACTATAGCCAGCAGATTGCCGACGAGCTCCGCGCTAAGGGACAGCCCGCCAACCTGAAAGTCACGGACTTCATCAGCGACATGGCCGCCGCCTATCGCGCTGCCGACCTCGTCGTCAGCCGTGCCGGCGCCAGCAGCATCTCCGAGTTCTGCCTCATCGGCAAGCCCGTCATCCTCGTGCCCAGTCCCAACGTGGCCGAGGACCATCAGACCAAGAACGCCATGGCGCTCGTCAACCGCGGCGCGGCCCTCTATGCCAAGGACAGCGAGGCCCCCGACGTCGTCATCCGTCTGGCCGTCGAGACCGTGACCGACGACGATGCCCTGCGCTCGCTCAGCGCCAATATCCTGAAGATGGCGCTGCCCGACTCGGCCCGCATCATCGCCCAGGAAGTCATTAAATTAGCAAAACAATAACCGAAAGAATGGAAGCAAAGAATATACGAGCAGTCTACTTCATCGGAGCCGGTGGCATCGGCATGAGCGCCATCGCCCGCTACTTCATCAGCCGTGGCCTCGTCGTGGCCGGCTACGACAAGACCCCCACCGAGCTCACCCGCCGGCTGGAGAAGGAAGGCATGCTCATCCACTACGAAGAGAACATCGACGAGATACCCCATACGTGCAAGAACCCCAACCAGTGTCTGGTGGTCTATACCCCGGCCGTGCCCGACACGCATAAGGAGCTCGTCTACTTCCGCGAGAACGGCTTCGAGGTGCAGAAGCGAGCCCAGGTGCTCGGCATCCTCACCCGCCAGATGAAGGCGCTCTGCGTGGCCGGCACGCATGGCAAGACGACGACCAGCTCGATGTGTGCCCACCTGATGCACCAGAGCCACCTGGACTGCAACGCCTTCCTTGGGGGCATCACCAAGAACTACGGCACCAACTACATCCTCTCGCCGCAGTCAGATTTCGTGGTCATCGAGGCCGACGAGTTCGACCGCTCGTTCCACTGGCTGACCCCGTGGATGACCGTCATCACCGCCACCGACCCTGACCACCTCGACATCTACGGCACCAAGGAGGCCTATCTCGAGTCGTTCCGCCACTACACCGAGCTCATCCAGCCCGGCGGCACGCTCATCATCCACCGCGGACTCGAGATGCAGGAGCACCTGCAGCCCGGCGTCCACCGCTACGACTATGCCCTCGACGAGGGCGACTTCCACGCCGAGAACATCCGCATCGACAACGGCGAGATCACGTTCGACTTCATCTCGCCCATCGAGAGCATCAAGAACATCGAGCTTGGACAGCCCGTGCCCATCAACATCGAGAACGGCATCGCCGCCATGGCCATGGCCCAGCTGGCCGGATGCACGGCCGAGGAGCTGCGCATCGGCATGATGACCTTCGGGGGCGTCGACCGCCGCTTCGACTTCAAGATCAAGACCCCCGAGCTTGTCTTCCTCAGCGACTATGCCCACCATCCGATGGAGATCTACCAGAGTGCGCGCAGCATCCGGCAGCTCTATCGCAACCGCCACATCACGGCCATCTTCCAGCCCCACCTCTACACCCGCACCCGCGACTTCTACCTCGAGTTTGCCCGTGCGCTCAGCCAGCTCGACGAGGTCATCCTGACCGAGATCTATCCCGCCCGCGAACAGCCCATCGAGGGCGTCACGTCGCAGCTCATCTACGACCGGCTGGCCCCTGGGGTGGAGAAGCAGATCATCCGCAAGGACGACGTGCTCAACCTGGTCAAGTCGCGCTCCTTCGACGTGCTCATCGTGCTCGGTGCCGGCGACCTCGACGCCCTGGTGCCCCAGATGGCAAGCATACTTAAGGGAAAAGTGAAGAGTGAAAAGTGAATAATTTGCTGCCGCTACAGAACTGTTGGCGACAACCATTAAACTAACGACAAGATGAATTGGAAAAAGGCATTGCTCATCTTAGCCGACGTGGTGCTCGGTGCCTATCTGGTGGTAGCCGTGACGGCCTTCAACAAGCCTGAGGATGCCGCCACGGTATGCCAGCAAGTGCGCATCACCATTGCGGGCGATGTGGCTGAGGGATTCCTCACCACGGCCGACGTGGAGCGCATGCTCAAGGCCGACCACATCGACCCGCGCGGCCTCGCTCTCGGGCAGATCAATACGCGCCAGATTGAGGAGCACCTCCAGGCGAAGGCCCTCATCGAGGAGGCCCAGTGCTACACCACCCAGAACGGCAATGTCTGCATCAACATCCGGCAGCGCACGCCCGTGGTCCGCGTCATGGCTCAGAACGGCGACGACTACTACGTCGACAACAACGGCCAGCCGCTGCCGCGCTCCAGCTACACCGCCAACCTGATGGTGGCTACGGGCTACATCACGCCCCGCTATGCCGAGCAGCGCCTCGCCCCCATGGCCAACCTCATCCTCAAGGACGAGTTCTGGCGCTCGCAGGTCGTCCAGCTCAACATCCTGCGCGACGGCTCCGTAGAGCTCGTCCCCCGCGTGGGCGACCACATCGTCTATCTGGGCCAGCCGACCGGCCTCACCCGCAAGCTCTCGCGCCTGCGCAAGTTCTATCTCTACGGACTCAGCCAGGCCGGATGGAACAAGTATTCGCGCATCAGCGTCGAGTTCGACAACCAGATCATCTGTAAAAGGAGGTGAATGGAGAAAGTAGGAAGGTTGATGGGTTGCCTTTCGGCAAGGACAAAGGAGTAAGGTGGAAGGTTGATGGGTGCGCTATCCGTTAAACCATCAACCATTAACCTTCAACCTCGGCAAAGCCGACACATCGTCCTTCAACCCTCATCCTTCAACCTTTGAAGTAGGTAAAACGTAAAAATTAAGATTTATGGCAACAGAACAGAAGGACTTTATCGTGGCAATAGAGCTCGGCTCATCGAAGGTGACGGGCATTGCCGGACAGAAGAAACCCGACGGCAGCATCTCCGTGCTCGCCATGGTCAGGGAGGATTCTTCGTCGTTCATCCGCAAGGGTGTGGTTTACAACATCGACAAGACTGCCCTCTGCCTGCAGGGCATCGTCAAGAAGCTTGAGGCCCAGCTCAAGCAGCGCATCACCAGAGTCTTCGTCGGCGTCGGCGGACAATCGATCCGCTCGGTGCGCAATACGCTGGTCAAGGAACTGCCTGCCGACACCATCATCACGCAGGAGATGGTCGTCGAACTGATGGACGCCAACTGGAACCTCGACTATCCCGACCAGAAGATTCTCGACGTGGCCGAACAGGAATACCGCGTCGACCAGAACCTGCAGATGGACCCCGTCGGCATCCGGGCCTCGCGGCTGGAGGGCAACTTCCTCAACATCCTTGAGCGCAAGTCGTTCTTCCAGAACCTCAACAAGTGCTTCGAGGTGGCCGGCATCAAGGTGGCCGACATGTATCTCGCCCCGCTGGTGCTCGCCAACGCCGTGCTCACCGAGACCGAGAAGCGCTCCGGCTGCGCACTCGTCGACATCGGTGCCGACACGACGACCGTCTCCGTCTTCTCGAAGAACGTGCTGCGCCATCTGGCCGTCATACCCCTCGGCTCCAACAACGTCACCAAGGACATCGCCTCGCTGCAGATGGAGGAGAGCGACGCCGAGCAGATGAAGCTCAAGCACGCCTCGGCCTACACCGAGAACAGCGAGATCGACATCAACCTCAAGTATAGCATCGACCTGGGCCGCCAGGTGGAGTCGTCGCGGTTCATCGAGATCGTCGAGGGCCGCATGGAGGAGATCATCGAGAACGTGCGCTATCAGATTCCCACGGAATACTACGACAAGCTCTTGGGCGGCATCATCATCACCGGCGGCGGCGCCAACATGCGCAACATCGAGAAGGCCTTCGCCACCTACACCCACATCGACAAGATCCGCGTGGCCAAGTTCGTGACGATGTCGATCAACTCGGGCAACGAGCAGATCAAGAGCCACAACGGCATGTACAACACCGTGCTCGGACTGCTGGCCAAGGGCGACATGAACTGCGCCGGACCCGTCATCAACCAGAACGGCGACCTCTTTGCCGACGACGGGGACGACAAGCCCGCCACCGCTGCCGACAACCGCAAGCCCCGCCAGGCTCACGAGACCGAGCAGGGCGTCATCCGCACGGCCGAGGAGGAAGCCCGTGCCGAGGAGGAAGCCCGCCTGAAGCGTGAGGAAGAGGAGCGCCTGCTTCGCGAGGAGGAGGAACGCCGCCGCGAGGAGGAGCGCCGTCAGAAGAAGGAGAACTCATGGTTCAACCGTTTCAAGAAGAAGCTGGGCGACATCGGCAAGGAAATGATTTCTGAAGAATAGTCCACAGTTCATAGTTCACAGTTCATAGTTTTGAGATAGCATCATGGAAAAAGTAGATATCCTCGACTTCGGAGCTCCCGAAGAGAAGCACAGCATCATCAAGGTCATCGGCGTCGGAGGCGGCGGTGGCAACGCTGTCAACCACATGTATAAGGAAGGCATCCACGACGTCACCTTCGTCGTCTGCAACACCGACAACCAGGCCCTCAACGACTCGCCCGTGCCCGTCAAGCTGCAGCTCGGCCACGAGGGTCTCGGCGCCGGCAACCGTCCGGCCCGCGCCCGCGCCGCCGCCGAGGAGAGCCTCGACGAGATCAAGAACATGCTCTCCGACGGCACGCGCATGGCCTTCATCACCGCCGGCATGGGCGGCGGCACCGGCACCGGCGCTGCCCCCGTCATCGCCCAGGTGTCCAAGGAGATGGGCATCCTGACCGTCGGCATCGTCACCATCCCCTTCCGCTTCGAGGGCAACAAGAAGATCGACCAGGCCCTCGACGGCGTCGAGGAGATGCACAAGCACGTCGACGCACTGCTCGTCATCAACAACGAGCGGCTGCGCGAGATCTATCCTGACCTCTCCTTCCTCGACGCCTTCGGCAAGGCCGACGACACGCTCTCCGTCGCCGCCAAGTCGATCGCCGAGATCATCACCCTGCACGGCAAGATGAACCTCGACTTCAACGACGTCAAGACCGTGCTGCAGGACGGCGGCGTGGCCATCATGTCGACAGGCTACGGCGAGGGCGAGGACCGCGTCAAGAAAGCCATCGACGACGCCCTCAACTCGCCCCTCTTGAACGACAACGACATCTTCAACTCGAAGAAGATCCTGCTCAACCTCTCCTTCTCGCACGAGGAGGGCGGCAAGGACAACTTCATGATGGACGAGATGACCTACGTCCACGAGTTCATGGACAAGTTCGGCTCCGACTTCGAGATCAAGTGGGGCGTCGCCGTCGATCCCTCGCTCGGCAAGAAGGTCAAGGTCACCATCCTCGCCACTGGCTTCGGCATGCAGGACGTCGACGGCATGGAGGAGCGCATGCAGCGCCAGCAGACCACCCGCGAGGAGCAGGACCGGCTGGCCGAGGAGCAGGAGCGCGCCGCCAAGCGCGAGGAGCGTCGCGGCCACTTCTACGGCGACAGCGAGACGAAGCGCCGCTACAAGCGCCGTCCCAACATCTACATCTTCGCCCCCGAGGACCTCGACAACGACGACGTCATCTCGGCCGTAGAGCAGACGCCCACCTACAAGCGCACCCGCGAGGTGCTCGCCTCGATCGGCAATCCGCAGCCCGTCCCGCAGTCGGCCCAGCGCCCGGACAGCGCCCAGCAGGACGTCGCCCAGGGCGTCATCAGCTTCGTCTGAGACTCGGAATTTCCTTTACAAACTAACACTCCTTTATAGAAAAAGCGGTGCTTCTCACTCCGAGAAGTGCCGCTTTTCGACTCAAAAAGCACCGCTTCTCGAATCGAAAAGCACCGCTTCTTTATGGGGGATGTGTAATAGTCTTGATAATCAAGTACTTGTACTTTCTTGACAATTTGGTCGAATAATTCTTTACAATCAGAGGCCTTTCCAAACCTCCCGGACGGGGCGCCCGGCGTCCGCCCCGGCATCCCGCGTCGTCACTTTTTCTCGGATTTATTTGCTATTCCCGCTTTTTTTGCTTAATTTTGCAGCAAATAAGGATTAACAGGGAGGGAAAATTATGCAGATCAACAGCCATCTATCACGACTCATCTACGATGTGGCCGACCACTGGGGCGACCGCGAGGCACTCATCTACAAGGACTACGGCCGCGGCAACACGCAATGGCACTCGATGTCGTGGCGACAGTTTCTGGAGAAGGTGAAGCTTGTCTCCAACGCGATGCTCAACATGGGCGTCGGCGTGCAGGAGAACGTGGGCGTCTTCTCGCAGAACTCGGTGGAATATCTGTTCACCGACTTCGGCGCATGGGGCATCCGCGCCGTCACCATCCCGTTCTATGCGACGAGCTCCGAGCAGCAGATCCAGTACATGGTCAACGACGCCTGCATCCGCTTCCTCTTCGTCGGCGAGCAGGAGCAGTACGACAAGGCCCGCCGCATCTTCACCACCTGCCACTCGCTGCAGAAGATCATCGTCTTCGACCCGGCCGTCGTCATCCCCAAGGGCGACCCGACAGCCATGTCGTTCGCTGACTTCCTGAAGCTGGGCCAGGGGCTGCCCCGCCAGAGCGAGGTAGAGACCCGCCAGCAGGCTGCCACGATGGACGACACGGCCAACATCCTCTACACCAGCGGCACGACGGGCGACTCCAAGGGTGTCATCCTCTCGATGGGCCAATACCACGCCGCCTTCGAGGCCAACGGCAAGTGCGTGCCCGTGACCGAGGACGACCGCGTGCTCAACTTCCTGCCCTTCACCCATGTGTTTGAGAAGGGCTGGAAGATCCTGTGCATCACCGTCGGCGCCCGCCTCATCGTCAACACCTATCCGCAGGAGGTGCAGCAGACGATGCGCGAGACCCACCCGACGTGCATGTCGAGCGTGCCCCGCTTCTGGGAGAAGGTCTACATGGGCGTGATGGAGAAGATCGAGTCGAGCGGCCCCGTGCAGCGCAAGCTCTTCCGCCACGCCCTGACCGTCGGCCGCCGCCACAACATCGAATACCTGGCGCTGGGCAAGCGGCCCCCGCTGGCCCTCCATCTGGAATATGAAGCCCTGAACAAGACCGTCTTCTCGCTCGTCCGCAAGGAGCTGGGACTGGAGAATGCCCACTTCTTTCCGACGGCCGGCGCCACCGTCTCGCCCCACGTCGAGGAGTTCGTCCACGCCATCGGCATCAACATGATCGTCGGCTACGGACTGACCGAGTCGCTCGCCACCGTCTCGTGCGACCACCTGGGCAAGCCCTTCACCGTCGGCAGCGTCGGCCACCCCATCGACAGCATATCCGTGCGCATCAGCGACGAGGGCGAGATCCTGCTGAAGGGCCCCACCATCACCCGCGGCTACTATCAGCGTGACGAGATCACCCGCCAGTCGTTCACCGACGACGGCTACTTCCGCACGGGCGACTCGGGCTATATGCTCAACGGCGAGCTCTTCCTCAAGGAGCGCATCAAGGACCTCTTCAAGACCAGCAACGGCAAGTATATCGCCCCGCAGATGGTAGAGTCGAAGCTGCTGGTCGACAAGTACATCGACCAGGTGGCCGTCATCGCCGACCAGCGCAAGTTTGTCTCGGCCCTCATCGTGCCCGAGTATCATCTGCTCGAGGAATATGCCCGCGAGCACGGCATCGCCTTCGAAGGCCGCGAGGACCTCTGCCGCAACAAGCAGATCATCGGGATGCTCAAGGACCGCATCGACACGCTGCAGCAGCAGCTGGCCCCCTACGAGCAGATCAAGCGCTTCACGCTCCTGCCCCAGGGCTTCTCGCTCGAGCGCGGCGAACTGACCAACACGCTGAAGATCAAGCGCCGCGTGCTCAACGAGAACTACCGGAAGGAAATCGACGCGATGTACGAAGAATGACTGACTAAGATTATCTATATGATGTATCCTAAACTCCTGCTGACGGCCTTGTCGCTCATCCTTGCCTTGACGGACACGGCGGCAGCTAAGAAACCGGCGTCGAGAGCCGACGTCAGGGTGATTGACGGCACGACCATTCGTGTGACCTATCTGTCGGACGATATCGTGCGCGTGGTGAAGTATCCCGGAGAAGGGAGAATGCCTGAGAAGCAGAGCTTTTCGGTCATCCTGGAGGAGAACGGCGCGACTGACCCGAATGTCAAGGCGAGTATCGACGACGCGACAGGCTGCGTCACCTTCAGAAACCGCGAGGGACAGCTGCTGCTCAGCGAGACAGCCAGTAAGATGGCCCGCCGCGAGGGTGATGCCGATGCAGGGCGACTGCGCATCTCGCAGACATGGAAACTCGACGCCGACGAGGCTGTCTACGGCCTTGGACAGTTGCGCGATACGGCCATGACCTGGCGCAACCGGACCGTCAAGCTGTGGAACAACAACACCTATACGGCCATCCCTTACATCGCATCCGAGAAAGGCTACGGACTCTACTGGGACAATGCCGGACGAAGCGAGTTCGAGGATAATGCCGGCGGCATGACGTTCACATCGGAGGTCAGCGACTTCATCGACTATTATTTCATTTATCGCGACGGCACAATGGACGGCGTCATTGCCGGCGTGAGACAACTCTCAGGACAGGCCACGATGTTCCCCCTCTGGACGATGGGCCACTGGCAGTGCCGCGAGCGCTACAAGACGAGCGACGAGCTCTGCGAGGTGCTCGACCGCTATCGCCAACTCGAGATACCGCTCGACGGCATCGTCCAGGACTGGCAGTACTGGGGCTGCGACTCCAACTGGAACGCCATGAGGTTTGAAAACCCTTACTATATCAATAAGGTGGGCGATCCCGCGTGGGAGAAGTATCTGCCAAAAGACTTGCAGCAGATGGCCGCTGAATATAAGGCCAAAGGGATAGAACCGCGCATCAAGAGCCCGGAGGAAATGGCAGAATACGTGCACGACCACCACGCTCACCTCATGATCAGCATCTGGGCCAACTTCGGGCCATGGACCGAAGGCTATGCCAAGATGAAGGCGATAAACGCACTGCTGCCTTTCGATACGTGGCCACGCAACAACGGCGTGATGCCCTACGACCCCTTTAATCCCAAGGCTCGCGACATCTATTGGCAGCAGCTCACCAACCTGTACAGGATCGGCTTTGACGCCTGGTGGACTGACTCTACTGAGCCTGACCACTTCGAGCAGCCGGGCGACGACGAGTATATGACCTATGCCGGCACATGGCGGTCAGTGAAGAATGCCTTCCCCCTGATGACCAATCGGGGCATCTACGAGCATCAGCGGGCTGCCGAAAACCAGAAAGTCAAAAAGCTGAAGAATTATCGGGGGAAACGCTCGGTGCAGATGACGCGTAGCGGCGCCTTCGGCCTACAGCATTATGGCACCTTCTCATGGAGCGGCGACATCAATGCGTCATGGAAAGAGATGAAAAACCAGATTCCGTCGGGACTGAACTATACACTCTGCGGCATACCTTTCTGGAACACCGACATCGGGGGCTTCTTCTATTGGGACATCGGTAATGACCCCAAGAGCCCGGCCGTGCAGGAGCTGCAGGTGAGATGGATGCAGTGGGGGACGTTCCTGCCCTTGATGCGCAACCACTGCTCTAGTCCCATGATGAGCGAAATCTATCACTTCGGACAGAAAGGCGACTGGGCCTACGACGCCATGGTCGACGCCGTCAAGCTGCGCTATCGGCTGCTCCCATACATCTATTCCATGGCGGGCGAGGTGGTGCAGCACAGCGGAATGATGATGCGTCCGCTGGTGATGGACTTCGTCAATGACAAGACGGCTATCCGCCTGAACGACGAGTATATGTTTGGCCACGCACTCCTCGTCAAACCCGTCACTGACCCGCTCTTCACATGGCGTGACCGGAAGAAGCAGGGACATCTCATCTATCCTGACCCACGTCAGGGGGCCGCACCATACGACGTCTATCTGCCACAGGGCAGCGTGTGGTACGACTTCTTCACCCTCGAGCGCCACGATGGCGGACAGACCGTTCAGCGCCCGACGTCCATCGCCGACATGCCTGTCTACGTGCGTGGCGGAAGCATCATTCCTTTCGGACCGGCTGTCCAATACTGCGACGAGAAACCGTGGGACGACCTGGAAATCTGGGTCTACCCTGGTGCTGACGGCGACTTCACGCTCTATGAGGATGAGGGCGACGGCTATGGCTACGAGCAGGGACTGTTTACTGAGATCACCTTCCATTGGGACGACGCCAAGCGCATGCTGACCGTCGGCCGCCGGCAGGGCAGCTACCCTGGCATGCTCCGAAGCCGGACGTTCCGTGTTGTCATGCCCGATGGCTCCAGGAAGACCGTCAGTTATGACGGTGTGGCCGTCAGCATGGCCTTCTGATGCCGCTCTGAGCAGGCTTAATGTGACCATAAAACTAAAAAAGCGGGCGAATTGTTTGGCAGTTCGTCCGCTTATTTGTAACTTTGCACCATGATAACGCAAGACCAGTTAAAAGACATTTTGGACCGGACGGAGAAATTGCACCGATATCTCCGCATCGACGAGAAACAGATGGAATATGAGGAGGAGGAACTGCGCACGCAGGCCCCCGACTTCTGGGACGACCCCAAGCGGGCTGAGGAACAGATGAAGAAGGTGAAGTCCATCAAGCGATGGATTGACGGCTATAACGACTGCCGGCTGAAGGCCGACGAGCTGCAACTGGCCTTCGATTTCTATAAGGACGAGATGGTCACTGAGGAGGAGGTCGACCGCGACTACGAACAGGCCGTCAAGGCCATCGAGGACCTCGAGCTGATGAACATGCTGCGCCAGAAGGAGGACCCGATGGACTGCGTGCTGAAGATCAACAGCGGCGCGGGCGGCACGGAGGCCCAGGACTGGGCGCAGATGCTCATGCGAATGTATATGCGCTGGGCTGAGGCTCACGGCTACAAGGTCACCATCTCGAACATCCTCGAGGGCGACGACGCCGGCATCAAGAGCGTCACCATGCAGATCGAGGGCGGCGAGTATGCCTACGGCTACCTGAAGTCGGAGAACGGCGTCCACCGTCTGGTGCGCGTCTCGCCCTACAACGCTCAGGGCAAGCGCATGACGTCGTTCGCCAGTGTCTTCGTCACGCCCCTCGTCGACGACACCATCGAGGTCTACGTCGATCCCGCCAAGCTCTCATGGGATACGTTCCGCTCCTCGGGCGCTGGCGGCCAGAATGTCAACAAGGTGGAGTCGGGCGTCCGCCTGCGCTATTGGTACACCGACCCTGACACGGGCGAGGAGGAGGAAATCCTCATCGAGAACACCGAGACGCGTGACCAGCCTAAGAACAAGGAGCGCGCGCTGAAGCTGCTCAAGTCGCAGCTCTACGACCGCGCCATGAAGAAGCGCCTCGAGGCCCAGGCCAAGATTGAGGCCGGCAAGAAGAAGATCGAGTGGGGCAGCCAGATCCGCTCGTACGTCTTCGACGACAAGCGCGTCAAGGATCACCGCACGAACTATCAGACCTCCGACGTCGACGGCGTGATGAACGGCAAGCTCGACGGATTCATAAAGGCCTACCTCATGGAGTTCCCCTCAGAGAGTGATGAATGATGGGTGATGAGTGATGAATGGTCGCTGACGCGATGGGAAATGAACTATTTATGATTTGGAGACATGAGCGATTTCGGAAAAGTAATTGAAGAAAAGTGCATGAATTTTTGCCGTTCGAATTGTGAATCTGCATCATTTCCTTGTCGAAGAGAAGCGTGAATACAAAATCTCCGACCAGCTGTTCAGAAGTGGGACAAGTATAGGAGCAAATGTTTCTGAGGCACAGTTCGCTATCAGCAAGAATGATTTCATCGCAAAAATCTTTATATCACTCAAGGAGTGTAATGAAAGCCTGTATTGGCTTGAATTGCTGAAAAGAACGGGGTATATCAACCATAGACAGTATGAGTCGATCAATGATGACTGCGTAGAATTAAAAAAAATATTGATAAGTATAACAAAGAAAGTGAAGGGGGATGGTGAAAATTCATCATTATCTCAATCTTCATCGCAAAGCGACAATTCATAAATCATAAATTATAATTTATAATTATTTATCACATGGCAAAGAAAGACGAAAAACATCTCAATGCTAAGCAGAAAGCTTACGAGAAGAAACAAGAGGCCCAGGGCCGCAAAGTGGTGAACTGGATTTTCGGCGCGCTCATCGTCGCTGCACTGTGCTACCTCGTGTGGGTGGCCACCATGATGGGCTGAGACGCATGAGCGGAATGGAAATCGAGCGGAAGTTCCTGGTGCGCGATGCCAGTTTCAAGCAGATGGCGCATCGGAGCTATCGCATCCGTCAGGGCTACCTCTACAGCGGAGGCGGACGGCCGTCAGTACGCGTCCGCCGACGCGACGACCTGGCTTTCCTCACCATCAAGGGCCCCTCAATGGACGGGGGGCTGAGCCGCTATGAGTTCGAGAAGGAGATTACGCTTGACGAGGCCGACCACCTCTTCCAACTCTGTGAGGCAGGCATCATCGACAAGCGGCGCTACCTCGTCGACTACGAGGGCCACACCTTTGAGGTGGACGAGTTCTATGGCGACAACGAGGGCCTGGTGATGGCCGAGGTGGAACTGAAATCGACGGAAGAGGACGCAAAAATCCCCGATTTCGTCGGAGTTGAGGTCACGGGCGACCGCCGCTTCTATAATTCCCGCCTTCGCCTGTTTCCCTACAAAATGTGGAAGGACACGCTTTAGTGCTCCTTCCACATTATTTTTTTCATCATCATCCCAATGCCTGCGCCAAGCAGGACGCCGACGGCGTCGGCCACGAAGTCGAGCCACTCGCCCGAGCGCCCGACGTAAGGCTGCAGAATCTCTATCACGCCGCCAAGCACAATCATGCCAATAATCGCGTAGAGCCACATCTTCGGCCAGTTCATCCGCTGATGGCAGCGCAGATATTCCCACCACATCACCGCGCATGAGCCGCCATACATGACGAAGTGGGTCCACTTGTCGATGAGGGCGACGTTGTCGAGCGGCGTCTCAGGGATGTCGATGACCAGCGACAGGTAGACGATGAGGGCCAGACAGAGCAGTGTCAGGGGGAATTTCCTTAATAAATAGCGTGCTATTTTCATATTTCGTTTCAATTTGGTTGCAAAGTTAAGAATAATTTTATAATTTTGCAAGCGAAATTCTAATATTCTCGAGAAAATGAAACAGACGAAACGCGCAAACTTCGGCAGCCGCCTCGGCATCATCCTCGCCACGGCCGGCTCGGCAGTGGGGTTAGGCAATGTGTGGCGATTCCCATATATGACGGGCCAAAACGGCGGTGCCGTCTTTATCCTTATTTATATAGGGTGCGTGCTTTTGCTGGGCATCCCCTGCATGCTCAATGAGTTTATCATCGGGCGGCGGGCCCAGACCAACATGGTGCGGGCCTATTCGAGCCTGTCGAACGGCGGACCGTGGCGGCTGATCGGCCTCCTGGGCGTGCTGACCGGATTCCTCATCACGAGCTATTATGCCGTCGTCTCTGGCTGGTGCCTGCAGTATGTCTATGCGTCGCTGGCCGGCAAGCTCAAGGGCGACCCGCAATACATTCAGCAGTTCTTCACCGACTTCAGCCAAAATCCGTGGAAGCCGATCGTATGGATGCTCATCTTCTTCCTCATCACCCACTTCATCATCGTGCGCGGTGTCGAGAAAGGCATCGAGCGCGCCTCGAAGCTGATGATGCCGACCCTCTTCGTCCTCTTGCTCATCATTGTCGTAGCCTCATGCATGCTGCCTGGGGCCGGCAAGGGCATCAGCTTCCTCTTCTCGCCCGACTGGAGCAAACTCAACGGCGAGGTGTTCCTCGGAGCCATGGGCCAGGCCTTCTATTCGCTTTCCGTGGGCATGGGGTGCCTCTGCACCTACGCCAGCTACTTCAGTCGCGACACCCACCTCGTCCACTCTGCCTCGCAGATAGCCGTCATCGACTGCGTCGTCGCCATCCTGGCCGGCCTCATGATCTTTCCTGCGGCCTTCTCCGTCGGCGTCAGTCCCGACAGCGGTGCCTCGCTCGTCTTCATCACCCTGCCCAATGTCTTCCAGCAGGCTTTCGGGTCCATGCCGCTCGTAGGCTACGTGGTGGGCCTCCTCTTCTATGCCCTCCTCTCCCTTGCGGCCCTGACGTCGCTCATGTCGCTCCATGAGGTCAGCACGGCCTTCTTCCATGAGGAGCTCCATATCTCGCGGCGGGCCGGGGCATGGATCGTCACGTCCTGCTGTGCCGTCATCGGCGCCTTCTGCAGCCTGTCCTTGGGCGATGTCCATATCGAGCTGTTTGGCAAGTCGCTCTTCGATCTGTTCGACTTCGTCACTGGCCAGCTGTTCCTGCCCATCGGCGGATTCCTGACCTGCATCTTCTTGGGGTGGTTTGTGCCTAAACATATCATCCATGAGGAGTTCACCAACCACGGACGGCTGCGCGGTCGCCTCTTCGGCATCTATCTCTTTGCCGTGCGCTTCGTCTGTCCCGTGGGCATCCTGCTCATCTTCCTCAATCAGTTGGAAGTGATATGACGTGGCGCGATCTGGTCTATCTGAACAAGAGCGACCGCCAGGTGCTGCTCGCACTCCTCGTCGTGGGCGTCATTGCCCTTGCTGCCTTCTTCTTTGCCGGCGGCAAGGACGATGCGGCAAAGGACCGCTTTGATGCCGTCGAAGTGCCCCTTCAGCATGGTCAAAGGACCGCTTCGTCTGCACCGAAGTACTACTACGTCGAGGGACGGCGCGTGGAGCGCTTCGCCTTCGACCCCAATACGGCCGACTCCACCCAGCTGCTCCGCCTCGGCCTGCAGCCCTGGCAGGTGCGCAACATCTATAAATACCGTGCTGCGGGTGGCATCTATCGCGAGAAGGCCGACTTCGCCAATCTCTATGGGCTCACCGTCAAGCAGTATCGCGAGCTGGAACCATACATTCAGATCTCGCCCGACTATCTGCCCGCCTCGACCCTCCGTCTCCCTCGCCAGCACGCACGTTCAGAGGCCTCGCCCTCGTCTGGCGTCGCTGATAGTGCCCATGCCGCGGCTCCCGTCGCCTATTCGCCAAAGATAAAGGCCGGCGAGACCGTCGACCTCAATGCCCTCGACACGACTGTATATAAGACCGTCCCAGGCATCGGCAGTTTCTTCGCCCGACGCATCCTCGACTATGGCCGTCGCCTGGGCGGCTACGTCTCTGTCGACCAGCTGCGCGAGATCGATGATTTTCCGATGGAATCGGCGATTTTCTTCATCGTTTCTGCAAAAATTGAGCCCTCGCTCCGGATCAACCGTCTCTCGCTCAACGAACTTAAGCGCCATCCCTACATCAATTATTACATGGCTCGCGCCATCGTCGACTACCGTCGCCAGCAAGGTCCCATCCACGACCTCCACGACCTGTCCCTCCTCCCCGAGTTCCCTGAGGACGTCATCGCCCGCCTGCGCCCCTACGTCAGTTACGAATAAGATTTGAAAGTGCACAATAAAAAAGCGACAACCGAAGAACCTCGGTTGTCGCTTTTTTTTTGGTCGGGATGAGGCGCCGACTTTGTATTATATCGCAATATACCAAAATTGATAATTATTTACTTAACACTCTAAATTTCAATAGTTTAACAAACTAATCAATATAGGTATAAGTATAAATCAATAATGCTATATAAAAAATAAACCGCCAAAAACCCGCCAAAAATTATTTGGGTATTTGCGGTAATTTTCTTACCTTTGCACCCGACTTAAGCGTTTCATAATGTTAATGATCTCTTTATTTTCCTGCAAAGGTAGGGATTTCCTGTGAGATAAACAAACAATTAAAAGAAAAATGATATGGCACAAGTTGAATTAAGGTTATCAAGTAAGGTTCAGAAAGAAACGGGTATGAGTGAAATCTTGATTCGTTTCTTCCTGGGGAGAAAGTTCAGCGCAAGAGCTAAAAGCCACATCTTTGTCTCGCCTGAATACTTTGAATACAATATAGACAGGGCAAAAACCGAGAAGCTGGGCATTAGGTTGCCGAATAATGTTATTACGGCGACTCAAGAAAAGGCAGAAAAGAACAACTATGTTCTCCGTCCAAATGGTTCAGTTGTTATAAAGCAACGTTTGGAAACTCCAGAAGTAAAGTTCCATCGAGAACAAGCACATAAGCTCGAGGAACTGAAAAAGATCATTATAGATACGTTTGAAAGTAACCGGGATGTAGATGTGTCAAGTGATTGGTTGCAACTTGTGTGCGACAAATTCTCCAATCCTGACAAGTTCCTCATTAAGAAGGAAGGACAAAAATCTTTTTATGAACTTGCTGAAGAGTATATTGCTAAGCGGAAGATCTCCTACTCACATGCCAAAGTTTTCAGGGTGTTGATGCGAGAGGTAGCCAGGTTTGAGGGCTTTATTCGTGCTACAGAACCAACTCGTCAGAAGTTTGTATTCAATATAGATACTGTTTCCAAAGAAGACATTGAAGACTTTATAGAGTACCTACGCCATGAATACAGTTTATCCAAAGAACACCCTGATTTATATAAGAAGTTGCTTACAGAGTATCCGGCCAGTGTTACAAAAGGTAATTGTAAGCTGGAGGACAGGGGCGAAAACACTGTTATCAAAGGCGCCAAGCGTTTGAAATCACTGTTCATGTGGTTCTATGAAGAGGGCTTTACAAAGAATCGTCCTTTCGATGGTATCAACATCGGCACGGAGAAAGTTGGTACACCTTATTATATTACTATAGACGAAAGAAACATCATTGCTGAGACAGATCTGGCCACAGCCTATGATAAGATGACGGATGAGGAACGAAAGGGAATAAGTAAGCTTCACCTTCCTGAGTATGGCGTCCAGAGAGACATTTTCATTTTCCAGTGCTTTGTTGGTTGTAGGGTGGGCGACCTTTTAAAACTTAGGCCAGGGAATATCGTTGATGGGATTCTCGTCTACACACCTCACAAAACTAAAGACAACGGTGAACAGGCTGTGCAGGCCCGTATACCACTTCATCCCAAAGCAATGGAGTTGGTGAAGAATCCATGTGGAAGTGTTTGAGAACTTTATAAGTATCTGTAACACAGGTAGAAACGAATATGCCCTGAAGTTGAAAGGTACAAAAAAGTGCAATTTACAATTTGCCGTTTTTGGTGCCAAAGCAAGCAGTTTTTCTATCATTAGA
>JAFUEP010000008.1 GCA_017470345.1 Prevotella sp.
CGAGTTCACCTACCAGCTGCTGCAGGGCTATGACTTCCTCTACCTCTACCAGCACTATGGCGTGAAGCTGCAGCTGGGCGGCAACGACCAGTGGGGCAACATGACCACCGGCACCGAGCTCATCCGCCGCACGCTGGGCAGCGAGGTGGAGACCTACGCCCTCACCTGCCCGCTCATCACCAAGAGCGACGGCAAGAAGTTCGGCAAGACCGAGAGCGGCAACATCTGGCTCGACCCCAAGCGCACCACACCCTACCGCTTCTACCAGTTCTGGCTCAACGTCAGCGACGACGACGCCGAGCGCTACATCAAGATTTTCACCTCCTTAGACAAGGAGACCATCGACGCCCTCGTCGGGGAGCACAAGCAGGATCCCGGCCGCCGCGTGCTGCAGAAGCGCCTGGCCGAGGAGGTCACCGTCATGGTGCATTCGCGCGAAGCCCTCGACATGGCCATCTCAGCCTCGGGCATCCTCTTTGGCAAGGCCACCCGCGAGGCTCTGGAGCAGCTCGACGAGCAGACTTTCCTCGACGTGTTCGACGGCGTGCCGCAGTTTGAAATCACCAAAGACCAGCTGGGCAAGCCGGCCTCAGAGCTCTTCACCGTCGACACGCAGGTATGCCAGTCGAAGCGTGAGATCCGCGAGTTCCTCAAGAGCGGTGCTCTATCGCTGAACAAGGATAAGCTCAGCGACGACCGCCAGATAACCGCCGACGACCTGCTGGGCGGCAAGTACCTGCTCGTGCAGCGCGGCAAGAAAAATTACTATCTGATAGTGGTGAAATAAGCAAGTAGAGGCAGAGGGCGACAGCGCACCCTCTGCCATCTTTTTTGTCCGCTATTTTGCAAGCCTGCCTCTCTCTTGCCGGTCTGATGGCAAGATGGTTGCAACGGCATCACCGTGTTTCTTTCTTTTTTTTGCAATTATTTACTGTTAAACCCTTTGCAGATTGGAGAAAAAAGAGTAACTTTGCCCACGAATATTCATTTTTTTTACTACTAGTATTGACATGAGAAAGTTACTTCTATTAGCATTTATGGTGGCCATGGTTGGCACCGCATGCGCCCAGTTGCCTAAAGTGACAGTGAAAGACATCAACGGCAAGTCCGTATCAACCGACACGCTCTCCAACAACGGGCGCCCGTTCATCATCGACTTCTTCGCCACTTGGTGCAAGCCCTGCAACCGCGAGCTCGACGCTATCGCCGAGGTCTACGACGAGTGGGTGGAAGAGACCGGCGTGAAGATTTTTGCCGTTTCCATCGATCAGGCGCAGAATATCAACAAGGTGAAGCCCCTCGTGGACAACCACGGCTGGGACTACGACGTGCTCCTCGACCCCAACAGCGACTTCAAGCGGGCGCTCGGCATCCAGATGATTCCCTATACCCTCATCTGCGACGGTCAGGGAAACATCGTCTATAAGCACAACGGCTATACCGACGGCGCCGAGGAAGAGCTTATTGAAAAGGTGCGCGAACTTGTCAAGGCTGGCGAATAAAGCGGGCTGTGTATTATAATAACGAACAACGAACATCATGAATCGCATTCTCTCTATGCTCGTCGCGGGCTGCTGCATCGCCGCAGCAACCATGGCTCAGGCCCAGACCGACGACAACAAGCTCACCCTCAGCGGCTCCATCCAGAGCGACATGCTCGTGCCGCAGGCCGACGACAAAATCGGCGCCGAGAAGAAAGAAGACTTCCAGACCAACACCTACGTGGACCTCATGCTGCAGCACCGCGACTTCGAGGCCGGCGCACGTCTGGAGTATCTGGAGCACCCGCTGCCCGGATTCGAAAACGACTTCAAGGGATGGGGCGTGCCCAACTTCTACCTGAAGGGCAAGCTCTCGTGGGCTGAGCTCACCGTAGGCACGTTCTACGAGCAGTTCGGCTCGGGCTTCATCCTGCGCACCTACGAGGAGCGCTCGCTCGGCATCGACAACTCGCTGCTCGGCGGACGCCTGCTGCTGAAGCCCGCCCGCGGCGTGCAGCTGAAGGCCCTCGGCGGCCACCAGCGCCGCTACTGGGACCACAACAAGTCGTGGATATCGGGCGCCGACCTCGAACTGACCGTCAGCGACTGGATTCCCAAGATGCAGCAGAGCGGTACCACGCTCACGCTGGGCGGATCGTGGGTCAACAAGCATGAGGAGCCCGGACAGTTTCGCACCACCATCACCACCGAGGATACCGTGGCCCACACCACTACGTTCACTACCTTGGAGATGAACCAGCCGCGCTACGTCAACGCGTGGGATGCCCGCATCAGTCTGAACACCGGCAACTTATCGCTGCTGGCTGAGTATGCGCAGAAGACCGACGACCCGTCGTTTGCCAACGGCTATATCTTCAAGAAGGGCGACGTCGCCATGCTGTCTGCCAGCTACTCGCGCAAAGGGCTCAGTCTGCTGCTGCAGGCTAAGCGCTCAGAGAACATGGCCTTCAAGAGCGACCGCACCGTCATCGGCATCAGCAGTGCCATCAACCACCTGCCCGCCTTCACCCAAGACCAGACCTACGCCCTGGCCGCCCTCTATCCCTATGCCACGCAGCTGGCCGACGGCGAGTGGGCCTATCAGGCCGAACTGGGCTACAACTTCAAGCGCAAGACCGCTCTGGGCGGCAAATATGGCATGAACCTGAAGGTGAACTACAGCTACGTGCGCGCCATCGACCGCAAGTTCTACGACGGCGTTCAGCGCAATGCCATCGGCGGCACTACCGACATTGCCGGAACGGGCGGCTACACCTCGAAGTTCTTCAAATGGGGCGACCACACCTACTATCAGGACCTCGACATACAGCTCTCGCGCAAGTTCACCAAGCAGTTTAAGCTCAACCTCATGTATATGAACCAGCGCTACAACAAGACGCAGGTGGAAGGCCATGGCGGCATGATCCATAGCGATATCTTCATCGCCGACGGCAAGTATCAGTTCTCGCCCAAGACCACCCTGCGTGTCGAGGCACAGTACCTCTCGACCAAGAACGACGAAGGCGATTGGGTCTACGGCTTGGCCGAGCTCTCGCTGGCTCCTCACTGGATGCTCACCGTGAGCGACATGTGGAACTGCGGCGACAGCGATCCTGCCCACTACACCGACAACACCCATTACCACTACTATCAGGGACTCGTCACCTACAACGTCGGTTCACACCGCATCCAAGCTGGCTACGGCCGCACACGTGCCGGCTACAACTGCTCGGGTGGCGTCTGCCGCTGGATTCCGGCACAGAAGGGATTCACGCTCTCTTACAACTATAACTTCTAATTCGAAAACGCAATGAAAACAAAAGACATACATAGGCTCTTCTTCGGTCTGCTCGCAGGCTGTGGCGTCGCTGCCGCTCTCGCTTCGTGCTCCAACATCGCCGAAGACGAGCGCATGCTGGTCGTCAGCACCAACGTTGTCGTAGACTCTATCCCCGAGGATCCTGTCGAGGCCGACAGCCTCTGGGATGCGCCCATCACCCCTGTTGAGCACCGCGTGCTCATCGAAGACCACACCGGTCAGAAGTGCCCCAACTGTCCTGACGGCGCCCGCCTCATCCGTCAGCTGCAGCGGCAGTACGGCCAGCGCATCGTGCCGGTGGCCATCCACTCGCAGATGCAAGGCATCATGGAGCCTGAAGGGCTCGGCACGGAGCTCGGCAACACCTACTATAACTACTGGAAGATGGAGTTTAAGCCTGCCGGACTTGTCAACCGCTTGGATGGCGGCGACGGCAAGGTGCTCGACAAGACCATCTGGATCATGGCTGCTGAATATGCCCTCGCCATGGAGCCCCCCCTCGACGTGCGTGTCAAGGCCCAGCTGCAGGATGGCGACCCCACGAAGGCCGACGTCGACGTGAAGGTCATCTGCACCGCTGAAGGCCAGTCGGTCAGCGGTAAGCTGCAGGTATGGATTACCGAAGACGGCATCATCGCCGAGCAGGACGACATGGGCACCAAGGTGACCGACTACGAGCACAACCACGTGCTGCGTGCCACCGTCAACGGCACGTGGGGCGAAGACGTCAGCGTCAGTGGTCTGGCCGACACCCGCGAGTTCCACTACACCGCCACACTCAATCCCGCCTGGAAGACCGAGAACCTCAGCATCGTGGCCTTCGTCTACAACAATGACGAGGTCGTGCAGGTGGTGAGCCGCGCACTGAAAGTAGAGTAACTTTAAGTAACTAAATATTTAACATCAAAAACAATAAGACTATGAAGAAATTCTTTACACTCTGTGCCTCGCTGCTGCTCAGCTTCGGCGCATTCGCACAGGACGTCGACCTGGAGAGCTTCGTCTTCACCGACCTTGAAGGCAACGAGGTGGCAGACGGCTCGACCATCGTCGTCAGCAAGATTAACAAAGAGGGCCAGATGGTTGTACCCCTGAAGGTCGTCAACAAGTCGGGCGAGAAGCAGGCTGTCTCTATGTATGAGAACATCGATGCCATGCCCAACGGCGGCTGGCAGACCTGTGCCTTCGGCAACTGCATGCAGCTTACTTCTACAGGCTATTCCCCGAAGAACGTCATGAGCGATGACTACAACGCCGACATCCAGACCGAGTGGATGCCCGTCGTCGGACAGTATGCCACGTGGGAGGCTACGCTCCAGATTCACATCTTCAACATCACCTACAAGACATCTTTTGGCACAAAAGTTGAGACGGCAGGCAACGAAATCATTGCCTATGGGCCGAAGGTGACTGTGCGCTTCGCATACGAACCCGAAATTCACATCCTTTCGCCCGTTTCGACTGAAGAACTTGGTCAGGGCGGTGGTTTCGGTCGTTATGCCACGGGCAAACTTGCCGTGTTCAATCAGATGCCTGTCAGCGATATTGACGTCTTTGATGGCGGCAAAGTGGTGAAGATGCGTGTAGGATTGTCGGCAGCTACTGAGATTAGCCATATCTACATCTACCCCGTCTATGATGGCTATATCCAAGAGGCGGTAGTCAGCGAGGAAGTGAGTGGTGGCGCTGCCGGTTGGAACGAGTTTGAACTATCGACCCCGGTCACACTTAATATGGAGGGATGGGAGTCGATTCTCATCGGATTTGAATACGAACAGACTGCAGATGGTTATCCGCTCTCTATTACCAGTAGCAACTACGGCTTGTTTGTCTATGGCAATCTTGGACAAGGCGTTGCCTATTACAGTGCTGGTACGGGTGACCTCAGCATTCAGGCTGTCGTAGAAAAGACCCTCGATGAGTACAATGCTCTTCCAAGTTACTTTGGCGACTTTGTAGTTGCTCCTGGCGAGAGCACCAGTGGCTATATGTATCTTCGCAACCGCGGCAGTGAAACAATCGAAAATGTCAGCTATACGCTTACCATCGGCGGTACTGTTGGTGAAGAGCAGACGGCTCAGGTCAGCCAGCCTCTCAGTCTGGGGCAAGAGGGCTACATCGAGGTGCCCTTCTCGGCTGCAGCCAGCGAGGGCACGCAGAGCTATGTGCTGACCGTCACAAAAGTGAATGGGGAACCCAATGCAAATGAAAATAATTCTGTTGAAGGATTGCTGGCTACCACTTCGCGCACCGTTGAGCATCGCGTCGCCGTCGAGGAGTACACTGGCACAATGTGTGGATGGTGTCCTCGTGGACTCATGGGCATGGAAAAACTGCGCAACGCCTATGGCGATAAGTTCATCGGCATTGGCATCCACCAGTATAACAACAGCACCTACAGCCAGAGCAATACATCGCCCGACGCCATGTATCTCAATCCCACTACGTATGCTCTCTTGCCTTTCACAGGTGCTCCCTCGTGCATGCTCAACCGCATGGTGATGTCTGACCCCTACTACGGCTTTACCAAGCAGTACGGCGATATTGTTGAGGACTTCCAGCTGGCTCTCAACATGCCAGCCCATGCTGGTCTGACTGTCAAAGGCGAATGGAATGCAGACAGCACGCAAGTGACGGCTACTGCTACCATCGATCCGCTGGTCGACGGTGCTGAGTACACTATCGAGTATGCCCTCGTGGCCGATGGCCTGACTGGTACTGGTCGCGGCTGGTCGCAGGTCAACTACTATGCCAGCCAGTACGCCCAAAGCACTCAGATCACGCTGGCCAGTCTGCCCGAAGACCTGAAGTTCCTTTGGACAGCCGGCACTACCTATAATCCTGTGTTCAACGACGTCTGCATTGCCGGTTCGTTTGTCAATAATGTGAATCAGGCTACGGCACCCACCAATCTGAAGGCCGGTGAGATTACTGAGAATACTTTTACGCTCAGTATGCCGACCTACACCGTGCTGGCAAATGCCATTAAGAAAGACCAGGTTTGGGTTGTTGCCCTTCTTGTCAACCGTCTCGGTGAGGTGGTCAATGCTGCTAAGGCTCTGCTGCCTTCCGGCACTGCTGCCATTGGTTCTGCTGTCAATGAGAATGCTTCCGTTGTTGAGCGCTACTCGCTCGACGGTCGTCAGCTGCCTGAGGCTCAGAAGGGCCTGAACATCGTGCGCATGGCCGACGGTTCTGTTCGTAAAGTCGTGGTGAAGTAAGAATAACATCACCTTCCCCCCTCAAGGCCGCCTCGCACTCTTTCTGCGAGGCGGCTTTTTCTATGATGGAAAGGCGCTACCTTATTCCTTTCTATTCGTTTTTTGGTAGAAAACTTTCTCAGTCGTAAAGATTGGTCATGATCGTGTCGGGCACGTACTCCTCAGCGTCGTCGCCGAGGACGAGCGGATAGAGGTTGGTCAGCTCGCCGTGCATCTCGCCGTCGAAGACAATCATGTCGGGGAACAGCTCGGCGCGTGCCTGTCCGCGGTAGTAGCAGCGCAGTCGCACCTCCTCGCCGTAGCTGTAGGGGCTCCATACACGCAGCTCCATGTAGTCGATGCCGGCGCGGCGCTTCATCTGACCGATGCCGCGCAGCTCGTTGCCGACGTAGGCCGCGATGATGTAGGGCTCGCAGTTGTCCTGCGTCAGCCGCAGGCCATGGATGTCGACGAATCCGTAGACGACCATATCGTAGGGATAGCTCGACGGGGGCATGTACATGGCCGGCATGACGTTGACCCAGCAGGTGTCCCTCAGACGGTCGATGGTGGTGAAGGCGAAGGCGCGCGTCAGTCCCTCGGCGACGGCCACGAGCGTGTCGTTGCGGAACGTGGCGATCTCGTCGTCCTCGCTGAGCCAGAAGACGGCATTGTTCGACAGCTCCACGGGCGAGAACTCGACGGGTATGGCGTAGTGCTCGCCGACGACGAGCGAGACGACGCGTCGGGGCAGGGTCATCGCCCCGGCCGTGACGGGCTCGCTCGTGTTGAACTCGTAGAACTCGCCGCAGGCACAAAGGAGCCCACCCCCTACCCCTCCCCAAGGGAGGGGGGCTAATATTGTGAGAAGCCTTAGAAGCAAGGTCGAGATTCTCTTTCTAAATGGCTGATTATTCATATTCGTCAGTTATATATCACATCATTAAAGTCTAATTAAACTCCCCACCCTCGGGGAGGGGCAGGGGGTGGGCTATCGTGACGACGTTCGAGGGCTGGCTCTCGCGGCCGTCCTCGAAGTGCAGGACGACGTAGTATTCGGCCGCCTCGCCGGGGCGCAGGCGCCGGTCGACATACTCCATGTCGGTGACGTTGTACTGATAGCGGAAGCGCTTGTCCTGCGGCCCCTTGCGGAAGACGCAGAAGTAGCGGTCCAGGCCGCTGAGCCGCTGGGGCACGTCGCCGCAGGTCCACGTCAGTCGGGCGAGGCCCTCGTGCTCCACCCATGCGCCCTCGAGCGCGATGGGGATGTCGAAGAACTTCGGTCCGCGGTGGAGCCAGCTGACGGCGAGGCTCCGCGAGGTGTAGGGCGACGCGTTGAACGACTCCACCATGTAGTAGTAGCGGCGGGCGGTGTCGTAGGCCGGGTCGTCGTCGATCGTGATGCGGAAGCCCTGCTGGCGCAGCGAGTCGGCGTCGTAGCGGCCGATGGGCTCCCATGGGCCGTCGTCGCCGGCGCGGCGGTAGGCCACGTGGTAGGTCATGTCGGCATCAGAGCCGACGATCCACTCCATGTGCATGCCCTCCTCGTCGGAGTGGCTCGACGTGTCGAGGTGGGGCTGTGTGGGCGGCGAGACGTGCGGCCGGTTGACGCGGATGGCCGTGCACCAGTCGCCGAAGTTGTTCGAATAGTCGACGGCCCGCACGCGGTAGTAGATGTACTTCTGGTTGACGTCGAGGGCCAGCGTGTCGGCATACATCGGCACGCGCACCTGCGCCTTCGTCAGGAAGGGGTGGGTCGAGTCGTTGGCGAAGGCCACGTCCCAGTAGGCGATGTCGTCGTCCAGCGGGTTCAGCTGCCACGACAGGAGCACCTCCGAGCGTTTGGCGTCGCCGGCGAGGAGGCTGTCGGTCGTCAGGGGCACGACGTAGGCCGCGATCGAGTCGGGCGCCGCCGGTGCGCGGTAGTCGGTCAGGGTGATCTGCTGCATCATCGAGCGGCTCTCGTTGCCCGTCTGGTCGTAGGCGCTGATGCAGATCATGCCCGTGCGCCGTCCCGTCACGTCGACGGTCAGGATGGTGTCGGTCGGGGCGAGCAGCTCGTCGTTGAGGATCTGCCACTGGTCGTCGTTCAGCCGCACGTCGTGGTAGTTGACGACATAGCCCACGAGGTCGGGCTCCAGATCGGGCTTCTCCCAGACGATGTGGGCAATGATTTTGGCCATCGGGTCGGATTCGGGTCGCTCCAGGACGATACGCTTCAGGATGGGCGGCAGGGGCGGCTCCACGTCGGGCACCATCACCTCGTGCGGACGGGTGGGCGCCGTGAGGTCGCCGAAGGCGTCGTAGGCCAGGATGCGATACTCCCACAATCCGAGGTAGGGCACCGAGTCGCCGAGCAGACAGTAGCTCTCGCCCTCGGGCTGCTCGACCATCGAGACGTAGGGCTTATCGTTGACGCGCTCCCAGGGGCGGTCGAGGCGCTCGCCGTCGAGGGTCATCGTCTGGCGGCGCTCGACGACGTAACTCGAGTGCTGGTCGTCCCACCAGCCGACGGTCAGCGTGTAGGGCGTCGAGAGGCTGTCGGTCATGCGGGGGTTGAACGCCTCGGGCACGTAGGGCTTGCAGACGACACCCTCGACGACGCCGGGCTCGAAGATGAGGCGGCCGCCGTTCTCCCAGCGCGTGGGCTGCACGTAGTAATCATAGGTGGCGCCAGGCTCCACGTCGCGGTCGGTCAGCCGGACGGCCATGGCCTCGGCCAGGTCCTTGCGCCACTCGGCGGTGAGCATGGCGAAGCCGAAGGCGATGTCCTGCTCGGCGTTGAGGTCGAGGTTGTGGGTCATCGTGCCGGGCTCCGACCGCTTGTAGTTCGAGGCGTCGCCGTAGAGCAGGCCCTGCGGCACCAGCGCCACCGAGTCGGCCTCCCCGTACTTCGCGCGGAACTGCTCCAGCGTGAGCGGCTTCAGGGCGTAGGCCAGGGTGTCAACATGGAGAGCCCCCTCTTGCCCCCCAAGGGGGGAAATTTCGCTGGGGCGCTTCACGCGCAGCACGTTGACGCCGAAGTCGGCCAGATACTTGTACGACACGTAGTCCTCGGCCATCCAGCGCAGCACGATGCTGTCCTGATAGCTGCGGGTGAGCAGCCGGATCTTCGACGTCACGCGCGGCAACATGCGCTTCTCCTTGACGGTCGAGAAGGGGTTGCCCTCTGTTGTCGGGATGCTGTCGGACTGCTGCGCGCCGGCGGTGAGGGCCCCGGCGAGCAGCAGTGTGCTCATGATAACTTTCTTATAGTTCATGCTCTTATCTTCTTATGTAATACTTTCGTTAATAAGTCGTGATGGTGCCGGTGGTGCCCTCGACGAAGCCCAGGTTGGTCAGATACTTCGTCACCGTCGTCTTCGAGTTGCTCGGCACCTGGACGGTGATGCCCTTCACCGACTGGAAGGCGCCGCCCTTGTCGGTCACCTTGTTGGTGTTGAACAGGTTGCTGACTTTCAGCTTCGTCAGCGCCTTGCAGTTGCCGAAAATGTAGCGCATGCTGGTCACCTTGTCGGTCTTGAATCCGGCTGACAGGTCGAGCGACTTGAGGTTCGTGCAGCCCATGAACATCTGCAGCATGCTGGTGACATTCGTCGTGCGGAACGAGCTCAGCGTCAGGGCGGTCAGGCTGGTGCAGCCCTGGAACATGCTGTGCATGTCCTCCACCGACTGCGTGTCGAACCCGCTCACGTCGATGGTCGTGGCTGCCGAGCAGTTGGCGAACATGTAGCTCATGTTCTTCACGGCCGACGTGCTGAAGTTCTTCACGGCCGGCGACCACAGCTTCTGACAGGTGTAGAACATGTAGCTCATGTCGGTCACACGCGAGGTGACGAAGTTGCCGGTCGGGATGGAGGTCAGCGACTTGCACTGATAGAACATGTGGCTCATCGTGGTCACCTTCGCGGTGTTGAAGCCCGCAATGTCGAGCGAGGTCAGCGCGCTGCAGCCCTGGAACATGCCCGACATGTTCGTCACCGCCGCGGTGTTGAAGTTGCTCAGCTTCAGCGACGTCAGGCTGCTGCAGCCATAGAACATGTCGCTCATCGTGACGACCTTCGTCGTCGAGAAGGCGCTCAGGTCGAGCGACGTCAGGGCCGCGCAGTTCTTGAACATGCTGGACATCTGCGTGACGTTGCCGGTCTTCAGGCCGCTCAGGTTGAGCGTCTTGAGCTTCGTGCAGCCCTCGAACATGCCGGTCATGTCGGTCACCGTCGTGGTCTTGAACTCCGACAGGTCGAGCGTCGTCAGCGCACTGCAGCCGCGGAACATGTAGGCTGTCTTCGAGGCGCGCTCCGAGCGGGCATTCTTCAGGCCCGTCACCGACGTCAGCTTCGTGCAGCCGTCGAACCACGAGCTGAACGACTGCGGATAATACTGCGTGTTGGTGCCCGGCTGGTCGGGGAAGGTCTCGTCGAACACGACCTTGGTCAGCTTCGACTTCACCGTCTCGACCCACTTCGGGGCCACGCCCACGTTGATCGGCGTGCGCATCACGTCGTCGTCGGTCCAGATGGCCGTCACCTTCTGTCCGTTGAAGGTCTCGCCGACGCTGTAGCGACGCTTGCGGGCGAAAGTCAGCGTCGTGTTGCCCTCGGTCCAGATGGCCTCGGTGACCACGTCAAACTCGTCGACGACGTAGCCGTTGGTGCCCTCGACGAAGCCCAGGTTCTGGGTGAAGTTGGTGCGGGTCTTGCTGCCATAGCTCTTGGGCGCTTTCACCTCGAGGTTCCTGACGTTCTTGAAGGCATCGGCGGCCTTGGGCGACACCTTGTCGAACAGGCCCAGATAGTTCAGCGTCAGGTCGCGCAGGCTTGAGCAATTCTCAAACATGCGGTCGGCCTTGGTCACGCCGGGGGTACGGATGTTGCCCATGTTGACGGTCAACAGCTTCGTGCAGCCACTGAACAGCCCCGACATGTTGTTGCCGATGGCGGGCATGCTGCCCAGAGGCGTGAGGTCGAGCGCGGTCAGACTGCGACAGCCGCTGAACATATACTCGATGGTGGTCACCTTGTCGGCCTTGAAGTTGCTCAAGTCGAGGGATTTCAGATTGTAGCACCCCTGGAACATGTTGCGCATCGTCGTGGCCTCGGTCGTGTTGAGATTCTTCAGGCCGGTGATCGTCTCAAGGTAGTTGAAGTTGAGGAACCAGCCTGCCAGCCGCTGGGGCTTCACGGCGGCGAACGACGGGTCGAACACGACCGTCGTGGCTGTGGCCTTGCACGTGTTGATCCACTTGGGATAGCTGTCGGGCGTAGCGGTCACGTCGGTGCCGCTCCACACCTGGGTGACGGCCGTGCCGCGGAAGCGGCCTGCCACGCGCGGCCCATAGTAGAAGGTCAGCGTCTTGTTATCCTCGGTCCAGACGGCCTGGGCCACGGGCTGGGGCTCGCCGGTGTAGAACCAGCCGGTCTGGCCCTCCTCGAATCCCATGTTTTCAGTAAACTTCTGGCGGATGGTCTCCAGCTGGGCCTCGGGCACGATGACCGAGAGGCTGCCCACGTCGGTGAAGGCCTCATAGTCGCTGCGGGTGAGCTTGTCGAAGGTGAAGTTCTGGCCCAGGCGGAGCGTCGTGAGCGAGGTGGCACGGCTGAAGAGACCGTAGGCCTGAGCGACATTCCTGGTGTCCATCCCCGTCAGGTCGAGCTCGGTCAGGCTGCTGCAGCCACTGAACATCGACGACATCCTCTCGACGTTCCACGACCAGAAGTTGCCCAGACTGAGCGTCGTCAGGCCGCTGCAGCCGCTGAACATGAAGTTCATGTCGGTGACGCGGCGCGTGTCGAGCTGGCTCAGGTCGAGCTTCGTCAGGGACTCGCAGCCACTGAACATCGCGTTCAGGTTGGTCACGGCCTCAGCGTCGTCCAGCTTCAGTCTGGCCGAGCGCAACTTGGTGCAGCCCGAGAACATGCCCTGCATCGTGCGCACCCTGGAGAGGTTCAGGTTCTCCAGTCCGTTGATGGTCAGGAGCTCGCTCATGTTGCGGAACCAGTTGGCGGTGCTGAGCAGCTGGACCTCGCTGAACGACGGGTCGATGGTGACGCTGGCAATGGCCGAATTGTCACTGCTGCTCGACCAGCCGGGATTGGTGCCGTCGATGACGTCGCGGCCCGTCCAGACCAGCCAGATTTCCTTGCCGTTATACTTGTCGCCAACCTTATAGGTCGTCTCCGAGTTGAGGAAGGTCAGGTCGTACTTGTTGACGTTCTTGGTCATCAGCACCTTGGCCGGATGAATCAGGATGAGGTTGCTGTAGGACTTGAGCTGGTCGAGAATCCTGTCGCTGACGTTGTAAGGCAGATAGATGTAGCAGGGATAGGGCAGGTTCTGGAACATGCCCGCGCACTGGCTCAGGCTCTCGCTGCTGAGGCTCGCCAGGTCGAGTAGCTTCAGGCTGGTGCACTTGCTGAAGGCATAGCCGAACTGCACGCACTTGGGCGTCGAGAACGTCGGCATCTCTATCTCCTTCAGCGACGTGCAGCCCTCGAACATCTTGTTCATCGTGGTCAGGCTGGAGCCGTCCATGTGGTAAGTCAGGTAGTAGACATCCTCCAAGGCCGCACAGCCCTCGAACATCGAGGCCATGGTGGTCACCTTCGCGGTGTTGAAGTTGCTCTTGCAGTCGATGCGCTCCAGCCGGACGCAGTTCATGAACATCTCGGCCATGTCGGTGACGTTGTCGGTGTCGAAGTAGTAGTCGAACTCGATCCTTGTCAGGTTGCGGCAGCCCTTGAACATGGCCCGCATGGTCTCCACATTCTGCGTGTTCCAGTTGTAGGTGCCGACGCTGGTGAGCTGCGTGCAGCCCTCGAACATGGCATTCATGTTCGTGACGCTGTCGGTCTTGAAGTTGCTCGTCTCGCTCAGGTCGGTCAGCTTCGAGCAGCCTCGGAACATGGCCTGCATGGTCCTCGCCTTGCGGGTGTCGAGGTTACGCAGACCCTCAATCTTCGTCAGGTTGCGGCAGCCGTCGAACCAACCGTAGACGAAGGTGGGCGACTGCTTGAAGCTCTGGTCGAAGACCACCTCGTTGAGCTGGCCGTTGATACTCGTCCACTTCGGGGTGGCGGTCTGAAGCACGTCGCCGCCGCTCCAGGCGTTCTGCACGGTGCCCTTGCGGCCGGTGTTGCCGATGGTGCCGCTGAAGCCCTTCTCGTACTTCGTCGGACTGTTGAGGAACAGCAGGACGTTCTGACCCTTGTTGTCGACGATGTGGACGGCCTGCACGTTCTCGCTGTAGCGCAGGATCTTCGTGCCGGGAATCTGGGCCTTGATGCGCTCGTCGAGGTCGTAGTTGATGTAGGCCGTCAGGTTCTGCGGCACGTTGGTGAACATGTTCTGACACTGCTCCTTGTACCAGATTTGCGGGATGAACTCGTCCAGACGGATGGCCTTCAGCGAGGTGCACTCGCCGAACATGCCCTCGGTGTCGCTGACGCCGTAGGCCACGAAGTTGTTCAGGTAGAGGCTGGTCAATGCCTTGCAGCCGTAGAACATGTGGTAGGTGCTCACGAGGGCGTCGTCGCGCAGCCACCTCAGGTCGAGCGTCTTCAGCGACTCGCAGTGATAGAACATGTAGTTCATCTTCGTGACCTTCGCCGTGTTGAACTTGTCGCCGTCGAGCATCAGCGTCGTCAGCTTCTTGCAGTTCATGAACATGCGCATCATGTCGGTGACGTTCTTCGTGTCGAAACTGCTCAGATTCAGCGTCGTCAGCGCAGTGCAGCCGTTGAACATGCTGTTCATCGACGTCACCTTCGCGGTGTTGAACGAGCGGAGGTCGAGCTGTGTCAGGCTCGTGCAGCCGCTGAACATGCCCGACATGTCGGTCACCTTCGCGGTGTTCAGGTTATTCAGGCCGGTGATGGTCGTCAGCTTCCCGCAGTTGCTGAACCAAGCGGCCAGCAAGCGCAGGTCGACGTCCTTGAACGAGGCGTCGATGACGACCTTCTCCATGATGCCCTTCACCGTGCTGTTCCAGGCGGCATTCTTAACATCGTCGTCAAGCCAGAGGGCGTCGACGTACTTGCCGTCGTAGAGGCCGCCGGTCTGATGCTTCTCGTCGCTATAGGTCAGGTAGAGCGTCTTGTCCGCTGCCGACCAGATGGCCTGCGCCACCTTCGTGTCGTAGCTGTTCTCCTGAGTGGCAGCGACCTGAGCCAGCTCGTCGTAGACCTCGGCCATGGTGTTGTCCTTCGTGGCCAGCGTGACGACCTGCTTGGCCACCCCGCCGCCGACATTGTCAGCCACGGTGTAGAGGCCGGTGTTCACGTCGTAGGCATTCACACGATAAATGATGCACTGCATCTGCGTCACGGCGTCCAGACCGGCACGGGCATTGAACTCGTCCCAGGCCACCTTGCGGCTCGTCGCCTTGGGCTCCTGGTAACAGTCGTTATGCGCCTGGTCGGTATAGCGCACGAAGACCTCCGGCGCCAGTCCGTAGGCCGTGCCGCTGGTGCCCATCAGTCGCCAGAACAGCAGGTTGGAGGCCGTCGAGGGCCAGCGGTCGCCGTTGGGCATGTCGTTCTTGCCGATGGTGGTCTTGAAGGTGCGGTCGCCGGACTTCAGGCTCTGGCCCATGAACGCGGCGCCACTGCCGAAGCAGTCGCCGAAGATGAGCGGCAACTGGTAGTAGGGCACGCGGACGCTGAAGCCGCGGTCGGCAATCGTGATGTACTGGCCACGGTGCAGGCTGTTGTAAAGCTTCATCCGCTCGTCAAATCCGTCGTTGAACGACCAGCTGACCAGATTGTTCTTCGTCAGATACCAGCATGAGGCGAAGTCGTTCCACAAGGTCTGCGCCTCCGAGCGCAGCTTCTGGCTCAGCCGGGTGGCAATGCCGTAGGGCGCCATGAAGTCCTCGGCCATCTCCTGCAGGCAGTAGCGGTAGTCGCGGTAGCGGTGCATGTTGATGGGCACGACGGTGGCCGTCTTGCCGTCCTGATTGTTCACCGTCGGCCCGCCGATGTTCTTCAGCGTCGTGGGCAGCGGATAGTAGGGCTGGTCGCTGTTGGTGTAGTATTTCCAGTCGTTCCACGTCTGGTACATGCTGTAGCGCGACGGCAGGATGCCCTGCTCGTCCTTGGGGTTCTTCAGCATCTCGCTGTTGACCACCGTGCCGTTGTATTCGTAGATGAGCGACTCGGAGGCAAACGGGATGTAGGCGTCATCGAAGGCATAGCTGTCCACCTTGCGGTCGCCGATGAAGGTCCAGCAGCCCAGGTAGGCGAAATAGAGGTAAGGATCGATGAGTCTGTAGGGCAGCCCCTTGTAGTTATTAAACTCCTCGAACACGAACTTCTGGTCTGACTTGGCATAGAGCTTCAGGGCGTCCATCGACGCCTGATAGTCGAACTTGGGTTCATATAGCGGGCGTGCACCGACGAACGGCTCCGAGTAGGACAGCACGCTGCCGGTCACCGCGCTGTTGGTGGTCTGCATCCAGTTGTCGTCCTGCTTGCCGCTCCAGCCGCTGACCGTCACGTCGTGGGGCGCGGCGGTGAGCCAGAGGTCGACCAGGGCGAAGGTGCTGTCGCGCAGGCCGTCAGCATATTGATGTTTATAGGTGTACTGCAGCTCCAGATGATACACCTCGTTCTCGAAGTCGTAGGTGCGTCCGCCGCTGCTGGCACTGCTGGCGTCGCTGGCGAAGACGCCGATGCGGCTGAAGGCCGACTCCGGCTCCATGTTGTAGCAGTTGCCGCCCACCACAAACTTGCAGTTCTTCGTCTGGGCCTTGGCCACAGGCGTCTCCAAGTCGTCGGCATGATAGGGCGTCAGCACCCACATCATCTTGCTCTCGGTGAGATTGCTGCGCAGGTCGCGGTTGAGGGCGATGGTGGGCTTCATGATGTCGCTGATGTAGGCGGTCGTGAGGCCCTCGCTGCCGCTCTTGACCTTGGTGCCGTCGACCGAGGGATAGGCCAGGGCCACGTAGGGCTCAAGGTTGCGGAGCGAGTCGCCGATGACCTTGTCCTCGTCGTAGCTCTTCACGCGGAAGAACCACACCTTGTCCTGACGCCACTTAATGTCGTGGTACTTCTGGTCGCCCTCGCTGTCATAGTAGCTCACCCAGACGCGCCGTCCGTCTTCAATCTCATAAGCCTCACCCTCAAGGAAGAGGGCATAGCTGTGGCCGGGCTTCAGGTCCATGCCCGAGAGGTGGAAGGTGGTGCCCTTTGCCTCGCGGAAGCTGACGTTGCTCTCGACCGGTTTAACGTTCAAGGCCTTCGTGGCGTTCTTGTCGATGGTGACCGTATTGCTGCTCAGGATCTCGTTCATGTGGGAAGCCCACGAAGAACTGCCGTGGAGCAGGCGGTCTTCCTGACTGTAGATGTCTCTCGACTTCATGATGACGTTCGTCTCAGCCACCGTGCTTCCCTTGTCGGCAAAGACCGATGCCACCATGGCGTTGAGGTCCTGATAATAATAACCGCCGGTCCTGGCATTCTGCTCTGCCTTCGACTGCGAGATGGCGCCCAGCTCCTTGTAGAACTGCTCAGGCGTCAGGCCCGGCTTGTTTTGCACGATTGAGGTGGCCGTATAGCCGAGGTCGACGAGGTGCACGCCGATCTTGTCGCCGTGCCAGTTGAGATTCTGGTCGATGTCGAAGACATAGGTGCGGCTCGACAGGTGGTTGAGCAGCGAGTCCTCCTCGACCTCCACGTCCTCGGCCAGCTGAGCCTGATACGACGGATCGACCAGGCGGAAGTGGCTGCCCAACGAGGCGTTGGTGGTGAACGTCAAGCGGTTGGCATCGTACTGCGAGATGGCGAACTCGGGCTTGTAGAGCGCCTCGTAGAGGCTGTCGCTGCCCAGACTGACGTCGCTGAACAGCTCGAAGCCGTCGATGGCGTTGCCCATGAAGGGCACGCAGTGGTCGCCGGCGGAGAATTCGAACTTCTTGTTCAGTTTAAAGAGTCCGCCCAGCAGGTTGACCTTCACGCGGGCCTGACCCTCCACCCACGACGGGTTAGGCAAACCGAGCTCAAGCACGCCGCCGATGCCGGCATAGAGCAGTTTCACCTTGGTGTCGATGAGCGAACCGATCTTGATGTGCAGACCCAACTCAGCAGCCAGGTAGGCATAGAGCTGCCCCATGGCATACCAGCCGTTCTTGCCCATCGAGGAGCGGTTGTTCACGCAGACGGCGTTCGAGCCATAATGGACAAGCGAGGCATCGAAGCCGGCCATGCTCTCCAGCGAGCCGTAGAGCAGTCCGAGGTTGAGGCCGATGTCGCCCCAGGCCGAGGCGCCCACCATGACGCCGCCGTCGACGTTGCCCTCCTTGAGCATGCCCTTCACGGCCTTCGAGCGTGAGCGCTCTGCCTTCTGCAGGTCGGCGCCCATGTCGGTGGAGCCTGACTTATGCCCGCTGAGGAACTCCTGGATCTTCTCCGGAATAGGCGGTAGTGCGCCGTTGTCAGGCAGTTCATTGCCGATGCAGAGATAGCCGTCGGCACCGATGTCGGCCCAGCAGATGCTCTTGCCTTCAGTGCCGAACTTCAGGAAGGTGAACGAGCAGCGCTTGTCGCGTGAGGGCTGACCCAGATAGAGATGCCACTTCGGCGTGCTGTAGGCCACGCCGTCGCGCACCCAGCGGATCATCATTTCGAGAGCGATCTTGGCCTTTCCGGCCGTGATGCCCAGGTCACTCGGAGCGTCGCCGCCCGCCGTGCCGGTGTCCACGTCCTCGTTGGCAGCCGCCACGCCGTCGTCGGTGGCATGATAGTCGCCGGAGAGCTGTTTCAGTCCCTTCATCGGGGCCTCGGTGACGCGCTTATAGACGCCGTCGACCTCCGCTTGGAATTCATCAAGCTTACCCTTGATGCTCTTCAGGTTAGAGTTAATATCGGCAATGCGCCCCACCAGGTCGCTGGTGTCCCATCCGGCCTCGGCCGTGATGTTCAGCGTCAGGTAGCGGTTCATGGTCTTGCCGGCCGGGTTCTTCACGTTCTCGTAGATGAGCGAGGCCTCGGCGTCAATGATACCGCCCACGGCCTCCACCTTGCCGTCGAACATGAAGGTGGAGAGGCACTTGTTCTTGCGGTCGTAGACCACGAGCAGGTCGAGGTCGGCGTTGAGCGTCTCCTTGCCGGCCGTGGTGTTCATGCCCAGGCCCATGGCCACGCCGATCATGCCGTACTGGCCGACGGGTGCGCCGCCGAACTTGTCCTTGTCGCTGCCCTTCGTCGGACGGCAGTTGAAGTAGAAGCCGCCGCCGATGCGGTTGATGACGAGCGGGTCGAAGCGTAGGCCGGCGGCACTCTCCACGGCCACCCTGAAGTAGCCCCACGTGTAGCTCTGCTTGTCCTGGGCCGTCAGCATCTCGCCCTGTTCCTTGGCGTCGGTCTCCATTTCCGAGAGATCTGCGGTGCTGACGCTCCAGCTCTTGTCGCTCTTGTAGTAGCCGCCTTCGCAGTTCACTTCAAAGAGACCGGTAATGGCGATGTCGAGCGAACCGGCGTAGCCTTTCTTCTCAGCATCGTCGGAGACGGCGAGCTTACCCTTCAGGCTGATGGCCGAGAAGTCGAGTGCCACGGCCGCCGAGTCGAAGCGGATCTTACCGTTGGAGAGCGACCAGTCGCTGACGCTGGAGCCGCTCATGTCGAGCTCTGAGGTGATGCTGAGGCCTGCCGAGGCCTGGATCTTGTCGCCGATGAGGCCCAGCGTGCCGGCAATGCCGAGCGACAGCTCCGTGCCCTTGTAGTCGAAGTCGAAGTTGTCAATCGAGAACGAGAACGGGCCGATCTTCTTCTTCGCGGAAGCCAGCGACCATTCGCCATAGTTGAAGAAGCACTTTTCGCCCAGCTTCAGCACGTCGCCCTTGACGAGCACCTTGCGGTTGCCGTGACTGCTCTCCCATTCCTTCTGGGCCTTGGCGTTCTTGCCGCGCAGACCGGTCTTCTCGTCTTCCTCGTAGGCGAGGGTGAACTTCTCGACGTTCGACAGGCGCAGCTTGGAGAAGTGGATGCCGGGCAGGGTCAGGTCGATGGGCAGATCCTCCGCCGTGGCCTTCACCGACTCGTTGTAGCTCTCGCTGCCGGCAATGGTGATGTCGCCGGCCATGCAGAGCTCCACCTCGGTCTTGGTCGTGCCGTCGGTCTGGTCCTCAGCCTCCAGGACGAAGTAGGTCTGGTCCTGCAGCAGGGTCAGGTCGGCCACGAAGCAGTTCATCTGCAGGTCGTCCACCTGCTCGCACTTGAAGATATAGGCATAGCGGCTCTGCTCGCCGTATTCATGGCGGGTGTGCTTCACCTTCTCATATTGTCCGGCCACAGCCTTGCCGTTGGCGTCGAACTTCTGCACGTAGGTGTAGTAGTCCTCCGACTTCGAGGGGTCGGTCAGGTGGCGGATCTCGCAGGTGTAGTTGACGTCGGTCTCAACCTCGTCTTCGTCCTTTTTCTTATTGTCCTTGGTGCCATCCTTTGCATTGGCCTTCTCAGTGGCCTTCTTGCCAAAGAGGGGCACGCCGAAGCCACCCTTGATGATGCAGTTGTCGAAGTTGTTCTGCACGATGTCGACCTTGGCCTGGTCGATGGTGAACTTCCATCCGCCGGCCTCGCCGGTCTTGCCCTCCAGGATATTGTCGGCCACGACGCTGCACGTGATGCCCGAGGCGTCGAGCAGCATGTCCTGCATGTCGAGTTTTAGGCCCTCCTCACCCTTGCCGAAGACATACCACTTGGGGAAGGTGACGCCCAGGTCCTTGATGTAGAGGCCCTGCCAGGTGTCCCAGTCGCGCTTCACGTGGGTGCCCACCTTCGACGGGTCGTAGGTGCCCGGCAGCTTCGACAGCCCGGGCATGTTCGGGTCGTTGTGGTTATAGGAGTGGTCGTAAGTGATGACCTCGCCGGGCGTGAAGGTCCAGCCGGGCAGGTCGCGCACCTGGAAGGCACTCATGGTGACTGTGCCCATCCAGTCGGCCCACGAGTTCTCGATCGTGGCCTTCAGGTCGCAGATGGGGGCCACGTCCTTCTTCACCTCGCCATCGACCACGCGGTCGAGGCCGGGGATGTGCATGGCCACCTCGATGCCCAGGCCGTCGAACGAGTCGTCGCGCCACTGCAGGAAGCAGCCGTCCGTCGGGTTCAGGGGCTCCATGGGCGCCTTGAACGTCATGTCGAAGTCGCTGTCGGGGTCCTTGATGGTGAAGTTGGTGAGCAGCGCCAGCGTGCCGTCCTCGGGGAAGAAGCGGTCTTTCTGCATGCACAGGCGGGGCGCACCGAAGACGAGCACCTTGTCCTTGAGCACGTCGGTCTTGGGCAGCACGAGCTCGCCGATGATGTTCATCACGGCCGCACGGGGCGAATATTGTATGCTGGCTATCTGCATCGACAGGTCGTCAGGCAGCAGCTTGGCAATGGTGTCGGGCAGCTCGGTGGGGAAGTAGATGTCCATCGGCTCACCGGCCATGGCCTTGTCCCACTGGCTCTTGCCTTTCTTGAAGTAGCTGTAGTACTTGCCGAACTCATACTCCTCGGCCAGCGACTTGGTCTCGTCGGTCACCTTGCTGGCCACGCCGCTGTCTATCGACGAGAAGAACTGGTCGAGGCCCCAGTCGCTGAACAGGGCGTCGACGGCGTCCTGCGTCGAGATCTTCTCGTCGTCGGCGAGGAACGAGCCGCCCTTCGGGTCAGGATAGGTCTGGCAGGTGCCGTCGAAGACGACGCCGTCGGTGTTGACCATCAGCTTGTCGAACTTCACGGCGACGCGCAGGTTCAGCACGCCGGGCGTCCACGAGATCCAGCCCTTGCCTTTCAGGGCCTTCGTCGTCTTGTCCTGCTCGACGCCCGATTCCATCTCGAGCGTCCAGTCGCCGATGCGCACCTTGGTGCCCTTCTGGGGCGCCTCGGCCAGCGGCGTCTTGTTGGTGATGTTGGCGGTGTTGACGCCACAGTCGTAGTCCACCTGGACATGCTCGCACATGGCGAAGTCCTTGTAGTTGAGCGAGTCGTCCTTCATGCGGATCGACTCCTTGACGTTGGTCGACTCGGCTGTGACGCGCAGCATCAGGTAGTCGCCCTCGTTGACCTTGTCCTTCAGCTTGTCCCACCTGATGGTGTCGGTCAGCTCGGTGGTCTTCTTCGTATAGACGGGCTTGGAAGTAAAAATGCCCTCGGGCGTGTCGGCCGAATTGCCACGGTAGAGGCGGACGGTGTACTCAAACTTGACGGTGTCCTGGCGCTCGCCCTTGCCGCCGGCAAACCCGGCCTTGCGCCACTCGGCGCGGATGGAGTCGCCGACGAACACCTTGCGGGCGGCAGCGCTCGGGAACTGCGGTGAGGTGAGCGTGGGCTGCTCGAAGATGTAGTCCTCGGTGTCGTCGGTCTTGGTGTCGCCGTCTTCCACCGTAGCGTCGGTGTCGGCGGCGCCGCCCGTCTTGCCATCGTCGGTTGAAGCCACGTCGAGCGCATTGCGCAGACGGAACAGCAGGACGGGCGAACGGCCGTCGTTCTCGATGAGCGAGAAGTTCAGGCTGCCCGACGCCGTGGCATAGTTGAGGTTGTTGGCATTCTGGAAGGTCGAGCGGGCCGTCACCTGCAGGGCATAGACGGTCGAGGGGTTCTGTTTGGTCTGCTCCATCATCTTCGTCATGTACGACGACGGGATGGTGAGGCTGGGCGTCGTCAGCCGCACGTTCTGGTATTCCACGGCGTTGCGCTCGATGGCCTCGTCGGGCATCAGGTCGTCCAGGCGGACTATCTTGACGTCGTATTCGAAAGGATAGACCGAGGGGTTGCACTTCAGCGTGGGCAGCGTCCAGGTGAACTGCGGGCCGGGATTATTGACGTCGACCGTCGCCACGGACAGCATCGACAGCGGGTCAGTCCAACCGGTAGCCTCCCCCGTCTGGGGGAGATTAGAGGGGGCTGGCGTGATGAACGTCGGGGCCTGGGCCATATAGCAGACGGAGAACTCGCACATGCCGTTGTCGGGCATGTTGAGCTGCACGGCCGACGTGACTTCAGGATCCCATTTGTAGGCTTGCAGGTAGAGACGGTACTGACCTTCGGGCAGCAGTCCGAAGATGCCGCGCCGATAGTCGTTGTAGAGGCCGTCGCGGATGAATATCTCGTCGAGCTCGAAGTGGGTGAAGAGCTGCTTCATCTCGATGGGGTTCAGCGTCTTCGTCTGGCGCGGCGGCACCACGAGGGGCTGGCGGGGCAGGTGGCCATAGGGCGTGACGACCATCACCTGTTCCTCGGGGAAGGTCATGTCGATGTGCATGCCCATGTGCACGTACTGCGCCTCGTCGGTATTGTTGGTCAGCTGGACGGTGAAGAACTTGCCGGGATTGTCAATATACTGCCCAGCCTGCGGGGGCAGCACGCCCTGCACCGGCTTCACCATGACAGAAATCTCCTGGGCTTTTATCAGTGAACAGTGAATAGTGAATAGTGAACAGTTTGCTACCGCGCTGAATAGCAGCAGTAGAGTTAACCACAAACGTAGCGATTCGTTCGTTCTATATATGTTGTTCTTTGTCTTCATAATTCTATATTATTACATTGCAAACTATTCACTGTTCACTGTTCACTCGGCTTGCGTGCAAGCCGCAGCAGACTGAACGTATAGTTATACCCCACCGACAGCGTCACCTCGGTGGTGCCCATCGAGGTGCGGTCGGCGGAGATGTTCGTGTCGGAGTATTTGTTGAAGCCTGCCGAGAAGGAGAACTGGTGCACCTTCGCCAGCGTGTAGCCCGCCGACAGGTCGACGCCCATCGAGAGGTTCCGCTGCATGTCCTGTATGTCGTTGTAGCAGAGCGACACGGTGGCTGAGGTCGACAGGTTCTTCTCCTTGAGGAACGAGCGGCCCGTGGAGAGCGACAGCACGTCCGAGGTGTAGCGCGTCTGGTAGCCCTTCGACGTCTGG
This sequence comes from Prevotella sp., assembly GCA_017470345.1. Lineage (GTDB taxonomy): Bacteria > Bacteroidota > Bacteroidia > Bacteroidales > Bacteroidaceae > Prevotella. The sequence goes on from JAFUEP010000008.1 coordinate 23,388, forward strand.
TGACTGAGCGACGTGGTGACGCTCATCTCCCACGCCTTGATGTCGAGCGCATGGCTCAGGCCGAGGGCCCAGGTGGTC
>JAFUEP010000009.1 GCA_017470345.1 Prevotella sp.
CAACCGCAAGAAAATGTACAAGTATCTGCCGAAGGACGTCTATGCCAAGATGGTCGACGTCATCGACCGCGGCGCCCGGCTCGACCGCGACGTGGCCGACCAGGTGGCTGCCGGCATGAAGCAGTGGGCGCAGGAGATGGGTGCCACGCACTACACCCACTGGTTTCAGCCCCTGACCGAAGGTACGGCCGAGAAGCACGACGCGTTCATCGAACATGAAAGGCTACGGGTAGGCGACGGAACGTCGGGAATTGGCAAGGGCGGCACGGTCGAGGAGTTCTCGGGCAAGCTGCTCGTTCAGCAGGAGCCCGACGCCTCGTCGTTCCCTTCAGGCGGCATCCGCTCTACGTTCGAGGCCCGTGGCTATTCGGCCTGGGACCCCACCAGCCCCGTCTTTATCATCGACGACACGCTCTGCATCCCCACCGTCTTTATATCCTATAGCGGCGAGTCGCTCGACTATAAGGCTCCGCTGCTGCGGGCCCTCAAGGCTGTCAGCCAGGCGGCCACCGACGTCTGTCACTACTTCTATCCCGAGGTGAAGAAGGTGGTGGCAAACTTGGGGTGGGAACAGGAGTATTTCCTCGTCGACGAGGGTCTCTACTCAGCCCGCCCCGACCTGCTCCTGACCGGTCGCACCCTGATGGGCCACGACTCGGCCAAGAATCAGCAGATGGACGACCACTACTTCGGCGCCATACCTGAGCGGGTGGCGGCCTTCATGAAGGACCTGGAGATCCAGGCATTGGAACTGGGCATTCCCTGCAAGACGCGCCACAACGAGGTGGCCCCCAACCAGTTTGAGGTGGCCCCCATCTTTGAGGAGTGCAACCTGGCCGTCGACCACAACATGCTGCTCATGTCGCTCATGAGGCGTGTGGCCCGCAAGCATGGCTTCCGGGCCCTGCTCCACGAGAAGCCCTTCGCCGGCATCAACGGCTCAGGCAAGCACAACAACTGGAGCCTCTCGACCGACACGGGCGTGCTGCTGCATGCCCCGGGCAAGACGTCGGCCGACAAGGACACCCTCGCCCGCGAGAACCTGCGCTTCGCCGTCTTCATCGTCGAGACGCTGATGGGTGTCTGGCGCCACAACGGACTGCTCAAGGCCAGCATCATGTCGGCATCGAACGCTCATAGGCTGGGGGCCAACGAGGCGCCGCCGGCCATCATCTCGTCGTTCCTCGGCAAGCAGGTGACGGAACTCCTGGATCACATCGAGAAGGCCGACGTCTCCGACATCCTCGTCATGGCCGGCAAGCAGGGACTGAAGATGGATATCCCCGAGATTCCCGAACTCTTCATCGACAACACCGACCGCAACCGCACGTCGCCCTTCGCCTTCACCGGCAACCGCTTTGAGTTTCGCGCCGTCGGCTCGGAGGCCAACTGCGCCTCGGCCATGATCGCGCTGAACACGGCCGTCGCCGAGGCCTTGACGGACTTCCGCCTGCGTGTCGACGACCGCATCGCCAGCTATGCCTCACGGCCCGAATATGCCGAGGGTACGGGACATACGGCTAAGTTCCACGCCATCGTCGACGTGCTCCGCGAGGACATCCGCACCTGTCAGCCTATCCGTTTCGACGGCAACGGCTACTCGGACGAGTGGGTGGCCGAGGCCGGGCGCCGCGGACTCGACGTTGAGACGTCGTGCCCCAGGATCTTCGAGCGCTACCTGAAGCCCGAGAGCATCCGGATGTTCGAGCGCATGGGCGTCATGACCCGCAAGGAACTCGAGGCCCGCAACGAAGTGAAGTGGGAGACCTATACGAAGAAAATACAGATTGAGGCCCGCGTCCTGGGCGACCTGTCGATGAACCACATCATCCCCGTGGCCACTCGCTATCAGTCGCAGCTGCTGAAGAACGTCAGTAGCGTGGCGGCCGTCTTCCCTGCCGGACGGGCCGCGCTGCTCTCGGAGCGCAACATCAATCTCATTGAGGAGATAGCCCAACGCACGTCGGCCATCGAGCGTCTGGTCGACGAACTCGTCGAGGCCCGTAAACAGGCCAACCAGATCAGCGACGAGCACCAGAAGGCAATCGCATACCATGACACCGTGGCACCCAAGTTCGAACCTATCCGATATGAGATTGACAAGCTCGAGCTCATCGTCGACGACGGACAGTGGCCGTTGCCGAAGTATCGCGAGCTCTTGTTCATCCGGTAGTTAAAAAAGGATAATCGTTAGCCTGTTTCGCCGTGCAAACGAAAAAATATAGTATCTTTGCCGGCCGAAACAGGCTTTTCTATTAGTATGGACAGATTGGAACCAAACACAGGACTGGTGCTCGAAGGCGGCGGCATGCGCGGCGTCTTCACCAGCGGCGTGCTCGATGCGCTGATGAAGCACGAGCTCTACTTCGGCTATGTGGTGGCCGTCTCGGCCGGCGCCTGCAATGGTATGTCGTATATGAGCCGCCAGCCGCGGCGCGCCCGCTACTCTAACATCGACGCCCTCAAGAAGTATGGCTACATCTCGCTGAAAAGCCTCCTCACCAAGGGCAGCATCTTCGACCCGAACATCCTCTACGAGCGGCTGCCCAACGAGATTGCACCCTTCGACTATGAGACGTACGGGCAGAATCCTGCCACGTTCGAGATGGTCACGACCAACTGCCTGACCGGACGTGCCGAATACCTTGAGGAGAAACACGACCGCCAGCGCATGATGGCCATCGTCAAGGCGAGTAGCTCGCTGCCATACGTCAGTCAGATCACGATGGTCGACGGCACGCCCATGCTCGACGGCGGCATCGTCGACTCGATCCCTGTCGTGCGGGCCATCGAGACGGGCCACCCCTTCAACGTGGTGGTCATGACGCGCAACAAGGGATTCCGCTCCTCGGAGCACGACGTCAAGATTCCGCGTATGGTCTACAAGCGCTATCCACGGCTGCGCGTGGCCCTGAGCCATCGCGTCGAGGCCTACAACCAGCAGCTGGAGCTGATAGAGCGCATGGAGCAGTGGGGTGAGGTGGTGGTCATCCGCCCACAGCGCCCCATGGAGGTGGACCGCATCTGTCGCGACCCTAAGAAACTGGAGCGGCTCTACGAGGAGGGCTTCGAGGAGGGCGAGCGGTTCTGTCTCAGCGTGGGCTACTGACTTTTTCGCCGCTTTTGGTGCGCCGGGAGAAACTTTTCCGGCTGTTTTCTTCCGTTATCTCGGAAATAATGATTACCTTTGCACCACTTTTATTAAAATATATAAGAAACAAACATATCGTATGGGAAAAGTAATCCTGACGGGCGACCGTCCTACTGGTAAACTTCATCTGGGCCACTACGTGGGCTCGCTCCGACGCCGCGTGGAGCTGCAGAACGCTGGCGACTACGACCGCATGTTTGTCTTCATGGCCGACGTGCAGGCTCTGACCGATAATGCCGACAACCCCGAGAAGATCCGCAACAGCGTCACGCAGGTGGCCCTCGACTGGCTTTCAGCCGGACTCGACCCGCAGAAGACGACGCTCTTCATTCAGAGTCAGATTCCCGAGCTGGCAGAGCTGACGACCTACCTGATGAACCTTGTCAGCGTCTCGCGTGTGCAGCGCAACCCGACGGTGAAGACAGAGATCAAGATGCGCGGCTTCGAGGGCGAGAGCATCCCCCTGGGCTTCTTCTGCTATCCCGTCTCGCAGGCCGCCGACATCACGCTCTTCAAGGCCACGACTGTGCCTGCAGGTGAGGATCAGGAGCCGATGCTCGAGGTGACGCGCGAGCTGGTGAACCGCTTCAACAACACGTATGGCCCCGTGCTCGTAGAGCCGCAGATTATGCTGCCGGAGAACCTGACGGCCCGCCGTCTGCCCGGCACTGACGGCAAGGAGAAGATGTCGAAGTCGCTCGGCAACTGTATCTACCTCTCTGACTCGAAGGACGATGTCTGGCAGAAGGTGCGCTCGATGTACACCGACCCCCTGCACGTCAACCTCAACGACCCGGGACACGTCGAGGGCAACGCCGTCTTCACCTATCTCGACGCCTTCGCCACCGATGCTGACTTCCAGAACTTCTGGCCCGAATATCAGAACCTCGACGAACTGAAGGATCACTACTGTCGCGGCGGACTGGGCGACATGAAGTGCAAGAAGTTCCTCAACGAGATTCTCAACCAGTTTCTCGAGCCCATGCGTCAGCGCCGGGCAGAGCTGGAAAAGGACATCCCGGAGATCTACAATATCCTCCGCAAGGGCACCGAGCAGGCCCGCGAGGTGGCTGCCCAGACCATGAGCGAGGTGCGCCGCGCCATGCAGATCGACTACTTCGGCTGAAGCCGGATAGCAGGCCGGCAGGCGTTTTTCCGTAAAAACATTTGGAGTTGTGAAGAATTTGTCGTATCTTTGCAGCGCAAAAACGGATAACCCTTATCTATGGTATACAATATCTTCAAAGGCTTGGGCATCGCCCTTGTTACCCCTTTCAAGCAGGACGGACAAGTCGACTACGACGCCATTCTCCGGCTGGTGGAATATCAGCTGGAGAATGGGGCCGACTTCTTTTGCATCCTGGCCACGACGGGCGAGACGCCCACGCTGACGGCCGACGAGCGGCTGAAGATCAAGAATTTGGTGGTCGACAAAGTGCAGGCCCGGGTGCCCATCCTGATGGGGTGTGGAGGCTACAATACGGCTGCCGTCGTCGAGGAGTTGAAAAATGGCGACTTCAAAGGCATCGACGGCATACTGAGCGTCTGTCCTTATTATAATAAGCCGTCGCAGGAGGGTCTATATCAGCATTTTAAGGCTATTGCCGCCGCTACGGAGCTGCCAGTGGTGCTCTATAACGTCCCCGGCCGTACGGGCGTCAACCTGAAGGCCGAGACCACCGTCCGGCTGGCTCGCGATTGCCGCAACATCGTAGCCATCAAGGAGGCGAGCGGGAACCTGGAACAGGTGGACGAAATCATCAAGAACAAGCCGCAGGACTTCGATGTCATCTCAGGCGACGACGCCCTGACATTCCCCATGATCTCGTGTGGCGCCGTCGGCGTCATCTCTGTTATCGGCAATGCCCTGCCAAAGGAGTTCTCGAAGATGATACGTCTGCAGATGCGGGGCGAATATGATCCTGCACGCAAGATCCACCATCGCTTCACTGACCTCTTCTCGCTCCTCTTCGTCGACGGCAATCCCGCCGGCGTGAAGGCGATGCTCCACGAGATGGGCTTCATAGAGAACGTGCTGCGACTGCCCCTTGTGCCGACCCGCATCACCACCCGTCAGCGCATGAGCGAGCTGTTGCGCGAATTGAACATGTAAGCGCGGCGCTTTCCCTGTTTTCTTTAGAAACAACGAATTACACGAATTAAACGAATTATTTCTATTTAACGAATTATCATCTGATTTCACGAATTGTTTGCTTTACGGATGAATCATCTGTGCGCAGCCAATTCGTGAAATTCGTTTAATTCGTGGTTAAAAAATAGAGTGGGGGATTAGAGTATTTAATTCGTGGTTAAAAAGATCATTTCTTGACACGTTGCTGATTCTTTACAACGAAGTCTTTCCATCCGCGATAGTGGGGGGCGTCGCTCTCGGGGCGGCCCATCTGAAGGTAGTGACAGTAAGCCGCGGCCAACGCGTCGGTGGCATCCATGAACTTGCCCATCTCCGCGGCGTCCAGCTTCAGCAGGCGTTGCAGCATGCCGGCCACCTGCTCCTTCGAGGCTGACCCGTTGCCCGTCAAGGCCATCTTGATCTTCATCGGCGCGTACTCGTGGATGGGCACGCCGTGATGGATGGCCGCAGCGATGGCCACGCCTTGAGCCCGCCCCAGCTTCAGCATCGACTGGACGTTCTTCCCGAAGAAGGGCGCCTCAATGGCCAACTCGTCGGGCAGGTAGGCATCGATGATGCCCGTGACACGTTCGAAGATGTGTCCCAGCTTGAGGTAGGCGTCGCCGAACTTGCGCAGGTCGATGATGCCCATCGTCACCATGTGGGCCTTGCCGTCACTGACACGCAACACGCCGTAGCCCATGATATTCGTGCCTGGGTCGATGCCCAGAATGATCTTTTCCATAATTGCCCTGCAAAGTTACGAATTTTTTGTTGAAAAGTTTGCAGGTGTCGGAAAAAATTTGTACCTTTGCCGCCGATTTCCGAATAACGTTTCCATTCGCGAAGCGTTTCTTTCTCAAATTCACATTCCATTTAGAAATAATATCAGTACTATCAGAGTATGTATACAAAAGAACAACTTCAACAGATGGAGATACCCCAGCTGATGGCTATTGCCGAAGAATTAGGCGTGAAGGTGTCTCAGGATGATGAGCTGGACAACGTGATATACGACATTCTTGACCGAGCTGCAGAGAGTGCCGCCAATGGCGCTGCCGCCAAGCCCAAGCGTAAGCGTATCACAAAGAAAGACACAGACAAGGTCTATACCGTGAACGGAAAAGAAGGTGAAAACTTCGACGTGAAGAACCAAAAAGTGAAAGCTGTTGAGGCGCCCTCGCTTTTCAGCGACATGCCTGTCGCAGCCCCTCAGCCTGAAGCACAGGCCGCAGAGGCTGAGCCCGCTGAGACGCCCCAACCCGCAGCACCCAAGCGCCGCGGTCGCAAGTCGAAGGCGGAGCTGGCTGCCATAGCTGCTGCTGAGGCAGCAAAAGCCGAGGCTGAAGCTGTCCCAGAAGCCGTTGGTGAGCAGCCGCTCAACGAAGCAGAAGTGCCCGAGGCAGATTCTGCCGTTGTCGACTTTGTGCCTGAGGCTGACATCGAGGACGGCGCCGCCATCAGTGAGGCTCCCGACCAGAATCTCCTTGAGCAACTTCAGGAACACATGGCCCAGCATAATCAGGAGCAGCCCGACATGGCTGATGGCGTCTGGGAGGGCGATCCCGGTGACGGCACCGACTTCATCCCCCTGGTCGACCTGCCTATTGAGGACCAGGGGGCCATCCCGACACTCGACATGTTCGACCGCCCCATCGTTCAGCCGACAGAGCCCGTCTATCAGCCTATGCCGATGAACAACCAGCGTGTCGCTCCTGTCGCCGAGCGTTTCGACTTTGCCGACCTCATAACGGCCAACGGTGTGCTCGAGGTGCTGCAGGACGGCTATGGTTTCTTGCGCTCCAGCGACTACAACTATCTTTCATCGCCCGACGACATCTACGTCTCGCCCCAGCAAATCAAGAAGTACGGTCTGAAGACGGGCGACGTCGTCGACTGCACCGTCCGTCCGCCCCACGACAACGAGAAGTATTTTGCACTCTCAACGGTCAGCATGATCAACGGACGCGATCCTGCCGAGGTGCGCGATCGCGTCTCGTTTGAGCATCTGACGCCGCTCTTCCCTGAGGAGAAGTTCAACCTCTGCGGAGACCCCGCAACGACCAATCCCTCGACACGCATCGTCGACCTCTTCGCCCCCATCGGAAAGGGGCAGCGCGCTCTCATCGTGGCCCAGCCTAAGACGGGTAAGACCATCCTCATGAAGGATATCGCCAACGCCATTGCGGCCAACCATCCCGAGGCCTACATCATGATGCTGCTCATCGACGAGCGTCCTGAGGAGGTCACCGACATGAGCCGCACCGTCAACGCAGAGGTCATCGCCTCCACATTCGACGAGCCTGCCGACCGCCACGTCAAGATTGCCGGCATCGTCCTCGAGAAAGCCAAGCGCATGGTCGAGTGCGGTCATGACGTCGTCATCTTCCTCGACTCTATCACGCGTCTTGCGCGTGCATATAATACGGTGTCGCCTGCCAGTGGTAAAGTGCTCACCGGTGGTGTCGATGCCAACGCCCTGCAGAAGCCCAAGCGATTCTTCGGTGCTGCTCGCAACATCGAGGGCGGCGGCTCGCTGACCATCATTGCCACCGCCCTGGTTGACACGGGCTCCAAGATGGACGAAGTCATCTTCGAGGAGTTCAAGGGCACCGGCAACTCCGAGATACAGCTCGACCGCATGCTCTCGAATAAGCGCATCTTCCCCTCGCTCAACCTGGTGCAGTCGTCCACGCGTCGCGACGACCTCCTGCAGGATGCCACGACGCTCAACCGCATGTGGATCGTGCGCAAGTTCATTGCCGAGATGAACCCCATCGAGGCCATGAACACGCTTCGCGACCGTCTGGTGCAGAGCCGCAGCAACGAGGAGTTCCTGCTGTCGATGAATGGCTGATGCCCCTGGCGTCGTGGATCTCCACGCGTCAGTCTGTGAGAAGAAGTCTATATAGGATAAAGACAATTGATGTCCGAATCGCCCCCGGCGGTTCGGACTTTTTTTGTTATACTTTTGTCATATTAAACGTTTACGTCACTTTTTTTGCCGGAATATTTCGCCATGTCGGGAAAAAATCGTATTTTTGTAGCGCAAACGAAAAAATTTAATCTATAGATCTTTAGAACAATGGCAAAAATTGTAACACTGGGCGAGATCATGCTCCGCCTGTCGCCGCAAGGCAACGACCGCTTCATTCAGAGTGAATCATTCCGCATCATCCCTGGCGGTGGTGAGGCTAACGTGGCTGTGTCCGTGGCCAATTATGGTCATGAGGCCTATTTCGTCAGCAAGCTGCCCAAACACGAAATCGGACAGATTGCCGTCAACGCTCTGCGCCGCTATGGCGTCAACACCGACTTCATCGCCCGTGGCGGCGACCGCGTGGGCCTCTACTATGCCGAGACGGGTGCGTCGATGCGCCCCTCGAAGGTGATCTACGACCGTGCTCACAGTTCAATCGCTGAGGCATCGCCTGAGGACTTCGACTTCGACAAGATCATGGAGGGCGCTCAGTGGTTCCACTGGAGCGGCATCACCCCCGCCATCAGCGACAAGGCTGCCGAGCTGACCCGTCTGGCCTGCGAGGCTGCCAAGCGTCATGGCGTCTGCGTCAGCGTCGACCTCAACTTCCGCAAGAAGCTCTGGACCAGCGAGAAGGCCATCTCCGTGATGCGCCCCCTGATGAAGTATGTCGACGTCTGCATCGGCAACGAGGAGGACGCTGAGCTCTGCCTCGGCTTCAAGCCCGATGCTGATGTGGAGGGTGGCCAGACTGATGCTGCCGGCTACGAGGGCATCTTCCGTCAGATGATGCAGAAGTTCGGCTTCAAGTATGTCGTCTCGACCCTCCGCGAATCGTTCAGCGCCACATTCAACGGCTGGAAGGCCCTCATCTACGACGGCAAGGAGTTCTATCAGTCGAAGCGCTACGAGATCAATCCCATCATCGACCGTGTAGGTGGTGGCGACTCCTTCTCCGGCGGCCTCATCCACGGTCTGCTGACGAAGAAGACTCAGGGCGAGGCCCTCGAGTTCGCTGTGGCTGCCTCGGCACTGAAGCACACTGTCAATGGCGACTTCAACCTGGTCAGCGCTGACGAGGTGGAGGCTCTGGCAGGCGGTAATGCTAACGGACGCGTACAGCGCTAAGCTTATGAAGCAGTTTGAATACAAGGTCATCAGCCGTCTTGTCGGAGTCGAGAAGCGGCTGAACCAGCTCGGCTTTGAGGGCTGGGAACTGGTAGCTTACGAGTGCGGTACTTTTATTTTCAAACGCGAATATAAAGAATAGAAGAAATAATGGCAAAGTTTGACAAATTAGCAGTGATGAAGAAGATTGGCGACACTGGCATGGTGCCCGTCTTCTATAACAAAGATCTTGAGACGTGTAAGAATGTGGTGAAGGCCTGCTATGACGGCGGCGTCCGCGCATTCGAGTTTACCAACCGTGGCGACTTCGCCCAGGAGGTGTTTGGCGAACTGGTGAAGTGGGCCGACAAGGAGTGCCCTGAGCTGGCACTCGGCATCGGCTCTGTCGTCGACGCACCTACGGCAGCCATGTATATCCAGCTGGGCGCCTGCTTCGTCGTGGGCCCGCTGTTCAATCCTGACATCGCTCCTGTGTGCAACCGTCGTCTCATTCCCTACTGCCCGGGCTGCATGACCGTCTCTGAGATCGGCAAGGCCCAGGAGCTGGGCTGCGACCTGACAAAGGTGTTCCCTGGCGACGTTGTAGGCCCTGCCATGGTGAAAGGCCTGAAGGCTCCGATGCCGTGGTCGAAGATCATGGTGACGGGCGGCGTCTCGCCTGACGAGGAGAACCTGACCAAGTGGTTCAAGGCCGGCGTCTACTGCGTGGGCATGGGCTCGAAGCTGTTCCCCTCCGACAAGGTGAAGGCTCAGGACTGGCAGTACATCACCGACAAGTGCAAGGAGGCACTGGGGTATGTGGCCAAGGCTCGCGCTTAGGCTGCTGTTTCCCATTTTTGTATTTTCAGCTTGTTCACCGTCCGTTGATAGGCAAGCGGTGGACAAGCTGAATTCTCTTTCTTATGCCTATCATTACCGCGACATCGACTCCACGGAGCATCTTGCCCGTCGTGCCCTCACTCTCTCTGACGGCTATGCCGACGGGCGGGCCGAGGCCTTGAACAACCTGGCTTTCGTGGCCCTTGTGCGCATGCAGTATGCCGAAGCCGAGCGCTTGCTCGACGAGGTATCGGCAACAACCGACAATCAAGTGGAGCTTCTTGTGGGCCACGTCCAGCACATGCGTCTCTGCCAGCGCATGTCGCGCAATCGTGCTTTCTACGACTTTCGTGAGAAGGCGCGTCAGTCCCTGCTACGTCTCAGCGAGGAGGCTGACGCACTGACCGACCGTCAGCGCCAGCGCCTCTACTATGCCGAAACGGAGATGGCCATTGTCACCTCCACCTATTATTATTATGTGGGACTGGAGCGTCAGGCCTCTGAGGCACTCGACATCCATATTGACGAGGTGGGCGATACGGCCCAGCTGCTCAATTATCTTTATAACGTGGGGTCGGGCGGCATCGTCGCCTCCGACACTCAGGAGGAGATCAACCAAGTGGAGTTCGACCATCTGATGCGCTGTTTCCTCCTCTCCCAGCAGAACGACTATCCCTACTTCATGGCCAACTCGCTCGAGGCATTGGCCGAGCACCTCGCGACGCCCGAATATCGCCACCGCCTCGTCGCTGACAATCTGCCCGCCATGAAGTTTCTTAATCCTAATCATGTCGACGACGACAGCCTGCCAGCCTGGCTGGCCGACTGGGCCCTCAGTCTCTTCAGCGACTATGGCGACGTCTATCAGATAGCAGGAGCCTACCGCACACTCGCCTCCTGCTGTCTGGCTTCGTCCGACTATGACGCCGCCCTCGGCTACCTCGACCAGGCCCTGGCCGACACAGCTATCATGCAGGCCCCCGACCTCGTGGCCAGCATCTACGAGCAACTCAGTGTCGCCTATGCCGCCATCGACGACAAGGCCCATAGCGACAACTATCGCAACCTTTATCTCGACCTGCAGGAGCAGACCCGACAAGACCGCTCCCTCGAGGCCCGTGCTGGCCAGCTTGAGCAGAGCGCAGCCCAGCTCAACCGCCTGCTCGTGGCCGTCGTCGTGGCCATCGTCGCCTTGTTGCTTCTTGTCTGGGGCACCGTCATGTGGCGTCGCCGCCGTTCCGGCCGTCCGCTCGACGCCTCGCTCCTCGATCGTCGTGACGAGCTGCAGGAGCGGCTCTCCATTGCGGCCCTGCAGGTAGAGCAAGGCCAGCGGCGCCATCTGGAGCAGCGGGCCAAGATCTCGCTGGTCAACAGCATCACCCCCTTCATCGACCGTATCATCCACGAGGTCCGCCGCCTCGACGAGGGCGAGACGAGCGGTCCGCGCGTCGATTATATCCGCGAGCTGACTGACAAGATCAACGAGCAGAACGACGTCCTGACCAGCTGGATACAGCTTCATCAGGGCGAGCTCAGCCTCCACATCGAGACCTTCGCACTCAACGACCTCTTCGACATCGTCGCCAAGGGCCAGCGCAGCTTCCTCATGAAGGGCGTCGAGCTCGACGTCCGTCCCACCGCTGCGCGAGTCAAGGCCGACCGTGTGCTGACGCTCTTCATGCTCAACACCCTGGCCGACAATGCCCGCAAGTTCACCCCCGCTGGCGGCCACGTCAGCATCTATGCCGACGAGCAGCCCGCCTACGTCGAGATCTCCGTGGCCGACGACGGCGAAGGCATGGACGCCGAAGCCCTCAGCCGCGTCTTCGACCACAAGATATCTGGCGGTCATGGCTTTGGCCTGCTCAACTGCAAGGGCATCATCGAGAAGTATCGCAAGCTCAGCCAGATCTTTGCCGTCTGCCTCCTCTCTGCCGAGAGCGAGAAGGGGCAGGGGAGCCGTTTCTTCTTCCGTCTGCCCAAGGGCGTGGTGAAGACGTTCCTGGCCATGCTGATGTTCACAGCTGCCGCCACGTCGCAGGCTCAGGAGCCCCTGGCCCGTGCCAGCATCTATGCCGACTCCGCCTATTTCTCCAACATCAACGGCACCTACGAGCGCACCCTCCGCTTTGCCGATTCCTGCCGCCATCAGCTCAACATCCACTACCTCATGCAGCCCGGCGCACAGCCCGCTGACACCATGACGGCCATGGGCGACCCTTCCGTCGTCGCCTCTGAAGTGGAATGGCTCCATCGTGGCATCCAGACCAACTACGACCTCATCGTCGACATTCGCAACGAGAGCGCCGTCGCAGCCCTGGCCCTCCACCGTTGGCAGCTCTACAACTACAACAACCGCATCTGCACCCAGCTGACCAAGGAGCTGTCGGCCGACTCAGGCCTGGCCGCCTATTGCCGCAAGATGCAGAAGTCGGAGGCCGACAAGCGCATTGCCATCCTCCTGCTCGTCGTCCTCTTGCTGGCCATGCTCGCTGCCGTCGGATGGCAGCTGCTTGCACTCTTCGACCGCTCCGCCCGTCGCCAGCAGGCCTTCCTGGCCGAACTCGAGCTCATGGAGGACGAACTGCAGTCCAAGGCTCTCGACGAGGCCGCCCTCCACGTCAGCAATGCCGTGCTCGACAACTGCCTGTCGACGCTCAAGCACGAGACGATGTACTATCCCAGCCGCATCCGCCAGCTCCTCGACCAAGGCGACACACGCTCGCTGGCCGAGGTGGCCGCTTACTATCGCGAGCTCTACGGCATCCTCAGCGAGCAGGCCCAGCGCCAGGTCGAACACGTCAAGCTGCACCTGCGGCCCCTCGACCACGACATTCTTGGCGACGAGGTGCTCATCCGCCAGCTCTTCGACATCCTGCGCCGCCAGAGCCAGCGCCAGATGGACGTCAGCTATGAGCCGCGCGACCAGAAGTACGTCGTCTGTCGTGTCAACATGCCACGCCTCCGTCTCAGCGAGGCTGAGGCCGCCGCACTCTTCACCCCTTCCATCAAGAACATACCCTATCTGCTCTGCCGTCAGATCGTCCGCGACCATGGCGAGGCCACCAACCGGCGTGGCTGCGCCATACGGGCCGAGGCGAGTCCTGACGACGGCTCCACTACAATCATCATAACCCTACCAAGAATATGGACCAATTCAAAGTCATCATCGTAGAAGACGTGCCCCTCGAACTCAAGGGCACGCTCGGCATTATCAGCAACGACATACCCGAGGCCGAAGTCATCGGCACGGCCGACTCTGAGGCCGCCTACTGGCGACTGCTCAAGCAGCAGCTGCCCGACCTCGTCCTGCTCGACCTCGGACTCGGCGGCTCCACCACCGTGGGCGTCGAGATCTGCCGTCAGACCAAGGAGATGCACCCCCAGGTGCGCGTGCTCATCTTCACGGGCGAGATCCTCAACGAGAAGCTGTGGGTCGACGTCCTCGATGCCGGTGCCGACGGCATCATCCTCAAGACGGGCGAACTGCTCACGCGCGGCGACGTCCTCGCCGTCATGTCGGGCAAGCAACTCGTCTTCAACGAGCCCATCCTCAAGAAGATCGTCGACCGCTTCATGCACAGCGTCGGCTCCGACCTGGCCAAGCAGGAGGCCCTCGTCGGCTATGAGATCGACGAGTACGACGAGCGCTTCCTGCGTCACCTCGCCCTGGGCTACACCAAGGATCAGATCACCCAGCTGCGCGGCATGCCATTTGGCGTGAAGAGCCTTGAGAAGCGCCAGAACGAGCTCGTCCAGAAACTGTTCCCTAACGGCAACGGCGGCATGGGCGTCAACGCCACACGCCTCGTCGTGCGCGCCCTCGAGCTCCACATCCTCGACCTCGACAACCTTGAGCCTGATGAAGACTGAACGGCTCTTGCCCATCCTCGTCGGCCTACTGCTTGTCGCACAGGCCGTCCTCGCCCTGCTGTCGTGGTTTCTCTCTGCCACGTCGATGGCGGGCAGCGTCCGCACCCTCATCTCAGCCGAGGGCGTGCGATGGTTCTGCGCCACCCTCACACATGTCGTCGGGTCCCCCTTCCTCGCTTGCCTCATCTTCATGGCGATGGCTTGGGGCACCCTCAGCCGCTGCCGTCCCGCCGCTCAGCATGCCCCCTCGTCCCGCCGCCGCCTGGCCTCCCGGCTGGCCCTCGTCGTCCTGCTGATCTGTCTCGTCCTCATCGCCATGCTCGCTTTCGTGCCCCACGCCATGCTCCTCAGCGCCACAGGCCATCTGTGGCCGTCGCCCTTCAGCCGCGCCCTCGTGCCGCTGTTCTGCATCTGCGCCATTGCCGTCGCCGCTGTCTATGGCCGCGCCTCGCGAGCCTTCCTGTCCTTTGCCGATGTGGTGCGGTCGTGGGCCGCGGGCGTCGCCTCCGCCTCGCCCTTGCTCGTGCTTTATGTCTTCGCCGTCGTGTTCTATGCGTCGCTGCGCTTTGTCTTCCAGTGAAAAACCCTACTTTTAGGTATTGCACAGCTCCGCAAAAGTCGCTATCTTTGCACCCGCAAACGTGCTCAATCCTCCTTCGGGAGCGATAAAATTCATAAAGTATTTGTTTAGTTTAGGATTGTGAGGGGGCTTGCCGTGATGGCAAGTCCTTTCTTTTTGTTTTTTTGTAACGTTGCCATCTGCGATGGCGAAATTACTCCGTCTCGGCAAAAAAAGAATAAATTCTTTTGTTTTGCTCTCGACTTTTTAGTAATTTTGCGCTCGATATCAGCATAACGACAATGACGACACGACATTTTATCCTCATCGCAGCCCTCTGGCTGACCACCGTAGGCGCCGGCGCACAGTCAGTGTGGAACGCCCGCTATCAGCAATACATCGACCAGTATCGCGACTGCGCCATCGAGCAGATGCTCAAGTGGAAGATTCCCGCCTCCATCACCCTCGCTCAGGGCGTCCTCGAGAGCGGGGCAGGGCAGAGCGACCTGGCCCGTCGCGGCAACAACCACTTCGGCATCAAGTGCCACACATCGTGGACCGGACCCACCATCCATCGCGACGACGACGCCCGCAATGAGTGCTTCCGAGCCTACAGCTCCGCCTTCGAGAGCTTCGAAGACCACTCGCGCTTCCTCGCCACGGGCCAGCGCTACCGCCAGCTATTCCGCCTCAAGCTGACCGACTATCAGGGGTGGGCCCACGGGCTGAAGGCTGCCGGCTATGCCACCAATCCGCAGTATGCCCAGCGACTCATCGACATCATCCAGCTCTACAAGCTCTATCAGTACGACACGGCTAAGTCGTACGACAAGTTCATGACCCAGCGCACCAAGGACTCCCGCCTCGACGGCCAGCCCCTCCACATGATCTACATCTATAATAAGAACTACTATCTCTACGCCCGACGTGGCGACACCTTCCGCTCCATTGCCGACGAGATAGGCATCTCCTACAAGAAGATTGCCCGCTACAACGAGCGCGGACGCGACGACGCCCTGCAGGAGGGCGAGATCATCTGGCTGAAGAAGAAGCAGAAGCGCGCTCCCAAGGAATACAAGCATCGCGGCCACTACGTCCGCAGCGGCGAGTCCATGTACACCATCGCGCAGAAGTACGGCATCCGCCTCGCTTCGCTCTACAAGATGAACCATCTGTCGCCCGACTACACTCTCCGCGTGGGCGACGAGCTGCGCCTGCGTTGACGGCTTCCCCGCCTTCAGGCGGCTCAGCCCCTGATATAGACTTTTCCGCTCTTGCGCCCCCGGCTCGTGATGCCCGAGTCGGGGGCTTTGCATAGCTCTCGCAGCTCCAGCGACGCCATCGTCCGCGACAGGCCCGTCAGCCGTGCATAGTCGTCCGTGCGCATCACCGTGTTCTCGTCCAGATACCGGCGGGCCCGCTCCGCACGCTCCTCGGGCGTATAGGGCGAGCGGTGCAGCAGCCGCGCACCGCCAGCCTCCAGCCGGCAGTGACCGTTGACGTCGCTGACCAGACTGCGGTCGGCACGGAAACTGATGCCGCTGACCTCTATCGACGCCGCGTTGCGCTTCTGCTCGTCAGCCCCGAAGCCGTCCTGCTCTTTGTCCGCACGGACGCCCAGACGGGTGGCGAACGTGCCCAGCCCGTCGATGCTGACGCTATAGCCGTCGGCCAGCGTCAGCGCCAGCTCATGCGTCACGTGCGCCAGCACACCCACGACGGCGCTCCGCTGCATGCCCCCGTGGCGCGTACAGCGGTCGACAAACTCGTCGAAGTCCACATTCCTGTAGACCTTCATCTGATAGTAAGCGCGGTTCACTCCCGACCCATCCAGGTCGTTCATCTCTCTCTTGACATACTTTGCCATAGTCTTTCGTGTGTTTTTAATGGTTTTTCGATGGTCTTATCGTCTGCAAAGATACAAAATATTCCTCCCAAATGCAAGCTTTTCGCGAAATATTTTTATTTCATCGACGCTGAAAACTATTTCACCGTCGCCGAAATAGCGTTCATCGCCGCTGAAATAACATTCGCCGCCGCCGAAATAATTATCCGGATAAAGTTGTCCTGTTCTGTTAATTGTGGTTAAAGGCAAGGAATTATGTAGTGCATCATTAAAAATTTTGTACCTTTGCATCCGAAAATTCTGCGTGATTTGCATAAGATATGCATGAGATAAGCTTCACGCTGGGGACGCCTTTTCACGTGAAAGGCGTTTTGTCATTTTTTATAAGACCTGTAATAAATAGAATCAAATGAAACGAATATGGATGGCCCTGGCCCTGACTGCGGTGCTGGCCACGTCGGCTCTTAATGCTTTTTCGCAGGACAGCGTCGGAAGTGTGGCGGCAGCCGATACGTCGCTGACAGTAGGCTCAGTCGAGGATCTGGTTGGCGATGAAGACATGGCCGGACTGCAGGAGATGGCGCAGTCGATGAATTTCCACCAACAGCTGAAGACGAAGTTCGTCGAAGGCTCCGCAGGGTTCATGTCGCTGGTGGCGTTAGCCCTGGTGCTGGGTCTGGCGGTATGCATTGAGCGCATCATCTACCTGACGTTGTCGGAGGTCAATGCCAAGCGTCTGCTGGCCGACATCGAGAAGCACGTGGAGGCCGACGACGTGGAGGGCGCCAAGACGCTCTGTCGCGAGACGCGCGGTCCAGTCGCCTCGATCTGCTATCAGGGACTGATGCACTGCGACGAGCCGATGGACGCCGTCGAGCGCTCCGTCGTCAGCTACGGCACCGTCCAGACGGGCAATCTCGAGCGTGGCTGCTCATGGATCAAGCTGTTCATCGCCATTGCCCCCTCGCTGGGATTCCTCGGCACCGTCATTGGCATGGTGATGGCGTTCGACCAGATCCAGGAGGCAGGCGACATAGGCCCGGCCATCGTGGCCGAGGGCATGAAGGTGGCGCTCATCACGACCATCTTCGGTATCATCGTGGCCCTCATCCTGCAGGTGTTCTATAACTTTATCCTCTCGAAGATCGAGCATCTGACGTCGCAGATGGAAGAATCGGCCGTCACGCTGCTCGACATCCTCACCAAACGTCAAATGCGCACACAGCGATGATCGACCTTCTGCTCTATCTCATCTATGGTCTGCTGGCGCTGGCCGCTGTGCTGACGACATGGTCGACCATTCGCAGCCTGCTCCGCAACAGGGGCGAGGCGATGGAGTGGGGCGTGCCTGTCAGGCTCGTCGGCTGGATGATCGTCGTGGGGGTGGTCGTGGTGCTCGTGCTGACGTTCGCCTTGGGCGATGTCAGTCCGCTCACCATCAACGGGCGGACCTTCTCCGACGGACTGTGGCTGCGCGTGGCCGATATGCTTATCAACACCTCGCTGGTGCTCATCATCGTGGCCGTCCTGGGCGTGCTGTTTGGCGTCTCAGGACTGAGCCGCAAATTGAAACGATAAAAATCTGATATGTTCGAACGCAGGAAGAAACAGTCAGTGCCCTCACTGAACACCACGTCGACAGCCGACATCTCGTTCATGCTGTTGATCTTCTTCCTCATGACCTCGTCGATGGACACTGACAAGGGGCTGCCCCGCCAGCTGCCCCCGCCAGAGGAAAGTGAGGTGGAGCAGGAGATGATGGTCAAGGAGCGCAATGTGCTGGCCCTGCAGCTTGACGCCGACAATCATCTGACGTGCAACGGCGAGGCGACGACCAACGACGAGTTGGTCAGACGGGTGGCTGAGTTCGTGGCCAATGATGCCGATGACCCTTCGCTGCCAGAGAAGAGTGAGCGCGAGGTGCACCTGTTGGGACTGACGCGTGTGAGCGACCGCCATATCATCACCATCCAGGCTGACCGTCGGACCAGCTACGATGCCTACTTCCAGATGCAGAACGCCATCGTCGCGGGCTACAACCAGTTGCGCAACCGGCTGGCTCGCCAGCGCTTCGGCCATGACTATCGTCAATGTTCGCAAGAGGAGCACGACGCCATCGCGCTGGTCTATCCGCAGCGCGTCAGCGAGATGCCGCCTGAAGCAGCCAATAAGGAGGAAGGAGGTGAGCAATGAAGTTGCGTCGCGGACTCTTCCCTCGCCATCGCGATCGTGAGGTGCCTGGGCTCAACACTGCTTCGCTGCCCGACCTCATCTTCACCGTGCTGTTCTTCTTCATGATCGTCACCCACATGCGCGACGTCGACCTGAAGGTGCACTACCAGGTGCCGCAGGGAACTGAGGTGCAGAAGCTGGCCCATAAGTCGGCTACGTGCTACATCTACATCGGACGGACGACGCCAGGAAGCGATGACTTCCAGATACAGCTCAACGACCGCATTGCCACCGTCGACGACATCCGCGACTTCGTCGAGCGCGAGCGTGCCGCGATGTCGTCAGAGGATCAGGCGCGCATGACCGTCTCCATCAAGGCCGACCGCGATGTGCCCATGGGTCTCATCGCCGACGTCAAGCAGGCTCTTCAGAAGAGTTTTGCCCTCAAGATTAACTATTCTGCCTCGGAAAAGTAGCGAATTGCAACTTTTTTTTGATTTTTTCTTCTCGATTGTCGTGTTTCTCAGATTTTATTGTTACCTTTGCATGAAAATTCAAGAATAGCAGTTAATTAATAAAGAACTATGGCAAATCTAAAACTCGATCGTCTGGACAAACAGATACTGAAACTTATAGCCGAGGACGCACGCATTCCGTTCCTTGAGGTGGCACGTGCCTGCAACGTCAGTGGAGCGGCCATTCATCAACGCATTCAGAAACTGACCAATATGGGCATACTGAAAGGCTCGCAGTTCCTCATCGACCCAGAGAAGGTCGGCTATGAGACGTGTGCCTTCATCGGCCTTAACCTGAAAAATCCCGAATCGTTCGATGAGGTGGTGGAGAAACTGAAGGAAATGCCGGAAGTGGTGGAGTGTCATTACACGACGGGCGACTACGACCTCTTCATCAAGATCTATGCCGTCAATAATCATCATCTGCTCAACTTCATCCACGACCGTCTGCAGCCGCTGGGACTGGCCCGCAGCGAAAGCCTGATCTCGTTCCACTCGGCCATCGACCGTCAGCTGCCTATTGCGCAGCTGCTCTCGAACGACAGCGACGAGTGATGCGGATTCAGTCGTTGAGCGACTGTCGCTCAGGGATGTAGTCGACAAAAGAATAGGCAAACAGATGGCGGTCGTCTGCGGGGTGATCCTCGCGGGCGACCGCTTTCCATTGGCTGTAGTCAGGGAAGAAGGCGTCGGCCTCCCGTGGCGTGTCGTCCACCTCAGTCAGACAGAGGCGGTCGGCCATGGGCAGCAGCTCGTTGTATAGACGTGCGCCGCCAATGATGAAGATGTCCTCGCCAGGCATACAGCTGTGGATGAAGTCATCCCACGAGGCAAAGCACTCGCAGCCAGGCAGCTCGCTGACGGTCGTCGTCAGCACGCAGTTGCGACGATTGGGCAGCGCTCCCTTGGGCAGGCTCTCGAAGGTGCGGCGCCCCATCAGGATGGTGTGGCCCGTAGTCAGCTGCTTGAAACGCTTCAGGTCGTTCGGCAGCCAGTAGATCAGTTTGTTCTCAAAGCCGATAGCCCTGTTCCTGGCCACGGCCGCAATCATTGTTATCATAGTTTCCTGTGCGGTAGCAAATTCTTCACTTTTCACTCTTCCCTTTTCCCTTAAACGCTCACGTCGGCCTTGATGTGGGGCCAAGGGTTATAGTTCTCTAACTGGAAGTCCTCGTATTGGAAGTCGAAGATAGACTTGACGTCAGGGTTGATCCGCATCGTGGGCAGTGGGCGTGGCTCGCGGCTGAGCTGCAGGCGGGCCTGGTCGAGGTGGTTCAGGTAGAGGTGCGTATCACCCGTCGTGTGGACAAAGTCGCCAGGGCGCAGTCCGCACACCTGTGCCATCATCATCAGGAGCAGGGCATACGAGGCGATGTTGAAAGGCACGCCGAGGAATGTGTCGGCAGAGCGTTGATAAAGTTGCAGAGAAAGCCGTCCTACCTCTCCCGTCCCCTCAGAAGGCGGTGAGACGTAGAACTGGAACAGAGAGTGGCAGGGTGGGAGGGCCATGCGGTTCACCTCAGCCACATTCCATGCCGAGACAATCATGCGGCGCGAGTTCGGGTTTTGCTTAATCTGGTCAACGACCATCTTGATTTGGTCGATCGTACCGCCGTCATAGTCGGGCCATGAGCGCCACTGGTGTCCATAGACGGGCCCCAGTTCGCCTTCCTCGTCAGCCCATTCGTCCCAGATGCTGACGCCATGATCTTTTAGGTATTTGATGTTTGTGTCGCCACGCAGGAACCATAGCAGCTCATAGATAATCGACTTCAGGTGCAGCTTCTTCGTCGTCAGCAGGGGGAATCCCTCCTCGAGATTAAAGCGCATCTGGTGTCCGAAGACGCTCAGCGTCCCCGTGCCCGTGCGGTCGCCCTTCTGCACCCCTTCCGTGAGGATGCGGTCGAGCAGGTCTAAGTATTGTTTCATCGTGCTATATAACTAAAAGTTATTTGCATGTTTTGCAGTAGGAGGTGACGTGTCCCACGTCACAAAACCGCGGATTGTGACGTGGGACACGTCACCTCCTACTTGGACGCTGCAAAATTACGGAAAATCCCCGAAAAGCCAAAAGGATTCGGGGATTTTCTTTGAGAGTTTCTTACATATTCTGCTTTCGGCCGTTTATCAGACTTACTTGCCAATAATCATATTTACCGACCTATTATGCACGCCTAGCGCATGCGAGAAATCGAGGTTTTTGCGGATACAAATTATTAGAATCTGTTATGGTCATGAGCGAGGCGCGTCATGCAGGAGTGTGTGTCACTCGTTAGCCTGACCTTGCTTGAGGATATTGTTGATGATGATCACTGCATCCGTGATGGTCACCCGCCCATCGCCATTCATGTCGGCGGTGTTCACGTCGAAGCCCGACTGCTCTCTGCCGAGGATGTTGGTGATTGTCATGGCGACATCGGTGAATGACAAACGACCGTCGCCGTCCACATCGCCCAGACTGTGGTCCGATATAGTGAGCCTCGTCGTCACGTTACTCAGCGTATGATCTGTGATTGCACCGTCGACCTTACTCTGGAGTTTGCAGTTCGCCAGCAGCAGCCGGTAGTCGCCTGCTGCCATACCTTCAGGCACAAGCGCTCGGAGCGTGATGAGTGTGCCGTCGCTGCCCGCGATGGTAGCTGCAGCCGTCGATGGCGTTAGCGTGCACTCATATATGCCGTTGCCCAGGTCTTGCAGGGTCGCCCATTGTTTCCGTGCCCTGTCGGCCAGCTCATACACCACGTCGCCGTCGGCATCCTTTTCTAGACGCACTCCATCCGGCAACGCAATCGTAAACGTGCAGCCAACGGGCGTCAGTTCGTTTTTAAGTTTCACAGGCAGCTCGATAGTTGCGCCAGCTTTACACTCTGCAAGCTCTGTATATATAGCGTTTTCCAACACAGATATGTCAGTGTCGTCCACATCTTCGAAGCTGACATTCACTATCTCAGTATTAGTTGTTAAACAGTCAGAAGGAATATGCAGGTATGCAGTGCCTGCGAAACATGGGGCGTTCTCTTCTATGGAATGGAAAGATAGGTCGTCAGTAAAAAGTAGATTTGCGTAGTCTCCTTCTGTCGGACTGACATAATCAGGATAATCCATTCCGTTTAGAAGGTTAGTATAGGTGATGTCTGTTGTACATTCTGGGATGTCGTATGTACCAGGATTACCAACAACGATGACGCCCTCTCCTGCTTGTATTTTCATCACCCTTGTCAAAAGGAGTGTATTTATAGACGCCTGGTAGTCTGTTGCGATATAAGCTTTCACGTCCTCAACCTCAGAAAAGTCTAAAGCTTTTTCAGAGCAGTATGTAGCATAGCCAGAAGAGCCTATTGTCAATGCGGGGTATGGCATCTCAGACACACTACACCAGTAGTCGCCACCTTCTAAACTACTGCCACTACGATACGCATCCCCACGCCCGAATGGAACGAAAGACTTGTTGCTGCCATGAGTCATGTAGAAGCAATGGTAACTGGATTCAGGTCTTTCGAAAGCATGGATATAAATGGTCATACCATACGTACTATAAAAAGCGTCTGATATAGACTTTATCCCAGTGCCTATTATGACAGTACAACCAGAACAGCCAGAGAATGCTTGTGAGCCTATTGTTGTCAGACTGTTAGGAAGCGTGATAGTTACATTTTTTAAGTATTTAAACCCAGAGCTGGCAATTTCTTCAATACCTTCGCCTACTGTGATTGATGATAAGCTAGTACAGCTACGGTATTTGCAAATCGCTTTATATCAGAGATTTACTTCTTAAACGGTAGAAAAGTGGTGACGTTAATTCTACAGAAAACGAAAAATGGGAAGATTTAACTTTTTTAACTTTATTAAATAGGGTGCTGGAAACAAAAAATGCCAATTGTAGATGGCAAAAAAAACGTTATATCTGATTCGACTAAAAAGAAAAAGCCACAGCGAATTTCGCCATGGCACATCTTTACTCTACCACAACCTGCCCCTGTGGTATTAGGGCTCTTCTCTAAACGAAGAGAATGCTGAGAGACTTATCCTCTTGGAGGAAATGGATCCTTACCATGAGAGTCTCTTTCTCGAATCTGTCCATTACGACCGTGAATAAATAGTTCGGAATGCTGGTTCTTGGAAATTTGACGAGCGGCAGCAATTGCATCGGACTGCCTATCAAATGTTGAAGTCAGTCTTGAATTGCCTTCGCCCTTAATGCCCCACTTATCTCCAGCAGGAACAACATGTTGGTTCTTGCCCATCTGTTACACCTCCTTTCTGCGCCCAGTTTTGACAAACATGTCATAGCGCTTTATATTACCCATGCAAACATTAAGCCAGAGTCGAATTTATGACAAAATCATGTCAATAACCGACAAAATGACAATGGATAACGTATTTTTTTGTCGTATTTATACATATTTAACGCAGACAATTGTCGGAGTTCTGAAATAATTTGTTATCTTTGCAACGAAATTTCACGAAATATCAGACGTCATTATGTTATTGTCAGCCAAATTTGAAAACATTTACTCGTTTAACGAGGAAACACGTATCTTGTTCACAGCCAGCAAGAGCGACC
>JAFUEP010000010.1 GCA_017470345.1 Prevotella sp.
GACATACTTGAAATTATACATAAGCAGGTTATTTCCCGCAAAGGTACAAAATCAAGACCGTTCGCCCTTAAAAACTCTGCAACAAACTATATTTCAATCATTTCAAAGAACGCTTGGCGATTTTTAGTGGACAGCAATGACAAATGTTTCATAAATAATTGCTATTCATAAGCATCCACATTAACAGAAAGGCTGCAGGGTTCCATATTTCGGTCTAAGAGAACACACTCGTTCGTTTCTTTAATGAAGCCGTATCGCTCGCCTTGCAATTTTGATGTTCCAAAGTTGATGAGCAGACCTATGTGACGATTCGTTAATCGCAGATAATTGAAAAGCTGCGCTCTATGAGCAGGCTGAATATCGCTAACCGACTTCAGTTCTACCACGATGTCGCCCACAACCAAATCCATTTTATAAGTTTTCTCCAACTTATGCTGCTTATAAAAGCAATCCAACTGTTGCTCCCGGACGCAGCCGATACCCCGTTCAGCCAATTCTAATGAGAGAGCTTCATTATATACAGCCTCAAGAAGCCCCCACTTAAGTGTGGTATGAACCTCCATGGCAGCGCCAATGATTTGGTATACCAGATCCTTATAGTCCCTAAAGCCTCTCATTACAATTTATGAAACATTCATGTCTATTATATGGCCATTCATGTAGCGTCGCAGACAAAAGAAAATCTATAATTATTGTTCTGCCAGCGGCCACATGCGAAAAGACTACTTCAGGTCCCTGATATCGAAGAAATCCTGGTCGCCGTAGTCGAGATTTTCGCCGCCCATGCCCCAGATGAACGTGTAGTTATGGGTGGCGGCGGCCGAGTGGATGCTCCATTCGGGCGAGAGGACGGCCTGGTCGGCGCACATCCAGAGGTGGCGCGTCTCCTGGGGCTCGCCCATGAAGTGGCAGACGGCCTGGTCGGCGGGCAGGTCAAAGTAGAAGTAGGCCTCCATGCGGCGCATGTGGGTGTGGGCCGGCATCGTGTTCCAGACGGAGCCGGGCATGAGCTCCGTCATGCCCATCTGGAGCTGACAGGTGGGGAGCACCTGGTTGACCAGCATCTTGTTGATCGTGCGCTCGTTCGACATCTCCAGCGACCCCATGTGGGCCACGACGGCCTCCGCCTTGGTCACCTTGCGACAGGGATAGGCCTGATGGGCCGTGGTGGAGTTGAAGTAGAACTTGGCGGGCTGGGCCGGGTCGAGTGAGGCGAAGCACACCTGGCGGTCGCCGCGTCCGACGTAGAGAGCCTCCTTGAAGCCCAGCTCATAGCGCTCCGTGCCGACGCAGACGACGCCGGGTCCTCCGACGTTGTAGATGCCCACCTCGCGGCGCGTCGTGAAGTAGGGCGCCTTCAGCGGGTCGATGGCCTCGAGCAGCAGCTCCTCGCCCACGGGCATGGCGCCTCCGACGACCATGCGGTCGTACATCGAGTAGACCATGTTGACCTCGTCGGCCACGAAGAGTGTCTCAATGAGGAAGTCGCGCCTCAGCCGGGCGGTATCATAGTGGCGTGCGTCGTCGGGATGGGCCGCATAACGCACTTCATAGTTTGTCTTCATCTTTGCTGATATGATTCGATTTGTTGTCCGCAAAGATACAAAATATATTTCATATCCTGCGCTATTTCTTATACGTTTTAAAATAGATTAATACTTAACTGAGTTTTCCCCTCCTTTCTCTAAACAACGAATTAAAACGAATTTCACGAATTACACAGATTCACCATGATTTTCACGAATTACACGAATTGCTACGCGCATACAACTGCCGCCACACGGCGTCTATTGAGCGAATCGCGAGCAATTCGTGTAATAGACAATAATTAGTTTAATTCGTGAAATTCGTTTTAATTTGTTGTTTTAAGAAAACGTCTGAGTGCTTAATCATGCTCCGACCAAACCCGATAGCGGCGTCCGGGCCGCGTGTCGAGGTCGTATTCGTAGACGGGGCGGAGGCGGGGCATGTCGACGGCGCCCAGGTGGGCCGAGCGCAGCGGCTGGGCCACGCTGGCCGGTCGCATGAAGTCGTTGGGACAGTCGCCCGTGGCCGGACGGAGGCCCTTGCCCTTCAAGGGCACGTAGGAGCGCAGGCGGAGGGTGCCGCCGAGGTGGCTGACGACGGTGGCCTCCTCCAGGCGGGCATCGTCCCAACTGATGCTGACCTCGAAGCCGCCGCGGGCCCTGAGTCCGCTGACGGCGCCTTCCTCCCAAGCCTCGGGCAGTGCGGGCAACAGCTGCAGGGCGCCGTCGTGGCTCTGGACGAGCATCTCGGCCACGCCGGCCGTCATGCCGAAGTTGCCGTCGATCTGGAAGGGCGGATGGGCGTCGAAGAGGTTGGGATAGGTGCGCCCGTCGGGATACTGCTCCTTCACGTCGTCGCCGGGCAGCAGGTGGAGCATGTTCGAGATGATGCGGAAGGCATGGTCGCCGTCGAGCATGCGTGCCCAGAAGTTGATCTTCCATCCCAGGCTCCAGCCCGTGGCCATGTCGCCTCGCTGGCGCAGCGTCGTGGCAGCGGCGGCAAAGAGCTCGGGATGCTGGCGGGGCGAGATCTGGTTGGAGGGATAGAGGCCGTAGAGATGCGAGATATGGCGGTGCTCATCCTTCGGGTCGTCAGCGTCGATGAGCCACTCCTGCAGCTGGCCGTAGCGCCCGATCTGCATCGGCGGCAGCTGGGCGATGGCCTCGTCCAGGCGCCGATCATAGTCAGCGTCGTCGATGGCGAGCACCTGCATGGCCCGCCGCACATTCGAGAGCACGTCGAAGACGATCTGATTGTCCATCGTCGAGCCGGCCGTCACGGTCGTGCCCTTGCCCTTCGGCCCGTGCTCGGGCGAGACGGTCGGCACGGTCATGAGCCATCCCGTGCGCGGGTCGCGCTGGAGGAAGTCGAGCAGGAAGTCGGCCGCACCGCGCATGACGTCGAAGTTGCGGCGGAGGAAATCGCGGTCGCCCGAATAGAGGTAGTGCTGCCAGATATGGGTCGTCAGCCAGGGTCCGCCCGTGGGGAAGATGCCCCAGGTGGTGCCGTCGACGGGCCCCGTGACGCGCCACAGGTCGGTGTTGTGGTGGGCGGTCCATCCGCCGCAGCCGTAGAGCGTGCGGGCCGTGGCGGCGCCCGTCTGGCTGAGGTCGCGGAGCATGTCGAAGAGCGGCTGCTGCGTCTCGGCGAGGTTGCACGGGTCAGCCGGCCAGTAGTTCATCTCGGTGTTGATGTTGATCGTGTACTTCGAGTCCCACGGCGCGTTCATCTTGTCGTTCCAGACGCCCTGCAGGTTGGCGGGCTGGCCGCCGGGCTGCGAGCTGGAGATGAGCAGATAGCGGCCGAACTGGAACATCAGGGCGACGAGGTCGAGGTCGGGCTCGCCGCGCTCACAGCCGCGGGCAAAGTCGGCCAGACGGCGGTCGGTGTCCTTCGACGAGGCGTCGGAGCGGGGCAGCTGGAGGCTGACGCGGCCGAACTGCTCCTGATATTTCTTCAGGTGGCGCTTCAGCAGCTTGTCGAACGAGAGGCGGCGCACGCTGCCCAGCACCTCGTTGTTCTTATGCACAGGGTCGGCGCTGACGTCGCGATAGCTGACATAGTTGGTGGCGGCGACGATGCGCAGCGTGGCCCCGGTGGCACCGTCGACGCGGAGCGCCTCGCCGTCGAGGCTGACCTGTCCGTCGGTCTCCACCTCGACGCGGACGTCGGCCGTCAGTGCGCCCTCGACGCCCTCCTGCTCCACGTTCTTCACCTTGGCGCACAGCTGATAGACCGAGCGGTTGCCGCCATGGGCGGCCAGGGGGAAGACTCTCTCGGCCAGCTCGCCCGCATAGCCAACGGTGAACGACAGGGCGCCGCGGTGGCTGGCCTTCAGCTGAAGGGCAATGAGGTTGTCGGCCTGCGAGGCGATGAGGCGGCGCTCATAGCGGACGCCGTCGCAGTCGTAGCCGACCGAGGCCACGGCGCTGCTGAGGTCGAGCCGGCGCCGGTAGTCGCTGACGTTGCGATGGCCCAGCTGCAGCCTGACGCTGCCGAGGGGCAGATAGCGCATGCCGTAGGGCTGGCGCATGAAGTGCTTCTCGAGCAGGTCGTAGGCCTCGCGCTCGCGGTCGGCGAAGATGAGCCGGCGCACCTCGTCGAGGTGGCTCAGCGCCTCGCTGCTGTTGTTGTTGTAGGGTCCGCCGCTCCAGAAAGTCTCCTCGTTGAGCTGAATCTCCTCGACGTCGGTGCCGCCATAGACCATCGCCCCCAGGTGGCTGTTGCCTACGGGCAGGGCCTCGAGCCATTGTGCGGCGGGGCGGTCGTAGCTGAGGGTGAGGTCGGGCGCGTCGGCACGGGCTGCCAATGTGGTCAGCAGGGTGAAAAGGGTCAGCAGTAGATTTTTCTTCATTGTCATATCAAGGTCTTGTGATTCGTTTTAGATTGCAAAGATAATCATTTTCCCGGAAATATCACAATGGCGGCGCCAAAATATTGGGGTGATTCCTTAACATCACGGTCTACGAGATACCGTAAGACTGTCATTTTTCTTAACAACGGCAGGATTATTCTGAAAGAAGCGGCGCTTTTCGACCCAAAAAGCGGCACTTCTCGGGCCGAGAAGCACCGCTTTTTTCATCGAGAAGCACCGCTTCTTTTTTCGTGATATGCAACAGTGTTGATTATCAGTCGGTTGTAAATTATTGACAAACATTCGGAATAATTTTTACAAGAGCAGCTATTCATTACCCCCAATTCGGCCCAATTCTTCGCATCAGCCACAAAGCAGAGGGGCGAACCTGGCACCAGTGGCCGGGTTCGCCCCTCACGCGTACGCGTATATTATATAAGGTGATTACTTCGTCTCAGCAGGTGCAGCCTCGGCGCCTTCCTCCTCGCGGATCTTGCGGCCCATGGTGCGCAGGGCGGTGGGAGCGGCGATGAAGATGGACGAGAGCGTGCCGAAGATGACGCCGAGGATCATGGCGAAGGCAAACGAGCGGATGCTGTCGCCACCAAGGAAGAAGATGGTGAGCAGCACGACGAGCGTCGTCACCGACGTGTTGATCGTACGGGCCAGCGTCTGGTTCAGCGAGTCGTTGAAGAGCTGCTGGCGGTCGCGCTTGGGATAGAGGCCGATGTTCTCACGGATACGGTCGAAGACCACCACCTTATCGTTGATCGAATAACCGATCACGGTCAGGATGGCACCGATGAAGGTCTGGTCGACCTCGAGCGACCAGGGCACGATGTGGTGGAGCAGCGAGTAGAATCCGACGACGATGAGGGCATCGAAGAACAGGGCGACGATGGAGCCCACCGAGAAGGCGACGTTGCGGAAGCGCAGCAGGATGTAGAGGAAGATGACGATCAGGGCGATGATGACGCTGATGACGGCACCGCGCGTGATGGTCTTAGCCACCGACGGACCGACCTTCGACGACTCGATGATGGAGCCGCCCTCGCGGACGTCGGGGTTCTTGAAGGCGTCGATGCTCTCCTGGGCGATGAGGCCGCCCTTCTTCAGGGTCTCGTAGAGGATGGTCTCAGCCTGGTCGTCGACGGTCGGGTCGTTCGACGTGATGTTCCAGTTGGTCGAGATACGCACGGTCTTCTCTGACGAGGCACCCAGTGCGATGACGCTCGTGTAGGCGACGCTTCCGTCCTCGTTGACGAAGACGTTGCTGACCAGCTCGCGCACATCCTCGACGGGCACTTCCTTGTCGAGCGTCAGCACGTAGTTGCGACCACCGGTGAAGTCGATCGAGCGGTCGAGTCCGCGGACGAAGAAGCTGCCGATGAAGATGAGGGCAGCGATGCCCCAGATGCTGTACGACAGCTTGTACTTCGACATGAAGTTGAACTTCGTGTTCTGCATCAGGTTCTTCGAGAACGAGGTGGTGAAGGTCAGGTTCTGCCACTTGTCCTTCTTCATCTGATGGTCGTAGACCAGACGGGTCATGAAGACGGCGGTGAAGAACGATACGCAGATACCGATGATCAGCGTGGTGGCGAAGCCGCGGATAGGACCAGTGCCGAAGACGTAGAGGATGATACCGGTCAGGAGCGACGTCAGGTTCGAGTCGAAGATGGCCGAGAAGGCGTTGGAGTAGCCCTGGTTGAGGGCTTCCTTGAGCTTGAGGCCCTTGCGGAGCTCCTCTTTGGTGCGCTCATAGATCAGCACGTTGGCGTCGACGGCCGTACCCAGTGTGAGGACGATACCGGCGATACCAGGCATGGTCAGTGCGGCCTGGAACGAAGCGAGGATGCCGAGGGTGAAGAAGAGGTTGAAGAGCAGGGCCGAGTTGGCCAGCATACCGGGGATCCAGTTGTAGAGCAGCACCATGACGCACATCAGCAGCACGAAGGCGACGACGAACGAGATGGCACCCTGGCGGATGGACTGGGCACCGAGGGTAGGACCGACGACCTGCTCCTGGACGATGCGGGTCGGGGCGGGCATCTTACCGGAGTTCAGCGTGTTGGCCAGGTCCTTGGTGTCGTCGATGGTGAAGTTACCGGAGATCTGCGAGTTGCCGCCGGTGATCTCCTGGTTGACGCGGGGAGCGCTATAGACGGCGTCGTCGAGCACGATGGCGATGGCGCGGTCGATGTTCATCTTGGTCATGTTGGCCCAGATGCGGGTGCCCTCGGCGTTCATCTGCATCGAGACGACGGGCTGGCTCATCTGGTCGAACTCGTCCTTGGCGTTGGTGATGACCTCACCGGCCAGGGGAGCCTTGCCCGAAGGATCGGTCACCTTGATGGCATAGAGTGCGAAGATGTCGCCCTTGGCGCCGGTCAGCTTCTCGGGCTTGGCGCCCCAGAGCAGCTTGAGGTCGGCGGGCAGCACTTTCTTGGCGATGTCGCTGTGGATGACGTTGTTGATGTCAGCCGTGTCGTGAGCGTTGGCATAGCCCACCATGGCCAGTCCGGCATAGCGCGTGTCGAGCATGATCAGGGGGTTCTGCTTCTTCAGACGCTCCAGCTCCTCGTCGCTGGCGGCGTCCTCAGCGTCCTTCTTGGCAATCTTGGCAGCGAGGTCGCTGGTGGCAGCGGCGACGGTGTCAGCCTTGGCGCTGTCGGCCTGCTCCTCGGGCTGTGCCTGAGCCGTGGCGGTGCTGTCGGCCGTGGTGTTGTCGGCGTGGCTCATCTCGGCGGCATAGGCGCTGCTGAGCTGCGAGAGGTAGGGGATGACTTCCTGGGCGTTATAGGTCTCCCAGAACTCCAGGTTGGCCGAGCCCTGCAGGAGCTTACGGACGCGCTCGGGCTCCTTCACACCAGGCATTTCGACCATGATGCGCGACTGTCCCTCGAGCTTCTGGATGTTGGGCTGGACGACACCGAACTTGTCGACACGGTTGCGGACGACGTTCTCGGCGTTGTCAATGGCCGACTGCACTTCGGCGCGCAGGGCGGTCTCCACCTCGGCGTCGGTGCTCTTCGTGTGCACCTTGTCCTTCAGCTGCTGTGTGGCGAAGATGGAGGCCAGGGGACGGCCGCCGCCTTCCTGCTTCCACTGGTTGATGAAGATGGAGATGAAGTCGCCTTGGCTCTTCTCTTCTTCCTTCTTAGCCTGTTCGAGGGCCTTGCGATAGCCGGCGTCCTGCTTGTGGTCGGCCAGCATGTCGACGATGTCAGGCACGCTGACTTCCAGGATCACGTTCATACCGCCCTTCAGGTCGAGGCCGAGGCCGATCTCCATTTCGCGGCATTCCTTCAAGTTGTAGGTCCAGAACCACACGGGTGAGTTCATGACCGAGTCGAGATACTCTTGTCCTGCCTTCTCGCCGGCCGTCTCAGTGAGTGCCACGGCTTTGTTCTCGTGGTAACGAGTGACGAACGAGAAGGAAAGATAGAAGCAGCAGACGAGCACCAGCGCGACTGCAATAAACTTTACAATTCCTTTGTTTTGCATTTTGTTTGTTATTTAATATTGTATATGTATATGCGCGAATTAGCTTGCAAATATAGCGAATATTTTACATTCGGCGAAATTTTTGGCCGTTTTTCGCTCGTTTTTTAAGGTTTATCTACTTTTTTGAGCCGACAGATGAGGGGGAAATGGTCGCTGGCCGTGATTTTCGTCTCGACGCGACAGCTCGTCGGGATGTAGTCGGAGGAGCACATCATGTGGTCGATGCGGAAGAAAAATCCTTTCTGATTATATGACAAACCGAGGCCGCAGCCCGCCTCGACGAAGCAGTCGGTCAGGCCCTTGGCGACGGTGCGGTGGACGTAGGAGATGGGCGTGTCGTTGAAGTCACCGCAGACGATGATGGGCAGATGCCGGTGGGCCTCGATGTAGGCGTGGACGGCGTCGGCCTGTGGGGCTCTGAGGGCCATCTGCGAACTGATCTTATTGATGAGCAGGCGCGTCTCCTGGCGGGCGGAGTCGGCCTCCATTTCGCCCTTGAGCACGTCCTTGTATCGCTGTCGCTCCTCGGGCGAGAGGTGGGTGCTCTCGAGGTGGTTGTTGATGACGACGACGGTGTCGCCCCCGATGAGCAGGAAGAAGGCGGCCGAGCCGTTCGACTTGGAGTCGTAGGCGATCTGTTCCGACTTCAGGATGGGGAATCGTGAGTGGATTCCGAGGGCATTGATGTAGGAATTGTCCACGTCGTTGACATGGACGGTGTCGTTGTATTCGAACAGCGCGTTCAGCCGTTCGAAGGGCTCATGGCGCGGGTTCATGTCCTCCTGCAGGCAGACGATGTCGGGCTGCTCCCTGTCGAGCCATGCGGCGATGGAGTCGACGGCGCCGCTGCCCTCGCCGTGGTTGTAGCCGGCCACGTTGTAGCTGATGACCGTCAGGACGTCGGCCTCGTCCGCCTCCTCGCTGCCGAAGTGTAATGGAATATAGGTTCGTATAGGTGCGTACGCGAGCGCGAATCCGGCGATGGGGATCCATGCGCGCTGCCACTTGATGACGATCCAGAGGACGAGGAACAGCAGGTTGGCTGCGATGAAGAAGGGGAAGAACATGCCGGCACAGCCCAGCGTCGGGTGGGCGGCCGGGTTGATGCGGTCGCTGAATCCCACGAGGAGCATGATGGCGATGGTGGCCACGTTGGCTCCTGTGATGATGTTGAGCAGGAATCGGGTGATGATCTTCAGCATGGCTTCTGTCAGCGTTCGCGGCTGGCCTCGAAGAGCCGCTGCTTCTCCTCCTTGGTCAGACTGTCGTAGCCGCTCTTGCGGATCT
This sequence comes from Prevotella sp., assembly GCA_017470345.1. Lineage (GTDB taxonomy): Bacteria > Bacteroidota > Bacteroidia > Bacteroidales > Bacteroidaceae > Prevotella. The sequence continues at coordinate 9,176 of JAFUEP010000010.1, forward strand.
TGTCGAGGATGCGGTCCACCTCCTCCTGGCGCTCACGCTTGCGGGCGTTGTAGGCCATGTCGTCCTCGCGCGTGGCCGTCTGGTTCATCCTCACCTCTTGGTTGGCCGGCCGCTTGTAAACGTGTGGCTGCTGCTCCTTGTGGCGCCAGTAGAGGATGATCATCAGGCCGAAGAGCATGCCGCCGATGTGGGCCATGTGGGCCACGTTGTCGCTGCCGTTATGTCCGGCGTTGAAGCCCAGGAACAGCTCGAGTGCGGCGTAGAAGATGACAAACCACTTGGCCTTGATCGGCACGGGGATGGGGATGATGAAGATGCGCTCGTTGGGGAAGATCATGCCGAAGGCCAGCAGGATGCCGAAGATGGCGCCCGAGGCACCGATGGTGACGCCTGCCGAGGCGGTGAAGAACTGGAGCACCTCCTGCGTCAGACCGGCTCCGACGCCGCACGCGATGTAATAAAAAAGGAATTTCTTCGGACCCCACACTTGCTCGATGATGCGGCCGAACATCCACAGTGCGAACATGTTGGCGAAGAGGTGGTAGAAGCTGCCGTGCAGGAACTGATAGGTCAGCAACTGATAGATGTGGAAGCCCGGGGCGAGGAAGAACCTCAGTCCGCCGTACTCCGTGAGGAGGCTGTAGTTGGAGTCGAAGTTATAGCCTGTCAGCACCTGTGCCAGATAGCACAGGATGTTGATGATGAGCAGATTCCGCGTGACGGTGGGTATGTTTCGGAACATCTTCTTGTCTGATGAGTTAGAATTTACAAATTACACTTTTCGGCTGCAAAATTACTAAAAATCTCGCTAAACAGACACAAAAAAGTGCCTCAAGGTATTAAATTTTATGAAATAACGCATTTTTTCGGTTTTTTTGTTTGTTTTCTGAATACTTTATTTTATATTTGCGGTAGAATTTGTGTAAACATTGTTATATTCACTCTAAAAACCAAAAAAAATTATGAACAAGACTGAATTAGTAGAGAAGATTGCAGCAGGTGCTGGCATCTCAAAGGTTGACGCTAAGAAGGCTCTCGATGCAGCCGTAGCAGCAGTGAAGGACGCCCTCATCGCAGGCGACAAGGTGGCTCTGGTAGGCTTCGGCACATTCGCCGTCAACGAGCGTCCCGCTCGTGAGGGCATCAACCCCGCCACGAAGGCCAAGATTAAGATTGCTGCCAAGAAAGTTGCTAAGTTCAAGGCTGGCGCTGAGCTTGCTGACGCTCTGAACTAATCAATTCTTTGTAAAGAAAATTCATCATCGAATGACGGCGGCCTCCGATTGGAGACCGCCGTCTTGTTTTGCCCTTCGCCGGCACTTTCGTCGCCTCTCGACCCTGGGGCGATTTTGCACAAAAGGCCGCTTCTTGAAAGTAATATAGGGGTATATTACCTTCGAGAAGCGGCCTTTCGGTGATTCAGGCGTCGTCGTCAGCGGCGCGGCGTCCGGCGGCGCACTTGGCGGCATATTCGGAGGGCGTCATGCCGTAGTACTTGTGGAAGACGGTTGAGAAGTGCGACTGGTTGTTGAAGCCGACCGTGTAGGCCACCTGCGTGATGTTGATCTTGCCCTCCTGGATGAGGCGCTCGGCCTGCTGCATGCGCAGGTTGCGGATGAAGTCGGAGGCCGAGATGCCGGTGATGTCCTTCATCTTGCGGTGCAGCTGGGCACGGCTGATGCCCACCTCCTGCGTCAGTCGCTCGACGTTGAACGAGGAGTCGTCGAGGTGGTCGTTGACCACGCGGGTGATGCGCTCCATGAGGGCGTCGTCGTTGCCGCGTGCCTGCAGGTCGTCGACCTTGTCCTCCTGGTCGACGGCGCCAGAGAACTTGCCGCGCAGACGCCGCACGTAGTCGATGAGCATGTCGATCTGCTGGTGCAGCTCGTCCATATTGAAGGGCTTGGTGATGTAGGCGTTGGCGCCTTGGCGCAGACCCTTGAGGCGGTCGTCGACCTCGCTCTTCGACGTGAGCAGGATGACGGGCAGGTCGCTCAGCCGCGGCACGGAGCGCAGCTGCTTGAGCAGGGTGATGCCGTCCATCTCGGGCATGATGACGTCGCTGATGAGCAGGTCGTAGTCGCGTGAGAAGATGGCGTCGAGGGCCTGGCGGCCGTTCTCGACGACGTCGAACCGGTACCATCGTCCCAGCTCGGTGGCGATGAAGTGGGCCATCTCGTGGTCGTCGTCGGCCACGAGGATGCGATAGCCCGTGGTGGGCTGCCGCTGGGGCTGCGGGGCCGTCGGCTCCGTGCTGTCGTCGACGGTGACGAGGTCGTCGGCCCTGAGATGCCTGTTGCCTAAGGGCAGGCACACCTCGATGCACGCGCCGCGCTGTCCGTCGGTGCGGTTGTAGGCGCGGATGTTGCCGCCGTGCAGCTCGACGATGGAGCGCGTCAGGTTGAGGCCGATGCCCCATCCCTCGTCGGTGGCGTTGCGCGGATGGGAGCCCTGGGCGAAGCGCTCGAAGAGCCGCTCGGTGTTCTCGCCCTTGAATCCGATGCCGCTGTCCTGCAGCTGGATGATGGCGTTGCGCCCGTCCTGGCGCAGGATGAAGCGTATCTGGCCGCCGTCGCTGGTGTACTTGAAGGCGTTGGAGAGCAGGTTGGTCAGCACCTTCTCGAAGATGACGCGGTCGATCCATACGGGCAGCCGGCTGTCGTCATGGTCGAAGGTGAAGCGTATGTTGCGCTGCTGGGCATGATACTGATAGGTGGCGCTGGTGTCCTGGATGAACTTGACGAGGTCGGTCTCGGCAAAGTGCATCTGCATCTGGCCCATGTCGATCTTGCGCTCGTCGAGGATCTGGTTGACGAGCAGCAGGAGGCGCTGGGCGTTGCGGTCGATGACGTTCCAGTAGCGGCTGATCTCGCTGCTGCCGGCGTCCTGCGTCTTCATGGTCAGGTCCTTGATCTTCTTCAGAGGCTCCATGATGAGCGTCAGCGGCGAGCGGATGTCGTGGGTGGCATTGATGAGGAATCGCATCTTGGCCTCCTCGAGCTGCTTCTTCTGCCGGCTGTTGTAGTAGCTGACGATGAAGGCCACGAGGGCGAGCAGCAGCAGGGCGTAGCAGGCGATGGCCCAGGGGGAGAGATACCAGGGCGTGTCGACGACGACGCTGAAGCGGCAAGGGCGCTCGGCGTGGTTGCCGTTGCTGAGGGCCTGCACCTCGAAGTTATAGGTGCCGGGGCGCATCTCGTTGAACGAGACGGAGTGGGTGCCCTCGGGGATGGTCTGCCAGTCGCCCTGGTTGATGCGGTAGAGGAAGGTGGTGTTGTCGGTCTTGCGATAGTCGAGCATTGAGAAGTCGAGCGCGAAGTTGTTGTGGCCCGGCGCGACGACGAAGCTGCGGCTGCGGCAGTCGCGCCGCTCGCCGTTGACCATGAAGTTGGTCAGGAAGACCTCGTCGAGCTTGCGGACGCTGCCCTTCACCTGGGTTGGATAGAAGGCGGTCAGGCCGTCGTTGTTGCCGAAGACGATGCGGCCGTCGGGGGCGAGGATGCCGGCGCCGACGACGTACTCGTGGCCGCCGATGGCGTCGTCGGCATTGTAGCTCTCGAAGGTGTTGGCGCCTATGTTGTAGTGCCATATCTCGTTGGGCGTGGTCATCCACAGGTCGCCCGTATGGTCGGCAATGATGCTGTAGACCGACTTGCCCTGCATCTCCTCCGAGCCGGGGAAGACGGCCAGCTCGCCCGTCGCCCGACGGAAGATGTAGAGGCCGGCCTCGGTGCCGATGAGCATGTTGGCGTCGGGCATCTCGTGGAGGGCGTAGAACTTCAGTCCCTTCATCTGCGTGTCCCAGCCCAGCGGGCGGAAGGTGCGGTCGTGGGGATTCATGCAGCCCAGTCCGTCGACAGAGCCGATCCACAGCAGTCCGCTCGTGTCGTAGCAGAGGGCCCGGATCCAGTTGTTGACCAGTTTGCCGTTGCCGCTGTCGTCATCGTCGTACATGCTGTACGTCTCGGTCTGGCCGGTCTTGGTGTTGAAGATGGAGAGTCCCCGCCCGTCGGTACAGAAGAAGAGGTGGTTGTCCCTGTCGTCAATGATGCGGTTGACACCCCAGCCGTCGGAGCGCACCTTGAGCACGGCGGTCTCTGAGTCGGGGAAGTATTCGTAGAGCGACGTCTCCGTGCCCAGCCAGTAGCGGCCCTGGGCGTCGCGGAAGAGCGAGATGGGGGCCTCGGGCGACTTCAGCCGCCGCTCGATCTTGCCGTCGCGGTCGAAGCGGTAGATGCCTGACTTCTGCACGACGCAGAGAACGGCGCCGTCCTTGGCCGGTGCTATCGACGAGACGCTGCTGCCGAGCTTGTAGTTCTGGGTGGAGAAGAGCCACGAGCTGAACGAGCTCTGGTTGTGCATCAGCTGGACGAGCCCGGCCCGATAGCAGCCCACCCACAGGTTGCCGCTGCGGTCTTCCGTGATTTCGTTGACGTTGGCTGAGGAGAGGTCGAACGCCAGGTTGAGGTTGTCGATGGGCTGGAGGGTGCGGCGCCCCTTGGGAATCATCATCAGACCCATGCCGGAGGTGCCGATGTAGAGGTTGCCCTCGCTGTCGGGATAGGCGTCGCGGATGGAGATGTTGCCCTCGAGGGCCGACAGGTCGAAGGATGTGCGGCGAAGTTTCGACCGCTGATAGTCGTAGTAGAGGATGCCGTAGGTGCAGACGATGTAGATGCCGCGGCGGTCGCTGGCAAAACTGCTGACCACCGATCCGCAGCCCGTGTCGAACGTGAGGGGCGGCGCCTGGGTGCTGTCGGAGTGCATGTAGCACGTGAGCTGGGCCGACATGTTGCCGCACCAGAGGTTGCCCTGGGCGTCATAGAAGGCGCGGGTGACGAAGTCGTCGGCATACTTGCGCCTGAAGCGGCTGGGGCGCACGATCTGCCGGCTGTCCGCGGGCAGCAGGTAGAGCCCGTAGCCCGTGGTGCCGATGATCATGTTGCCGTCGGCATCCTCGGCGATGCTGGCCACGCGCGGCTCTATGCCGCCAGGGAATGTGAAGCGCTCGAAGGCGTCGGCCGTATAGTCGTAGCGGACGAGCCCCTTCCGGCAGCCTATCCACAGCTGCTGGTGGCTGTCGACGTGGAAGGTGGTCACCTCATTGCTGACGAGCGACGTGCTGTCGGCAGCACTCTGGAAGTACTTCACGAACTGATAGCCGTCGAATCGGTTCAGTCCGTATTCCGTGCCGACCCAGACGAAGCCGTAGGCATCCTGCGTGATGCATGAGATGGTGCTCGACGACATCTTGTCGGCAGTGTAGAGCTTGCCCTCGTCGGCACCGGCGGGCTGCATGGAGAGCACAGCCGCGGCCAGTGCGGTGATGAGACGTATTGAAAGGAGTCGTTTTGCTGCCATGTGATTACGTTATTTGATGGCAAATATAGTCATTTTCCCCGAAAGCACCAAACAAAATGGGCGGTTTCATCGAAAATGAGACATTTTGAAACGATTTGTATCTGTTTCAAAATGTCTCATGCTTCAGTTTAGTTGATCTTGTAGCTGACGTAGGAGCCGTCGTCGCCATAGCAGACGACGACTTTCGGCCCGCGACAGCCGACGTTGAGCGTCAGTCGGACGCGGCGGCTGTCGGGCGAGGCCGTCTGGAGCAGCGAGCCGCCGAGGGTGTAGACCTCGACGCGCTGCAGCTTGCGGTCGCTGCTGACGGTGAGCCGCTGGCCGTTCTGGCGGACGCGGATGTTGAAGTAGCTCTCGAGCGACGTGGTGACGGAGGCCTCAGGGTCGTATTGCCACTGCTTGTCGAGGAAGGCCAGTCGCTGGGCGAACCAGTCCTTGACGGTCTTGATCTCCTCTTCGTAGGACGCCACGAAGTAGGCGGCGAAGTAGGCCACGGGGCTGCTGTTGCCGCCGCCCCACCAGCCGCCCCAGGGCCATCCGCTGCCGCTGCCCGAGTCGGTCTGCAGCAGGTTGCTGTACTTGGCATAGTGGCGGTCCTTGGCCTCGTCGAGCAGCTCGGCATAGTCGTCGAAGAACTGGTTGATGCGCTCCTGGCTGATGATGGTCTGACGCAGCTGGGCATAGCGCTGGCGGACGGAAGCCATGAAGTTGGCGTCCTGCGTCAGCCGTTTCCACAGGGCCGGCGTGGGGTTGGTGGTGCAGCCTTCGTAGACCCATGCGTTGACGTTGTTGGCATTGCAGAAGTTGCAGTCGCCGTAGGCCAGGTTGTAGTCCCAGACGGGCCCTGCCTCCATGCGGCTGACGGTGCCGTCGGCCTTGTCCTTGTCCTTGAAGAAGTAGCTGCTGCGCTTGTAGCCGTCGGCGTTGAGCGACAGCTCGGTGTGGATGAAGTAGTCGACGAACGAGGCCACGTCGATCCACTTGGCGTAGCCTTCGTCCGGGTCGGCGAAGTTCTGCTGCTGGAACGACAGTTCCATTTGGTCGACGTAGTTGTGGATATAGTCGAGCTGAGCGGCCTGCAGGTCGGCCTTCTTGGGATAGAAGACGCTCCACGTGACCGTGTTGTTCGTGCCGCCGCCGCCCCAGGGCCATCCCGTGCCGGAGCTTTCGGGCAGACCCTTGACCTTCGACGTGAACGAGGCCTTGTCGTCGTCGACGACGTCGATGCGGACGATGTAGCCGCCGGTGAGGTCGCGTCCCTCGACGTCGGTCTCCTTCAGCTTGGCCACGTTGACGCGCTGCTTGTCGCGCTTGATCTTCTCGCAGAAGACGTAGACGCCCTGATAGGTGCCGTTGACGAACACCTCGCACATGCGGGTGCGTGGTCCCCAGTGCCCCATCTCGTTCCACATCGAGAAGGCGAAGACGTCGCGTACGAGCGAGATGTCGTTATAGGGTGCCAGCAGCACCCAGTCGCTCTCCTCGGGCATGCCGAGAATCGACGCCTTCAGGTCGTTGCCGTCGGCGTCCCACGTCTCGATGGTGTATTTCTTCTGGTCGAAGTTGAGCGAGCTGTTGCCGCGTAGCTTGATGCCGATGTAGCCGTCGTAGTCGAACTCGGTGGCGTCGGCCCGGTTGCGCTGCCCCTCATCGCCCGCAATGACGCGCATTGTGCCCTTCACCTTGGCGTCGGCCGTGATGGCCTGCTGCGTGGTGATGTAGATCAGGGGCAGATTCGACGAGAAGACATCCGGATCGGGGCCTGGCTCAGGGTCCGGGGTGTCGGTGCCGGCGTTGAGGTTGTCGGGCTGGCCCATGCCGGTGGGCAGCTGCGCACTGGTGGTGATGCAGAGCTTGTCGAGGCGTGCACCGTCCTCACGGCATCCGATGGTCAGCACATGCTGGCCGGCGGCGAGCTGATACGTGCCAAGCTCCTGCCAGGTCCATGCGCCGTTGTTACACAGGCCGTTGACGTAGGGGAACTGCCCCTGGTCCATGCGGATCCAATAGCTGTCGTCGTCCCATGTGGGGCAGTTGACGCGGCCGTATACATGATATTGTCCTGCCGTCTTGACCGCAAAGCGCGCCACGATGAGGTCGGCGCTGTCGGTCGGGGCGGCGCCCACGATGTTGCTGTAGGTCTCCAGGTAGTGGCCGTCGGAGGCCTGGCTGTCGAGGATGTCGCGGAAGTTGTAGCCTGCGGTGGGCGTGACGAGCCGCTCGGCCTCAATCCAGAGGGCCTCGTCGTCGGTGGGCAGGGCCTCGTCCTCGTCAGCACCCAGCGGACCCGTCTGCGTGAAGAGACCCAGGTCGACGCACGAGCCCATGGCGTCGTAGCCGTCGGCATTGAGGTGCAGATGGTCGTTCTCAAAGAGATACTGGTCCTGCAGGGCGACGGTGTCCTGCGGGTTGCGCACGGCGCGGTCGAAGTCGATGACGCCGTCGAGCATCTTCGTCGTGCGCATCCAGGTGTTGATGGTGCGGCGACCCAGCTCGTGGTCGGCCGAGTAGTAGCTGTTGCCCTTGAAGGGCGTGATGGTGCCGCCGAAGACGCAGATGCCCTTGGCGTGGGCCTCGCGGATGATCTGCTTGTAGACGTCGATGATGCGCTGGGCCGTCTGTGCGCCGTTCTGGCAGTAGCCCAGGTCGTTGACGGCCTCGAAGAGGATGATCCACTTGACGCCCTCCTGGCCGAGCAGGTCGCGCCCGTAGCGACTCTGGCCCGTGGGTCCCAGTCCGCCGCTGAGCACGCAGTTGCCGCCGATGCCCATGTTGAGCACGCCGACGTGGCTGGTCGGCTCGTTCTCGAGCAGTCGGCGCGACATGACGTCGGCCCATCGGTTCTGCGCGTTGGTGGTCGAGCCGCGGCCGTCGGTGATCGAGTTGCCGAGGATGGCCACGGCGCCGCTCGCCTCAGGCGCCTCCACCTCGAGGGCGAGGATCGAGTACCAGTGGTCGGTGCGGGTGTAGCCCGAGCTGAAGTCGGTGGTGTTGCCCGCCTTCAGGTATGATGTGGTGCGCGAGCCGGGATGTCCGCTGACGCTCGTCGACGAGGCCGTGCCGTAGTGGATGGTGATGGCCACGTTCTGGCGTGGCTCCATGTGGAAGCTGACGGCGTCGCTGACGGCCGTGGCGCCGGCCGCCATCGTCACCGTGGCGCTGCCGCCGAAGGTCAGGCTGACCGTCGACGCCTCGTCGATGAGGGGGCTGCTGCCTGCCGTCTGCGCGCGGGCTATCTTGACGGCCTTGATCTCAGTGGCGCCGGCGGAGAACTCGTTGGTCAGCTTCAGCCGGACGACGTCGCCGCCGAGGCTGACCTGCACGATCTGGCGCAGCGTGTTGTTCTGCAGTCCTGGCGACGGCGGGTTGTTGTTGGTCTCGACCAACTGCGGTGCCGTGCCCCATGTGCCCACCCAGTGCACATTGTCGGCTGCCTGAAGCGTCAGCGAGCAGCCAATGAAGCACAGTATGGCGATAAGGGATTGTTTCATAGTCAATCTTTAGGATAATGAATAGAGTCAGTTGCTTTCGCTCTCCTGTTGCGAATTATCTTTACAATGTGTGTGCGATTTGAAAAGAAGCGGTGCTTTAGCGGTCAGAAAGCGGTGCTTTTTGAGTCGAAAAGCACCGCTTCTTTCATCGAAAAGCACCGCTTCTCTGCTTCTGTTTTGCGAACGCACTGATTTTCAGCTGGTTATCAATTTGAGTAGAAAAGGTGCGAAATTATTTTACATTTTCGTCGTTCTTCGCGTTACTTGACGATCACCTTCTGCGTGCGGACCTCGCCGTCCTTGGTCACCTGGCGGATGATGTTCAGGCCCTTCACGGCGCTGGTCGACTGGCGGCCGTCGAGAGTGAAGAACGAGGTGGTCACGTTCTCGCCGTCCTTCACGACGAGGTTGACGCCCGTGGTGATGTCGGCCAGGTCGATGTCGGCGATGGCATCGCGGAAGTCGTCGAGCTTCTCGATGTTGCTGATGCAGAGCATGCCGATCTTGTAGCCTGCCTCCTTGGTGTAGACGTAGAGCGCGTGCTCGCCGGCGTCGAGGTTGTTCTGCATGCTGGTCTTGTCAGCATTGCTGAGCAGCGAGTAGAGGTTCTTCCAGGCCCACTCGCCCTTGGTGCTGGCACCGTTGGAGTTGTAGGCTGTCTGGTCGTCGAAGCCGATCCAGACGGCATCGTTGGTCGACTTGGCGCAGTTGACGTAGCCATAGATGAAGTAGGGCTGCTTCAGGGGGGCGGTGAAGTCGGCCTTCAGGGCCTGGCTCTTGCTCTCGGGGCAGGTCGAGTTTTTCACCATGGCTTCGGTGATCTTGCCGCTCGGAGCGGTCTCGTCGTCCTTGAGCTCCCAGTCGGTGGTGGTGGTCATGATGTCTTCAGGCGTAGCAAAGAACAGGGCGTCCTCCTGCTTGTTCGAAGGCAGCAGGTTGGGCACGTGGTCCTCCGACTCCCACCAGTCCATCCACTGTCCGAGCTCCTCGAGCGGCGTGGCGCGCGATCCGCCCTCCTTGTAGATGGGTGCGGCGTTGTAGTTGGCGGCAGCCGTGAGGTCGACGTCCTTGCCGAGGAGGAACTTGTCGAGGAAGGCGCCGACGACGTCGTACTGCGAGTTGGGCAGCGAGCAGTGGCCGTGGCCGTCGATGATGGAGTAGGCGCAGCGGTCGGCAATGCCGTAGCGCTCCCACACCTTGCGGGCGGCCTCCATTGAGACGTAGCCCGAGCCGTCGGCCAGCCAGACATAGTCAGGATTGCCGAGCATGAGGAATCCGCGGGGGCAGCAGAGTGCCGACAGTTCGTGGTGGTCGTAGGGCAGATAGAACACCTTGTTCTTGTCGTACGTAGCGTCGCGCTTGAACTCCTTCGAGAACCATGAGCCGTCGGTGTTGGTGTGGCCCTCCCAGGGATCTTCCTTCGTGTAGTCGCGGTTGTGCACCCACGTGGTGCGCCATGCGGCGCAGCCGCCGCCGCCCGACTCCTGCGGGATGGTCAGACAGACGCGCTCGTCGAAGGCACCGCAGAAGAGGGCCATCTTGCCGGCGTAGGAGCAGCCGGTGACGCCGATGTGGTCCATGTCGATCTTGGTCACCTCGGGTCCGAGGATCTGCAGTCCGTCGAGCAGACGGCTGAAGCCCCATGCCCACTCGCTGTAGGCGCCGTTGTCGGAGAGCTCGGGATAGAGACGCTCGAAGTCTCGTGCCGACGAGCCGGCCATCTGCGAGTAGCCGTTGACCTGTGCGGCCGTGAAGTTCATCGTGGCGATGTTGCGGCTCGAGAGCAGGCTGCCGGGCAGCGAGATGTTGTCGGCACCGACCATCAGCGGATAAGGTGCCGTGCCGCCGGAGGGATAGCTGATGCGTGCGGTCTGGGTGAGCACTTCGCCGTTAATGGTGGTCTTGACGGTCAGCACGCCGTCCTTGAACGAAGCCTCGATGTTTTCACGGCTGACGGCCGGCTTGTCGCCGATCTCGTAGTGCTGAATCTCGCGGGCAATCTCGCCGCGGCGCTTCTGCCACTGGTCGAAGGTCAGGGCGCGGCCGCTGCCGTCGCTGAACTCGAACGGGTCGGTCAGCGGCTCACAGTAGTACTTGTCGGGGTCGGCCATCATGTCGGCCAGTGTCGGGAAGGCGGGGTCGGGCATGCCGGCGGCGGTGTTCTCAACGCTGTAGTGCGTGGGAATGCCGTCGACGACGGCCTTCTCGCGGACGGTGATGGCATAGCTGGCGATGCCGGCCTCATATTCGTCGTTGCCGGCGAAGGAGGCGGTGACGGTGCCCGACAGCTCGCCGTCGGCCAGGGTCACGGCGCCCGTGGCGGCATTGACCGTGATGGCCCCGGCGGGCTCGCTCACTGCGCTGTACGTGACGGGCAGGTTGTTGGGATTGATGAGGGTGGGAGCGGTGAAGGCATCGCCCACCTCGAGCAGCACGAGCGACTGCGAGAACGACAGGTCGGCATCCTTCTTGCGGGGCACGGCGTCGTCGTAGGTCTCGAGATAGAGGTCGATGACGTGCACGGAGCCCGAGCTGGTCGTGCCGCCGGCCAGGCGCACGTCGGTGACGTCGGTCAGGAGGCTCTTCGGCAGGTAGTTCTTCAGCCGGAATTCCTTGACGCCCGTCTCGTTGACCTCAATCGACGTGTAGGACTGTCCGTTGTAGATGTAGATGAAGAATGCGGCGCCCTCCAGGTCGGCTGACTCGATGACGATCTTCTCGTAGTCGGAGTAGTCGCCGGTCGGCAGTCCGAGGTATTTCAGGGTGTTGTCGTAGGGCAGGCTCCAGGTGAGGGTCTGGGTCTCGCTGCTCCACGCGGCATTGCCGTCGGACATGATGTCCGTGCTGCTCAGGTCGGCATGCACCTTCTCCGTGGCAGCATTCGTTTGTCCGATGCCGAAGAGGACGGCGGACAAGAGTAATAGTAATTTCTTCATAATGCAGTATAAATTAGTTAGTTGATAATGTTTTTAGCGAATCACTTTCCTGACGCGCACCGTGCCGTCGTCCATGCGGTCGCGCACGATGTTGAGGCCTGCCGAGCGGCTGTCGAGACGCATGCCTGAGGCCGAGTAGATGTCGCGATGGGCCACACCCTGCATCGTCACGGCGTCGTTGATGGACGACGGGTCGATGACGTCGCGCCAGATCTCGGTGAAATGGACGCTCATGGGGTAGGTGCCCTCGTAGATGAGGTAGGCAAACTTGTAGCTGTCGTCGATGTCGGGCGTGACGTACTCGGTCACTCCGGCCGGCACGGGATATTCGTAGGCCGTGTCCTCACCGTCGTCGAGCATCAGGAAGAAGCGGAACCCCTCGGGGATGGGCTCGGCCGTGCGGAAGGTGTAGCGATGCACCTCGCCCTTGCGGCGGTTGATCTGTATCTCGTTGCCGTTGGAGGTGTAGATGCCCACGGTGCCTTTGTTGTCGAAGCGCACGATGCCGTCGAACACCGAGTCGGGCTCGTGCCAGTCGGGCGAGGGCTTCCAGCTCTCGTTGCGCACGCAGTGGGAGACGATCTCCTCCTCGTCCTCGTTAATGAGCACCACCTCGGTGACGGTCAGTTCCAATCGCTCCGGGCCGATGTTGGCCTTCTGGATGGCAAACCACGTGCAGAGCGGGTCGTTCTCGAAGTAGCCGCCGCCGTGGTCGGTGTCGTCATAGTCCCAGAACTCGCCCTCGAGCACCGTCTGGTTCTTCTTGAAGGGGATGTAGGGGCCCTTCCAGTTGCCCGTCGACTCGTGATTGCGGGCGAAGAGCTGCACCCAGCCGTCCTCCTCGGGACCTCGCTGCAGTCGCACGCGGAACATGGGGTATTCGTTGATGCTGAACGGCGCCTTCCACAGGGCCATGTCGCACCACTGTCCCTGGAACACCATGTGGGCCGGATAGACCGTCTGCTCCGTGCCGTCGGGATTGAGCAGCACGGCGCCCAGGTCGGCACTGATGGGCATGCGGGTGTGGGTGATCTGTGCGAAGGTGGCCGCCGAACTGGCCATCATGAGTGCTGTGAGTAGGATTTTCTTCATACGCATAAGTGTGAGTTGTGTGATGTACGTGATAAGAGCGGATGTCGGGGTAAAGGAAGAAAAACGGGGGGGGTGACGCGACGTGTTTCGCTATTGCTGTTGACGGCGCCACGCCATCCCCCCGAAACTACTGACTACAATGCTTTTTTACTTCAAAACAACCTTTTTACCATTAATTATATAGAGGCCCTTCGTGGGCTGGGCTACGCGGCGACCCTGCATGTCGTAGATCTGAGCGTCCTTCGTCTCAGCTGACTTCACGCCTGCAATGCCGGTGATGACTCCATAGTCATACTGTTTGCCGTCGACGTACTCCTGTTCGCCGGTCGTCGAGCTGCCACCGTCGCTGAAGGAGATGTAGAGGGGTGCATCCTCTGCCTTGACACTCCAGCTGTAGATGTCGGCACCGAGGCTGCTGCTGGTGCGTACGAAGGTCATGTCCTCGGTGTAGGTGACCTTGTCGTTCCATGCGGTGACGACGACCTTCTCCCAGTTGCCGTTGTTGACGAAGGTGATGCCCCATGTGCAGTCGTCGGTGCGGACGGCGTCGAGCGTGACGGTGCCGTCGGCAGCGTTGAACGTGAAGTTGAAGGTGTAGACACCGGTCTTCTCAGGCGTCCATGTCACGTTGCCGGTGGTGAAGAGCCTGTCCGACTTGTTGGCACGCACGCGGTAGGCGTAGTCCTTCAGCTCCTTGATCTGCTGGTCGGCGATGGTCAGCGTCCAGATGTCGCCGTTCTCAGCGTCTTTGGTCATGAAGGCGTCGCTGCTGGCCAGGTCGCCGATGACGCTGTAGACGTAGTCGGCCGGTGTGGCCTCATAGACCTCGCGGACGATCTTCGTGACGCGTATCTTCATGGGCAGATTCTCCTCAGCGCCGGTGTACATCAGCTGCAGTCCGCCGTACGAAGAGCCCCAGAACTCATAGGGCGAATAGTCGGTCAGGATCTTCACGGCCAGGGCGTTGTCAGCCTTCTTCTCTACGGAATAGGCGACGGGTTCAAAGTTCCACTGGAAGGTGTTCCAGTTGAGCGAGGTCTTCACTGCGGCAGCCGTCAGGCTTTCGGGCATGGGTTCTTCGGTGTAGAAGGTGACCACGTGATAGGTGCCTTCATCGACAGCAGCGCCGTAGGCACCGACATAGTCGTTGGCAGCATTGAAGGTCACGTAGGCGTCGTAGAGATTGCCGTTCTCGTCGTAGCTGCCCGTGACGGGATAGGTCGAGCCGCTGTTCCACAGGCTGATGCTCGAGCCGATGCCCGGGGTCTCGATCCACTCCTCGTCCTCGTTCATCAGGTAGACCTGCATCAGCACCACCTTCACGGCTGAGCCGCCGGTGTTCTGCAGGGCAATGGCCTCGACGTCGCTGCTGCCCAGGGCGTCGATGTCGAACCATCCGGTCAGGGTGGTGCCGTCCTCTGACAACTCAACGTCCATCTCCTCGTTGGTCTCCCAAGGCACGTAGACAGTCTGCTCAACATTGCCGCCCTCGGCATCGGGCACATGGGTGCGATAGAAGAACTGCACGTCGGTGGGACGCTCGCGCAGCACAATCTTGAAGGCAGGATATTCGGCGGCGTTGAAGGTCTCCTTCCACAGTCCGACCGATCCCCAGCTGCCGGGCAGGTTCAGACCGATGGGCAGTCCGTTTTCGCCCATCTCCTCACCGGGGTTGGGATCCTCCATGACGGCCGAGCCGCCAACCTTGACGGGCAGGGTCTCGCGGGCGATGGGTGCTCCCTCGACGTAGCGATACATCTTGATGTCCTGCGGCAGCTGGCTGGTGGTCGAGACGATGTGCTGGATGGAGATGCCGGTGTAGTTGGCGGGCATGTCGAGGGTGACGATGTTGTCCTCGATGTTCCATCCCAGATAGCTGTTGCTGCCATCCTCGTTGTAGACCTTCCATTGGAATTGGCCGGCGGGGATGGGCTCGCTGCTCACGAGGGTGAACTGGTGGGGCTTGTCGGCCTCGATCTCCTGCACTTCGCCGAAGTCGACGCCAATCTCGCCATATTGGCTCGTGAACTCGTAGACGTCCTTTGAGACACCGCCCTCAGGGACGGTCAGCGGGGTGATGCTGGCCGAGTTCCAGCCCGAGGCGGCCAGTCCGGTGGATGGCACCTCGGCGCCGTTCTTGTCAATCAGATAGACAGCCTCGACGATGACGGTCACGGAGCTGCTCGTGCGGTTCTGCAGGGCCAGCTGGGTGATGACGGGATCGTCTCCGAGGTTCTCAATATTAAAGGAGCCTGTGAATGTCAGACCGTCGTCCGACAGCGTGCCGCCGTTGTCGCCTTCCCAGGGCAGATAGCTGCCGCTGTAGTCAGCTGCCTGGGCTGCATTGCGATAATAGAACTGTACCGTGGCTTCAGCCGGCGCCTCGCGCAGCACCACCTTGAATCCGGGGTATTCGTTGGCGTCGAACGAGCCGGTGTAGAGCTTGACGTCGCCCCAGTTGCCGGGGATAGCTACGCTGGCGGGCAGCTGCGGGATTTCCTGATCGGAGACGACTATGGTCTTCTTCGACCATCCCCATCCTGAGATAGACCCGAGCGTGAGCTCCTCGCCGTACTGTTGTGCACTTGCCTGTCCGGCTAAGCCGATCATGGCTGCTAAGAGTAAAGCTAATTTCTTCATAATCGTTTTGGTTTTAGTGAGTAATAAAAAAGAGTAATAAATATTTCTAATTGTTTCGGATTCTGTGGTTGTTTCCGCTGCAAAGATAGGTTGTTTTGCAAAAAGAGACGTTTCTATTTGTCTCAAAAGTGTTTCAAAATTCGTCTATTTGAAAAAAGACAGGTTAACCTACTGATTTTCGGCTTCAAGTTGTCCCTGGAGTTGTTGGCGCACGTCGTCGTAGCGCTCGTCGTCGATGAATTGCTGCAGCTCCTGCCACGTCTCGAGCAGACGCTCGGTGGCGTCGGCGCCTGTGTGGCTGAGCAGGGCGTCGCGCATGGGGATGATGAAGAGGGGATTGTCTGAGAAAGTCTGGGCGAGCCATTCATAGGCCAGTCGCTCGTCGGTGATGTCGGGCTGCCAGAGACGTCGGCCGGCAGCGTAGAGGTCGAACTGGCGGAGGTGGTCGCCCGTCCAGTTGTCGTCGGAGGTCAGCGGCAGCGGTGCAGCCGTGGCGTCGTCGGCACATCTGACGCCGATGCCGTAAGGGCGCAGGGCGTCAGCCAGTTGCGCTGCCTTTTTGTCTTGATTCGCAGGCAGCACAACCTCGTTGATGCCGATGGAGGCCGCCGCCCGTGCGAAA
Source organism: Prevotella sp. (assembly GCA_017470345.1). GTDB lineage: Bacteria > Bacteroidota > Bacteroidia > Bacteroidales > Bacteroidaceae > Prevotella. The sequence goes on from JAFUEP010000010.1 coordinate 25,318, forward strand.
GCGGTGCTTCGCTTAAGGAGAAGCGACGCCTTTCGGACGGCAAAGCAGCGCTTCTCGTTTTGTGGACTTTCGGTCAGCTCGTGGCTGGGGGGCAGCGTCTGGCACAGGCAGCCGTCGCCTATGGTCTGCGAGCGCAGCATGAAGTAGGCGCCGTAGAGCAGCCCGACAGCCGATGAGGCCGTGATACGGAAAGAGTCCTCTTCGACTTTCGCAATCCGGAAGGCGTCGCGCCGCAGCGTCGGCTCGTCGGTGAGCCGCAGGGCGACGGGCAGCCCCTGCCAGTGGGCACGGAGCTCGCCGACGGCCACGCGGACGATGGCCTGATCAGCGTCGCCGGCCTGACTGGCGCCACTCATGTCGACCACTGCCGCCGGTTCTGCATCGGGCAGTCGCAGCCACAGCCGACGTCCGTCGTCGGCCATGGCTGCGATAGTCTGCCAGAAGGCGAGAATGAGGAGTACTCTTCTCATGTTGTGATTAAAAGGTCAGTTGCGATAAGCCGCGCTCCTGATTTGGAGATCAGTTGCGATAAGCCGGGTTCTGATACTGTATGCGCTCCTCGTCGGTCATCTCGAAGGCGTCGATGGTGGTGCTGGGGATGGGGCGCAGGTAGTAACCGTTGGGAATGTCGCGCTTGACGGTCTCGGGCGTCCAGTCGGTGTTCTTCGAGCCGCAGATGCGGTAGGTGCCGGCCTTCTCGGCCCAGGTCTGCGTGCGGGTGAGGTCGAACCAGCGGAAGCCTTCGCCGAAGAGCTCGCGCATGCGCTCATCCAGCACGTAGTCGATGGTGATCGTGGCGGGCGTCTCAGCGGTCAGGTCGGCGCTGTAGTCGCGGACGTAGGGCTCGCAGTACTCCGTGTCGCCATTGACCTTGTGGGTCCACTTGCCGGCACGTGCACGCAGCACGTTGAGCAGCTCGCGGGCTGAGAATCCGCTCTTGGTCGTGGCACCCTTGACGGCTGCCTCGGCTCCGATGAGATAGAACTCCGAGAACTTGGCGATGTTGAACGGACGTGCGATGGGGCCGTTGGGCGATCCCAGCTGGCGCTGACCCGTCGACGAGATGTTCTCCAGGGGATACATGCCGAGCTTGTAGGGTCCGGGGAAACGCAGGCGGCTGATGGCCTCGGGGTTGATGACAAACTCCTTGTAGCCATTGAGGTTGCCGGCGCCCACCTGGCCGTTCTTGCGGGCCGTCGTGGAGTAGGTCACGGGCGTGGCGGGCTCCTCGTCGAGGAATCGCAGCACGACTTCGCCCGGATAGATGGGCTGGTCCTTATAGCCGTAGACGAACTTCACGTTGGGGTTGTTGCCGATGTCCCAGTTGGCATGGTAGACGGTGGTGAAGGTGGCGTCGTAGCGCGAGTCCTTCGACTTGTCGCCGAAGTTCTCGATGGCGTCGATGCAGGGAGCCATGCGGATCCAGGGGCGGCCCAGGGGCTGGATGGCCTCACGCTGCACGGGGTTGATCCATCCGTCCTCCTCGCTCTCCATCTGGATGTTGGGATAGTTCCAGTTGGCCATCCATCCGGCGAAGTTGTCGGGCGACGAGCCGCCGGCGTAGCCCCACGACGAGCCGCTCTCGGTCATGCCGCTGAACTGGGCGCTCTCGGTGGTGTGGTCGGCCATGAGCAGGATCTCCTGATTGCGGTCGTTGGTGTAGCGCGTCACGTCGTAGTAGGTCTCGCAGAGGCCGAAGGCGCCGGGATTCTGGATGGCCTCGACGGCGAGGTCGTAGGCCTGCTGGAAGTACCAGGCTGCGTTATGACCGTCGGGATCGGTGCGGTCGCACTCGGGGTAGGTCGGAATCTGCTTGGGATTCTCCAGCCACCAGCCGTAGGTCAGGTAGGCCTCGGCCAGGAACTTGCGGGCCGTGTTCTTCGCGGCAGCTCCCGTGGCGCGCGGGGCGTCGGGCAGATCCTGTACAGCCTTGACGAGGTCGGGGAAGATGGCGCGGGTGTAGACCTCGGGCACCGTGTTGCGCACCGATGTCCGCGACGGGGTGGCGTTGAACTTCAGTTCGCCTGAGCCGAAGTCGAGGGGCACGCCGCCGAAGGTGCGCACCAGGTTGAAGTAATAGAATGCGCGGAAGAAGTAGGCCTCGGCAATCTTGCTCTCGGCCACGTCGCCCTCCTCGGCATTCTCGATGATGCCGTTGACGGTGTTGATGAATGTGAACGTGTTGTTCCACAGCACGTCGCTGCGGCTGCTCGACGCCGTCAGCGAGCCGGCGCCCGAGAGGTCGGCGTCCTTGAAGTTGCCGTCGGCCGACTGTCCGTAGGTGTATTCGTCGGTGCCCGTCTCGCAGATGTTCAGGAAGTAGCCGTTGCCGTAGACGTTGCGCAGGTTGGCATAGAGCGAGGCCAGTCCGCCCTCGATGCCCTTGTCGGTCTTGAAGAAGCCGGGCTCATAGATGGTGCGGGGCTGCTCGTCGAGCACGTCGGAGCAGCTGCTGAGTGCTGCGGTGAATCCGCAGCCGGCTGCCATCACTAATAATGCTTGATATATTGTCTTCATAATCGTGTGCTGTTAAAATGTTAAGTTAATACCGAACAGGAAGTTGCGTGTCGACGGCGTGTTGTAGCCGATGACGGGAATCTTGTGGGCACCCTTGTAGCCGTCCATCGTGACGGCCATTGTGCCGCCGTTGTCCGACAGCGTGTTGGTCTCCGGGTCGAGACCGCACTCGTTGGTGTAGGGCGAGAAGAGCACGAAGGGGTTCTGCACCGTGGCGTAGGCCCGCAGACGGTCGATGCCGAAGCGCTTCAGGTCGAAGGTGTAGCCCAAGGTGATGGTGCGCACCTTCAGGTAGCCGGCGTCGAAGTAGCCGAGCGTCGAGCCGTAGATGGGGTTGTCGTTCTGCGACATGCCGCCTGGCTTCGGGTATTTGGCACCGGTGTTCTCCTCGGTCCAGTAGTCCACGTCGATCTGTCCGCGGCGTCCGCTGAGCATGTTCAGGTAGCCGTTCGACGAGTGGAGGGTCGAGATGAGCTTGCCGCCCACCTGGAAGGCGCCGATGACGCTCAGGTCGAAGCCGCGCCAGCCGACGGTGGTCGAGAATCCGCCCATGAGGTCGGGCTCCATGTCCATCACCTGCCGGTCGTCGGTGTTGATCTGTCGTGTGGGCAGTCCGTTCTCGTCGTAATCGCCCGTGTATTCCACCTTGATCATACCCACGTTGCCGCCCGGCTCGAGGATGTTGAGCAGTTCCTCCTCGCCCTGCTGCCAGAGGCCGATGTTCTTGTAGTCATAGATGACGTCGATGGGATGGCCGACGAACCAGCGGTTCGAGACATCCTGCTCAGCGCCGGAGGCTAGTTCGACCAGCTCGTTGCGGTTGGCATAGAGGTTGAGGCCGACTTCCCAGTTCCATCCCTTGTAGTTGTCGAGGATGACGCCGTTGACGGAGAACTCGAAGCCCTTGTTGCGCGTCTTGCCCACGTTGGCCATGTAGCTGCCGACGCCCGACGTCGGTGGCAGGTTGACCGAGAGCAGCAGGTCGTGCGTGTTCTGGATGTAGTATTCCAGCGTACCGTAGAGTCGGCCGTTGAACAGCGAGTAGTCCAGACCGAAGTTCCATGTCGAGGAGTACTCCCAGCCCAGCTCGGTGTTAGGCAGCGTCGAGACGTAGTAGCCCGTCAGCATGCTCGTGCCCATGTTGGTGTACTTCGTCGAGAGGGCGCCGAGGGTGGAGTAGGGGTCGATGCTCTGGTTCGACGTCTCGCCGTAGCCGACGCGCAGCTTCAGGTTGTCGAGCCATGTGAGGGGCTGCATGAAGCTTTCGCGGGCGATGTTCCAACCGGCTGAGATGGCCGGGTAGGTGTGCCACTGGTGGCCCTTGGCCAGACGTGATGAGGCGTCGCTTCGGAAAGCCACCGACAGCATGTACTTATTATCATAGGTGTAGATGGCGCGTCCCATCCACGACATCAGTCCGCTCTGCCAGTAGTTCTGGTAGGCCGGGTTGACGGTGAGGTCCTGCTGTGCGGCACCTATATTATAATACTGGAAGTACTCGGCGGGAATGTCGCGGCCCGACATGTGGTTCTGCTCGTAGAAGGTGCGCTCCGTGGAGTAGAGGCCTGTCACGTTGAGGTGGTGCTTCTCGGCAAAGGTGCGGTCGAAGGTGAGGATGTTCTCCACGGCCCAGTTCTTTGTCGTGGTCTGCTGCACCGAGGCCGAGTTGGGCTCGTTGGCGTTCGACGAACCGATGCCGGTGCCGGTGAAGGCACCCGTCTTCGACGAACGGTAGTTCAGACCGATGTTGATGCGATAGCTCAGACCCTCGACCCAGGGGCACTTCACCTCACCGAACAGCGTGTTGTAGGAGCCGATGCCCTTGTTCTCGTTGAGATAGCTGTCCTCGAGCTGCTGCAGACGGCCTTTGGTCCATACGTACTGTCCGCCGTCGATAGGCATGTCGACCGTGCGCTTGAGCTCGCCGTTAGCGTCGTAGGGATTGATCATCGGGGTCTTCGACAGCACGCCGTAGACGCTGACGTTCGAGCCCTTCGTCTCGCGGTAGCTCGTGTTGGTGGAGAGTCCGAAGCGCAGGTATTCGCCGACCATCTGGTCGAAGTTGCCGCGGATGCTATAGCGGTCGTAGCCCTGTGTGGGGATGACGGCCTCGTCGTGGTAGTATCCGGCGCCGAAGCTGTAGCTGCCGCCGTTGCTTCCTCCGCTGACGCTGACGTCGTGGCTCTGCGTGACGCCCGTCTGATAGAAGAGGTCCTGCCAGTCGGTGTCGACGTTCTCGTCCTCGTCGAGCGAGTTGTTGTAGAGTCCGGCATACTTACGCATCTTCATGTACTGCTCCGTGTTCATCATCGGATATTTGTGGAACACCTTCTTGAAGCCGATGTAGGCGTTGTAGTTCACCTTGGCCGGCTGCCCCATGGCACCCTTGTGAGTGGTGATGATGATCACGCCGTTGGCACCGCGCGAACCATAGATAGCCGTGGCCGAGGCGTCCTTCAGGATGTCCATCGACTTGATGTCGGCCGGGTTGATGTCGCTCAGCTGACCCATGAAGGGCACGCCGTCGAGCACGATGAGCGGGTCGTTGCTGGCGTTGAGCGAGCGCTGTCCGCGGATGCGGATCTGCATCTCGGCACCCGGCTGCGACGAGGTCTGCTGCATCAGCACGCCGGCCACGCGGCCCTGCAGGGCCTGAGCGGCGTTGGTGGCAGCAATCTGGTTGAGCTTCTCGCCGCCGATGTTGGCCACCGATCCGGTGACCGTCTCACGGCGCTGCGAGCCGTAGCCGATGACCACCACCTCGTTGATGTTGTGGCCTTCCTCCTTCAGCACGATGTTCAGGTCGCTGCCGGCTCTGACCTCTTGCGTGACGTAGCCCATGTAGCTGACCACGAGCGTGGCTCCGCTGGGCACGTCGATGCTGAACCGGCCGTTGAGGTCGGTCACCACGCCGTTGCCGCGCGAACCCTTCTCCATCACGGTGGCACCCATCAGCGGTCCCATGGAGTCGCTGACACGTCCCGTCACTTTTCTTGCCTGATCGACCGCCATGGTTTCGTTCGTGGCTGCCGAGGCCTGCGTGGTGGACAGTAGCCCTACGAGGGCGCACAGTCCTACGCATAGGATAGTCTTTTTCAGGTTCAATTTCATAATGTTTGCCTCTTGTTTAAAAAAAGTAATTAGTTAGTTGATTGATAATAAAAGTCGCGATTTCGACTGCAAATATAGGTAGTATTATGAAATGTTTCGTTAATATTTGTATCAATTGTGTTTCTCAATTTCTCAAAGTCCCGAAAGTCCGTGTTTTTTGAAAGATAGGAAACGTGAGCAGAAAAGTCGGGCGCCGGAATCAAAAAACGGCGGTTTCATCGCATCGTGACTGCGATGAAACCGCTGTTTTTTGTCGTTTTTCTTTATCTGAAGTTACTTCACTTCCCAGATGTCGTTTGTCTCAAGCAGCTCCATGAAGTTGTGATACTTCTTCTGGGCGGCGACGTCGGCCAGCTGCTGATGGACAGCCTCGTCGTAGGTCGGAGCCTTGACGTCGCGGATAACGCCCAGGGCGATGGGGAATCCGTCCTCGGGCGACATCATGGCCAGCTTCAGCTGCAGCGTGTTGTCCTCGCAGTGGGCGTCGTGGGTGAGCACGTCGTCGAGCGTGTAGCCGTCCTTGCCGATCTCGACGACCTTCAGTCCGAAGCCCTCCTGGACGAGTCCGAACTCCGAGTTCTCGCCGAACGTCAGCTTCTCGCCGTGGCGCACGTAGATGGCGTTCTTCTTGCGGCCCTCCTTGTTGTAGACGATGTCGTGGCAGTGGTCGTTGAAGATGACGCAGTTCTGCAGCACCTCCGTGACGGCGGCGCCCTTGTGCGCATAGGCAGCCTTCAGCACGTCGACGGTGCCCTGGGCGTCGGTGGCCACGCAGCGGGCGAAGAAGTGTCCGCGGGCGCCGAAGCAGAGCTCTGCCGGGCGGAACGGGTCCTCGACGGTGCCGTAGGGGCTCGACTTCGAGACGAAGCCTCGTGGCGAGGTGGGCGAGTACTGGCCCTTGGTCAGTCCGTAGATGCGGTTGTTCAGCAGGATGACGTTGATGTCGATGTTGCGGCGCATGGCGTGGATGAAGTGGTTGCCGCCGATGGCCAGTCCGTCGCCGTCGCCGCTGACCTGCCATACCGTGAGCTTCGGGTTGACGACCTTGGCGCCCGTGGCGATGGCGGCAGCGCGGCCGTGGATGGTCTGCATGGCATACGTGTTGACATAATAGGGCAGACGGCTCGAACAGCCGATGCCGCTGATGACGGCCATCTCGTGCGGGGCCACACCCGTCTCGGCCATGGCCTTATGCAGGGATGCCAGGAAGAAGTGGTCGCCACAGCCCGGACACCAGCGCGGCTGACCCTTCTTATAGTCTTGAAAACTGTAATTACTCATATTGAATTTATTTTTCTACCACGAATTACTCGAATTAAACGAATTTTTTTTCTGTCACGGATTACTCGAATTAAACGAATTTTTTTCTGTCACGGATTATTCGAATTAAACGAATTTTTTTTCTGTCACGGATTATTCGAATTAAACGAATTTTTTTTCTGTCACGGATTATTCGAATTAAACGAATTTTTTTCTGTCACGGATTATTCGAATTATTCGAATTTTACTATCGGACTTCTCGAATTGCTCCACTAATTATTTCTTTTTAGCGATGATATAGCGTTCGAACTTGAGCGACAATTCACCAAAATTAATAAGGAGAGCAACGTCTGCCTCAGCTACTTTTCCGTAATTGATGGCTTGAGACCTATGCATGTCCTCAAGTTCCTTGACGGCTTTCAGTTCTACCACAATCTTGTCAAAGCAGATGAAGTCGGGTTTGAAGGTTGATGAAAGTGTCTCGTTATGATAGATAGCATGCAGTTCTGGTTCTCGCAGGAATGGGACGTTCCTTTTGCGTAACTCTATTTCGAGTGCATCTTGATATATTTTTTCTGTGAAGCCACATCCGAAAAAGCTGTGAACAGCCATGGCTGCACCAACTATTTCGTGCACTTCATTCCAAAATATCAGTTCACTACTCTGCATTGAAAAATTCGTTTAATTCGTTAAATTCGTGGTTGTTTGTTTATAATCTGAGTCGGATTTATTGATTTAGTATTTCTTCGAAGTACTTAATTAAAGTGGAGGTTGAGAACGGTTGTCCCTTGACCTCGTTGAACTGATAGGGCACGAAGCCGTCGACGCGAGAGCGGAGGTAGGCGGCGAGCTGCCCGAGGTTCTGCTCGGCGACCACCACCTTCTTGTAGCGCAGCAGCACGTCGGCCGTGTTGCGGGGCAGCGGGTTGATGAAGCGCAGCTGGGCGTGAGCCACCTTCTTGCCGCGGGCGCGGAGCTCCTCCATGGCGGAGTGCAGATGGCCGTGGGTGGAGCCGAAGCCCACGATGAGCAGGTCGGCGTCGTCCACGTCGCCCTCCACCTCGAGGTCGGGCACCGGTATGCGTGCCACCTTCTCAGCGCGCAGCCGGCACATCTCGTCGTGCACCTCCGGGTCGGTCGAGATGGCGCCCGTGCGGCCGTCCTTCTCCAGTCCGCCGAGGATGTGCGTGTAGCCCTCCTGTCCGGGGATGGCCCAGTAGCGCACCTTCGACTCCTCGTCGCGGAAGTATGGCGTGTAGTGGTCCTTCATCTCCGGCGTGGCGTAGTGCGGCCGTATCTCCGTCAGCTCGTCCATCGAGGCCGGCAGGCGGAAGGCGCCCGAGCCGTTGGCGATGAAGGCGTCGGTCAGCAGGACGACGGGCGTCAGGTGCTCCAGGGCTATCTTGGCGGCGTCCATGGCGGCATAGAAGCAGTCGGTGGGGCTCAGTGCAGCGATGACGGGCATGGGGCTCTCGCCGTTGCGTCCGTAGAGCGCCTGCAGCAGGTCGGTCTGCTCGCTCTTCGTGGGCAGACCCGTCGAGGGACCGCCGCGCTGCACGTCGACGATGATGAGGGGCAACTCGTCGATGACGGCCAGGTTCATGGCCTCCGACTTCAGGCAGACGCCCGGGCCCGAGGTGCTTGTCACGGCCAGTGCGCCGGCGAACGAGGCTCCGATGGCTGAGGCAGCGCCGCTGATCTCGTCCTCGCACTGCACGGTGATGACGCCCATCGACTTATGCTTGGCCAGCTCGTGCAGGATGTCGGTGGCCGGCGTGATGGGGTAGGAGCCGAGGAAGAGGCGCAGTCCGGCGCGCTCGGCGGCAGCCATCAGTCCGTAGGCCGTGGCCTTGTTGCCGGTGATGTCCATGTAGCGTCCGGGCACCTTGTGCTTCGACTCGATGCGATACGTGGCGGGCACGCTCGAGTGCGTGTTGTGGCCATAGTCGAATCCGGCCTGCACCACGCGGATGTTAGCCTCGGCCACGGCCGGCTTCTTGGCGAACTTCTCGCGCAGGAAGTTGTTGACCAGCTCCAGGTCGCGGTTGAACAGCCAGCAGACCAGTCCCAGGGCGAACATGTTTCTGGTCTTCAACACAGTCTTCATATCCAGAGCCCCCCCTACGGCCCCCGAGGGGGCTTCTATAGTTTTGGAGGCAGAAGAAGCTGAAGTGTCCCCCTCGGGGGACGAAAGGGGGGCTTTCATCAGTGCCTCCTTCACCATCGTCGTCAGCGGGCACTGGATGACGCGGTCCGGGTCGACGCCCATCTCGCCGAGGTAGTCCTCGCTCTTGAACTGAGCCTTCTCCAGGTCCTTCGGGCCGAACGAGTCGGTGTCGATGATGATCGTGGCCTGCGGCTTGGCGTAGCGCAGCTGCGTCTTCAGTGCGGCGGCGTTCATCGCCACCAGCACGTCGCAGAGGTCGCCCGGTGTGTAGACCTTCTCGGCGCCGATGTGCACCTGGAATCCGGATACGCCCGTCAGCGACCCTTGCGGGGCGCGGATGTCGGCCGGATAGTCAGGGAAAGTAGAGATGCCGTTGCCCACTGTTGCAGACACGGTAGAGAAAATGTTTCCGGCCAGCTGCATGCCGTCGCCAGAATCACCAGAGAATCGCACGACCACCTGGTCGAGCTCTTTCACTTGCAATTGTTCTGCCATTACGTTTAGAATTTATTTTTAAGGTTATGAGATTTCCGCCTGCAAAGTTCGGAAACTTTATCGAGACTACCAAAATTTTTCGCCACTAATTTCGTCCGCGACCCGCTTTTGCGTTTTTTATGCAGTCCATATAAGCTGGTAGCTCTGTTCAGCGAATCGGAGAAACGAACCGCCTTCGGCGGGAAATTGATCAAAATTAAAAACAAAATTGAACAAAATGGCAAATTGAAAACACAAGATGAAGAATTTTGAATTAATATTGATCAATTTCTTGCGTCCCTTCGGTAGCAAGCGAGCAGAGCTCGAGCGCCAGCCGAAGGCTGCCGTCTTTCCGATTCGCTCCTATATTACAAACTTGTAATTTCCCGTTTTGCTGGGGAGCATGAGTCTCCCGGGGTGAACTGAATATTTACAATCCCGATTGGAAATGTTAAATTGTGGCCAAACAGACCTTCGTGGACGGAGGGGCGATTCGGATAATATTTTACATCGGCGGGGCCGATTCGGGAAAAGTGGTGCTTTTCGCTTCAAGAAGCGGTGCTTCTCGAGTCGAAAAGCGGCACTTCTCTGCATAAAAAGCACCGCTTCTTTTTGGGGTGTTCTGTCTTGTACTGAAAATCAGGCAGTTATGTAATTCTCACTATTTGGTACGAATTTATTTTACAAAACGACCGTCTGAGAACCCCTCTTTTTGCCTCGTTTGATTGTCATTTTTGAGCCTTTTATGAGGCTGGGCGTTGTCTATAAATGATAAAATGTTAACGGGTTAACAATTTTTGCGAAAATGTGTAAAATATAGACAAGGCGTTTTCACAGATATTAAGAATTTTTCTCGAATAAAAAGCATAACTCTGCAGCCAGATAGTATATATAATTAAATAAGGTATAGCATGAACCGACTCAGACGTCTTTTGACCATCATGATGGTCATCGTCGCCACGGCCACAGGCTGGGCACAAGCGAGTGTGACGATAGGCGGCACACCTGTCAGTAGTTACTCCGGCGAAGGGGTGGCCTGGAACGAGGCCACCGGCACGCTGAACCTCACCGACGCGCGGATTGAGGGGAGCGTGGAGCTGACGGGCCAGGTACAGGTGGTCCTCGACGGCGATAACAACATTGAGCTGATGGACAACGGGACGTGCCTCGTCGTTAATGGCAACGTCACCATCAGCGGCGAAGGCAGCTTGAACTGCAGCTGCATGATGGAAGGCAACGGCATCCTGCTGGGCAGCAACAGCACACTCACCATCCGCGACTGCTCGGTCGTCGCCAGCGGACAGAGCTGGGATACAGGCGGAATGGGCGGAGGCACTGATCCTGACTATGGCTATGGCATCGCCGGGCTGCCCAACTATTCTGCCACGGCCACCCTCGTGGTCGACCATGCCAACGTGCAGGCCTCGGGCCCTAACGGCAGCATCTGCCGTCTGGCGGCGCTGACGCTGCAGAACAACTCTGTTATCACGTCGCCCCAGAATACTTCGTTCATGGGTGGGGGTGTTTATGCCCTGTCGTCCTATGGGACCTATGAGTTAGTGAAAGACGCCGGCGTGACGATCAGCGTCACCGAGCCCGAGCCCTACGCCGTGCTCCTCGACAATGGCGAGCTGACGTTCTACTACGACATCTACGTCGACACCCACCAGTACAACTGCACCGTCTATAAGCTCAACGACGGCTACGTGACGACTGTGAATGGTCAGCAGTGCACCAAGTGGGCCGGCTCGCACAACAACACCAGCATCACGAGCGTTAGCATCGATCAGTCGTTCGACACGTTCCGGCCCAGCAACTGCTCCTACCTGTTCAAGGGCCTCAGCGCCGTGACCAGCATCGAGGGCCTCGAGTATCTGCACACCGACAACGCGACCTCCTTGGAGTCGATGTTCCAGAACTGCCAGTCGCTCACGAGCCTCGACCTCTCGGGCTTCTCTACGGAGAAAGTGAGGGTGATGAGCGAGATGTTTGACGGCTGCCAGTCGCTCACGAGCCTCGACCTCTCGAGCTTCTCGACCGCGCGGGTGACCATGATGAACAACATGTTCGCCTACTGCCCGCAGCTGACCAGCCTCGACCTCTCTGGCTTCTCCACCGCCAGCGCGACGACGATGGAGGGCATGTTCCAGTATAGCACCGGGCTCGTCACACTCGACCTGCGCAACTTCGCCACCGGCCCGAACACCGACGCCAGCTACATGTTCCGCGGCTGCTCGGCCCTGCAGACCATCTTCTGCAACAACACATGGGACGGCAGCGGCAGCGGCCTGTTCGGGGGCTGCACCAACCTGCGCAACAGCATCAGCGGCGTCAGCTACGACGCCGCCAACATCGACATCGCCGACGTCAGCACGCTCATCGACATCCTCCTCTGAGCTACACCCGCCCCGACGGGTGTACGAGAATTTTAGACGGATGTACGAGATTTTTTAAGACGGACGTACGGATGAACAATAATTAAGACGGATGTACGGATGGACGGGGCAGCGCCGATTTTTAATTTTTCTTTGGCGCAGCCCCGTTCATCCGTACATCCGTCTTAATAAAACTCGTCCATCCGTACATCCGTCTAAAAAATAGTCCATCCGTACATCCGTCTTTAATTCTCCGTCCCCCGTCGATGAACTTTTTTTGTCTATTCCGAAAAAAATATCGGAAAATGCATTGCCGTATGAGATATATTTCGTAACTTTGCAACCGATTCCGGTTTGCCAAAACGGATAACTTTTTGATGAAGGAAAAAGAAAAAGTTTTCCAAAACGGAAAACTTCACCGGCCGCAAAGGAACAACAAAACATAGAAAGCTAACAATAATGGAAATCAAAAACTTTACCATCACGAAGCGGGATGGCTCGAAAGACCGCTTCTCGCTCGACAAGATCATGAACGCCATCATCAAGGCGTTCCAGAGCGTCGATGAGCCCTCCGACCTGGGCACTATCTCGAAGATTCTCAGCCACTTGGACATCCATGACGATATCACCGTCGAGGACATCCAGAACCAGGTGGAGGAGGCTCTGATGCACGAGGGCCACTACCGCGTGGCCAAGTCGTTCATCATCTATCGCCAGGAGCACACCGAGGATCGCGAGACGCTGCAGAAGATGCAGTTCCTCTCCGACTACATGGACTCCGTCAATGCGGCCACCGGTTCGAAGTACGACGCCAATGCCAACGTTGAGCACAAAAATATCGCCACGCTCATCGGCGAGTTGCCCAAGTCGAACTTCATCCGCCTGAACCGCCGCCTGCTGACCGACCGCATCAAGAAGATGTTCGGCAAGCAGCTGGCCGACGAGTATATCGACATGCTGACCCACCACTTTATTTATAAGAACGACGAGACCTCGCTGGCCAACTACTGCGCCTCGATCACGATGTACCCCTGGCTCATCGGCGGCACCGCCTCCATCGGCGGCAACTCGACGGCCCCGACTAACCTCAAGTCGTTCTGCGGCGGCTTCGCCAACATGGTGTTCATGGTCTCGTCGATGCTCTCCGGCGCCTGCGCCACGCCCGAGTTCCTCATGTACATGAACTACTTCCTCGGGCTGGAGTACGGCAAAGACTACTTCGAGCGCGCCGACGAGGTCGTCGACCTCTCGCTCAAGCACCGCACCATCGACAAGGTCATCACCGACTGCTTCGAGCAGATCGTCTACACCCTCAACCAGCCCACCGGCGCCCGCAACTATCAGGCCGTCTTCTGGAATGTGGCCTACTATGACCGCTACTACTTCGAGTCGATCTTCGGCGAGTTCTACTTCCCCAACGGCGAGAAGCCCGACTGGAACGGACTCTCGTGGCTCCAGAAGCGCTTCATGAAGTGGTTCAACAAGGAGCGCACCAAGACGCTCCTGACCTTCCCCGTCGAGACCATGGCCCTGCTGACCGACGGCAACGGCGAGTGCCTCGACAAGGAGTGGGGCGACTTCACGGCCGAGATGTACGCCGAGGGCCACTCGTTCTTCACCTACATGAGCGACAATGCCGACTCGCTCTCGTCGTGCTGCCGCCTGCGCAATGAGATCACCGACAACGGCTTCTCCTACACGCTTGGCGCCGGCGGCGTCTCCACCGGCTCGAAGTCGGTGCTGACAATCAACCTCAACCGCTGCATCCAGTATGCCGTCAACCACGGCAAGGACTATCTGGAGTATCTCGGCGGCATCATCGACCTTTGCCACAAGGTGCAGCTGGCCTACAACGAGAACCTCAAGGAGCTGCAGGCCCACGGCATGCTGCCGCTCTTCGATGCCGGCTACATCAACATCGCCCGCCAGTATCTGACCATCGGCATCAACGGCCTCGTCGAGGCTGCCGAGTTCATGGGCCTCAAGATCACGCCCAACGACGACTACCTCCACTTCGTGCAGGGCATCCTGGGTCTGATCGAGAAGTATAACAAGCAGTACCGCACGAAGGAGGTCATGTTCAACTGCGAGATGATCCCGGCCGAGAACGTCGGCGTGAAGCACGCCAAGTGGGACCGCGAGGACGGCTACTTCGTGCCCCGCGACTGCTACAACTCCTACTTCTACGTCGTCGAGGACGACTCGCTCTCCATCATCGACAAGTTCAAGCTCCACGGCGCCCCCTACATCGAGCACCTCACGGGCGGCTCGGCCCTCCACATGAACCTCGAGGAGCACCTCTCGAAGGAGCAGTATCGCCAGCTGCTGAAGGTGGCTGCGCAGGAGGGCTGCAACTACTTCACGTTCAACATTCCCAACACCGTCTGCAACGACTGCGGCCATATCGACAAGCGCTACCTCAAGGAGTGCCCCCACTGCCACTCGAAGAACGTCGACTACATGACCCGCATCATCGGCTACCTCAAGCGCGTCTCCAACTTCTCGCAGGCCCGCCAGGAGGAGGCCTCGCGCCGATACTATGCACACGTGAGCTGATTCGCGCTTGAGCGACGCAGCGTGCAGAAACCGGAAAGTGGCGCTTTTCGAAGGTAATATACCCCTATATTACTATCGAGAAGTGCCGTTTCTTTCTGTCCGAACCGTCGCTTCGCGCCCCGCGAAGCACCGCTTCGGGCCAACCGAAGCGGTCGATGAATTAAAAAGAAAGAACCATGCTGAAATATGTCAATACGGGCGTCGTCTTCCAGGAAATCCCCGACGAGACGACGCTGGCCATCAATATCTCCGGCTGCCCGTGCCGATGCCCGGGCTGCCACAGCCAGTATCTTTGGGACGACGTGGGCGAGCCACTCACGCAGAGTGTGCTGGACGATTTCGTCGTCCAGTATGGCGCCGACATCACCTGCCTGGCCTTCATGGGCGGCGACGCAGACCCGCAGGAGGTGAACCGCCTGGCCTGCTACGTCCATGAGCGCTGGCCGCAGCTGCGCGTGGCCTGGTATAGCGGCCGGCTGCGCGTGCCCTCGGCGGTGCGCAAGCAGGACTTCGACTACATCAAGATCGGGCCCTACATCCGCCACCTCGGCCCCCTGAAGAAGCCGACTACCAACCAGCGCCTCTATCGCCGCCGTCCCGACGGCACGTTCGAGGACATCACCTCGCGCTTCTGGACCCGCTGACGCCTTTCTTGAAACAACGAATGAAGACGAATTACACGAATTGAACGAATTAATACTGATTTCACGAATTAACACTGATTCCACGGATTAGTACCGATTCTTAAAAACCGCAAAAAAGCTTTGCGGTTTTATTTTTTATATGTACCTTTGTACCGCTTTTAGAAACTAATTATGGAAATCATTAAGAATCAGCATTTCGAGGGCGAGCGTCCGCTCTTCGAGAAGCACAACGTGAGATTGGAACAGGTGACCATCGGCGACGGCGAGAGCGCCATCAAGGAGTGTAGCAACATCGAGGCAGAGGACTGCCGCTTCTGGGGCAAGTATCCCTTCTGGCATGTCCACGGCTTCCGGATCAACCGCTGCCAGTTTGACGTCGGCGCCCGCTCGGCCCTCTGGTACAGCGACCACATGGACATGCGCAACACGCGCATCGACGGGCCGAAGATGTTCCGCGAGATGGACGACCTCTACCTGGAGAATGTCGTCATCAACGATGCCGACGAGACCTTCTGGCGCTGTCGCAACGTGCGTGCCCGCAACCTGAAGCTGCACGACGGCACCTATCCCTTCATGTTCTCGGAGAACATCGAGATCGACGGTCTGCGCTGCGACTCGAAATATGTCTTCCAGTACTGCAAGAACGTCACGCTGCGCGATGCCCACATCGTCACGAAGGACTCCTTCTGGGAGTGCGAGAACATCACCATCATCGACTCCGAGCTCGACGGCGAGTATCTGGCCTGGCACTCCAAGAACGTGCGCCTCGTCAACTGCCACCTCTCTGGCGAGCAGCTGCTCTGCTATGCCGACAACCTCGTGCTCGAGGGCTGCACCTTCGACCCTCTGTGCGACCGCGTCTTCGAATACAGCGACGTGCAGGCCGACATCCGCGGACATATCGCCAACATCAAGAACCCGTCGTCGGGCCACATCGTGTCCGACTCCGTCGGCTCGGTCACCATCGACGAGAACATCAAGCAGCCGGCCAACTGCGTCATCGAAATCCGAAAGTGATGAAACACGTCGTCGCCCTCCTCACCGCCCTGATCCTCTGCGTCGCCTGCGGCCGTCAGTCTGACAGCCGCAGCCGGGTGCAGCAGCTCGTCTTTGAGTCAGAACAGCGTCTCGAGGCCGACGACATCGACTCGGCATGGGTGCTCCTGGAGCATGCCTACGACTATGCTGCCGGGCTGCACGACGACGGCGGACGCGCCGAGGCCCTGCTGGCCATGGCCCGCCATCACAACATGATGGACCGCCCCGACTCGGCCCTCAGCTGTCTGCGGCGCGGTCTCGACGCCTGGCCCCAGGCCCCTGACTCCCTGCTGGCCCAGTATTACGCCGAGCTGTCGGCCACCAGCAACGTCATGGGCGACATGGCGGCGGCGGTGGAGTGGGGACGTCTGGCCCTGCCGCTGATGCAGCGCTACGGCTCGAGCGAGGACTATGCCATCATGTGCGGTAACACGGGCATTGCCTACCGCCGCCTGGGGCAGAACGACTCGGCCGCCATCTGCTACCAGCAGGGCCTCGAGGCCGCCCTCGCCGCCGGCGACCACGACAGCGAGGCCTATCTGGCCAACAACCTCAGCGTGCTCTTTGCCGAGATGGGGCGCCTGGACGAGAGCCTCGGCTATGCCGACAAGGCCATCGCCGCTGCCACCGCCGGCGGCGACGACGTGGAGCGCCTCTCGGCCCAGGCCAACAAAGGCATCGCCCTGCTGATGAGCCATCGCGACGACGAGGCCGTCAGCCTGCTGACCGCCACCTTCGAGGCGGCCGACAGCACCGACAGCACGCCGCTCAAGCTCAAGACCATCAACTACCTGCTGAAGGCGCTGTCCAGTCAGCCCGCCGCGCCCGCCGTGAGCCGCTACCTGCAGCGTGGCGAGGAGATCGCCGCTCAGCTGCCGCCCGGCAACACGGCCGCCGCCGGCATCCTGGAGTCGCGCATGATCATCCTCACCGAGCAGGGCCGCTATGCTGAGGCGCTCCAGACCATCAGCCGGCTGGAGGAGCTGATGCAGCTGCAGCAGGTCATCCCCCCACATAAGCTGTTAGGCAACAAGAGCCGCTGCCTGGCCGCCCTGGGCCGCTACGACGAGGCTTACCGGCTGGAGCACGAGGCTGCCGTGCTGGCCGACTCGCTGCACAGCGCCGAGAGCCAGCGCCGCCTCGACGAGCTCGCCACCAATTATCGCGTGATGGAGAAAGAGCTCGAGGTGGCTCAGCTCAGCGCACGCCAGGCCCGCAGCCAGCGCAGCATCGGCCTGCTGGCCGCCGCCTTGGCCGTGCTCGTAGCCGCCGTGGTGGCCATGGCCGTCTGGATGCGCCAGCGCCGCCAGAAGGCCCAGATGCGCGAGACGCGCAAATACGTCGAGGGCATGGAGCAGGAGCGCTCGCGCTTCGCCCACGAGCTGCACGACGGTGCCTGCAACGACCTGCTGGCCATCGGCATGCAGCTGCGTACCGCCCAGCCCGACCATACGGCCATCGCCACCCAGGTCGGCACGCTGCGCAGCCATCTGCGCCGCCTCTCACATGAGCTCATGCCGCCCCAGTTCGCCGGGGGCGTCACGCTGCCCGACGCCCTTTCCCACTACCTCAGCCATATCGAGACGCCCGCCGTCAGCTTCCGTGCCGACGAGGGCCAGTGGCAGCGCCTGCCCGCCAACACCAGCTACCAGCTCTACCGCATCGTCCAGGAGGCCGTCGGCAACATCGCCGAGCACCAGGGTGAGCAGGCCCGCGGCAGCGTCGTGCTGCAGTTTGGCGACGGCCAGCCCCGCCTGACCATCACCTCCGTAGGCAAGTCGGCGGCCGGCGACGGCACTGGCATCGGCCTGCAGTCGATGACCGACCGGGCCGCCAGCATCGGCTATCGCCTCACCACGGAGAGCGAGGGCGACACGTGGACACTGAAGGTCGGCAGGGATTAGGCGCCGTCACACTACGGCAAGCCGTAGTTTTTCGACGTCTTCGTTTATTTTTACAGCAAAGAGCAATGCTTCTTTGCTGTTTTTTTATTACCTTTGCCACAACATGAATACCTATACACTACAGAAGAATACTACAGAGCATACGGCTAACCCTTCGCTGCTCATCATCGAGGACCATGAGATCGTGGCGCTCGGACTGAAGACTCTCGTCGCATCCATGACCACATTCACCACCGTCGACTGCGCCACCACCGCCCGACAGGCCATGGAGCTCACCGTCAGCCATCCCTACGATGTCTACATCATCGACGTGGAACTGCCCGACATGACCGGCATCGAGCTTGTCAAGAGTCTGAAGACCCTCTCGCCCGACAGCGCCTTCATCTTCCACACCATCCACGACGAGCTATGGACCCTCCGACAGATGATCAACAGCGACGTCAACGCCATCGTCATGAAGGCCGAGGACACCACCGAGCTGCTCACCGCCATCAGCTGTGTCCTCGAGGGCAACAACTACTTCAGCCCCCACTTCCGCGAGTGCTGCGAGCAGATGGAGCGCTATCAGCCCCTCTCCGACCGCGAGCGCGAGATCCTGAAGCTCATCGCCGAGGGCCTCATGACGAAGGACATCGCCGACCGCCTCTTCGTCTCGCCCAACACCATCGAGTTCCACCGCAAGCGCATCATGCGCAAGCTCGGCGTCACCAACATGGCGCAACTCGTCAAGGAGGGCATCGCCAAGGGATACATCAAAGTGAAACGTTCATAAATCGTAATATCGTATAATTATGAAAAGACTTTTTCTCTCTTTAGCTCTTGTCGTCGCAGCCTGCCTCAACGCCGCTGCACAGACTAACCTCATCGCCACGCTCACCCACAACGACAAACTCACCGCCTACTACGGCGAGGAGGCCCTCAAGGAAGCCTATGCCGCCGCACAGGACGGCGACGTCATCACCCTCTCCAGCGGCACCTTTTCTTGTCCCGACACCATCCGCAAGGCCATCAGCCTCAAGGGGGCAGGGATGGCGAACCACGGGCAACAGCCGCCCACCATGGTCAAGGGCGACATCGTCCTGATGGGGCAACAGGACAAGAAGCAGATGGCCGTAGAGGGAATCCATTTTCTGGGGATAGCGAAAGCATCTGGTAATGGTCTCAAGGACGAGGTGACGTTTCTTAAATGTCGCTTAAAGGCAATGGCTTACAATGTGTTTGCAAAGTATATCAGTTGCTTGCTCCAAGGAGGCGTCGACCTTGGGAATCAATACTATGTGACTCCCACCCAAGCTTATTGCTCCAACTGCATCATTAATGGTTCTATCTTGGGATCCGAGCCTGAGCGTTCCATCACCATCGACCACTGCATCGCCAACTGCTATACGCTGACAGATCGCCTGACGGCCATGAACTCCGTAATTATTTATCCAGGCAATTACGGCAATCCCGAGTCGAACTTCAGCCATTGCGTGGGTGTCTCCACATCGCAGGACGCCGACTACTTCGAATTCAGTCCCGACGGCCAGAACCAGATGGTCTATGGCTATGAGAACCTGTTCAAGACCTGGCGGGGCGATGACAATATGTTCGACCTGACCGAGCTCTTCGACCTGACCGACGAGGCCGCCGCCAAGTATCTGGGCGACGACGACTCTCAGGTGGGCATCCATGGTGGCTCGGCACCCTTCGACCCGCTGCCCTCGACGGCACAGGTGAAGAAGTACGGCTTGAAGACCGCTCAGGATGCCGACGGCAACATCAAGGTGACGATCAACGTCGAATAAACGCTTCGAGGCCTATGCTGAAAACATTTCTTTCCGCACTGCTCCTCAGCGCAGCCATGACGGCAGCGGCCCAGCAGACCGCCTATCGCTACTGGACCGACAACGACGCGTCGACCCTCAGGCAGGGCCGCGCTGCTGAGGGCCCCTTCAGCGTCGGCGCCGACCTGGGGCGGCTGTCGCCCGGCGTCCATGCCCTCCACCTGCAGGTGAGCCGCGACGGCCATGCATGGAGCGCACCGCTGACCCGCTACTTCACTGTCGCCGCGCCCCAGCCGCAGCCCACCGCCTGCCGCTACTGGTTCGACAACGACGTCAGCACCCTCCACGACCTGACGGGCATGGAGCCGACCGTCAGCGTCGACCTCCGCGGGCTGAAGGCCGGACTGCATGCGCTCCACTTCCAGACCGTGGCTGCCGGCATCGGCCCGTCAGCCGTCCTCACCCGCTACTTCTACCTGAAGGACGACCCTGCCGACGAGCTGACCCTCACCGCATGGTTCGACGCCGACCGCTCCCAGGCCCAGACCTTCACCTACACCGGCGACGACATCACGCTCACGACCGACCAGCTGCGCCGCGGCCTCCACACCGTCACGGCCGAGCTGCGCAACAGCCAGGGCGACCTCCTCGCCGCCGACTCGCTCGAGTTCGAAGTGGTGCGCTATAAGACCATCCGGCTGACGGGATTTGCCACCACCTACTGCGCCGACGACGACCTCGACTTCACCAGCGTCGAGGGCCTCAGGGCCTACATCATCGCGGGCTTCAACCGCCACAGCTATGAGGTGACGGCCCTCCGCATCAACGACGCGCCGGCCTTCGAGGGCCTCTACATCGAGGGCGAGCCCGGCGACTACCGCGTGCGCTGCAGCGACTCCTATTCCGTCTATGCCAACCTCCTGCGCGGCACCACCGAGACGCTCCTGGTGCGGCCCGTCGAGGAGGGCTACGTCAACTACGTGCTCAGCCCTGACGCCGACACGGCCACCTTCGTCCCACTGACGCGCCCCACCTACGTCGACCCCTCGACGGCATGGCTCCACCTCCCTGCCCCCGCCGACCGCTCGCGCCCCCTGCGCATCGTCTATGGCGACGAGGCCGATGCTATCAGCAACGTCAGCCACCAGCCGGAGCCAGGCGCCATCTACAACCTGCAGGGTCAGCGCCTCAGCCACCGTCCGCGCCGCGGCCTCTACATCGAAGGCGGCCGCAAGGTCAGTATTCATGAATAAAGTATAAACAATAAATAAAGGTATTATGAACAAGTCAAGAACACTATTGCTCATGCTGCTGATGGTCGTCGCAATCGGCGCCACGGCACAAGTGAAGACCTTCAGGGCCCCCGCCCTCTACGGGATGAAGGCGCAGCAGGCCGGCGCACCCACCATCCTGCGCGACAGCATCGTCAGCCGCAATGCCGACGGGTCGCTCAACTTCAAGACTACCTACACCTACGACGACCACGGCTACCTGACCTCGAGGCTCACCCGCCGCGCCGACGGCACCTACGACACCACCGACCAGAACTACTTCGTCGATTACGCCTTCGACGCCCAGGGCCGCTGCACCCTCCGCTCCATGAGCCGCTGCCAGCCCAACGGCCAGCGCGGCGAGGAGACCGAGCGCACCGAGGCCCGCTACGACTACAACGGCTACCACTACTACGAGATCCGCTACGAGTGGGACGACGGCCGCCGCTATGCCGCCGAGGAGATCGGCTACGATGAGTGGATGAACCCCGTCTACGGCATCGGCCGCCAGTACGACCATGACATCGCCGCCACTGACGACGCACCCCTCATCATCACCTACGTCGCCCGCCAGCAGTTCACCGGCCGCGCCTATGCCGTCAAGGAGGGCGACCTCGAGCTCCTGCTCCACCACCGCCTCGTCAGCAGCGTCATCTACGACCGCATCGGCAGCGGCTCAGAGAAATACCGCGCCGAGGGCGAGCGCCGCCAGATGGTCACCGCCGGCGACAGCGTCGTCACCACCTACTATGAGCTGCAGGACGCCTACGAGGTGACCCTCGACCAGGACCTCACGCCCTACTGGGCCCCCGACCATCGGCTGGTGTGGCAGCTCAACGCCGCCCACACGCGACCCCTCACCATGCGCTATCAGCGGTCCTCCGACTACGACGTCGTGCAGGGACCCCGCAAGGTCCTGCGCTGGGACGACTCTGCCGACCAGTCGCTCGACATGGGCTGGGACGACAAGGGCCGCCTGACCCGCCTCACCTTCTTCGGCTATAGCACTTTCGACGTCGACCTCACCATCCTCTTCACCTACGCCGACGACCAGGCCTTCGACGTGCCCCTCAGCAAGCTGCTCGACGTCGAGGACAACGACTCGTGGGAGGACGGCGGTATGGACGACTACGAGGGCGACCTCATGTTCAACTGGTTCGGGCGCCTCGCCACGATGAAATATGCCGACGTGCGCTATTCTGATGACAACTACACCATGACCGTCGACACCTGGGACCAGGCCGGCCGCATCATACACGCCGTGACCTCCGACCAAGAAGGCAAATACGAGTCCTGGCTCTCCTATCGCGCCGACGGCCGCATCGCCCAGCTGATCAATCAGACCGACGTGCCTGCCGACGGCTACGAACGCGCCGTCTTCACTTACGACCGCTGGGGCATCCTCACCCGCGTCACGTGGTATTTCTCCACCTCGCCCGACGGCCCTTGGGAGAAGAACTATGAGGAAAGCCACTTCTCTTACAGTCCCCGCAAGCGCCTCTGGAGCAATCGCACCTACGAGGAGGGCAACTGGTATGTCGAGGAGTACGTCGAGACCGACGACGCCGACCCCAGCATCATCCTCCACGGCCAAAAGACCAAGTACTGGCAGGGCCACCGCTTCTTCTTCACACTCGACACCTACCGCGATCCCCGCGGACCCCTCGATAGCGGCTATGAAGAAGAAGATCTTGTTGTTGAAGAGGCGTCAATAGTCATCTACGACTGGAACCGTGAGCTCGGCAAGTGGGTCATGGCCGACTTCTCCGGCAGCGGCGAGGCCTATGCCACCCGCACCCTCGACGACGGCACCGTCGCCAGCGAATACTACAGGTGGGACAAGACGGCCGAGGACATGGTCTTCGTCTCAGCCGAATACTTCACCCTCGACGACCGTCAGCGCGTCGTCGTCCGCGAGCGCCCCCAGGGCACCGACCGCTTCACGTGGTACGCCGACACCCGCTGGCCCCAGCAGGCCCAGTGGTCCAACGGCCAGGTAGACACCTATTACTATAGTCAGCGCAACTACGTCGACCCCGACCTTCTCGCCGTCGACGCACCCAAGGCCACGGCGCCGGCCAATGACGCCTGGTACAGCCTGCAGGGTCAGCGCCTCCAGAGCTGTCCCTCGACGCCCGGCGTCTTCATCCACGGCGGCCGCAAGGTCGTCGTCAGGTGACGGCACGCCCCCCGAAACGCTCCCGGAAAACTATTTCAGCGTCGTTGAACACTATTTCAGCGGCGCTGAAATAGTATTCGGCGGCGCTGAACGATCGTCCGGCGGCGACGAAAAAAGCCCTAAAATCCCCTCCGAAGCGTGTTTTTATACGAAAAAAGCCCTATCGGCGCGTGGTATTTTCGTGTTTTGCGAAAATACCACGCGCCTTTTCATACGTACACCACGTTTTTTTCGTATCTTTGCCCAGAAATATGCGACTAAATTAGAAAAGTAAAAATAAGACAAAAGCGACATGACCATGACAGAGAGAAGATTTTCATCGCCGCCCGCCGACGCTGGGCGCGTGCCGAGGCAAGGCAGCCGATGGCTGATGCTGCTCGCATTAGTGTTAACAAATGTTATGGGGGTAATTTCTCCCGCCTCAGCACAGGATTCACCGGCCATCTCGGTCATCAGCGAGATACCCACCTTTGACAGTGGAGAGAATTCCAACTGGAATTTCTACAACGAAAGCCCCGCGAAACTCGTGGACGGTGACACTGGAACGAAATATGGTCTTAGTAGTAACAATCCCTGGGTGGAGTTCCACTATGCCAGTCCCATCACGCCGAACGGTTATATTCTGTGGACCGCCAATGATGAGCTGGGCAAGCGCAATCCGCGGTCGTGGACCATCAAAGGTAAGAACAGCGGAGATGCCGACTGGACAACGATTGCCGAAGTGGACAACTCCAACGGCGACAAACTACCTATGGCCGACAACACCTCGACCACATTCTATATTCGCACCCCCCAGTCCTTCCAGTATTACCGCTTCGAGGCCACTCGCGCCAGCAATGGTGAGTTTCAACTTGCTGAGCTGCAGTTCTTTGAATTAACCGGAGACCCCAACGACCTGCAGTATGCTACCATTACGGGCATCACCTCTGAGTATGTTTACACGGGTTCCGTTATCCCGCTCGTTTACACGGTGACAGCCTATGATGGAACGATACTGACGAAAGGCACCGACTACACGGAAAGCATCACCAAGGACGGACTTCCTGCCGCAGTGAAGGAAAAAGGTGATTACGTTTTGACTATTACGGGTAAAGGTAGTTACAGCGGCTCGAAAAAACTCTCTTTCAATGTTAATAGCGATCAGGCCGACTACGAGCGAGCCCTCGCCTCCATCAAGGAAGACCGCTACTACCGCATTTCCGCAGTGGTGGACGGTCAGAAGTACTATCTTGATAAGTATAACTATCCAACAACATCCTTGAAAGATGCCCGACACTTCATTTTTAAGAAGTCCACTGGCGGTGGAAAGTATGAATACGGTTTTCAGTTAGTCAGCGAATACGACCAATACGAAGGCGAAGAGATGATCTTTTATTATATGTCTGATTATTATGGACAAGTCGAAGACATTAATCATTTGATAGTTGTACATTTTTACAGCTACTATAAGGATGAACCTTATGCTACTCAAGTGTTTTTCCTCAACGAGGAGGGGCGTTATGCTATCCGCTCATCGAATTTAGCCGGCCACGAGGTTTATTGGAAGCACAAATTAGAATATTCAGATGACAATGTCTACCACCACTTTGGATTTAGTTACGAAAAGTGCTACGAGTGGCATTTGGAGGAGGACGATACATATGGGCGCGCTTGCGGTGCCATAGAGGAATACAACTCCTATCGTGTGTTTACGGAAGTGAATGATCAGAAGTACTACGTCGCAGCCGACGGCACACTGACCGACGGCGAGACCGATGCATCGTCGTTCCAATTCCTCAAGACTGATGGCGAAGAATACGACTACGGCTTCAGGCTCCTGAACGAAGACAACTACTTTACCGGACCCGCTGGTACGACCGATGCCGCCCTGACACCAGGCCACCTGAACACCACTACATCGACGGCCAGTGACACGTGGGCATCACAAGTGTTCCTACTCGACTGGATGGGGCGCTATGCCATCCGCTCGACAAATGCCGCTACCGGTGAGAGTGGCCAGGCTCTGTATGGCAACACCTACTGGACAGCCAATACCGACGGAAGTAGTCCCGTGGCGGGCTATAGTTTCAAACAGGACTATATATGGAAAATAGAGGTGGATTCGGCGAAATCCATACGCACATCGCATGTCAGTCCCTATTACATAGGTACTACATTCCCGCTGTTCCAGTTTGAGTTGAATATCCTGGAAGGGTGGACCGTACTCAACGACGAGATCACCGTCACCTACCAGCGTTTAGAAGGCACCCCGTGGACCGAGCACTACACGTTCAGCAGTCTGAAGAAGCATCAGGGCGAGGGTGTGATGCTCTACGACCTGCCTTTCAGCTTTACCGAGGAGCATCCAGAGATTGACACTGAAGATATATGGATGTTGAAAAATAGCAACAATATCTTCGTTACCGCTAAAATCGTCTTGATTTTACAAGATGGGCAGAATCGGACGAAACGAGTGGAGGCAAATACCTACCTGTCACCTACGTATCGTGATATTTCGTTTAGTGACTATTTTGAGGGTGTAGTCCAATACCACGACAGACATCTTCCCATGCTGACCACAGAAGTGATGTATTTGCCCCGAGGAGAAACGTGCCGTGTCGGTTTTGAAATACCTGAACTCGGTATCAGAAAGATTTCCGGTTTGCCCATCGCCATAGGCGGCGCTACTTCGACTCAAATCAACGACTGGCTGTATATAGAGCAGGATGGTATGTACTGGCGTGCCACCATCAACTATGAACTTCAATTGGATAATGCAACTACTGACTTGACGTTTTACACACTGGTTCAACCCACAAGCAATGACACTGTGCATAGTGAAAAGACCGCCCATGTGACATTCGAATATATCAACCCAACGGATCACATGATCTATTGTGTCAATGGTTTAGACAGGTCTTGGAGTGAAGAACCTGTCATTAAGGATAACACCAGTAACCTGGAAATGATAGAAGAGTCTCTCAAGGAATATGGAATTACCTGGGGCTACGCCCATGTTCTGCCCCATTATGTCATGGAGACCTTTACAATCTACGACGACTTCTATGGTGGTGCAGAAGTAACATTGTCGTGCGACGGTGACGTGATTCAGAAGATGGCTAACTACAATGGCTGTTTCACCTTCATGCCCCCCACTGATGGGCGCACCTATGATTTGGAAATCTACTACCCGGGGTTCGATAGACGCTATAAGCGTAGTTATATCTCTCCACCCCTAACGAATTTTCATAAGATCAGTTTCTACTCGGAGATTTTTGATGGAAAAATCCATAATGGGCAAAGCTTCCAAACATGCACAATCAGTTTTGTCCGGGACGGAAAGGAATACAGTCTTCAACAGCATGGAGCTGAGGGCTATGAAAACGTTGATGCCTATATGTATGCCGAGGAACCTGTTGACTTCTACGTCACCAACGGCGAAACCTTTGCACGCGTCTCTTTCCCTGAATGGTTCAAACCGCTTGAGTATAAATACAAACCAGAACTGAAGGAACTCCGGAAGTTCTACTCTATGGAAAGCGCAAGGGAATGGGCCGATAACTCAGATTATTATGACGCGGCTGTTACTTTCTATCCTGAAGGAAAGTGGACCTCTTGCGGCCCTCGGCTGATCCTTAACTGGGACGAGATGGGCAACAACAACAGCCTCGTAAAAGTTATCGACAGTAAGGGCGAACCGGTCACGAACGCTACCCTCCACTTTGCCTGCGTGGACAACAGCATGCAGCGCAAGACCGAAACGGGGTCGGCTACCTATGTAGCCTCGTTCGGCGGCTATCTTATCGACACTGACCCAGACCAGTATGCTGAACTGATAGAGGTGGTGGCACCGGGCTATCAGCCTACGCTCTCGACAATGTATCTGTGGAACTACGACTACTTCAGCCGTGAGAACCGCAACAAGACGCGCCGCCACACCATCGTGCTGCACGAGAACGAAGGCCAGGTGGGCACAGCCTCACTGGAGACACTGAAGCGCTTCGGCAATGTGAAAGACGGTCGGATGACCGCCAAACTCGCAACAACCGACTTGCTGTCGATCAACCCTGAAGAGACGCACGACTACTCCCAGAACGGCGATTACGAGACGGTGACGAAGACGGTTGACGACGAGAAATTTGGCGAAGGCGGCTGGAGCGGCACGAAGTATGCACGCCTCACGGGCAGCCTTTCCTACGCCAATAGTTTCGACCCGAAGCAGTTGTCGCTGGTGGGCGAATCGCTCAACCTGCAGCCAGCTACCGCCACTCTTATAGAGAAGAACAACTTCCCGGCCTTCAGTTACAACCACTGCCTGTTTGAGTTCGACCTTGTGGATCAGATAGCCGAGGATGCTACGGTGAAGGTCTCGCTGACCGACGGCACGAAGACCCTTGCCAACCTGCCCTCTCTGCACAACAGTACCATCGACCTGATAGCCCTCTCGGAGGCCAGCAACATTGAAATTCCCAGTGGCGGTATTGATCTGACAAAGGTGGACGACAATACAAGCAGCCAGGGCATCGACATGAAGGACATGAACAAGGCGTTCGACAAGTTCAACTTCCAGATGCCGCCAGTGCTGCCGTTCACGGTGAACATTGAGCGCGAAGGCGACTACTTCCTGGTGCGTGCCGTTTGCGAGCGCAACTTCGTCCCCGGTGGCGCGATTATGGATGTTCTGGACAAACTGGACAACCTGCAGTTCTTTGACGAACAATACCAAGCGTGCATGGACGCGGTGAATGCGGCAAAGCCTGCCGACGATGACTTCTTCGACGACATCCCAATCTTCCCGTCTGCCTACGTGGGCATCAAGGGCTTCCTGAGCGGCATCGGCCACTACAACCCCGATACGAAGAAGATTGACATCAACTTCTACGACGGCGGCCTGACGATGGAGGCATCAGCCCGTGCGTCGGCCCGTGTGAGTTTCTTCATCGGCGGCTTCGGCGTGTCGGTGGATGCGAGGATCGCCTCGACAATGGCGCTGGTGAACCGCGCCGCCGCCCTTGGCGACGTGGGCGGCCTGCCGAAGATCGACTTTGTGCTCGACAACCAGGCCCGCCTGAAGGTGTGCGCATGGGCCGAGGCGGGCATCGACATCTGGATAGCGAAGGCAGTGGCAGGTGTGCGCGGCGGTGCAAGTTTCGACGTACAGTCGCGGGTGGTCATTCCGACCTACAACGACAATATGACTGACGGCACGATGATGAGCGTACGCGCGGCAATGGAAGCCTATGCCGAGGCACGTTTCCTGTGCTTCAAGAAAAAGAAGTCGTGGAAGATCTTCGACGTGGAGAAGACCTGGCTGTCGCCTAACGACCCGTCAAACCCCCTGCATCCTGACTATGGCGAGGGCATCTTCTCGTTCAGCAGCAAGAACGTGACGAAGAGCTACAAGCGCCTGCGCCGGAAGGTGATTGCCGACCTGGGCACACCTATCATCAGCAACGTGAGCGGAATGGCACGACCCACCTATCTGCTGGGTGGCTCATCGGTGCTGTTCAACAACCTGAAGACGGCCAGCGACTACAATGACGACCGTCTGCAGGTGTACTCGGACGGCAGCAAGAGCGACCTGGTGAACACGGGCATCAGCGCACCGATGTACGACTTCAGCGCCGCCCGCAACAGCAGCGGCACGGAGGTAGTGGCGTTCGAGCAGGTGAAGTCGGCTATCAACACCGGCGAGCTGGAGGCGATGTCGGAGGAGACGCAGATGAAGACCGTCACGGAGAACACTGGCATCCGCGTGGCGATGCGCCAGGGCGATGGCGGCGCGTGGACGACAGAGGCACTGGGCGACCCCTACTGGAACAACGCCAGCGTGACGCCCGTGGCAGCCGTGCAGACCGACGGCAAGGCGGCCGTGGTGTGGCAGCAGGGCGTAGCTAAGTACAGCACCGACGACGACCGCTACATCGACGGCACGCTGATGCTCTCACGCTACGACGGCTCGGCATGGAGCGAGCCCGTGGAGATCAAGCGACTGAACAGCCACAGCGTGCCCACCGACTACCAGATGACGATGAAGGACGACTCCGTGCTGGTGATGATGACGCTGAAGCAGGACGTGAACAACCCGGCAAAGCAGCCGTCGGTGGTCTACGTGAGCGTGTCGCCTGAGAACCAGGTGCGCGAGCGCTACACGCAGGTCGAGGGCAGCAAGCCACAGATGGTGCACGTCGGCGGCGTGAACCTCGTGGGCTTCCTTCAGCAGAAGGAGGACGGCCGCGACATCACGCTGAGCACGGTGAACATGCGGGGCGTGCCCACGGGCAAGCTGTCGGGCTCGCTGGGCATGGAGCGACGCATGGTGAACGACTTCCGACTAGTGGTCGACGACGAGGCCGTTGATCTGGACGGCGTGGCCCTGCTCTGGAACCAAAACGATCAGGAGGTGACGACCGACGAGAATGGCGTTGCAACAACCAACATCAAGAACCGCATCTATGCGTCGAAGCTATGCAGCCACGACAAAGAACTATATTTCTCGACTCCCATTGGGATTGCCACGATGCCCGACGACGTGAGCCTGGTGTCGATGGACGGCTGGCTCGACGCACTGGACATGAAGGTTGCCTACTGCGTGGCCAACGACGACGAGGGCGCCGCCGTGCTGGAGACACCTGTGGAATTCACCAACGCCTTCGACTATAAGGTGGACTACAACGCCTACGAGGTGACCGACGAGAAGTTCGTGCCGGTGACCATCACGGTGGCGAACAACGGCTTCAGCCCGATCAGCAACGTTGAGGTAGTGCTGGGCGACAACACATGTAACCACGCGATGACACTGCTGCCAAGGCAGACGATGGAGTTAACCGACCGCTATCTCGTGACAGAGGACTTCAACGGCACGATCGACTATCAGGTGACGGCCGACTTCGTACCCGCCAACAGCAACTCGCTGAAGCTGCGCCGCATGGCTGCCTCACGTCCGAACCGCATCAAGCGCAACGGCACGGAGATGGACGTGCGCCAGGTGGACATGGCACTGAAGATGCTGAGCAAGAGCGTCGATGCCGACGGCAAGACGACGGTGGTTGCGGAGGTGAATAACGCCTCGCTGCTGCCGCTGGCCGACGATATGAGCGTGAAGGTAGGCCTCTACGACTCACCGCTCGCCACTGAGAAGGTCGCCGGAACGACGGAGGTGACGGTCAGCGCCGCCGACCTCTACGACGCCTCGGCCGAGCAGAAGAACAAGGTGAAGATCGTCACCCTGACGGCCCCGCAGCCGGACCTCTCGCAGGTGCTCTACCTGCGCACCACGCCCATTCAGGGCGCCGAGACGCTGAGGGACGTGCGCCCGTCGAACAACGTGCTGCCCGTCAGGCTGGCGGGTAAGTACCTGAAGGGCGACGTCAACCGCGACGGCCGCGTCGACCTGGCGGACGCCACGGCCGTGGTGAGCCACATCCTCGGCAAGCCGCAGGCCGGCGACTTCTACGAGCAGAGCGCCGACGTCAACGCCGACGCCCGCATCAGCGTCGCCGACGCCGCCGAGATCGTAGGCATCAGTTTGAGGAAGAAGTGAAATGCGGCCGCTCGGCAGGAGGGCAGGGGGCGCAGCTGCGCCCCCTGCCTTCTCTGCTCGGCATCTCCTTGAAGGGTGACGCTTGCTACCGAAGGGACGCAAGTAGGGGCGGGGAGAAGCAGCCCGGCCAGAAGGGGATGACGGCGCAGCCGCTCCCCTCCCTTCCAAGGGGAGGGGTCGGGGGTGGGGTCTCTAACTTAAACCCATACGCTGTTTATCGCTTTAATAAAAAAACAAGTAAAAACAAAAAAAACAGAAGAAAACAATCATGTTTATCAATATGGTGATAAATGCCCGAGATTTCAACGCCCCCTGGCCCCCTCTAATCTTAGAGGGGGAGTTGGATAGTACCGTAGAAATAGATGGGCGGAGCGACACCAGCGGATGCGGGTGGCATGCACGCTAACTGACTCCCCCTCTAAAATTAGAGGGGGGCAGGGGGGCGTTGAAATCTCGGGAACTTATCGCCACATTGAGTCATGTTTTTCCTTGTTTTTTTGTTTTTATTTGTTTTTGTGTAGACGCTTTGCGTTGTTGACCCAACTCCTGAGGGGAGATTTACATAGAAAAAGTTAGAGACCCCCTTTCTTGCGCCCCTTCAGTATCAACCGTCCTTCGGTGTGTCGGGTTTTTGCGTTAATCTTCGCAAATCGTTTGCCAGTTACGGGGAAAATCCGTATATTTGCGCTTTAAACACAATAATTATCAGAAGCAGATATGCAGAAATACGATTTCGATCAGAACGTCAGACGGCGCGGCACGGGCTGCGTCAAGTGGGACGAGGTGCCTGAGGGCTTCACCGCGGAGGAGATGCAGGACGTCGTGCCGCTGTGGGTGGCCGACATGGACTTCGCCGTCGCACCCGCCATCCAGGAGGCCGTCCGGCGGCGCGCCGAGCATCCCGTCTTCGGCTATACGGTCGTGGGCGACGAGTATTACGACGCCGTCATCGGGTGGTTCCGGCGGCGCCACGGGTGGACCATCCGCCGCGAGGAGATCCTCTATACGACGGGCGTCGTGCCCGCCATGTCGGTGGCCATCAAGGCGCTGACGATGCCCGGCGAGCGGGTGCTCATCCTCTCGCCTGACTATAACTGCTTCTTCTCCTCTATTATAAATAATGGGTGCCAGGTGGGGGAGACGGTGCTAAAGAGCGTAGAGTGTAGAGTGGAGAATGTAGAGTTTGCTACCGCCCTAAAGGCCACTTCTACAGCGGTAGCAAACTCTACACTCTACACTATGCACTCTACATTTGAGATAGATTGGTCCGACTTCGAGGCGCAGTGTGCTGACGAGAAGACGACCGTCTTCCTGCTCTGCAACCCCCACAACCCGACGGGGCGCGTATGGACACGCGAGGAGCTCGAGCGGATGAATGACATCTGCCTGCGCCACGGCGTGAAGGTGGTCTCGGACGAGATACACTGCGAGCTCACGATGCCGGGCTATACGTTCCAGCCGTTTGCCGCCGTCAGCGAGGCGTGCCGGCAGAACTGCGTCATCCTGAACTCGCCGTCGAAGTCGTTCAACATCGCCGGTCTGCAGGCGGCTAACATCATCTGCGCCAACGCCGAGTGGCGCCACCGACTGAACCGCGCCATCAATATCAACGAGGTGTGCGACCTCAACCCCTTCGGGCCCGTGGCCCTCGTGGCGGCCTACAACGAGAGCGAAGACTGGATCGACGAGCTCTGCCAGTATCTCTGGCAGAACTACGTGGCGCTCTGCGAGTTCGTCGCCCGCGAGCTGCCGCAGCTGAGGGTCAGCCGTCTGGAGGGCACCTACCTGCCGTGGGTCGACGTGTCGGCGCTGGGCGTGCCTGTCGAGGCGCTCTGCGACCGCTTGCTGCGCGAGGGCCACGTCTGGGTCAACCCCGGCACGATGTACGGCCCCGTGAGCGGCCGCGGCTATATCCGCCTCAACATCGCCTGCCCCCGCGCACAGCTCATGGAGGGGCTTGAAAGAATCGCAAAGGTTATAAAATCAATTAAGGAGCTATAGAGACCATGTAACGCTTCGCGTCTTACAAAAACCAATGAAAACAAATAAAACAAATGAAAATAATGATGTCTTGAATGTATAGAATCATAAAAATGGTTTTGATAGGTTTTTATTGTTTTTATTTGTTTTTGTAAGTCCGCTTTGCGGTTACAGGGGCACTACGAATAATGCGGAACTTTTAAAACTAACAACAGTATATGGAAGAACAGATCAAGAGTCAGCTGCCCGAGAATGCGTTTCGGGAGTTGCATGAAGGAGAACAGTATGAACCGCTGATGTCGCCTGGCGGACAGTATCCCGAGGTGACCGGCTGGTCAGTGACGTGGGGCGTGTTGATGGCCGTCGTCTTCTCGGCCGCCGCCGCCTATCTGGGGTTGAAGGTGGGCCAGGTGTTCGAGGCCGCCATCCCCATCGCCATCATCGCCGTGGGACTGTCGACGGCCACGAAGCGGTCGCGGGCCCTGGGCGAGAACGTCATCATCCAGAGCATCGGCGCCTGCTCGGGAGCCGTCGTGGCCGGTGCTATCTTCACCCTGCCCGCTATCTATATCCTGCAGGCCAAGTATCCCGAGATGTCGGCCTCGTTCATGAAGGTGTTCATGGCGTCGGCCCTGGGCGGTTGTCTGGGCATCCTGTTCCTCATCCCCTTCCGCAAGTATTTCGTTAGCGACATGCACGGCAAGTATCCCTTCCCCGAGGCCACGGCCACGACGCAGGTGCTCGTCAGCGGTGCCAAGGGCGGCGATCAGGCCCGTCCGCTGCTCATGGCCGGACTCATCGGCGGTCTGTACGACTTCATCGTGTCGACCTTCGGCTGGTGGAACGAGAACGTGACGACGCGCATGGTGGAGTGGGGCGCCGACGTGGCCGACAGGGCCAAGCTCGTGTTCAAGGTCAACACGTCGGCCGCCGTGCTCGGTCTGGGCTATATCATCGGACTGAAGTATGCGCTGTTCATCTGCCTCGGCTCGCTGTTCATCTGGTGGCTCGTCGTGCCCGCCATCGGCCTGCTGTTCCACGACCAGGTGCTCACCATCGGCAGTGCCACGGCCTCGATGACCGTCGGCGAGATGTCGCCCGAGCAGATCTTCACCACCTATGCCCGCTCCATTGGCATCGGCGGCATCGCCATGGCCGGCATCATCGGCATCGTCCGCTCGTGGGGCGTCATCAAGAGTGCCGTCTCGCTGGCCGGCCGTGAGCTGAAGGGCGGCGCCGCAGGCGGGGCAGAGGCCACAGCCCGCCGCACCCAGCGCGACCTGTCGTTCAAGTTCATCGGGCTGGCCTCGGGCGTGGCCCTGATTGTGACGTTCGTCTTCTTCTGGCTGGGCGTGATGCACAACGTCTGGTTTGCCGTCGTCAGCATCCTCCTCACCACCGTCATCGCCTTCCTCTTCACCACCGTGGCGGCCAACGCCATCGCCATCGTCGGCTCCAACCCCGTCTCGGGCATGACGCTCATGACGCTCATCCTGGCCTCCGTCGTGCTGGCCGGCGTGGGACTGAGCGGCACGGAGGGCATGGTGGCTGCACTGATCATGGGCGGCGTCGTCTGCACGGCCCTGTCGATGGCCGGCGCCTTCATCACCGACCTGAAGATCGGCTACTGGCTGGGCTCGACGCCCCGCAAGCAGGAGTCGTGGAAATTCCTCGGCACGCTCGTCTCGGCAGCCACCGTCGGAGGCGTCATCATGCTGCTCAACGAGACCTATGGCTTCGCCTCGGGCGAGCTGGCCGCACCCCAGGCCAACGCCATGGCTGCCGTCATCGACCCGCTGATGAACGGACAGGGCGCACCCTGGCTGCTCTACGCCATCGGCGCCGCGCTGGCCCTGGTGCTGACGCTCTGCAAGGTGCCGGCGCTGCCCGTCGCCCTGGGCATGTTCATCCCCCTGCAGCTCAACATGCCGCTGCTCATCGGCGGTGCCATCAACTGGTATGTGACCACCCGCTCGAAGGATAAGGCCACGAACGGCGCACGCGGCGAGCGCGGCACCCTCATCGCCTCGGGCTTCATCGCCGGCGGCGCCCTGATGGGTGTGGTCAGCGCCCTGATGCGCTTCGGCAACCTCAACTTCGTCTCTGAGGCATGGATGCAGAACCCCCTGTCGGAGCTCTGCGCCCTCGTGGCCTACATCTGCCTGATCGCCTACTTCATCCGGGCGACGAAGACTGCCAAGGCATAAGCACCTCCGCTGACCGCCAGAAACAAGGCAATCATTCTTGACCACGAATTTCACAAATTACACGAATCATGAACGCGCATTCATTCGTGTAATTTGTGAAATTCGTGGTTTAATAATATAAGTCGTACTAAGTTATTTGCGCATCATCCTGCGGAGCCGGCGGATCATGTAGATCTGGAGAGCCCACAGAGCCGCAGAGATGATGGTAAAGCCGGTGGACATGAAGGTCAAGGTCGTGTCGTCCAGCGTGGTATCCTTGCTATAGTTGCCAGTGATGTCGACATAGGCTATGCGGAGCAGCATGGCGGTGTTGACGATGAAGCCGAACCAGAGCAGCCCCATCACGACCTTCTGCCATCGGCGCTGTCCGGCGGTCAGTGCCGGCCGCTTGGTGAAGACGACGGCGAAGATCTTGAAGCTGATGGCGACCAGGGCGATGAAGACGATGCCGAAGACCACGTAGACCCAGGGCTTGTGATCGTTTTCGGCAGCCCCCACGACGAGGCTTGCGATGACGGCCAGGATGGTCAGCTCGATGATGGTCAGTCCGAGCAGTGGCAGCATGCGCCAGAGGGTGCCCCCCAGGCTGTAGCCGAAGAGCTGGTGATAGACCACGACGACCTGTCCGGCGAAGATGACGAGCGAGACGCACATCAGGAGGTCGTCGCTGGCGTCGCCCAGCATGAGAGGATACTTGAGGATGGCGAAGAGGAAGACGAGGACGAGGAAGAGGGTGCTGTTGAACACCTGTATGAAGAATCCCTGTGGCAGCGAGTGGCACGTCTGTCGCGGCGAGTGTCGGAAGACGATCCAGGTGGGCAGGATGAGCAGCGAGAAGATGAGAAGCACCGACCAGTCGTAGTGGCTCTCAAACCAGGCGAAGAAGCGGTCGATGATGGTCGACGAGCTGGTAGCGACGGTCTCTGCGGTCTTGGCGGTCTCGCTGGAGTCTGTGCTGCCGAAGACGTTGAGGCCGAGCAGATGGTCTAAGATATAGATGATCATGGCGGTGAAGACGAGCATCTTCACCGGCGGGAAGCTCACCTGGCGCCGCCCGCTGATGTAGTCGCTGATGAGGTAGCCCGGGCGCCAGAGCAGCTGCCAGATGGTGAACGGCATCGACCGCGTGCCCACGCCCCATAGGTCCATGATGCCCTCGCGGATGCTGTCCCACGTGACGGCCCCTACGCTGTGGCGCTGTCCGCAGCAGGGACAGTAGTTGCCCGTGAAGGTCCGTCCGCAGTTCTTGCAGACGTGCTGTTCGTCGCTCATGCGGAAGCGCCGTGCCTCCTGCTGTCGCCGCCAGAACTTCCTGTAGGTCTCACGAAAACTCATGGCTCTTTTT
Source organism: Prevotella sp. (assembly GCA_017470345.1). GTDB lineage: Bacteria > Bacteroidota > Bacteroidia > Bacteroidales > Bacteroidaceae > Prevotella. The sequence continues at coordinate 61,634 of JAFUEP010000010.1, forward strand.
AAGCTAAGTGAATAGTGAACAGTGAATAGTGAACAGTTATGATTACCAAATTCCTCAATGTGGCACTATCTAAGCTCTAACAAGCTGCAAGTCTAATCATAACTATTCACTATTCACTATTCACTTTTCACTGTTAATCATCATTCCTCACCTCAGTCCCATGCGGGCCTCGACGACGTTGACGACGTAGTCGCCCAGCTTCTCGCACTCGTTGATGAGGTCCATGTAGATGGTGCCGACGGCGTAGGTGTACTCGTGGTTGTTGATGTCGACGATGTTCTGCTGCTTGAGCTGGTTGCGGAAGTTGTTGATCTCGTTCTCGATGTTGAACGTGTTGTTGACGTTGTAGCTCTCCTTGCGGCCCATCATCAGCAGGTTCATCTGCGTCAGTGCCTGGTCGGTCAGACCCATCATCTGGTGCAGGTGGTTGTAGAGGTTCTCGGTGAAGTGGTCCTCCTTGGCGCTGTACTTGCGGTTGATGGTGCGGGCCATGTTGTAGCAGGCGTCGCCGATTGACTCGAGCTCCGAGATTTCGCGGAGCATGGCGCGGATCTTGGCCTTCGTCTCGTCAGAGAGGTGGGCGTCGGAGACCTGGTCGAGGTATTTGGCGATCTCGAGCTCCATGTTGTCCGAGATGTCCTCATACTTCTCGATGCGGGCGAAGAGCTTCTTGAACTGCTCCATCTCCTTGTCGCCGTGCTCCTTGCCGCCGATGCTGCTGGAGAAGTCGAGCAGGTCGGTCACCATGCCGAACATGCGCTGCATGCGCTCCGAGAACGACTGTATCTCCTTCTGAGCCTCGAAGACGGAGAGCTCCGGCGTCTTCATGAATCCGGCGGTGATGAAGTGGAGGCGGAAGTCTTCCTCCTCGTCGACCTTCTTCGGCTTGATGACCCAGCAGACGAACCGCTCAATCTGCGGGATAAACCAGATGAGGATCATCGTGTTGGCCACGTTGAACGTCGTGTGGAAGGCAGCCAGCACGAAGCTCAGCTTGGCGGCGTTGGCCAGGAAGGCAGCGGCGCCCGCCGTCTCCTTGGTCATCTCGACGTCGTAGCCCACCCATCCGCAGACCATGTCGATGAAGGGTCGGAAGACGAAGAGGATCCAGACGACGCCGAAGACGTTGAAGAACATGTGGGCCAGTGCGGCGCGGCGTGCCTGCGTGTTGGCCGAGAGGGCTGCCAGGTTCGACGTGACGGTCGTTCCGATGTTCTCACCCATGACCAGTGCGATGCCCTGATAGATGGGCAGTGCTCCGCTGGAGCAGAGGATCATCGTGATGGCCATGACGGCAGCCGACGACTGTACGCAGAAGGTCAGAATGCCGCCCAGGACGAGGAAGACGATCGTGGTGAGGAACGAGTCGGGGTTGAACGAGGCGAAGAAGTCGAGCAGCATCTGGTTCTCGCCCAGGTGCATCTCGGCGCCCGTGGCGCGCAGCGTGCCCAGTCCGAGCAGCAGGAAGCTGAGTCCGAAGAGGAAGTCGCCGATGTATCGGTAGCGCTTCTGATAAATGAGCACGATGCCGATGAGGAAGGCGGGGTAGACCGCCATCGTGATGTCGAACGACATACCTGCCGACATGATCCATGCGGTCAGCGTCGTGCCGATGTTGGCACCCATGATGACCGAGATGGCCTGCGCCAGCGTCAGCAGTCCGGCGTTGACGAACGAGACGGTCATCACCGTGGTGGCCGTCGACGACTGCACGGAGGCCGTCACCAGCATACCCGTCAGCATTCCCGTAAAGCGATTTGTGGTCATGGCTCCCAGCACATGTCGAAGCTGCGAGCCGGCCATCTTCTGTAGGGCGTCGCTCATGGACTTCATACCAAACATGAGAAGTGCGAGCGATCCGAGAAGTTTTAGAATGATCAGCATGTCTTAAAACTATAAGATGAATGTTTGCGGTTGCAAAATTACTAAAAAAAATCTAAATCACATACTATTTTGAAAGATTATTTGTAATTTTGCGCTCAAGGACAATATATGAACCTATGAACCAGACAGTCAGAATACGTATCAAGAACCTCGGAACGAGCATGGACGTGCCCATGGGCACAAAGCTCGACGAGGTCTATCAGATGGCGGGGCTGCGTCTGCCCCACGGGCCCATCGTGGCCAAAGTGAACAACAAGGTGGAGGGCTTGCACTTCCGCCTGTATAAGCCCAAGGACATCGAATTCCTCGACATCACGTCGGCGACGGCCCTGCGCACCTACACCCGCACCCTCTTCTTCATCCTCTCTAAGGCGGCCCACGACCTCTTCCCCCAGTGCCGCGTGTCGATCGACATCCCCGTCTCCAACGGCTACTACGTCGACCTGCAGCTCGGCCGCCCGCTGACGCTCGACGACGTCGGCCAGCTGCGCCGCCGCATGCAGGAGATCATCGACCAGGACCTGCCCATCCACCGCCATGAGACGACTACAGACGAGGCCATCGAGCTGTTCCGCCAGAACGGCGCCACGTCGAAGGTGAAGCTGCTGCGCTCGCAGGGCAACCTCTACACGACCTACTACGACCTCGACGGCTACGAGGACTACTACTACGGCGCCCTGCTCACCCGCACCTCGCAGATCTACCTCTTCGGCCTCGAGAAATACTTCGACGGCGTGCTCCTGCGCATCCCCTCGACCGAACACCCCGAGGAGCTGGGCGAGCTGGTGCATCAGGACAAGATGTTCGGCATCTTCAAGGAGCACCACAGATGGCAGGACCTGCTCGGACTGCGCACCATCGGCGACCTCAATGAGGTCATCGACCAGGGACGCTCCAGCCTCCTCATCATGGTCAGCGAGGCCCTGCAGGAGAAGAAGATAGCCAAGATTGCCGACGAGATAGCCAAGCGCCGCGACGAAGTGCGCATGGTGCTCATCGCCGGACCCTCCTCGAGCGGCAAGACGACCACCTGCAAGCGTCTCTCCGTGCAGCTGCTCACCAACGGCATCAAGCCCGTCCCGCTGTCGCTCGACGACTGGTTCCTCGACCGCGACAAGACGCCCCGCGACGCCCATGGCGACTACGACTTCGAGAGCATCTACGCCCTCAACCTGCCCCTGCTCAACGAGCAGCTCGCAGCACTCTTCCGCGGCGACGAGGTGGAGCTGCCCCGCTACGACTTTCCCACGGGCCGCAGCGTCAGCAGCGGCCGCCGTCTGCGACTGAAGGACAACGAGGTGCTCGTCGTCGAGGGCATTCACGCGCTCAACCCCGAGCTGACGGCCCAGATTCCCGACGAGCTGAAGTATCGCGTCTATGCCTCGGCCCTGACCACCATCCTGCTCGACAACCACAACTACGTGCCGACGACCGACAACCGGCTACTGCGCCGCATCATCCGCGACCACAAGTATCGCGCCGTCTCGGCCCAGGAGACCATCCGCCGCTGGCCCTCCGTGCGGCGGGGCGAGAACAAGTGGATATTCCCCTTCCAGGAACAGGCCGACCAGATGTTCAACACGGCCATGCTCTTCGAGCTCGCCGCCATCAAGAGCCAGGCCGAGCCGCTGCTCGAGCAGGTGCCCGAGAGCTGCGAAGAGTATGCCGAGGCCTACCGTCTGCGCAAGTTCCTGAGCTACATCCACCCCATGCCCATGGACCAGGTTCCGCCCACCAGCCTCCTGCGCGAGTTCATCGGCGGCTCGTCGTTTAAGTATTAAAAAGCCTCCCCCAACCCCCTCCCAAGGAGGGGGCTTTTTTTGAGGTAACCATACTCCCTTCTTTCTTGCGTCCCTTCGGTAGCAAGCGAGCAGAGCTCGAGCGCTAAGGAGAGAAGTAAGGTCAGACCTGCTATTCCCCCCCCCCCCCCTTTTTTTTGTGTCCTTTTGTAAACTTTATTGACAGTATTTAGGGATAAAATTATAACCAATTGATTATCAGACGATTTGTGGAATTGCAAAAAAAGAAGGGCCGCTTTTCGATGCGAGAAGCGGTCCTTTTTGAGTCGAAAAGCGGCACTTCTTGAAGCGAGAAGCGGTGCTTTTCTCGGAAAAATAGTCGGATTGTAAAATAAATTCAGCCCTCGTAGTTCGCTTTTGGGTCCACATCGCCGTGGAGGGCCTCCTGGAACGAGTCCCAGTCCTGGAAACCGGCCAGCAGCGACAGGCGGTCGAGCGTCTTGCGGTTGGGCTTCTTCAGGAGTTCCTTCTCGACGGCCTCGAGGAGTTTCTTCAGTGCGAAATGTTTCTTTTCCATTATTCTGTGATGTTGGCGGATAGCTCGTGGTATAGGTCGGCAAAGCGGCTGGCGGCCCCCGTGTTGTCGAAGCGGCGCACATACTGGCGGCTCAGCTCGATGCGGCGCTCGCGGCCGGGGGCACCGTAGAGCACCTGGCTGATGGCGTGGGCCATGGCCTCAGGGTCGTCGGGCGAGACGTAGAGGCTGTCCGGTCCGCCGGCCTCCTCCAGGCACGAGCCTGTGCAGGCGACGACGGGCAAGCCCATGCGGATGGCCTCGATGACGGGAATGCCGAAGCCCTCGTAGCGCGAGGGATAGACGAAGGCGTCGGCCATGCGATAGAGGGCCGGCAGATGCTCGTCGGGCACGCCGTGGAGCATCATCACCCGGGGGTGGAGCCGATGGCTGTCGATGTAGTCCTGCACGCGGTCGGCATAGGCCGTCGGGCGGCCCACGATGACGAGCGACACGTCGTCGGGCAGCCTATGCAGCGCCTCGACGGCCAGCAGCACGTTCTTGCGCTCCTCGATAGTGCCGACGGAGAGCACGTAGCGGTCGGGCAGGTTATACTGGTCGCGCACCTGCCACAGCAGCCTCGGCTCAGGCTCCTCGGTGAAGCGCATGGCGCAGCTCTGATAGATCAGGTCGACGCGGCTGCGGTCGATCTCGCCCAGCTCGCAGATGTCGCGGCGGGTGCACTCCGAGATGGCCACGATGCGGTCGGCCTCGCGCAGGGTCTGACGGAACTTGCGGGTGTAGAGCCTGACGTCGACCGGCTTGTAGAATTCGGGATGGCGCATGAAGATGAGGTCGTGGATCGTCACCACCGAGGGGATGCCCGCCCGGCTGATGCCGGCGGGCAGCTCGCCCGAGAGCCCGTGGTAGACCTCGACGCCGTCGCTCAGGAGCTGCTTCACCATGCCCCGCGACCGCCAGAGGGCGCGCCCCAGTGCGGTGTGGCAGCGCTTGGGATAGCAGAACGTGACGTTCTCGCGGCCCACGATCTGCTCCCTCAGCTCTTGGCGCCCCTCGTCGGGGGCATAGAGCCGCAGCGACAAGTCGTCCATCCCGGCCAGGTCGTTCACCAGTGTGCGGCCATAGCTGCCCAGCCCGGTGGCATTGCGCACGATGCGCTTGGCATCGAATCCAATAATCATGCTTACTTTAATTTTGGGCGCAAAGGTACAAAAAAAACGGCAAACGTGAATAGAAAAGCATTATTTTTCGTACCTTTGCACATACGAATATGTAGATTATGAACGGATATATTGTTGATGTGACTCTTTTTTATAACAGGCTTTATGTCGTTGCAGGGTTTCTGCTGACGGTGGCCGCGAGCTTTGGCATCTATTTCGGCTTTAACAAGGGCATGGCCCGGAAGGCCCGTGGGCAGCAGACGCGCCGGTTCGCCATCGCGGCGCTGCTGGCGTGGGCGCCGCTGGCCGACGTGGGCGCCTCGCCGCTGCAGCTGCCCATTGTGTTGGCGTGGATGGTCGGCATGATCTGGGCGGCCACCTATCCGGCGCTCTTCCATCTGACCAACCGTCGGCTGTCGCCCGACTATGAGAATTATGGCGAAATCGCGTGCGGCATCTATTTCTTCGGAATCTTCTCTGCCTTGTGGCTGGCCGGGGGCGGCGTCGTCGCCGCCCTGATGGAGTGGCTGGTGCTGATGGTCAGTATAGTGCTGGTGGGCTACTATCTGCTTTATGGCTCGTGCATCAATGCCAACGGCATGAAAATTGTCCAGGACACCCACTATAATGAGATCCTGGAGTTCGGACGCTCCTACAAATGGTATATGGTGGTGCTGGTCGTCGGCCTGGTTGCGGGGTTGCTGGGCGTCTGCGTAGCCGTCAACACGTTTCCCGTGTCTGGCCTGTGGCCGACCGAATTCCTCGTAGCCGTGGCCTTGTTCTTTGCATGGTATGTCTTCAAGCCCCACCGGGGCATGTTCGTCCGCTCGGGCATCGTCGCCCTGTGGCTGACCATCCGCGACTATCGCCGTGGCAATATGCGCTACAGGGAGGAGATGGCACAGCGAATCAGCCGGCTGACAGTCAGACAGCGGGGGGAGGCGATGGGCGAACCCCACACCGTGGTGATGGTCATCGGGGAGTCGGCCTCGCGCGACCACATGAGCGCCTTCACGCCGATGGACCACGACACGACACCTTGGCTCCGCGAGTTGATGCACGACGACCGTCATGCCGTTGGCTTCCCCCATGCCTATAGCTGCGCGATGCACACGGTGCAGGTGCTGGAGAAGTCGTTGACGGAATATAATCAGTACAACGGCCGCCAGTTCTATGACTCCTGCTCCATCGTCGACATTGCCCACCGGCTGGGCTATCGCGTCCATTGGTACAGCAATCAGGGGCACCTGGGGGCAGCCGACACACCCGTCACGCTTGTTGCTGAGACGGCCGACGTGGCGAAATGGACTAAGCAAGACTTGGGCAAGGTGCAATATGATGAGGAGCTGCTGGACTATCTCGACGAGTTGGACCCCACGTGCAACAACCTGCTGGTGCTCCACCTGAAGGGCAGCCACTTCAACTTCCTGAACCGCTACCCCGCCGACCGCACGGTCTGGGGCGAGCCGGAACGCGAGGACCACCTGCTGAACTATCATAACTCGCTGCGCTATACTGACGGAGTGCTGCAAAGGGCCTTCGACTACTGTCGTGAGCGGCTCAACCTGCAGGCGTGGGTCTACTGCAGTGACCATGCGACGGTGCCCGACCGCCATCGCTCGCCTAACTTCAGCGATTTCGGCGACACGCGCATCCCGCTGGTCTGCTGGATGAGCGATGCGTGGCAGCAGCTGCATCCCGGACAGTTCGAGGCGCTGCGGCAGAACCGCGATTGTTATTGGACCAACGACCTGCTCTACGAGCTGATGTGCGGCGTGCTCGACGTGGAGAGCGAGCATTACGACGAGACGGCGTCGCTGGCCTCGCCCCGCTACCGATTCACGCGCGACGAGCTGCTCACCTTTGAGGGGCAGCTGCATATCAGCGACGACAAGAAAGAATAAGGATTATTTGCCTCGCAGGCGGCACATGAGCCACGTGAAGCAGAGACGCGGCAGCAGCCGGAGCTGCTCGCCGAGGCTGTCGACCTCGCGCACAATGCGGATGTTGTCCATCAGCCCGGCCGAGCGCTGGGTGTTGGAGATGCCCGTGGTGTCGAAGTCGGCAATGGGGAAGTGGAGTTGACAGAAGTGACGGCCCGCCAGCCACAGTTGCTTCATCTGCTTGAAGTCGGCCGACTGGCGGTGGCTGACGTCAAAGGGGAAGACCTCGAAGACGCTTCTCCGGACGAGCGAGCTCTGGTGGCAGAAGTACATGCGATGGCCGTTGCGGGGCGATTCGGCCGGCTTGACTTGCCCGCCCTTCACCACGTCGCCATAGATGACGTCAGCCTGCTGACGGTCCTTGGCAAAGACACGGCTGAGCACGTCGGGCGCCGCAAAGACGTCGCCGGCGTTCATGAATATGAGCCATTCGCCCGTGGCCATCGCGGCACCCTTGTTCATGGCGTCGTAGATGCCGCTGTCGGGTTCCGAGACGTAGCTCGACAGCCGCCCGGCATAGCCGGCCAGCATCTCTGGCGTACCATCCGTTGATGCGCCGTCAACGACCAGATATTCCAGGTTCTCATACGTTTGTCCGCCGACGCTCTCCATGGTCTTCCGGAGCGGGTCGATGGCATTGCGGCAGACGGTGATCACCGTCACCAAGGGTCTTCGGGTTGTCGTCATCGTGGGGCAAAGGTAGTCAAAAAAGCGGATAAACACAAAAATATAGCCCGATAATTTGCAAAATCGGGCGGAAATCGTTACTTTTGTGGGCATGAAACTGATGTACTACGTAGTCTACGGCCTCTGGTATGCCGTCTCGCTGCTCCCGCTGCGCGTGCTTTACGTGCTGAGCGACGTGCTGTTCTTCTTTGTCTTCTATGTCATGCACTATCGTCGGCGCACGGTGTGGGTCAACCTCGTGACGTCGTTCCCCGAGAAGGCTGAGGAGGACAAGGAGGACATCGAGCGGCGCTTCTACCGCTGGTTCTGCGACTATCTGGTGGAGAGCATCAAGCTGATGAGTATGAGTGCCGACGAGCTGAAGCGACGGATGACGTTCCGGGGCACGGAGCTCGTCGACGAGTGCGTGCGCGACGGGCAGTCGTGTGCCGTCTATCTGGGGCATTATTGCAATTGGGAGTGGATTACGTCGATGCCGCTGTGGATGGGCAGCGGGGCACAGTGCGGCCAGATCTATCATCCGCTGGAGAATCCCCAGATGGACCGCTTGTTCCTGCATGTCCGCCAGCGCATGGGGGCCGTCTGCATCCCCATGGCCGAGTCGCTGCGGCGCCTCGTTGACTATAAGCGCGAGGGGCGGCCGGTGGTCATCGGCTACATCGCTGACCAGACGCCTTTCTGGAACAATATTCACCACTGGTGTCCTTTTCTTCACCATGACACACCTGTGCTGACGGGCACTGAGCGCATCGCGAAGAAAATGAACCATGCTGTTTTCTATATGGAGGTCAGTCGTCCTCGCCGGGGCTACTATGAGGCTGAGCTGAAGCTCATGACGCGTGAGCCTAAGAAGTATGAGGACTTTGAACTGACCGACATCTACTTCCAAAACTTAGAGCAGACCATCTGCCGGCATCCCGAGTTCTGGCTCTGGACCCACAACCGATGGAAGCGCACCCGCGAGAAGTTCAACCTGCGCTTCGAGGTGGTCGACGGAAAGGTGCGTGAGCGGCAGACGACTGCTTAAGGCTTGCTCAGGCGGTCCTGCGTCATGCGCTCCATATACTGCTGGATGATGGCCTTCAGCTCGCGCTCCATCTGCGCCTGCCGGGGGACACTGCCCAGCAGGTTCTTCTGCATCAGACTGTCGCTGAGGGCATAGACGGCGGTCGGCTGCCGGCCGTCGAACTGCATGACGCAGCCATTCTTCACATATTGGTAGGTGCCGTTCAGGTAGTTGACGGCCCAGGTCTCGTCGGCCGGCGTCGAGAACAGGTCGAGGCCGAAGGCGACGTAAGGCTCGTCGTAGCCCAGATGGCCCAGCACGGTGGGCATGATGTCGGTCTGCTGGGCGATAGCGTCGCGCATGCCGGGGGCGATGCCGCCCGAGGGGTCGAAGAAGATGATGGGCGACGAGAATCCGCCCAGGTCGGTCTGGTATTCGGGGTGGTTGCTCTGGTTAGTGTGGTCGCTGGTGAGCACGAACAGCGTGTTCTCATACCACGGCTCCTTCCGGGCCTGCTCGAAGAACAGGGCGAGGGCATGGTCGGTGTAGCGTATCACCTTGTGGATGGGCAGCTCCTCCTCGCGGTAGACGTCGCGGTAGGGCTCCGGCACCTCGAAGGGGTGATGGCTCGATAGGGTGAAGAGGGCCGTCATAAAGGGCTCCTGCATGGCCGACATCGTGCGGCAGAAGTATTGCAGGAAGGGCTCGTCGTCGATGCCCCACACGCCGTGGTTGCCAGCCGCGTCGGGCGTCGCGGCCTCATAGTCCTCACGGCCGTAATAGTCGGCAAAGCCCGTGGCACGTGCGAAGGCCAGGAAGCCCATCGACCCGCGGGCCGCTCCGTGGAAGAAGGCCGTCCGATAGCCCTTGCGGCCGAGGCAGTCGGCCAGGCCCGAGACATGGTTGACGCTGTAGGGCGAGAGGAAGAACGGTTCGACGAACATGGGAATCGACGAGAGGATGCTGGGCATGCCGTCGATCGACTTGCGGCCGTTGCAGTAGCTGCGGGTGAACGTGGCGCTGTGCTGGATGAGCGAGTCGGTGAAGGGCGTGTAGCCTTTATATCGGCCGTGCTCCAGGGTTCGGTTGAGCGCGCCGATATATTCGCGGCCGAAGCTCTCGACGATCAGTACGACCACATTCTTCTTGGTCATGACTACGGAGTCGGGCGGCAGGTGCAGGGGCGAATAGATGTCGTCGAGCTCCTCGGATGCGAAGTAGGCCGGCACCTCGAAGTGGCTCTTGCCGATGGTGCGGATGAGCGAGAAGGGCGTGTTGAGCACGATGCCGACCTCGGCAGGCCGCTTGCAGTAGGCATTGGCATTCGACAGCGTGATAGGCCTCACCTGGCGGGTCCAACCGCCGCGCATGCCGGCGATGCAGAAGGGGGCGAAGATCAGGAGCGACAGCAGCATGACCCCCGCATAGGCCAGTCCGCCCATGCGCCTGGCATCGAGACGCGGCACGCGGTAGAGCCGCCAGAGCGCAAAGGCCACGACGATGGTCAGCAGCACCAGATACCAGTGAGCAACCAGTTCGTGGCCGATGATGGCCGCGAGGTTGCCTTCGTTGGCAAACTCATTGAACACGGTGGTCGTCGTGCGCCGCATGGTGAAGGGAAAGTAGACTACGTCGCACAGGTTGACAGCCAGCGCCAGCGTGTTGACCGCAACGAACAGCGTGCGGCAGATGCGCTCGTAGGTGCGGTTCTCCTTTTGCGGCAAAGGCAGGAGCACTAAGACAACCCACAGGACATTGGTATAGAGGATGGCCGTCGTGTCGAAGGCGAGACCGCCACGCAGCAGCTCCAGCAGGTGGCCGCCCGTCATGCCTTCGGCAAAGAGGCTCCAGTTCTCCCACAGGAAAACGAAGCGGGCCAGCATATAGACCATATAGGCCAGTAGCAGGTCGGCCGTGAGGGCGATGAGGGGTCGAAACAGTGAACGCATGTGAGTGATGGGGCTATTTGTTGATGAGGTCATGTGATGTCAGTTGCAGCAAGGCCTTGGCGCGAGGCAGCAGCGAGTCGGGGGGCGTCGGCCCCTCATGTGCCAGGCAGGCGCCGGCATCTAGGTCGTAGGCCATGAAGCTGTCGGCATCGATGAGGGTCATGCCGTTGACAAATGTATGATAGGCCATGGGACGGCGGTAGTTGCGGCTGACGACGTCGCGACTGAAGGTGAATTCGTCGTGGGGCAGACCCAGCTGTCCCAGCAGTGTGGCCGGTAGGTCGCTCTGGTTGCACACCTGACTGATGCTACGGACTGACCTGACGGCACCGCCCAGCCACAGCATGGGGATGTGGTTGTAGAGCCGGGTCGTCTCGCCGATGTCCTTATAGCGCACGCCATGGTCAGGCAATATGACGACGAGCAGATCGCGCCACTGCGGGGTCAGCCTCAGACTGTCGATGAACGTGCCGAGACAACGGTCAAGATAGTGGAAGGCATTATAGATCTTGTCGTCGAGCACCTGCTCGGGCACGTCCCACGGCTCATGGCTCGAGAGTGTCAGCATGGTCTTCATCCAGCGACCGGAAGACGGCGCCTCGGCTTTGATGTCGCGAAGCAGCCGGCTGAAGACGAGGTCGTCGCGCACGCCCCACTGGGCCGTGGACTGCTGCTCGCGCGGATAGTCGGCCTTCCAGTTGAGATGCTCGTAGCCGGAGCTGACGACATAGCTGCGCATGTTGGTGAAGTTGATGTCGCCACCGTGATAGAAAGCCGTGGCGTAGCCCTCTGCCTTCAGACTCTTTGCGATAGAAGGCAGCTTGCGGCTCTTCTCCGGAATCTTCATGACCGAGACGGTCGGGAATGACGGATAGCCGCTCAGCGTGCTGATGACGCCGCGGTCGGTGCGCCATGAGTTGGCGTAGCACTCGGTGAAGTAGATGCCCTCGTGGCAGAGCTGGTTCAGCCGGGGCGTGATCTCGGGATGGCCGCCCAGTTCGGTGAACTGGCCGCCGCAGCTCTCCATCAGGATGATGAGGATGTTGGGCCGCCGGGTGTTGAGCAGCGTGTCGGGGCTGATGCTGCGGGTGTCGTAGAGTCCTTCGGTCAGCCGGGCCAGCTCATCGTCGTCATAATAATCGTAGCTGACGATGTAGTCGCCCGACTTCGACAGTGACGATAGGAACGAGAAGACGGGATTGACGGCCGAGTGGTTGAGGAATTGGTTCTGGGAGAAATAGACCTGCCCGATGTTCGTGGTCGACTCGCTCACGCCGCCGCGGATGCCGACGACGATGAAGGGAATGCAAAGGAGATAAAGGAGCGTTTCAGCAAGGCGAAACTTCTCATGATGACGAAACTTCGATATGTCGTTATTCCGGCGTTTCGTTATAACATTATAACGGAATAACGGAATAGCGGAATATCGAAAAAGCGCGAAGATCACCCCCGCCACAATGACGACAGCCGCGAGGCGCACGAGCAGATAGCCCGTCGTGACGCTGGCCATGGCCTCGGTGGGGTTTGAAAGATAGCCCAGACAGGAGGCGTCGAGCTTGAACTGCCAGAAGGGGTAGAGGCTCGTGTCGGCCACGAAGGCCAGGGCCAAGGCGACGGCCATAACCCCATCATAAGCGCTGTACAGCCATCGGGGCACGCGCAGCCAGACTGTCGCGGCCGTCAGCAGGAAGGGGACGATCAGAAAATAGAGCGCCGTCGAGAGGTCGAGCGACAGGCCGTGGCGCACGGCCTGCCACATGTCGGCAATGGTCAGCACGGGCGTGGCTTCATGACAGGCGAGCATGAAGACCACCTTGGCTGCGACGAACAGTAAGACCGTCAGCAGGTAGAACCTTATGAGATATGACAACCGTTGTATCAATTTCCTCCGTATTTGATTTTCCTCACACTTGTTGCATGTCGTTGAGCCGCTTGTAGTAGCCGTCGAGGGCTATGAGTTCGTCGTGGGAGCCGCGCTCGACGATGCGGCCCTCGTGGAGCACGCAGATCTCGTCGGCATTATGGATGGTCGAGAGGCGGTGGGCGATGGCGATGGTCGTCCGCGTCTTCATGAGTCGCTCCAGGGCCTGCTGCACCAGTCGCTCGCTCTCCGTGTCGAGGGCCGACGTGGCCTCGTCGAGGATCAGGATGGGCGGGTTTTTCAGGATGGCACGGGCGATGGAGACGCGCTGGCGCTGTCCGCCGGAGAGTCGCGATCCGCGGTCGCCGATGTTGGTGTCGAATCCGTGCTCCGACGCCATGATGAAGTCGTAGGCATTGGCGATGCGTGCGGCGTCGGCTATCTGCTGGTCAGTGGCATTGTCCACGCCGAAGGCGATGTTGTTGCGGAACGAGTCGTTGAAGAGGATGGCCTCCTGGTTGACGTTGCCGATGAGGCTGCGCAGGTCGTGGAGCCCCAGGTCGCGCACGTTGATGCCGTCGATGAGCACCTCGCCCTCCTGCACGTCGTAGTAGCGGGGAATGAGGTCGACGAGCGTCGACTTGCCGGAGCCCGACTGCCCGACGAGCGCGATGGTCTTTCCGCGCGGAATCGTGAGGTTGATGTCGCGCAGCACCCACTGCTCGCCATACTTGAAGCTGACGCCTCGCAGCTCAATCTGATGCTCGAAGCTGCTGATCTCGACCGGGCTCTCGGCCTCGCGGATATTGTTCTCGGCCATCAGGATCTTGTCGATGCGCTCCATCGAGGCCAGGCCCTTGGGGATGTTGTAGCCGGCTTTCGAGAAGTCCTTCAGCGGCTGGATGATCGAGTAGAGGATCACCATGTAATAGATGAAGGTGGGGCCCGTGATGGCGCGGTTGTTGAGCACCAGGATGCCGCCGAACCACAGCACGATGATGATCATCACCGTGCCGAGAAATTCCGACATGGGGTGAGCCGACGCCTGCCGGATGTTGACGCGCATGATGTCCGTGCGGTATTGCGTGTTGATGCGGTCGAAGCGCTCGTTCATCTTCTCCTCAGCGCAGAAGGCCTTGATGATGCGCAGTCCGCCGAGCGTCTCCTCCACCTGGCTCATCGTGTCGCTCCAGAGGGCCTGCGCCTTGATGCTCTTCTGCTTCAGGCGGCGCCCCACCATGCCCATGAACCATCCGAAGAGGGGGACGAAGATGATGGTGAAGAGCGTCAGCTGCCATGAGACGAAGAGCAGCGTGGTGAAGTAGACGACGATGAGGATGGGATTCTTGAAGAGCATCTCGAGCGACGCCATGATCGACGACTCCACCTCCTGCACGTCGCCGCTCATGCGGGCGATGATGTCGCCCTTGCGCTCTTCGGTGAAGAAGCCCAGTGGCAGCGACGTGATCTTCTGGTAGAGCTGGTTGCGGATGTCGCGCACGACGCCCGTCCGGATGGGCACGATGGTGGCAGCCGAGGCGAAGTAGGCGCTGGTCTTCAGTGCGGTGGTCACGGCCAGGAAGAGCCCGATGAAGAGCAGCGTCGTCGTCTGTCCGAAGCGGTCGATGAGCAGGTTGACGCTGTAGTTCAGGTTGTTCATCAGCACCGTCTGCACGTTGCCCCAGTCCCATGCCATCCATGCAGTGGCCGCCTCGGCGTCGCCCGTCTGGAAGAGGATCTGCAGGATGGGAATGAGTGCGGCAAACGAGAAGATATTGAGCACGGCCGACAGCAAGTTGAACACTACCGACAGCACCAGGTATTTCTTATATGGCGGCACAAACCGCTTGAGCACTCTGAGGAATTCTTTCATTCTGTTTCTAAGGATATTGGGATTATCTTTATTCTACGGATTTTTTATTCTAAGGATTGTTTTTATTCTAAGGATTTTGGGATTCTGGGAATTATTCAAAGTCTTTATTATATCCTCATGGGATCATGGGATTCTCTTGTATCGGGTGTTTACGACAGGGTGAATACTGTTGCGGATGTCGTCGGTGTTGAAGTTGATGACATAACCCAATTCGCAGTTCATGAGGCGCAGATAAGTGAAAAGCTGCTTTTCAAAGAGCTTGCGGTAGTCTACGACGGATTTCAGTTCCAGTATCAGTCTGCCGTCAATAATCAAGTCCAGACGTAGGTCGTGGTTGATGAGCTCACCTTTATAATAGACAGGCACTTGGACCTGATTCCTTACTTCAAATCCATTACTGCGCAGTTCGTGAATCATAGCAGATTCGTAGATGCTTTCCAAGAGTCCGGGCCCCAACTGATTGTAGACCTCATAGACACATCCCAGAATCCTATATGTGTAGTCTCTGTCCATTGTGCTTTTAATCCTTTAATCCCATGATCCTTAGAATATAAGAATAATACTTAGAAAAAAAGAATCATCCTCAGACGACTTCGGTCCCCAGGAGCGTGGCGCTGGTCGACCCCGTGATGCGCACGCGGACGGTCTCGCCGATGTGGTGGGTGCCCTTGTTGAAGACGACCATCTTGTTCTGCTCCGTGCGGCCGCAGAGCTGACTGCGCGAGCGCTTCGAGAAGCCCTCGACGAGCACGTCGAACTCCTTGCCCTCGTCCTTGCGGTTCTGCTGGGCTGAGATCTCGGTCTGCAGCTGGATGAGCTCGTTCAGCCGGCGCAGCTTCACCTCCTCGGGCACGTCGTCGGGCAGGTGCTTCGACGCATAGGTGCCGGGCCGCTCCGAGTATTTGAACATGAAGGCCGAGTCGTAGCCTACCTCGCGCATCAGCGAGAGCGACAGCTGGTGGTCCTCCTCCGTCTCCGAGTGGTAGCCGACGAAGATGTCGGTCGACAGGCCGCAGTCGGGAATGATGCGGCGGATGGCCCGGACGCGGTCCATGTACCACTCACGCGTATATTTGCGGTTCATCAGCTTCAGGATGCGGTCTGAGCCCGACTGCACGGGCAGGTGGATGTGGCGGCAGACGTTGGGCATCTCGGCGATGACGCGTAGCGTCTCGTCCGACATGTCCTTAGGGTGGCTTGTGGTGAAGCGGATGCGCATCTCGGGCGCAGCCTCGGCCACCAAACGAAGAAGTGTAGGGAAGCCCACCCCCTGCCCCTCCCCAAGGGAGGGGAAATCAGATAGACTTTGCCCTTGAAGGTAACTATGCTCCCCTCCCTTGGGGAGGGGCAGGGGGTAGGCATAGCTGTTGACATTCTGCCCCAGCAGCGTCACCTCCTTGAATCCGCGGTCCCGGAGGTCGCGCACCTCGCGCAGGATGCTCTCCACGTCGCGTGAGCGCTCCCGGCCTCGGGTGTAGGGCACGATGCAGTAGTGGCAGAAGTTGTTGCAGCCGCGCATGATGCTCACGAAGCCGCCGATCTTGTGGCCCAGGCCGATGCGCTGGGGCACGACGTCGCGATAGGTCTCCGTCGTCGACAGTTCCACGTTGATGGCCTTATGGCCCAGCTCGCACTGCGCCACGAGGTCGGGCAGCGCGAGGTAGGCGTCAGGACCCGCCACGAGGTCGGCGTCCCATCGGTTGAGCAGCTCGTCGCGGACGCGCTCGGCCATGCAGCCCAGCACGCCGACGATGAGTCTGCCGTCGCGCTGCCGCCGCATGGCGCCCAGGGCTTCCAGCCGGTGATAGATCTTCTGCTCGGCATTGTCGCGCACGGAGCACGTGTTGAGCAGCACGCAGTCGGCCTCGTCGATGGCGTCGGTCGTCTCGTAACCGGCCATCTTCATCACCGAGGCCACCACCTCCGAGTCGGCCACGTTCATCTGGCAGCCGTAGGTCTCGATATATAGTTTCTTCATGATTCTCTTTATAAAGTGGAGATTACGGTTATGGAGTGCAAAAGTACGAAAAAAAATCGAATAAAGACCTATGAATTAGGAATTATTTAGTACCTTTGCACACTGGTTACGAAAAAAACGACGAAGAATATATGCAAAGACCAACGAAGAAATCACTCTGGCATGCCTCACGCGACTATGTGATGATTGCCATCGCCATGATGAGCTATTGCATCGGCTGGAACGTCTTCCTGCTGCCTAACAATATCACTACGGGCGGACTGGCCGGTCTGACCTCTATCCTCTACTGGGCCACGGGATTCCCCATCCAGATATCCTATTTCGGCATCAATGCCGTCCTGCTGCTCTTCGCCCTCTGCATCCTGGGGTGGAAGTTCTGCGTGAAGACCATCTATGCCGTCTCCGTGCTCACCGTGGCCCTTTCGCTGACGGCCTCCTACGCTGACGCCCACCTGCTGGCCGACCAGCCCTTCATGGCCGCCATCATCGGCGGCGTCTTCTGCGGCGGCGGCGTGGGCCTGGGGCTGGCCAGCAACGGCTCCACGGGCGGCACCGACATCCTGGCCGCCATCATCAACAAGTATCGCGACGTGTCGCTCGGACGCGTCATCATGATCTGCGACATCGTCATCATCTCGTGCAGCTACTTCGTGCTGCGCGACTTCGAGAAGGTGCTCTATGGCTACGTCGTGCTCTACGTCACGGCCTTCTGCATCGACCAGGTGGTCAACTCGATGCGCCGCTCCGTTCAGTTCTTCATCATCAGCGACCGCTGGCAGGAGATAGGCCACCGCGTCAACGAGGAGGGCCATCGCGGCTGCACCGTCATCGACGCCACCGGCTTCTACTCCGGCCACGACGTGAAGATGCTCTTCGTGCTCTGCAAGCGCCGCCAGAGCAACCTCATCTTCCAGCTCATCAACGAGGTCGACCCTCACGCCTTCGTCTCGCAGAGCGCCGTCATCGGCGTCTATGGCGAGGGCTTCGACCACTTCAAGGTGCGCAGCCGGGCTAAGAAGGCAGACTAAATCGGGCTTTATTGTAATAAAATTTCGCAATATTTCTCCCCCATTTGCTAACCGCCTGTCAATCAGCGTGTTTGTGGAATGGCATCAGAGAAGCGGTGCTTTTCGATGAAAGAAGCGGTGCTTTTTGAGTCGAAAAGCACCGCTTCTTCACCCAAAAAGCACCGTTTCTTTGGACGGGAAATTGCGATTGTAAATATTTCTGACGCTGAACAGGGGCTTGTCACTACATGAAATAAACTTAACCATCGTTTCATGGGGTTAAATCCTCCTAACGTGTCTAAAAAGATTTGTGGGTTCTGCTGATTATCGCTATTTTTGCAGCGATGAATCGCAGAGCCCACATTCTTGTCTTGCTAATCACGGCCAGCCTTCAGCTGAGTGCTCAGCGGCGTGGCGTCGTGGTGAATATGGAGACCGGCGTCCCCCAGTGCGACATCATTGTCTATACTGACGGGGGCGAGTCGGTCGTCACCGCATGGGACGGCTCCTTCACCCTCTGCGACAGCTTCGCCGTGGTCAGCTTTGCCCACCCCGGCTTTGAGAAGCACTCTGTCAGTCTCGACGAACTCACCGACACCATCGCGCTTCTCCCTTCCCAGAATATGCTCGGCGAGGTGGAGGTGTGGGGCAAGCGCAAGGACATCAACCAGAGCTTCCGCCTCGACAAGACGGAGCTGCAGCTGCAGCAGCCCGTCCAGCAGGGCTTCAACCTGCTCGGCTTCCTAGGCTATCTGTTCAAGAAGGACCGCCCCAGCCGCAAGGAGCGGCGCCGCCAGCGTCATCAGGAGATGCTCGACAACTACTGACGGCGTCAGAGTTGCACCTCGGGCACCACCTGACCGTCGAACAGGTTGATGATGCGCTGGGCGTAGCCGGCGTCGCGCTCCGAGTGAGTCACCATCACGACGGTGGTGCCGTCCTGGTTCAGCTGGGTGAGCAGGTGCATCACCTCCAGACCATTCTTCGAGTCGAGGTTACCCGTCGGCTCGTCCGCCAGGATCAGTTTCGGATTCATCACCACGGCACGTGCGATGGCCACGCGCTGCTGCTGTCCGCCGCTTAGCTGCTGGGGGAAGTGGTGGGCGCGGTGCGAGATGGCCATGCGGCGCAGCACCTCCTCCACCCTCGCGCGGCGCTCCTTCTTCGGCACGCCCAGGTAGGTCAGCGGCAGCTCCACATTCTCCTCGACATTGAGCTCGTCGATGAGGTTGAAACTCTGGAACACGAAGCCGATCTGGCCCTTGCGCACTGCCGTGCGCTGGCTCTCCTTCAGTGTGCCAACCTCCTGGCCGTCGAGCCAGTATTGGCCGCTGGTGGGATTGTCGAGCAGGCCCAGGATGTTCAATAAGGTTGACTTACCACAGCCCGACGGCCCCATGATGGCCACGAACTCTCCTTTGTTCACTTCGAGCGACACGCCGCCCAGTGCCACGGTCTCCACCTCCTCCGTGCGGAACACCTTCTGAATGTTTTCAAGTTTAATCATAATGATCGGACCCACCCCCAGCCCCTCCCTAAATGGAGGGGAGTGAATAGTTCTACCGGTAGGCTTACAGGGTCATTTTTTTAATTATAATTGTTTATATTATTATTATGTTTTGCCAGCTAACCACTCCCCTCCCTCGGGAGGGGCCGGGGGTGGGGCCCCTTATTCTGTCTTGAGATAATTCACGGGATTGCTTGTGGCCACGCGATAGGTCTGCATCAGCACGATGGCGGCAATGATGAGCAGCACGAAGAGCGCACAGACGGCGAAGACGGGCCATGAGAGCTGCACCTTCTCGGCAAACTGCTCCATGAGCATGCGGCTGAAGTGCCAGCCCAGGGCGACGCCTGCGATGACCGACGGCAGGGCTATCAGCGCGATGCTCCGCAGGAAGAGCCCCTGCAGTTCGCTGACGCCGGCCCCCATCACCTTGCGGATGGCCAGCTCGCGCGAGCGGCGCTGCACCTCGTCGCGCACATAGCCGATGAGTCCGATGAGGGTAATGAGCAGTGAGGCTAAGCAACCTATCATGATCAGGTCGCGGGTGTGCTTGGCCTGCGCGTAATGGTCGGCCAGTTCGTCCTTATAGCGTTTCACGCTCAATTCCGCATCCGGGTAGAGCTTGTCGCATGTCTGCTGGACGGCGAGCATGTTCTCTGGCGTGAGTGCATTGAGCTTAACCAAGATAAAGTTGGCGTAGATGTTTCCGTTGATCATCATCGCGGGACGCTCCTCCGTATCTACGAGCGAACCGATGGTGAAGTTTTTCACTACAGCCTTGATCGTGATTGGCAGCTGGTCGCCAAACTCTGTGCTATAGATGACTCGCCCCACGACGTCGCTCCAGCCCGTATGCTGTCTGAGCTTCTCGGCAAAGCGCTCGTCGACGATGGCCTCGCCTCCCCATCCCGGGTGGTCGATGCGCGTGGGCACGCTGCCTTGTGTCACCGTCAGTCCCATGGTCTGGACGATGCTCGACTCAGCCCAATACAGGCAGGAGAAATTGAACAGCTGTTCCGTCTTGCCGGGCAGCAGCACATTGTTGCCGCTCTGCTTGTTGGACCAAAGCGAATAGGCGGCACTCGTGCTCTCCACGCATGGCAGCTTCTCTATCTCGCGGGCCAGCGTGAAGGTGGAGTCAGAGGGATTGGCGATCTCGATATAGACCACATCCTTATACTCATAGCCCAGGTCGCGACCAAGCATGTAGTCGTACTGGCGGTAGATGGTGCTGAGGATGCACAGCAGCATGGTGCACAGCACAAACTGGAAGGCCAGCAGCGACAGCTTCCAGATGCGTTTGCTCTCCGAATACAGGCGGTAGGCATAGGTCATCGGGATGCGCGAGTAGATATATCCAGGCAGCAGTCCGCAACAGATCAGCACGACGAGGCAGACGACCGTCAGCACCAGGCAGGTCTGCGACGAGAAGAGCGTCGTGACGCTGACGCCCAAGAGGTCGCGCACCCAGTCCTGGCCAGCCCATAGCAGCAGGGCCATCACGGCCAGCGCCGTCAGCAGATGCACGGCAGCCTCTCGGAGTGTCGTCAGATAGAACTCACGGCGTGGGGCTCCCAGCACCTTGCGCAGTGCCACTTGGCGGGCGCGGCTCACCATCGTGCTGATGACCACGAGGATGTAGTTCATCACCGCCGTGAAGAGCATGACGAAAGCGACGACGGACAGAATGATGCATGTCGTCCTGACCGTTTTCTTTTGCATGTGGCTACCGCTGACGGCTTTCAGCGTGAACCCATAGTCCTTGATGCCTGCGGCTTTCACATCGTCCCAAGGTATCAGCTCCTTCAGCATCTTGTTCATCCCTGCAGTCACTTTCGCCATGTCGGCATCAGTGCGCAGACGGACGAAGGAGTGATAGCGGTCGTTGCCCATCAGGTTGGCCGTGCCGTCGTAGGAATAGATGCCGACAGAGGGCATCGACATGATGATGTCCAGTTGGCGGAACGATGTGTTCTCGTCGTAGTCCTCAAACACGCCGCCTATGGTCATCGGCTTGTCGGGAGCAGCCATGAAGCGGAAGGTCTTGCCTGCGGCATCGCCACCGATCTTGTCATACAGCCGCCTGCTGACCAGACATTGGCCGGGAGTGCTCAGAATCGTCTTGGCATCTCCCTGCAGTATCTTTGTGCCAAAGACATCGAAGAAGCAGGAGTCGGCAAACACCGTGTGCTCAAAGTCATGGTGCGTGCCATCCTCGGTCGTCAGTTTCTCGTCGGTGAATTGGTACGTCCATCGTGTGCCCACCTCTATCTCAGGGATGTAGCGGCACATGGCAGGGATGGCTCCGCCGGGCGTGTTCTCATACTCAGCGGGGTCCTCGCCCGTCTTCTGGAACAACTCGCTGACCTGATACACACGTTCCTTGCTGACGATGCAGCGGTCGTAGTTGCGGTTCAGCTCCACGCGGGCTATCAGCACCAGCCCGACGGTCAGTCCGATGGCCAGCGAGACAACTTTGATCAAGGCTCCTTGGCCTCTGCTACAGTTCTTCATCCGTTCGTTCTTTTTTTTCTTTTGCAAAGTTACGCCAATAAAACGAATCCGCCAAGGTTTTCGGCCCTGGCGGATGATGATTGTCTAAAAATTAGACAGTGAGGCGTATGATTTTTAGACACTGAGGCTTGTCCGGCTGTCGTTTACAGGTCTGTCACTTCAAGGTCGTCTGGCACTGCTTTCGTCTTTTGGGTCGTTATAAAAATGTGTATTCAGACGAAATGGCGCGGCGCATGCGCAGGATGTCGTGGACGTTGTGGATGATGCTCATCGTGCCGAGGCTCAGCAGCAGGGCGAGGACGGTGGCCGAGAGGAGGCGGGAGTTCTGGGCGAGCCACAGCAAGAGCCCCGACTGGACACGGACGGTGAACAGGGGCACGTCGGCAGGCATCGACAGGACGAAAGCCAGGGTGACGGCTCCGCTGACGAGGCCCACGACAAAGGCGGCGACCATTGCCAGTTTGTAGCGGCGAAGCGTGGCCTCCTGATGCTGGCGGACATATTCCACGGCATCGAGGCGGCGGGTGAGTGTGGCCATGAAGTCGGCCTGGTCGTCGAAGTGGGGTTGCTGGGCGAGGAAAAGTTCCTCAAGGGCTTTGTCTTTTGTCATAACTTCAGTATCTCCTTGCTGTTTACTCATAACTTCAGTCTTTCTTTCAGTTTGTCACGGCCCCGCGAGAGTTGCTTCTTCACGGCATCCTCCGAGGTGTCGGTGATGGCGGCTATCTCCTTGATGTCGTAGCCGCTGAGATAGTAGAGTGTGATGGCCGACCGCTCTTTGGGCGGCAGGGTGCGCAGGGCAAGGTAGAGGCTCTGGTGCTCAAAACTGCTGTCAGCGGCATTGGGGCTCGTGAGCGTCCGTGCCTCGTCGAGCGTCGCGACCGTGCGCAGGCTTGCCCTGTGGTTGAGGAACGTGTTGTGGGCAATCTTGAAGAGCCACGAGCGGAAGCGCCCTCGGTCCTGATAGCCTGCCGACGAGAGGTAAGCCTTCACCAGCGCGTCCTGCGCCAGGTCGTCGGCATCGCTCTTGTTGCCGCAACAGAGGGCGAGCAGGAAGCCGCGAAGGGCCTCCTGCTCACGCTTTACCAGGGTGATGAACTGCTCGCGTGTCACTTGTTCTCGGCTTGCATTACCAGTAACTGCTCCTCTGCCTCCATCTCCTTGGCGAGCATCCGCTTGCCTACATAATAGCTGATGAGGAACGCTATGCCAATAGCCGAAAGGATGCCGCCTACTAAGTAGCACATTTCGAGATCTTCGGGTTCCATCCCACCCCTGTAGTCAAGACATAATCCAACAATGGTAAATCCGAGACCAAGTAGCGTCGTGAAGCATCCCCACTGTAGCTTTGCCAGCAGTTTCTCCTTCAGCAGTTTCTTCTTGGGCGAAATCTTCTTCATCAGTTCCTCGATGTCCATATCGGGGTTCTTCTCGATGGCGGCCAGCACAATCTGTGTGCGCTGGTTAGTCTCGTTTATCTTCTTGCGGATGTTAAGCCACACGATCATAATGGGCAGCACGCATCCACAGGCAATAGGTATTAAGATGGCAACTAATTCTTTCATAATTCTTTCTTGTTTTTATTGTTATACTTTTGTTTTCTTGAACCGATTCACTATAATAACAGTTCAGAAAGACAAAAGGTGACGTCGGAAAGGAAATTTGACGGAATACCCTTTGACGTTTCAGCTTAATGTTGACTTCAAAATATTCTTCAGCAGATAGGTGGCGTTCTGATTGCGGGCCACGCCCTCGGTGAGGCGATAGGTGTAGGTGATTTCGTCGGAGAGCTTAATCTCGAAGCAATAGTTGTGGAAGCGGGAGGGATACTGCTCCTGCATCTTCGAGAGCTCGAGGTCGTGGGTGGCGATGATACCCGTGATGGGGAGCGACGCGACGGACTGGAGGAACAGGCGCGAGCCGTTGAGCTTGTCGAGCGAGTTGGTGCCCTTCAGTATTTCGTCGAGGATGATGAGCGTGTGGCGGTTCTGTCGGCAGGTCTCGATGAGCTGTTGCAGCCGTAGCAGTTCGGCGTTGAAGTAGCTGATGCCGTGGGCAAGGTCGTCGGTGGTGCGCATGCTGCTGAACAGTGAGAAGAGCGAGAGGCGTAGGCTGTCGGCAAAGACGGGCATGCCGCAAGTGGCCAACACGTAGTTGATGCCGACGGAGCGGAGGAAGGTGCTCTTGCCCGCCATGTTCGCGCCGGTGATGATGTAGTAGTGCTGGTCAGCAATCGTGAAGTCGTTGCGCACGGCCTTCGCGCCGAGGAACGGATGATAGAGCCCGCGCGCCTCGTAGACCACCTCGTCGGCATCCACCAGTTCGGCGTCCGTTGCCGCCGGTTCGTTGTAGCGGAACGTGGCCATCGACACCAGCGCATCGAAATGGCTCACGGCCGTAATCCACTCATCGATATGCCCCATATAGCGGTCTTGCCAAAGCAGGAAGCGGCGCACGATGAAGTAGTCGGCCAGATAGAGGGCATTGGAGATGGGCACCCAAATCTCGTTGCGCTGGTCGAGGGCGTTGATGATGCCCTTCAGCAGTCGGAAGGACTTCAGGGCGTCCTGCTTGTCGGCCGACAAATGGCTGATGATGTCGCGCCCCTCACGGCTCTTCAGGTCGGCGGTCACAATCAGCATGATCATGTTGACGTAGGTACTCAGTCGCGGCAGGATGATGTTGATGCTCTGATTGATACGTTTCAACGTTCGGCCGAAAAGCAGATAGACCGCCAGAATCTGCAGTAGCACCCAGAGCATGGGGAATGTTCCTGACAAAGGCCCAAAGATGGCTCCGGCCAGGAGTCCATAGAATACGATGATGCTTCCAATGGCTGCAATATGAGTGAGCCGATGGGCGGCAAGGCGAGAGATTTTTAACTGCTGTACCTCATGCAGGGCTTCCAGAATGTCGGCCGTGTTAATCTGCCGTCCACGGCCTTGGGCCATGAATGTCGTTCGCAAGGGTTCTTTTTCCGACAGCTCGCGGATGGCCTCGCGTCGCGCATCTATCTCGTCAATGGTTCTCACCCGCGTCTCAGCCAGTTCCCTCGCCAGGAAATCGCTGCCGCCGGTAGTGACGGTGCGGTTGATGCGGTGGAAGAGCGACTGCGGCCCGAAGATGTCGAGGTCGAGCGTGAACGCATGACGGGGATTCACGTATTGCTCTCCCGACGCAAAACCGGAGAAATCGCCGTCGAGATAGTTCAGTTCCTTCTGATAGACGCTGCGCAGGCTCTCCTTCTCTTCCGCCATCTGGCTGTTCCTACTGTCTCGCCAACGTATGGCCACATAAGTAGCTATGAACAATACCGCCACCACCAGCGCCGCCACATTGCTCCACATCGTATAAGCCACGACGCAACCAACAGCCAAGGCAATAGCCGATAACTCCAGCACCACCACCAGCCGGTTATGCCTGTTCAGCTGCCGTATCTCCTCCGTCAGCGTCGTGATGCGCTCGGCGTAAAGTTCCCTTGGAGTCAGAGCCTGTCTGTATTGTTTGTGAATCTCTGTCATGATTGCTACAGATTATCTTTTGGGGGCAAAGGTACAATATTTCCTTGAATGATGAAATATTTTTCGCTTTTTCGTGTAGCAAATCGTACCTTTGCAGCGACTAAAGGACAAATGTCGAACAAATGCATTGAGACAATGAACCAAAATGAGCAAGATTTTGAGCGGCAGGCACGTCGTTGAAGCAGTGCCGGCCTCACGGCTGGCACTGCTGTCATCAACATAACACCCCATGGTTCCACGATTGTGTTACTCCGTCTTGATGCTGTTGATGGGGTTTTCGTTGGCATTCTTCCAACTCTGGTAAGTCACGGTCAGCATGGTGATCAGCGCGATGAGCAGGAAGGACATGACGAACAGCAGGGGCGAGATGGCGGCGCGGACGGCGAACCCTTCGAGCCAGTGCCGGCCCACCAGGTAGCCAATGGGAGCCGCCACCACGAAGCAGCCCAGCAGGATGTAGAGGTATCGCCGCCAGAACATCATCAGGATCTCCTTCGTAGAGCTGCCGAACACCTTGCGGATGCCAATCTCCTTGCGGCGATACTCGCTCTCGAACATCGTCAGGCCAAACACGCCGATGATGCTGATGAGGATGGCCAGCAGCGAGAACAACAGAATCTGCTGGGTGAAGAGCCTTTCCTGATGGTACGATTTCTCCAGCACATCGTCCACGTAGCGCAGGTCACCGACTTCAAGCTCGTTGTCGTGCTCGTATTTCAGCACCACGTCCAACACTTTCTCTTTGGCCTCGCGCTTATCCATGCCTTTTGCCACACGCACTAAGAGGCGGTTGCGCCAGAAACCTTCCTTCGAGTAGTAGCCGTCAGGACTGGGCACCAAGAAGGCTATGGGCTGCTGGCTGTCGTCTATGCGCAGGGTGCTATACTTGATGTCCTCGCAGAAGCCGACGACGGGCATGTCTTCGTCGTTGATGGGCTTATCGACGGCGAGCCAGGGATATTTCTTCTTGGCCGACTCGTTGAAGATATACACGTCGCCATCAGTCTGGCGGAAATTGCGGCCCTCCACGATGTCGATGCCCATCACGCTGAGGAATCGCCAGTCGACGAAGATGCAGGTGAACGTCATATGCTTGTCGCCCTCGCCCCTGCCCCACGTCTGATAGCGGTCGCTGCTGCCCAAGACGCTCTGGGCCAGGCAGGCCCCCTCGATGCCGGGAATCTTGCGCAGGTCGGCATCGATGGCATCGGCATGATTGCGCGTGTCGGGCGCCGTCGGCACCACCATCACCTCGTCCTTGTCGAAGCCGTAGTCGGTGTGGAAGATGAGGTAGCTCTGCAGGTACATGATGCCCACACCAATGACCAGCATGAACGACACGACGAACTGCAGGCAGATCAGCGAGGTGCGCAGAACGCGACCCTTGGGCGACAGGCCGAACGAGCCCTTCAGCACCAAGGCCGGCGGGAAGGACGTGACGTAGTACGACGGATAGGCCCCGGCCAACAGTCCCACCACGATGCTGATAAGCAGGGTGACGCCTGCCAGCCACAGGTTATCCTGCAACAGGATGCTGCCCTGTACCAGTTCCTGCAAGCCTAAGTCGTGAGCCATATAGACCATCGCCATCGCCCCCATGAATGCCAGCAGACTGATGATGACGGCCTCGGCCAGCAGACTGCCGCGCAGACTGGCCGTAGATGCGCCCAACACTTTCTGCGTGTTGATGCTGCGGATGCGCAGCGGTGTCTCGGCCAGGGTGAAGTTCATGAAGTTGACCGCGGCAATCACGACGATCAGCAGCGAGAAGCAGATGAGCAGATAGACGGAACTCCTGCTGACCGACTTGATGTTGGGCGAATCCTTGCTGAGGTCTTTCGCGAAATGGGTGTCGGCAATCGGCGTCAACACCACTTGCAGGGCTTCCTCCTCTTGCTGGGTTGTCATGTTGAGGTCATTCTTGAACAGCTCGACGGCTTTCTGGCGCATGGCGGTAATCACGTTCGGCAGGTTGGCTGTATCGTCCACACGGATATAAGCCTGATAGTTCCAGTTCTGGTAGTTGCCTTCATTGTCATTGAGCCCCCTGAAGCTGATGCCATGCAGAAAGTTGTTTTCCGGATAGTCTTCTATCACGGCACACACATTGAAGATCCAATCCTCCACCCATTTGTATTTCAGGGTCTTGCCTGCTGCATTGGCAGTGCCAAAGATGCGCATGGCCTCCGAACGGGGCAGCACGATATTGTCCAACTGGTTCAAGCCCTTCAAGTCGCCGCAGATGACGGTCGGCTTGAACACGCTCATAAAGTCGTGAATGCCACACACCAGATTCAGCGAATACTCCTGATCGTCCACCATATACTGGTCGAAGAGGGTCCAGCCCTGCTCGATGCCATAGCCCTTGATATGCGGCGATGCTGCCGCCAACTGCTCCACCAGCGGACGGGGCAGCGTGACGCCATAGTCCTCCATGCCAGGCCCTAACTTCATGGTCAGGCGGAACAGCCTCTCGTGCTCCGCAAAACTCTTGTTGTAGCCCAGGTCGTAGCTGACCTGCGTCATGATGACAAAGAACGAGGCGAAAGCCAGGCTCAGGCCCAGCAGATTCAGCAGGTTTGCCGACACAAACTTGCGGAACATGGATGTAAAGTTTCTGATGATAGTCTTCATACGATTCTTATTTATTTCTGCTGCAAAAGTACGGCATTAAAACGAATCCGCCAAGGCCCGAGGCCCTGGCGGATGCAGATTGTCTAAAAATTAGACAGTCGGGCGTATGATTTTTAGACGCCCTCGCCAGAGAATCGCGGCGAGAGGCTGCGATACAGGTCATAGCCGCCAGTATCGGAGGGATAGATGATGGTATCGATGAAATAGTAATTGCCGTCGCCGCCTACCAATACGTTGCCGGCAACAGCGTCGAAGATGTCGTGCTGGCCGTTGGTATAGTATTCGCCGTTGTCTTCGGGATGGAAACCTAAACGGAGGAACTCGTCGTGGATTTCCGCTTTCGTAGCCAGGCGGGCATCATCAATATATGGCTGAACCAGTACGGCACACACCTTCCCGTCTCTGTTCTCGGCAAAGCCAATCATTTTATAAGCACAATCAGGGAAGTATTGATTGTGTGCCTTGATACGCTCAAAGAAAGGTGTTAAATTGTCGTCTGAATAACGGAAAT
Organism: Prevotella sp.; assembly: GCA_017470345.1. Classification (GTDB taxonomy): domain Bacteria; phylum Bacteroidota; class Bacteroidia; order Bacteroidales; family Bacteroidaceae; genus Prevotella. The sequence goes on from JAFUEP010000010.1 coordinate 89,943, forward strand.
CATTTAGTTTTATGATTTCATTACCGTCGGCTGTCAGATAAGTCTCATTCTCAGACCCGCGGTCAAAGAAACTGCCGAAAAGGCTGCGGTCTTCAAACCAGCAGCCTTGTTCCTGAGCCCATTGGCGCAGTCTTACCAGTTGGACAGGCTAGC
>JAFUEP010000011.1 GCA_017470345.1 Prevotella sp.
ACGGGTTCGCGTGCGCATACTTATAAATTGGTACGCACACACATATTAGGCTACAAAATTACTACAAAAATATGAGACGGCCAAATAAATGGCCTTTAAAATTGCAGGAATCATCCAAATTTAGACTAAATATAAATCTATTGAAATGACTTATATAATTATTTCACCGCCAGTGAATACTTTTCCAAGGGCTTTGAAATACTGTTCAGTGCCTTTGAACACTATTTCAAAGCCCTTGAAATAATTTTATCCGGTTCTGTGTGCTACATGGTATTGTGGTTCTGACTATCGCGAGAGGCGCTTCATGATCCGGCCGTCGGCGCGGCGCTCCACGACGATGCCACGGCTGGGACGCGACAGCTGCTGTCCGCCAAGGCTGTAGACGGCGGCGGCGGTCGGGTTCAGGCGGGCGATGCCGTCGATGCCGGTGGACGTCATCTGCTGTGCACTCAGCGTCTCGATGGTCAGCCAGGGCAGCCATTCGCCCTCACCCTCGGCATAGAAGGCAATGCGCACGCGACCGCTGAAACCGCTGAATTTTGCTGAGAAATCGACGGTTTCATCGACTTCCGGCATGTCGTCGGCCTCCAGCGTGGCCACGATGTTTTCACGCGTGGGCACAGCATCCTCGGGCACGACGACGAAGTGGAGGCGGAAGTAGTCGGCATCTATCTCCTCGTCGAGCATCACGCGGGCCTTGAGCTCCACCTCGGCCGTGGGATTGCTGCCCAGGTCGACGACGGGCGTCATGAGCCACGAGAAGCTCTCCTCGTCCTCGGGCATGTAGCGCACCACGTAGCCGCCGAAGTAGCCCTTGCGCAGCCGCCAGTGGCCCTCGTCCTCCGTGAGCGTGACGCCCTCGTCGGTCAGCTGTCCGCCGTAGAGGGTCCAGCCGTCCATGCTGTCGACATTGTCGAATTCATACTCGAAGGGCATGCTGAGTGCCTCTTCCTGTGCCTGTGCGCCAACCGTCATGGTCAGCGACAGGATTGCCATCATAAGTAGCTTTTTCATCATCTTTTTTTGGTTTTTGATTATATGATACAACTTTCTTAAATTCTTTTCTACCACGGATTAAACGGATTTTTCTACATTGTCGGCAGATTCTTTTGGATTACAGCGGCTCAAGCCGCGATTCCCTGCGGCGTAGGAATCCGTAAAATCTGCCGTTTGCGGCTTAATTCATATTTGGAAAAATCCGTTTAATCCGCTTAATCCGTGGTTCATTCTTACTTGCGAAACTTGAATTCTGTGATTATCTGGTTGGTAATGACTTGCGCACCAGTCCGTCGGCCGTGCACTCGATGGTCAGGCCCGGCGCGCGACCCATGGCGCGGGTGCCCTGCAGGGTGTAGCGAGCGACGGTGCGGGGCGCTGCGGACGGGCGCTCGGCGATGCCCTGCGATGCGTCGGCAAAGTCGCCGTGCTCATTGAAGATGCGGAGGGCCTTGATGCCCGGCTCGCGGTCGTCGTTCAGCTCGCGATAGAACAGATAGGTGGCGTCGGGCTCGACGATGAGCGTCGTCGAGTTGGGGTTCAGGTTGCTGCCGATGGTGCGCTGCCAGAGCTGCTCGCCGTCGCGGCTGTAGCGGCTGACGACGATCGAGTTGCGGACGTAGCCCTCGACGTCGCGCCAGGCCACGATCCAGTCGCCGCCGGGCAGGGCGCCGCTGCCGATGGGGCCGAAGCTGTAGCTGTTCGAGAGGGGCTTCAGGGCTATCTGGCGGGCCAGCGGGTCGAAGAGATACTCGCCGTCGGTGCTGAACTTCTGGAGCATCACGGTGTAGCCCACGTCGAGCTTCGACTCGAAGTCGACGAGGATTTCGCCCGTCTCGGTGTTCATGGCTATATTACAATAATTATGGTCGTAGCCCGGGGCGTCGTAGGCGTCGAGGCCCTCTAAGCCGAAGCTGGTGCTGCCGTCAGCGGTGATATACTGCACGCGGATGTTGCTGGCCGACTTCGTCTGGTCGTACATGTAGGCCACGGCTGCCCCACCCTCGCCGTCGCTCGCCAGGCGGTAGGGGTTCTGCGACTTGGTGCCCGACGTGTGGGGATCGTAGGTCAGCGGACTGCCCCAGACCTCCTCCAGGTCGCGGTTCAGGCGGTGCACGCGGGCTCCTTCAGGGCCGTCGTCGAACAGGAGCAGATCGTCGTCGGCTGAGGGTATGATCTGCATGTTCAGGCTCTCTGACTCCCACAAGCGGGGTTCGGCCCAGGCTTCGTCACCGTCGGCACTGATGCGCTGGATGTACTTCGTGTCGCTGGTCTTGAAAATAAAATAGGTATCGTCGCCCACCACGTAGGCGTCGGTCGTGGGCGTGCCGGTGAACTGCGGATAGGTGATGCCGTCGAGACCCCAGAGGAAGTTGCCCTCCTGGTCGATCTTGTAGATGGCGGCCTGGAAACCGCTGGGCTTGCCGCCGGCCTCGAGCGAGGGCTCGTCGCAACGGCTGTCGGCCACGGTGACGATGGCACTGCCGTCGGAGGCCACGCACAGTTTGTGGTCGGACCACCACATGGGCGTGGCGTGGTCGTTGACGAGGATGGGCTCGTCGAACACCGCACAGCCGTCGGCATCGAGCAGCTGGACGTAGGTGCGCACGGCCGTGTAGCTGTTGTCGCCGATCTGCTTGCGGCCCCACGTCATCCAGTAGAGCCACGTCCGCCCGTCGGCCGTGCGGCGGGCCTGCGGTGCACGTGCATAGTTCTCGCTCTGACCACTGGCATCGACGACGCAGCGCGGTGTGTCGTCGGTGTTCCACTGGGCTGTCGCCGTCAGGGGCATGCTGAGTCCTGCGGCGGCCATCATCATGGTAATAAGTGTTCTCATTGCTTTTACAGACTTTTAATTTTTGTTTTGTCTACAAAAGTAGCCCGTTTCATCGACACAGCAAAACGAGCCATATAGACAAAGATATAGACAGAAGACTTAAAAAAGGCTAACCGTCAGAGCGCATCGATGAAATGCTTCAAATCGTCGTCGGCCTGCAGGCCCAGCTTCTTGCGCAGGCGGTAGCGAGCGGTGTTCATGCTGGCAGCCGAGATGCCCAGGGCGGTGGCGATGGTCTGCGTCTTCACGTTCATGCGGATGAAACCGGCCAGGCGGATGTCGTTGTCAGTCAGGCGCGGGAAGCGCTGGCGCAGGCGCTCCATGAAGTCGGCCTGCTGCTCGTGGAGGGTGGCCTCTAAGGCGTGCAGCTTGCTGAGCGCGTCGGCGTTGTCGGCCAGCTCGACAATCTGCTGGCTCATCGACACATTGTTCTTATAGGCCTGGTCGAGCTTCTCGGCGTTCTGGCGCATCTTCAGGTCGAGCAGCTCTTTCTCTAACTGCTGGCGCGCTATCTCGGCATCCAGCCGACGCCGCTCCACCTCGGCCATGCGGCGCTGCGTGCGGGCATTGCGGCGCAGGGCTCCGATGGTGACGGCAAGGGCCACTATGACGAGCACCATGGCCACAATGATGACCACGTGGAGCGTTCGGCTGCGACGGTTTTCGTATTCCTTCTGCTCGAGCTGCTGCTTGCCCTTGAGTGCGGCAATCTGATAGTTCACCTGCGTGCCGCGCAGCTGCGCCGTGAGACTGTCGAGCTGGTTGCGATGGCCGATGTAGTCGGCGATATGGTCGTTCATGCTATCGATGCTGCACAGCAGGCGCAGTTGCAGGATCTCGTTGTCGGCAGCGTCGTGCTTGCGACAATACTGCAGCCCACGCTGGGCCACGGCGTAAGCTGCATCTAAATCGCCCTGGTGGTAGAGCAGACTGCTCTTGAGGTAGCAGTAGCCGGCCTGATAGACGCCCTCGGCTGCGGGCATGGTGCGCTCAATCTCGTCGACGGTCTCGGCCACGTGGCCGTAGTCGCCGGCCATCAGGTAGGTCTCGCCGAGGTTCGACAGCTCGGTGAAGACAAAGGCCGTGTCGTTCGGATAGAGCCGCCGGTCCAGTTCGATGACGCGCCGACAACAGTCGACTGACGCCGCATAGTCATGGTCGATCTTGGCCAGGAAAAGCGCCTTCATGCGGTAGTAATATTGCGACGCGTATGATTCTATATCCTTTGTTTCCAGATAGTTAAGCGTCTTCAACAAGTTGTAGGCATCCTCGCTGCGACCGGTCAGCTCGTAGGTCATCACCATGTAGACACCAGCCGCAAAGTGGGCTTCCTCGTCGCCGACGGCTTGGGCGGCGGTCATGGCGGTCTGCAGGTAGTAGAGGGCATCGATGATATTGCTGTCGTAATAGGCCTGACGTCCTTTCATTAAAAGCTCACTAACCGATTCTGTATCAGAGCGTTGGCACGATGTCAGCAGGCTCGCCATCAACAGGATGGCGAGCCAAAGTAATGACTGATGCAGGCGGTTAGCTGACATATAGTTTCATGCAGTTCAGCGTGCAAAGTTACAAATAAAAAAGGAGAACATGCCGCTGTTCGGAAAAGTTTTTGTAATTTTGCAAACGAAATATTTCATCCGACAATGATTCTGAAATACGACGTCGTCGTCATCGGGGGTGGCCACGCGGGCTGCGAGGCCGCGTGTGCCTCGGCCAATATGGGCGCCAAGACCCTCCTCGTGACGATGGACATGAACAAGATTGCGCAGATGTCGTGCAACCCGGCCGTCGGCGGCATCGCAAAGGGACAGATCGTCCGCGAGATCGACGCCCTCGGAGGACAGATGGGCCTCGTCACCGACCGCTCCTGCCTCCAGTTCCGCATGCTCAACATCGGCAAGGGCCCCGCCATGTGGAGCCCCCGCGCCCAGTGCGACCGCGCCCGCTTCATCTCTAACTGGCGCGCCCGCCTCGACGCCACCCCCAACCTCGACATCTGGCAGGACCAGGCCTGCGAGCTCCTCACAGAGCCCGCAGCAGGCGCGGCCCCCTCTGGCCCCGCCGGCCCCTCCTTTGGCGCAGCCCCTGAGGCCTCTGGCGCCGCCTCCCGTCCGGTGCGTTGCGGCATTGCCGCAACGTCCAGCTCCAGCCCCCGGGTCCTTGGCGTCCGCACCATCTGGGGCGCCGAGATCCATGCACGCTGCGTCGTCGTCACCGCCGGCACCTTCCTCAACGGCCTCCTCCACATCGGCCGCACGATGCTCCCCGGCGGCCGCATCGCCGAGCCCGCCGTCGCCGGATTCACCGAGAGCATCACCCGCCACGGCATCCGCTCCGCCCGCATGAAGACAGGCACCCCCGTCCGCATCGACCGCCGCTCCGTCCACCTCGATGAAATGGAGCCCCAGCCCGGTGAGCACCGCCCCTACATGTTCTCCTACCTCCCCGCCGCCCCCCTCTCCCCCTCCGTCGGGTCTGTTGCGTTGTCAACGCAACCATCCCCCACCCTCCCCCAGCTCCCCTGCTACACCTGCTCGACCAACGCCGCCGTCCACGCCATCCTCCGCTCTGGCCTCGCCGACTCCCCCCTCTACAACGGCCAGATACAGAGCATAGGCCCCCGCTACTGCCCCTCCATCGAGACCAAGCTCGTCACCTTCCCCGACCGCGACCAGCACCCCCTCTTCCTCGAGCCCGAGGGCGCCGACACCAACGAGATGTACCTCAACGGCTTCTCTTCCTCCCTCCCCATGGACGTCCAGCTCAGCGCCCTACGCCAGATTCCCGCCTTCCGCGACGTCAAGATCTACCGCCCGGGCTACGCCATAGAGTACGATTTCTTCGATCCAACCCAGCTGACCCACACCCTCGAGTCCAAACTCATCGACGGCCTCTTCATGGCCGGCCAGGTCAACGGCACGACGGGCTACGAGGAGGCCGCCGGACAAGGCCTCGTCGCCGGCATCAACGCCGCCCTGAAATGCGGTGGAACCGCAGGTTTCGTCATGCACCGCGACGAATCCTACATCGGCGTACTCATCGACGACCTCGTCACGAAGGGCGTCGACGAGCCCTACCGCATGTTCACCTCCCGCGCCGAGTATCGCATCCTCCTCCGACAGGACGACGCCGACGCCCGACTGACAGAGCGCGCCTACCGCCTCGGACTGGCCTCGCGCCAACGCTACGACTGGTGGCTGCAGAAAAAGACCCACATCGAAGAAATCGAGGATTTCTGCCGCAACTACGCCATCAAACCGCGCGCCGTCAACGACCGCCTCGAGCAACTCGGCACCACCCCACTCCAGTTCGGCGTGAAGCTCGAGGACCTCGTCGCCCGTCCACAGCTCAACCTGCACAACCTCGCCACCGTCGTCCCCGAGCTCTCCGACGTCCTCCAGCGCCCCGAGAACCGCCAGGAGGAAATCGCCGAAGCAGCCGAGATACGCATGAAATATAAAGGTTACATCGCTCGCGAGCGCCTCGTCGCCGACAAGATGCACCGCCTCGAGAACATCCGAATCAAGGGCCACTTCGACTACAACAGCCTGCAGTCCCTCTCCACCGAGGCCCGCCAGAAGCTCACCGCCATCGATCCGGACACCCTCGCACAAGCCAGCCGCATCCCCGGCGTCAGCCCCAGCGACATCAACGTCCTCCTCGTCCTCATGGGCCGCTGACAAAGCCGCCCCGAGCCGAGCCCCATCCCGCCGCCTCGCCCGCCTCGCTCCCTCCCTCGAGGCGTTCTCTCGCCCTCGGCTCCCCCTCTGCCGCTTCCCGTCCGGTGCGTTGCGGCAGTGCCGCAACGATCAAAGTTCCACGTGAAACAAACAACAAACAACCATTAACATAACCCACTGAAAATGAACAACAAAGTATTGATGGACAATCTGCGTTGCATCCCAGATTTCCCCCAGCCCGGCATCAACTTCCGCGACGTCACCACCCTCTTCAAGAACCACGACTGCCTGCAGATTATGGTCGACGAACTCTACGACATCTACAAGGACAAAGGCATCACCAAGATCGTCGGCATCGAGAGCCGCGGCTTCGTCATCGCCTCCGCACTCGCCGTCCGCCTCGGCGCCGGCGTCGTCCTCTGCCGCAAGCCCGGCAAGCTCCCCGCCGCCACCGTCCAGGAGAGCTACACCAAGGAATATGGCACCGACACCATCGAGATCCACCAGGACGCCATCAACGAGAACGACGTCGTCCTGCTCCACGACGACCTCCTCGCCACCGGCGGCACCATGCGCGCCGCCTACAACCTTGTCAAGAAGTTCAACCCCAAGGCCATCTACGTCAACTTTATCATCGAGATCACCGACGAAGGTCTCCACGGACGCGACGCCTTCGAGCCCGGCACGGACATCACGACCCTGATTACGGTTTAGTTTCACGTGAAACAGAAAACCTCAAAACCATTGTAAATAAAGGTCTTTGAGCGAATGACAAAAGAAGAAAACACAAAACGTCTAGCCTACCTCAAGGGCATCGTGGCAAGTCTGCCGGAGAAGCCCGGCAGCTATCAATACTACGACGCCGAGGGGACCATCATCTACGTCGGCAAGGCCAAGAACCTGAAGGCCCGCGTCTCCTCCTATTTCCATACGGAGGTCGACCGTTTCAAGACGAAGGTGCTCGTCTCGAAGATCCACGACATCAGCTACACCGTCGTCAACACGGAGGAGGACGCCCTCCTGCTTGAAAATTCGCTCATCAAGAAGTATAATCCGCGCTACAACGTTCTGCTGAAGGACGGCAAGACCTACCCTTCCATCTGCGTCACCAGCGAGCCCTTCCCCCGCATCTTCAAGACCCGCAACATCAACAAGAAATGGGGCACATACTATGGTCCCTACTCCCACATCTCGTCGATGTATGCCGTCCTGGAACTGATCAACAAGCTCTACCGTCCCCGCACCTGCCGTCAGCCGATGACAAGGGAGGGCGTGGAGGCCAAGAAGTATCAGGTCTGCCTGGAATATCATATCAAGAACTGCGGCGGCCCGTGCGTCGGAAAACAGCTCTACGACGACTATCAGAAGAACATCGCCCAGGCCCGCGAGATCCTTAAAGGAAACACCCGCAAGGTGCTCCGCGACATGCGCGACGAGATGCAGCAGCTGGCCGAGGAACTGCGGTTCGAGGAGGCCGAGGAGATCAAGCGCAAATACCTACTGATCGACTCGTTTGTGAGCAAGAGCGAGGTGGTCAGCCATACGATCGACAACGTCGACGTGCTGACGATCACCAACGACGAAAAAACTGCTTTCATCAACTATATCCACGTGGCCAACGGCGCCATCAACCAGTCGTTCACCTTTGAATTCAAGAAGAAAATGGACGAGAGCGAGGTGGAGCTGCTGCAGCTGGGTATCGCCGAGATGCGGACGCGATTCAACAGCACTTCGAAGGAGATCGTCGTGCCCTTCGACCCCCAGATGGAGCTCGACGGCGTGACGTTCACCATCCCCCAGCGAGGCGACAAAAAAACCCTCCTGGAGCTGTCGGAAATGAACGGAAAGCAGTATAAGTTCGACCGTCTGAAGCAGGCCGAGAAGCTCAATCCGGAGCAGAAACAGGTGCGTCTGATGAAGGAGCTGCAGGAGAAATTGGGGCTGCCGAAACTGCCCTACCAGATAGAATGTTTCGACAACTCCAACATCTCCGGCACCGACGCTGTGGCCGCCTGCGTCGTCTTCAAGAAGATGAAGCCATCGAAGCAGGACTATAAGCGCTACAACATCAAGACCGTCGTCGGACCCGACGATTACGCCTCGATGAAGGAGGTTGTCCACCGCCGCTACAGCCGCCTCATGGAGGAACATCAGGCCCTGCCCGACCTCATCGTGGCCGACGGCGGAAAGGGCCAGATGGAGGTCATCCGCGAGGTCATCCAGGACGAGCTCAACCTCGACATCCCCATCGCCGGACTGGCCAAGAACGACCGCCACCGCACCAACGAACTGCTCTACGGCTTCCCCCCGATGACCGTCGCCCTGAAGACCGACTCCGAGCTCTTCCACGTGCTGACGCGGCTGCAGGACGAGGTGCACCGCTTTGCCATCACCTTCCACCGCGAGAAACGCTCCAAGCACGCCCTCCACTCCGAGCTCGACGAGATCCGCGGCATCGGTCCGAAGACAAAGGACGCGCTGATAGTGGCCCTAAAGAGCGTCAAACGCATTAAAGAAGCTGATATTCAGGCACTTAGCAACATCGTCGGAGCCTCTAAGGCCCGCATCATCTACGATTACTTCCATAAAGATTTGGAATAATCAGGAAAAAGTCGTAACTTTGCACTATGAGAACTGTTATTCAAAGAGTTACCGAGGCCTCGGTCAGCATCGACGGCAGGCAGAAATCTGCCATCGGACCGGGCTTCCTCATCCTGCTCGGTGTCTGCGAGGACGACACCCAGGACGACGTGGAATGGCTCGTCCGCAAGATTGTCAACCTGCGCGTCTTCGACGACGCTGACGGCGTCATGAACCGCTCCATCATGGACGTAGGCGGCCAGGCCTTAGTCGTCAGCCAGTTCACGCTCTTTGCGAGCTATAAAAAAGGCAACCGTCCCTCCTGGCTGCGTGCTGCGCGCCATGAGATCAGCGTGCCCCTCTACGAGCATTTCTGTGCCCGTCTGAGCGAGGAAATGGGGCGTCCCTGCGGCACGGGCGAGTTCGGCGCCTACATGCAGGTCGCGCTCGTCAACGACGGCCCCGTCACCATCTGTATGGACACTAAAAACAAGGAATAAACCCATGACCATCAAAGAAGCCCAAGAGGCCGTCGACCAGTGGATCCACGAGTACGGCGTGCGCTATTTCTCAGAGCTCACCAACATGGCCGTCCTGACCGAGGAGGTGGGCGAGCTGGCCCGCATCATGGCCCGCAAATACGGCGACCAGTCGTTCAAGCCGGGCGAGAAGGAGAACCTCGGCGACGAGATGGCCGACGTGCTGTGGGTGCTCATCTGCCTGGCCAACCAGACGGGTGTCGACCTGACCGAAGAATTCCGCAAGAACCTTGAGAAAAAGACGCGGCGCGACGCGCTGCGACACATCGCAAACCCTAAACTTAAAGCATAAAAAACAACAGCATTATGGCAGAACATCACGATCATTGCGAATGCGGTCATGAGCATCACCACCATGACCACGAGAAGCCTGTCAGCGTCATCGAGCAGGCCCTGAGTAAGTATGACCTCGACGTCAAGGACGAGGACGTCCGCGAGGCCGTGAAACGCATCATCGCCGAGAAGGTGCACGAGAACGACACGCCCGAGGTGAAGCGATTCCTCATGGGCAGCGTCGAGCTGACCACGCTAAAGACCACTGACTCAGACGAGTCGGTGCTCGCCTTTACAGAGAAGGTGAACCAGTTTGAGGAGGCCTACCCCACCCTGCCCCACGTGGCCACCATCTGCGTCTATCCCCGCTTCGCCCGCACCGTCAGCGAGACGCTCGAGGTGGAGGGCGTCGAGATTGCCTGCGTCAGCGGCTCGTTCCCCTCGTCGCAGAGCCTTATTGAGATTAAGACCATCGAGACCCAGCTGGCCATCAAGGACGGCGCCACGGAGATAGACATCGTCATGCCCGTCGGTGCCTTCCTGGCCGGCGACTACGAGACCGTCGTCGACGAGATCCAGCAGCAGAAGGAAGCCTGTGGCGACCACGACATGAAGGTGATCCTCGAGACGGGCTGTCTGAAAACGGCGTCGAACATCAAAAAAGCCTCGATTCTATCGATGTATGCCGGAGCCGATTACATCAAGACGTCTACAGGAAAGCTGGAGCCGGCCGCCACGCCCGAGGCAGCCTACGTCATGTGTCAGGCCATCAAGGAATACTACGATGAAACGGGCATTATGATCGGTTTTAAGCCCGCTGGCGGCCTTAACTCCGTCATGGACGCACTGATCTACTACACCATCGTGAAAGAGGTCCTGGGCGAGCGCTGGCTCACCAACAAATACCTCCGTCTGGGCACGAGCCGCCTGGCCAACCTCCTGCTGAGCGAGGTGATTGGCGAGGAGACCAAGTTCTTCTGATCAAAGAAAAGAGGAGTTTAGGGCCGTTTGGCATCCTAAACTCCTCACTATTTTTTCCTTATTTTTATCGTCCGTCAGCTGCGGCGCTGAATCACGAAATCCACGTAGGCCGAGAACGACTCTTGCAGTTCCGGCTTGACGTGGTCCTCGATGTATCGGTGGGCGTCGCGGGCTATCTCATCCATCTTCTGCTGGGCATACTCGATGCCGCAGTTGCGTTTGGTAAACTCCACTAAAACAGCGATTTCATCGAGATTGATGCTGCGGGCCTTCACCTTACGCGCCAGCGCCTTCATCGGCTCGAAATCCGTATGGTTCAGGGCGTAGATGGCCGGCAGGGTCAGCTTGCCCTCAATCATGTCGTTGCCCGTAGGCTTGCCGATCTCGTGCGAATTGGAATAATCGAAGATATCGTCGCGAATCTGGAAGATCATGCCGATGTCGTGGCCGAACTTTTTGGCCGCCTCAACCTCATTTTCCGGCGCATCCACCGACATCGCCCCTATCGCCGAGCAGGCGCCGAAGAGGGCTGCCGTCTTCTGATGGATCACCTGATAGTAGACGTCCTCCGACAGCACGTCGCTCTCGATGTTCTGCAGCTGCAGAATCTCGCCTGCGGCCAGCGTCTGGCCCAGTTGCGACAGCGTGTACATGATCTGGTGGTTGCGGGCAATCGAGGCGTTGAGCAGACACGTCGACAGCACATAGTCGCCCACGAGCACCGCCACCTTGTTGTTATAGGCCGCATTCATCGAGGGCAGTCCGCGGCGCTCGCTGCTCTCGTCGACCACGTCGTCGTGGACGAGGCTGGCCGTGTGGAGCAGTTCCAGTGCCACCGTCGCATTGTGCGTGACGTCCGAGATCTGTCCGTAGTTCTTGGCCGTCAGCAGCGTCAGCATCGGTCGCATCTGCTTACCGGAGCGGCTGCGGATATGGTCGAGTGCGCTCTGCAGCAGTCCGTTGGTGTGGGCCAGTGAGTTATGGAAGCGTCGCTTAAACTCCTCCAAGTCTGCCTCAATGGGCTGAATGATGGTTGATATGTAATCCATGATCTTAATTTTCGATACAAAATTACTAAAAAACATCCGAATTCGGATAATTTTTAGTAATTTTACACTCAAAATTAAGAAAGTTATGCAGAAACTGTTTCTTTTAGACGCCTACGCCCTCATCTACAGGTCGTATTATGCCTTCATCAAGAACCCGCGAATCAATTCCAAGGGACTCAACACCAGTGCCATCATCGGCTTCGTCAACACACTCCAGGAGGTGCTCGACAAAGAGCAGCCCACCCACATCGGCGTCGCCTTCGACCCCCACGGCCCGACCTTCCGCTCGGAGGCCTACCCCGCCTACAAGGCCCAGCGCGAGGCCACGCCCGAGGACATCCGCCGCGCCGTCCCGATCATCAAGGAGCTGCTCCAGGCGTGGCACATCCCCATCCTCCAGGCCGACGGCTTCGAGGCCGACGACGTCATCGGCACACTCGCAAAAAAAGCCGATTCCATCGATGGGCTTGAGACCTACATGCTGACGCCCGACAAGGACTACGGCCAGCTCGTCACCGACCGCGTCCGCATCTATCGTCCGCGCCACGGCGGCGGCTACGAGGTGATGGGCCCCGCTGAGGTCTGCGCGAAGTATGGCATCACCGCGCCGGCGCAGGTCATCGACCTGCTGGCCCTGATGGGCGACTCGGCCGACAACTTCCCCGGCTGTCCCGGCGTCGGCGAGAAGACGGCCACGAAGCTCATCGGCGACTTCGGGTCGGTCGACGCCCTACTCCACCGCACCGGCGAGCTGAAGGGTGCGCTGAAGAAAAAGGTGGAGGAACACGAGGAGGACATCCGCCTCTCCTATTTCCTGGCGACGATCCGGACCGACGTGCCCGTCGACCTCGACCTCGACGCGCTGGCCATCCAGGAACCCGACAAGGAGCAGCTCGGCAAAATCTTCGCCGAACTCGAGTTTAAGGCACTCGCCGACCGGGTTCTTAAAAAACCTAAAGAAACGCCAAAAACCGCTAATCAGCAGCTCTCTCTCTTTGAAAATTTCGCTACCGAGGAGGCGGGCGGCGAGAAAATTTCGAGTTTTGCGACCCTTCAGACGACGCCTCACGAATACAAACTCGTTGACAATGAGGAAGAAATGCGCCGTCTTTGTGACTTTTTTAGGACAAAAGAAATTCTCAGTCTGGACACGGAGACCACTTCCACCCACCCCATCGACGCCGAATTGGTCGGTTTGAGCTTCGCTGTCGCCGAACATGAGGCCTTTTACGTGCCAATTCCGACCAATCGTGAAGAAGCCTTAAAAATCGTCAACATCTTTAAACCGCTCTATGAGGATTCACATATTTTAAAGATTGGGCAGAATCTGAAGTACGATTTAGAAGTTTTAAGAAATTATAACGTTCGCTTACAGGGGCCGATGTGGGACACGATGATCGCCCACTATCTCATCCAGCCGGAGCTGCGCCACAACATGGACTACATGGCCGAGGTCTACCTCAGCTACCAGACGGTGCACATCGACGAGCTGATCGGACCGCGGGGCAAGCAGCAGCGCTCGATGCGCGACCTGACGCCCAGCCAGGTCTACGAATATGCGTGCGAGGACGCCGACATCACTCTGCAGCTGAAGAACCGGCTGGAGCCGGAGCTGCGGGCGCACGAGTGCGAACGGCTGTTCTACGACATCGAGATGCCGCTGATGCCGGTGCTGGCCGACATGGAGCTGGCGGGCGTCTGCCTGGACACGGCGTCGCTGGCCGAGACGTCAAAAGTTTTGACAGCACGCATGAACGAGATCGAGGCGCGCATCTACGAACTGGCGGGCGAGCCGTTCAACATCTCGTCGCCTAAGCAGGTGGGCGACATCCTGTTCGCGAAGATGAAGATCGTCGAGAAGCCGAAGAAGACCAAGACGGGCCAGTACGTGACGAGCGAGGAGGTGCTGACGCAGCTGCAGGGCAAGCACGAGATCGTGGCCGACATACTGGCTTTCAGGGGGTTAAAGAAACTGCTCTCTACCTACATAGACAACCTTCCGACGCTGATCAATCCCCGCACGGGACATATCCACACGTCGTTCAACCAGACCGTCACGGCCACCGGCCGACTGTCGTCGTCCGACCCTAACCTGCAGAACATCCCCGTGCGCGGCGAGGACGGCAAGGAGATCCGCAAGGCGTTCGTGGCCGAGCCGGGATGTCAATTCTTTTCAGCAGACTACAGCCAGATTGAGCTGCGCGTCATGGCCCACCTCTCGGGCGACGAGGCGATGATCCGCGTGTTCCGCGAGGGCCACGACCTGCACGCCGCGACGGCCGCGACGATCTATAAAAAGGACATCGCCGACGTGACGCGCGACGAGCGGACGAAGTCGAAGCGCGCCAACTTCGGCATCATCTACGGCATCACCGTCTTCGGACTGGCCGAGCGCCTCGACATCTCGCGCGACGAGGCGCGCCTGCTCATCGACGGCTTCTTCGAGACGTTCCCGCAGGTGCGCGACTACATGGAGCGGGCTAAGGAGGAGGCGCGGCGACAGGGCTACGTGACCACCCTCTTCGGGCGCCGCCGCTACCTGCCGGACATCAACTCGCAGAACGCCACGGTGCGCGGCTTCGCCGAGCGCAACGCCATCAACGCGCCGATCCAGGGCACGGCGGCCGACATCATCAAGGTGGCGATGATCCGCATCCACCGCCGATTCCAAGAGGAGGGCCTGCGCTCGAAGATGATCCTGCAGGTGCACGACGAACTGAACTTCTCCGTCTATCCTGAGGAGCACGAGCGCGTGGAGCGGATCGTGCTGGAGGAGATGCAGGGGGCGCTGGAGCTGCGCGTGCCCCTCGTGGCCGACAGCGGCTTCGGCCAGAACTGGCTGGAGGCCCATTGATGGGGGCCGCGGGGCGGTCCGGTCGCTGTGAGCTGCGGCAATGCCGCAGCTAACGGGGACCGGGAAGCGAGGGGAAATAGAAAAATAACCAAAAAAAGGAAGGAAAGGCTATGGAAGGAAAGAGGAACGAGGCGGAGGGCAAGCCCAGCTACTGGAAGGCGAAGCAGCCGTCCATGAAGCGGCGCTGCACGCAGCACGACTACCGCGAGCGGGGCATCTACATGATCACGATGGTCATCGAGGGACGGCGGCCGCTGCTGGGGCGCCTGGCGGGCGATCCGGAGGTCGTGGAGGGGCCCGGCAAGCCGCACGTGGAGCTGTCGGCCTTCGGGCGGAGGGTGTGGGAATGCTGGCGGGCCATCCCTCAGCACCACCCGGCCATCGAGGCGGTGCGGCTGTGCATCATGCCTGACCATATCCATGGGGTGGTCTTCGTCAAGGAGAGGATGGAGAAACACCTGGGCCAGGTCATTGCCGGATTCAAGACGGGATGCAACAAGGCCGCACGGGAGCTCGGGATCATGGCTGCGGCAATGCCGCAGCCCACCGAACAGGAAGCGGCGGCAGGGCAAGGAGCGGCGGCGGGACAAGGAACGGCTGCGGCAATGCCGCAGCCCACCGGACAGGAAGCGGCAGGGCAAGGGGCCACGGCGGGGCAAGCAGCGGCGGCCTTGGGCCAAGGGGCGGCGGCGCCAGGCCAGCCCGCGGCGGGTCCCGTCGGGTGCGTTGCGGCAGTGCCGCAACGGTGGGGGCATTATGACCGGCAGCACGGGGCGCTCTGGGAGGCGGGCTATCATGACCGGATCCTTCGGGAGAAGGGCCAGCTGGGGCGGATGCTGGCCTACCTCGACGACAACCCGCGGCGGCTGCTGCTGAAGCGCCTGCACCCCGAATACTTCACCCGCCTGGGGAAGCTGACCGTGGTGGGGGTGGAGATGGAGGCGATGGGCAACCGCTTCCTGCTGGACTACCCGGCGAAGCTGCAGGTGCAGTGCTCGCGCCACCTCTACGACCCGGAGATCGAGGCTGAGAAGGAGGCCCTGCTGGAGCAGGCCACGCGCGAGGGCGCCATCGTCGTCTCGCCCTGCATCAGCCGCGGCGAGAAGGTCATCACCACGGCGGCCATGCAGGAGCGCCTGCCGCTCATCGTGCTGCTGCTCAACGGCTTCGCGGAGCAGTATAAGCCCGACCCGCGCTATCTCGACGCCTGCACGGAGGGCCGTCTGCTGATGCTGGCCCCCTACCCTCACCAGACCGACCGCCTCAGCGACATGCGCGCCCGCTGTCTGGAGCTCAACCGTCTGGCGGCAGCCATCTGCAAGGGCTGCTGATTATTTCAGAATTATTTTTACATCGCGCCCGCGACATGAGGAAAAGCGGTGCTTTTCGGGCCGAAAAGCACCGCTTCTTGATGCGAGAAGCGGCCCTTCTCTGAGCGAAAAGCACCACTTTTCCCCTACCGCCCGTTCATCGTTCTAATTATCAGGCCATTGCCCCTACCCTATCGTTCACTCCGAATTTTCTTTACATTTCGCGCCCCTCCGCGCAGGCCCGCGTGATGATTTCCCGCGCTTTTTGGCGCTTATATGAAATAAAATTACTACCTTTGCAGGCGGTTTTATAAAACAGAAAAAGAATAATGGCATTGAAATGTGGTATCGTGGGACTGCCCAATGTGGGCAAGTCCACGCTGTTCAACTGTCTGTCGAGCGCCAAGGCGCAGGCAGCCAACTTCCCCTTTTGTACGATAGAGCCCAACGTGGGCGTCATCACCGTGCCCGACGAGCGGCTGACTAAGTTAGCCGAGCTGGTCCATCCGGGCCGCATCGTCCCGGCGACGTGCGAGATCGTCGACATCGCCGGCCTCGTGAAGGGCGCCTCAAAGGGTGAGGGCCTGGGCAACAAGTTCCTGGGCAACATCCGCGAGACGGACGCCATCATCCACGTGCTGCGCTGCTTCGAGGACGACAACATCACCCACGTCGACGGCTCGATCGACCCCATCCGCGACAAGGAGATCATCGACACGGAGCTGCAGCTGAAGGACCTCGAGACGATCGAGAGCCGCCTCAGCCGCGTGGAGAAGGCTGCCGCTGCGGGCAACAAGGAGGCGAAGGTGGAGGCCGGGGTGCTCCGCGCCTACAAGGAGGTGCTCGACGAGGGCCGCAACGCCCGCGTCGTGGAGTTCGACACGAAGGAGGAGCAGGACTGCGCCCGCCAGCTCTTCCTGCTGACGGCCAAGCCCGTGCTCTACGTCTGCAACGTCTCGGAACAGGACGCCAAGTCGGGCAACGCCTTCACCGAGAGGGTAGGGGAGCTGGCCCGCGAGGAGGGCGCCGAGATGATGGTCATCGCGGCCAAGACCGAGGAGGACATCGCCGAGCTGGAGTCGTATGAGGACAAGCAGATGTTCCTCGAGGAGCTGGGCCTGGAGGAGAGCGGCGTCAACCGCCTGATCAAGAAGGCCTACGCCCTCTTGAACCTCGAGACGTTCATCACCGCCGGCCCGATGGAGGTCAAGGCATGGACCTATAAGAAAGGCTGGAAGGCCCCTCAGTGCGCCGGCGTCATCCACACCGACTTCGAGAAGGGCTTCATCCGGGCCGAGGTGATCAAGTATGACGACTACCTGAAGTATGGCTCAGAGGCCGCCGTCAAGGAGGCCGGCCGCATGGGTGTCGAGGGCAAGGACTACGTCGTGCAGGACGGCGACATCATGCACTTCCGGTTTAATGTTTGATCTTTCTGTGACGAATTTGAGAATGAGAGAAGGGGCTGAGTTCTTTTCTTATCACGAATTTGAGAGTTTGAGAATGAGCTGCGCTTTATTTCCTTATCACGAATTTGAGAATGAGAGAATGAGCTGCGCTTTATTTTCTTATCACGAATTTGAGAATTTGAGAATGAGCTGCGCTTTATTTCCTTATCACGAATTTGAGAGTTTGAGAATGAGCTGAGTTCTTTTCTTATCACGAATTTGAGAATTTGAGAATGGGCTGCGCTTTATTTCCTTATCACGAATTTGAGAATTTGAGAATGAGCTGCGCTTTATTTCCTTATCACGAATTTGAGAATTTGAGAATGGGCTGCGCTTTATTTTCTTATCACGAATTTGAGAGTTTGAGAATGAGCTGCGTTTTTTTCTTATCACGAATTTGAGAATTTGAGAATGAGCTGCGCTTTATTTCCTTATCACGAATTTGAGAATTTGAGAATGGGCTGCGCAATAAAATAATTCGAAAATTCTCTAATTCGTGATTAATAAAAAAAGAAGGAACAATTCGAAAATTCTCTGATTCGTGATAAAAAAAGAAAGAAGGAATAATTCGAAAATTCTCTAATTCGTGATTAATAAAAAAAGAAGGAACAATTCGAAAATTCTCTGATTCGTGATTAATAAAAAGAAAGAAGGAATAATTCGAAAATTCTCTGATTCGTGATTAACCTCAAATCCGCAACCTATAGGGTTTAGTGGGATTTTGCTTGCAAAGCGACAAAATTCATTTTATTGTACATATTTCTTGCACAACAGAAATGTCG
>JAFUEP010000012.1 GCA_017470345.1 Prevotella sp.
AGGTGAGAGGTGAGAGGTAGGATGCCCCTCGCTCATCAGCTGTTGCACCCGCCGCTCGAGGAAGATGTTGCGCTCGGTGAGCTCCTCGTTGACACGGGTGAGCGTGAAGAAATGGCTGACCGACGAGGACCAGTCGTAGACCTTCCCCGCCACGGCATTGGCCGAGCTGAGCCACACGCTGCCCTGATAGCTGTTGTAGCGAAACAGCATCACCCCACTGACCGCTTCCAGCACGAGGAAGACGACCCAATGGAAATAGCGTGTGAAGAAAGCCAGCAGCGCCTGCACGCTTCTTTTTATATTATAGTGTTATCGCTTGAGGAACGTGAAGCGGTCGATGTTCTTCAGGGCAATGCCGGCGCCCTTGGCCACGCAGTGGAGCGGGTCGTCGGCCACGATGAACGGGATGTTGATCTTGTCGGTCAGTCGCTTCGACAGTCCGCGCAGCAGCGCGCCGCCACCCGTCAGGTAGATGCCGTTCTTCACGATGTCGGCGTAGAGCTCAGGCGGCGTGTTCTCCAGTGCCGAGAGCACAGCCGTCTCGATGCGCGTGACGGTCTTGTCCAGACAGTGGGCAATCTCCTGATAGCAGACGGGCACCTCCATCGGCAGGGCCGTGATGCGGTTCGGGCCGTGGACGACGTAGTCCTCGGGGGCATCGTCGCCCAGGTCGGTCAGCACGGAGCCCACGTTGATCTTGATGCGTTCGGCCATGCGCTCCGACACCTTCACGTTGTGCTGGCGGAACATGTATTCCTGGATGTCGGCAGTCAGGTCGTCGCCGGCCACCTTGATAGAGTTGTTCGACACGATGCCGCCGAGCGAGATGACGGCAATCTCCGTGGTGCCGCCGCCGATGTCGACGATCATGTTGCCCTCAGGAGCCTCCACGTCGAGGCCGATACCGATGGCAGCAGCCATCGGCTCGAAGATGAGGTAGACGTCGCGGCCGTCAGCATGCTCTGCCGAGTCGCGCACGGCGCGCAGCTCCACCTCCGTCGAGCCGGAGGGCACGCCGATGACCATGCGGAGCGAGGGTGAGAAGAGGTGATGGCCCGTGTGCACCATCTTGATTAGTCCGCGCATCATCTGCTCGCAGGCCGAGAAGTCGGCGATGACGCCGTCGCGCAGCGGCCGGATGGTGCGGATATTGTCGTGGGCCTTCTCGTGCATCATCTTAGCCTTCTCGCCCACGGCAATCATCTTGTCGGTGCGGCGGTCGAGCGCCACGACGGAAGGCTCGTCGACGACGATCTTGTCGTCGCTGATTATAATCGTATTGGCTGTGCCAAGGTCCATGGCCAGCTCTTGTCGGAAACTGAAAAATCCCATAATACAAAAAACTTTTATTTCATAAAACTTTTTTTAGATAAAAGATAAGAGATAATAGATAATAGATATACGGCGGCGTTTACTATTCTCCGTCTCTATTGGCATCTTTCTCTCTGACCGTCTTCAGAGTGGCTACGAGAATCCTGATGATCTCATCATTATCCGCAATGATGGAACTGAACTCCTTGTCATTCAGATAATCCGTCTTGTGCAACAACCTCAACCAGTAGTTTGTCTCCTGAGCCTCCTTCAATGAAATATTCAGCTTGCTGACAAAATCATTGCGACTTTGGGCGAAGAGCCCTTCTGTGACGTTTGCTCCGATACTGGTGCCACTCCGCAAGAGCTGTTTGGACATCACGAACTCGCTTCGTTCTTTCGTCAAGAATTTATAGCAGTTCACAATCCTTACTGAGAACAATTCGCATTTTGATCTCAGCACGCTCTCCCCAGCCATATCTCTTATCTATTATCTATTATCTATTATCTTTTACCAAACCATCCATGTATGGCCGTGTCGTAGTGGCTGCTGACGCCGAAGGCACGCTCGGCCAGCATGCGGCGCTGCGCGCGTGTCGTCTCCGCGCCCTGCTGCTTCAGGATGTCGAGCAGGAGGCCGTATTCGGCCTTCGAGGGGACGATGACCACGTCGCTGAAGTTCTTCGCGGCGGCGCGGATGAGCGAGATGCCGCCGATGTCGATCTTCTCGATGATGTCCTGCTCCGAGGCACCGCTGGCGACGGTCTGCTCGAAGGGATAGAGGTCGACGACGACGAGGTCGATCTCGGGAATGTCATACTGCTGCATCTGCGCGCGGTCGCCCTCATGGTCGCGGCGGGCCAGGATGCCTCCGAACACCTTCGGATGGAGCGTCTTCACCCGTCCGCCCAGGATGGAGGGATAGGTCGTCACGTCTTCTACCTTCTGGCAGGGGTAGCCCTGCTCTTCAATAAACTTCTGCGTGCCTCCTGTCGACAGGAAGCTGACGCCCTCCTCGTGGAGCTTGCTGAGCAACTCGTCCAGTCCATCCTTGTGGAACACTGAAATCAGCGCGGTCTTAATCTTCTTAGCTTCAGCCATACCTATTTTTCTTGTATACAAATTTATAATATAACGTTATATCTCCGAAATCGGACTGCAAAGATAGTGATAATTTGTGAATTACGCGCCGCCGGAGCCAACTTTTTTTTCTCCCTCCACGCTTTTATTGATTTTTGTCGGGCGGCCGGAAAAACTTTTCATTCCTTTTTCTTGTCAATTCTTGCCGTATTTCGAAAAAAATACGTATCTTTGCACACAGAATAACCATTAAAGCAACTCACGAATGAGACACTATGTGGTCATTATCCTCATGGCATGCCTGCTGCCGCTCACCGCGATGAGCACCCCGCAGGACGACATCGCACAGCTCTTCCAAAGCCTCTCCAAGCAGCAGGGCAAGAAGCGCATCAGCACCGCCAACCAGCTGATGCAGAGCCTCTTGAATGAAGGCTTCGGCGACGACATCACCTTCGACGACGCCACCCCACCCGACACACTCGTCATGACCGCCAGCTACTATGCTGAGGAATACTTCGTCAACACGGGCCTCTACGACCTCGCCGTCGAAGCCGGCCTCCAGACGCTGCCCCTCACCGAGCACCACGGCGACTACACCTGGCGCTCCGAGACACTCAGCCTGCTCACCCTGGCCTATCTCTACAAGGCCAACTACATCGAGGCGCTGCGCTACGGCGAGATGGGCTACGACCACGACAGCCGCCACAAGGACTACGACCGCCTGAGCTCGACGCTCAACACCATCGCCGGCATCTATCTCGCCGCCAAGCAGCCCGCCCAGGCCCGCGAGTACATCGAGCGGGCCATCGAGGCCGACCAGAAGACCACGGGCCACGAGCACGCCGCCGCCATCCACGGCATCGCCTGCGAGATCTATCAGGAGCTGGGCGACTACAAGACGGCGCTCAGCCACGGCAGCCAGGCCTTCGAGCTGGAGCAGCAGCGCGGCAACGGCGCCAAGGCGGCCATACGCCTGTCGCAGATGGCCGCCGCGCTGGCCGCCCTCGGCGACACCGCCCAGGCCCACCAGCTGCTCCGCCAGTCGATCCCCGTGCTGCAGCAGCAGGCCGTCATGCCCTCCCTCGGCATCAGCCTCAACACGCTGGGCGAGGTGATGCGACTGGAAGGCCGCATCGACGACGCCGCCCGCTACTTCGACATGGCCAACAACCTGTTCACGAAGACGGGCGACCTCTACAACCAGGCGCGCGCCGTCCACGGACTCTTCGCCGCCCTCTACGACACCGACCCCAAGGCGGCCATGCTCCACCTCGACCACTACAACAAGCTGAAGGACACCATCTATCAGAACGACATGCGCCAGCTGCTCTCGAACTACAGCGCCAAGTTCCGCAACGACGAGCTGGCCGAGCAGAACGCTGCCGCCAAGCGCCAGAACCGCACCATCATCATCGGCGGCACCGTCATCGGCGTGCTCATGCTCCTGGCCCTGGCCCTCCTCGTCTATGCCATCCGGCTGAAGAACAAGTCGAACCACCAGCTGCTCGAGCTGCAGCACACCCGCGAGAACTTCTTCACCAACATCACCCACGAATTCCGCACACCACTGACCGTCATCCTCGGCATGAGCCAGCAGCTCATCGACTTCACACCGCCCGAGGACACACCCGAGCTCGTCCACACCAGCGGCAACCTCATCCGCCGCCAGGGCTCGCAGCTCCTGCTGCTCATCAACCAGCTGCTCGACCTCTCGAAGGTGCAGGCCCGCGTAGAAGCCCCCAACTGGCGCCGCGACAACATCGTCGGCTACATCAACATGATCATGGAGACGTTCTACAGCTACGCGCAGAGCCAGAACATCAGCCTCGTCTATGCCCCGCAGGAGAACACCGTCGTGATGGACTTCGTGCCCGACTACGTGCAGAAGATCATCAACAACCTGGTGCACAACGCCATCAAGTTCACACCCTCAGGCGGACACATCAACATCATCACCCGATGCGACGGCGACCAGTTCGTCTTCCAGATCGCAGACGACGGCATCGGCATCAGCCGCGAACACCTGCAGCACATCTTCGAGCCCTTCTATCAGGCCGACAACGAGAAGGCCACCATCGGCACCGGCGTCGGACTGGCCCTCACCCGACAGCTCATCAACGCCGTCGACGGCACCATCAAGGTCGTCTCGAGCAAGGAGCGGGGCACCGTCTTCACCGTCACCATGCCCCTGAGCCACGGCGGCGACGCCGACCTGCAGCCCCTCACGGCGGCCGAGCGCAGCGGCATCAACCCCATCGTCACACAGGCCGACGGCGACGGACTCGACATGCCCGAGGGCGTCGACGACCAGGCCGAGCCCATCCACGTGCTCGTCGTCGAGGACAGCCGCGACGTGGCCTACTTCATCGGCAACCAGCTGGCCGAGCGCTACGCCATCAGCTACGCCTACGACGGTCAGGACGGTCTCGACAAGGCCCAGCAGCTCGTGCCCGACCTCATCATCACCGACCTCATGATGCCCAAGATGGACGGCCTGGAGTTCTGCCGCAACATACGCTCCAACGACGTCACCAGCCACATCCCCATCATCGTCATCACTGCCCGCTCAGCCAACGAGGACCTCGTCAAGGGCATCAACGCGGGCGCCGACGCCTACCTCTACAAGCCCTTCAACGCCGACGAGCTGCAGGCATGGATCACCAAGTTGCTCGACCAGCGCCGGCTGCTCCGCGAAAAGTTCTCGCGCATCGTCGTCGACAGCAACGGCAGCATCCCCGACGCCGCCGACAACGGCAGCGCCGCCACCACGACGGGCGCCATGGACGACGCCGACGTGCGCTTCCTCGGCCGACTGACCGACCTCGTCTACAGCCACATGGGCCGCAGCCAGGTCGACGTCGAGTCGCTCGCCACGGCCCTCTGCATGAGCTCCAACCAGCTGCGCCGCAAGGTGATGGCTCTGACGGGCAAGACGCCCGCCAACTACTTCATGCAGATCCGACTGAGCAACGCCAAGGCGATGCTCGACAAGAACCCCGAGATGCCCATCTCGGACGTGGCCTACCGATGCGGATTCTCCACGCCGGGCCACTTCAGCAGCGCCTTCAAGGCGGCCTACGGCTACACCCCCACGCAGTGGATCCATCGCGCACGGTGAAGTCCTCGCGGGCGCGTTCCTTTTAACTTACGACACGACGTGACGGCATGCGGTCACGGCGTGACGACATGCGGTCACGACGTGACGCCAGGCCGTCACGTCGTGATTTCTTTTTATTCCGCCGCCGGACTGCATCACGTCCAGCGGCTCGTCAGCATTGCCGCAATTATTCACAATCGAAGGAGTTGAACGCTTGGCGTCTTACAAAAACAAAATAAAACAAGATAAAACAAATCAAAACAGACATGATGTAGTATGCAAAAAATAAATTGATACTATTTGGCGGTTCCTGCAGGAGGCGACGTGTCTCCACGTCGCAATGCCGCAGGTGTCACGTGAGGACACGTGACCTCCTAAATCGTTTCAGGTCGTTATCTTATGGTCACGTGAAAAATGTTTTTTTAGGTGATAAATGCCCGGTATTTCAACGCCCCCCTGCCCCCCTCTAATCTTAGAGGGGGAGTTGAATACCACCGCAGGAGCAGATGAGCGCAGTGACACCAGCGGATGTGGGCGGCATGCACACTATCTGACTCCCCCTCTAAGATTAGAGGGGGGCAGGGGGGCGTTGACAGCGGGCGTGTCATAACTATTAAACGAAGGTTTGCAGACCTGCAAGCCAAGGAAGAGGGAAGCAAGGCCAGGCATGGCTCTACATATTTATAAAATTCTCCGCCGAACAGGGTTGAAAAAGGATAAAAAAGGCCTAAATGTTAACAAATGTTGACTTACATATACTTTCTCTCTGACAGTCAGAAAGTTACGAGGCGAAAATGTAAGAAATCTGTAAGTCACGAAACGAAAAATGTGAAATATTTGTAAGTCGATGTTAAAAATTTGTAAGTCCGTTTCGGCATTTTTCCCTATATTTGCGGCAGAATTTATAATTATCAAACCGAAATGGCATCACAAGACAACTACCAAGGCATTCAGCAGAACATCGACGCTCAGATCGCCGACATCGAGGCCGACAACCAGCGCGAAGCCGAACTCGAGGCACAGCGCCAGGCTGCCAGCCGGCCCCGGTCGCTGATGGAGCGGCTGCGCCAACGCTTACGGCGACTGCTCTGCATGTACTGAGCGACAGAGCAGAGCGACGCCCCACCCCACAGAGAGCATCAGACACAACAAATAAACATTCATTCATAAAAACCTTTACGATTATGAAACGACTACTTTCACTCACCGTGGCCCTCCTCGCCATCGCCGTAGGATGGGCCCAGGAAACAACGCATTTCACGATCTACCCGCCACTGCCCGGCGGACAGTCCACTGAGACCATCGTCGAGGCTAAGCTCGTGACGAACGCTACCCTCTCGGGCAACCTCTCGAACTACGAGATTGCTGCATTGGTGAATGGCGAAGTACGCGCCATCGTCTTTGGCAACCAGCAGGCCAGCCCTGCCTCAACAACAGCTGCCGACTACAACTACTTCCTCTTCAGCATCCCCGGCAACTTCACCACCTCCGAGGAAGACAACGGCAAGGCTATTACATTTAAGATGTATAACAGCACCAGCGGACTGGAGTACGACCTGAGCAGCCCCTCGATCACCTTCGACGGCAATCGCCACGGCACGACGTCGGCTCTCGTCGAGCTGAGCGTCACCGAGGTGACGGGCATCACCCTGTCGTCTTACAGAATCGACATGAACTGGGATGAGGAGGTTGATCTCTCGACCTACCCGCGGCTGACGCCTACCAATGCCACCGTGCCCAACAACCTCAAGTACACCTACGGCATCAATCCGTCTTATACGGACAAGCTCGCAGTCACTGAGGATGGTATCTTGACATCGAACGAGGCGGCTGTCGCTCCTGACAGAAGCTGGTATGCAATCATCACACTTGGATCTTACTCTCAAGGAATTGACGTGACAGTCCATAATCACGCCAAGGAGCTCACCGTCAACCCCGGCTACGAGACCATCACGGTCAACCTCGGCGACTCCACCACGCTGCGGCAGAAGCTCGCGGCCGCTTTCAGCGTGACGCCCGCCAACACGTCGGATTATTCGACCTTAACCTCTGCCAACAGCAGTATCGTCGCCATCGGCCCCGAAGCTACTGGTGTAGTGGTCTACAACCCCGTAGGTCTCGGCGAGACCACGGTAACCAAAAAGTACCAATGGACCAGGCCCGGACAGCCCGACTCCTACACCTACACCACCGCCTCGAAGACGGTCAACGTCAAGGTGGTGCAGGGTGTGACGGCCATCAATCTGCTTCATTCGTTATTTGACTGCAACGTGGGCGACGACGTGACTGAGTTCATCAAGCAGTGCTACGAGGTCGCTCCCACTGATGCCACCGACAAGAGCGTCACCTATGAGTTGGATCCCACCTCTAACCAAGGCGTCGTCACGATTGAGAACAACACCATCAAGGCCGTCGGTAAGGGTCTGGCCGAGATCATCGTCCGCTCGGTGAGCAATCCTGAAGTCTACGCCACCATTACCGCCAGAGTCGGCGATTATGCCACCTCCCTTGCAGCCGACCGCGACAGCCATACCTATACCTATATTGATTCTGATATCAACATCACTGGCGACATCTTCGGCATCATCGACCCGACCACCGGGCTATGGACGCAGATTGGTATGGTCACGGCCCAGCCCTTCGGCAAGGACATGTACCAGCTTGAGGTGACGTCGAGCGACCCGAGCGTCGTCCAAGTCTACCCAGATTCGCGGTCTGGCCAGTGGTACGCCTTTGTGAAGAAGGCCGGCACGTCCACACTGACCTTCAACCTCAGCTATCCCGACTTTATGGCAGGCACGCCCGGCGAGCCCGTCATCATGGCCGCCGAGCCCGTCACGCTCCGCATTGACGTGACGCAGGGTCCCACCGCCTTCTCGTTCAACACGAGCAGCATCACGATGAACGTCGGCGAGACGATCGACCTGACCAAGTATGTGACCATCCAGCCTGAAGGCGCTTCCGTCGCTGACAACGACTACATCTGGACCGTCCAGGAGTCGGATGGCCAGTACATGTCCGTCACGGGCAACACGCTCCAGGCCCTCGCTCCCAACATCGACCAGAAGGGCTCCGTCCTCCGGCTCCAGCTCCAAGGCTACGAGAGCCTCGGCACGGCCGACATCAACGTCTTCATCTACCAGCCCGCCACCAGCATCACCGTCAACACGCCGGAGATCACCGTCAACAAGAACGACTGGGAGGCCCTGAAGAGCGCTCTGGAGAGTGCCATCACGGTCAACCCGACCAACCACACCGACGAGATTGTGTGGACCTCTGACAACGAGGAATACATCGCTCATGCAGCCGAATCACATTCCGAGTGGGTGCCCATCAAGGGCGGACAGACGACGATGACCGTCAAGGTCGGAACCACCACCTATAACGCCGACGGCACATCCTCGTTTGAGGCGCACGCCACGCAGCAGGTCACCGTCAACATCAACGTGCCCATTGAGAGCATTGCTCTTGTGACAGGTAATGTTTACGTCAATGCCGGCGACGACTTGACCGACTATCTGAACACTATTATTACGATTCTTCCAGAAGATGCCACCAATAAGAGTTATCACTTCGTTGGCAACAACCGTATCGTCGTTGATAATGGTCGTGTCACACTGCCTACTGCCGGCCTTGGACAGGTGTGGGCTGTGGCCGACGACGGTTCAGGCGTGGAGTCTAACAAAAAAGCTTTCGCTGCTGTAAACCAGGCAAAGGACGTCACGTTTGCCAAGGACATCACGGTGAAATACACCGGCAGTGATGTTGACATCTCTGAGGAGGTGAAAGCCAATATCACCTTCGACCCTGCCAATGCATCGCGTGTCAATGCTACTGTGACATCAAGCAATCCTGATGTAGCAACAGTGGATATGACCATTACCAACACTGCTACTAACACCGCCGTCAACCTCGGTGTCACCGCCACGGCCAAGAGCGTCGGCGAGACGACCGTCACGATGGCCGTCACCTACATCGACTATCTGGCTGAGCTGATGGATGCCGCTGGCGATCAGCACCGCACTACCGTTGAGCGCTCGTTCAAGATCATCGTCAGCGAGGGCCTCAGCGGCTTCGAGATTGCAGTGGCCCTGCCCGACCCGATGGCAGCCCGTACCACTTACGACCTGATACTGAAGCCTCAGCCCGAAGGCGCTGAGTACGACCCGGAGGCCATTACGATTTGGGCTGACGACCCTGTCGACCTGAGTATGCAGTTCTTCGATGCTAATTTCGTTGAATTAGATGAAGACGGCAATGCCCTTTACGAAGTCGGTGCCAACTATCCCGGCGTCAGCACGCTGAACATCCGCTACGACGACGGCACGACGCAGCTGAACATCGTAGAGAACCAGACTATCACCGTCGGCGAGGCCACAATCCTCAACAATGGCTGGCAGTGGAAGTCGCTGTGGGGCCCCATCGCTCGGAATGAGTTTGAGGCACACTTCATGGGCCGGATCGACGAAATCCGCTCACAGTCGGCCCTCATGGCCAACGACCCGCAGTACGGCTACTATGGTGAACTCTACAACCAGGGCCTGGAGCCCGGCGTGGCTTACAAGATCAACTGCACTGAAAGTATTGAATCATGGGAGGCTGCTATCCAGACAGGCGGCAGCATTCTGGAGAAAGTGAAGCCCCAGCCCCTGCAGAAGGCCTGGACATGGATTGGCATCCCCTACGTGCTGTATCACAAGCTCAGCGACGTCATTACTTCGGCCAGCGACGGTGACCGCATCGTGTCGAAGGAAGACGGTTTTGCCGAGTATAGCAATGGTGCATGGACTGGTACCCTGAAGAGCATCTGGCCCACGCAGTCGTACCTCTACTACAACAACTCCGGTGCCGAGACGTCCTTCACGTGGCCTGCCGAGACCGACATCGCCGGTAGCCGCAGCAACAGCGGCGTCCGCTTCAACGCTCCGCGTAAGGTGAGCCCCGAGTCCTTCTGGCAGTACGATGCCCGTCCTTATCGCGACAACATGTCGATGGTGGCCGTTGTCAATGAACAATGGTCAATGGACAATGAGCAGTGGACGATCGGCGCCTTTGTCGATGGCGAGTGCCGCGGCGAGGGTCTATGCATCGACGGCCGCATGTTCATCACCGTCCACGCCAACCAGGGCGAGGAGATCTCGTTCCGCCTGCGCAACGAGCTGACGGGCGAGCAGTACGACGTCGACCAGACCGTCCGCATGCAGCTCATGCTCGGCACGATGAAGGCTCCGTATCGCCTGACGAGCGAGGCCGTCACGACGGGCGTGGCTAATGTACAAGGTACAATGGACAATGTACAGGAGCGCTATGACCTCGGCGGACGCGCCGTCAACGCCACGACGACGAAGGGCCTGACCATCCAGCGCGGAAGCGACGGCAAGGTCCGCAAGGTCGTCAAGTAACAGTTTTCTG
Organism: Prevotella sp.; assembly: GCA_017470345.1. Taxonomy (GTDB): domain Bacteria; phylum Bacteroidota; class Bacteroidia; order Bacteroidales; family Bacteroidaceae; genus Prevotella. The sequence continues at coordinate 10,901 of JAFUEP010000012.1, forward strand.
ATCACGAATTAGAGAATTTGAGAATTGGCTCAAGCCGTCAAGTAGTTTTCTTTTTCTATCACGAATTAGAGAATTTGAGAATTGGCTCAAGTCGTCAAGTAACAGTTTTCTGATCACGAATTAGAGAATTTGAGAATTGGCTCAAGTCGTCAAGTAACAGTTTTCTGATCACGAATTAGAGAATTTGAGAATTGGCTCAAGCCGTCAATGTTCGTCACGAATGAGAGAAGTTCTTTTTCTGATCACGAATTAGAGAATTAGAGAATTTGGCTATATATAATATTAAGGTATAGACGTATGAAAAGAAACAATATAAGTCCGAGTAATCATCTGCGCACAAATCTGTGCGCGGCCAATTCTCAAATTCTCAAATTCGGGACAGAAAATAAATCCCGGATCGATTCTCAAATTCTCAAATTCGGGACAGAAAAATGTTCCGGGAACAATTCTCAAATTCTCAAATTCGGGACAGAAAATAAATCCCGGATCGATTCTCAAATTCTCAAATTCGGGACAGAAAAATGTTCCGGGAACAATTCTCAAATTCTCAAATTCGTGATAGAAAATAAATCCCGGATCGATTCTCAAATTCTCAAATTCGTGATAGAAAATAAATCCCGGATCGATTCTCAAATTCTCAAATTCGTGATAGAAAGAAAAAACCGGATTCTACGAATAATGGCTCTTGCTCTGCTCCTGATCGTGGGGCAGGGCGAGGGCTTCTCCCAGACCCTCTCCCAGAACAC
>JAFUEP010000013.1 GCA_017470345.1 Prevotella sp.
AAGAATGTGATGAAGTTCTTCAGGGAGCTTTGTCATACCTTATACAATTTATTGAGATTTTTAACCTTGGTGGCCTTCTTGAGGGGCGGGCTGAGACCTGTCCGCCTGGTGGCCGTCAATTAATCAGTGAACACTAATTAGAAGTCCCCGCATCAGGGTCAGAGAGAATTAGTTGAAACCTCAAACCATGTCGTTGTCGCATTGTCATTGTAGTTACCATGCACGACAACTCTCGTGAACGGGTCACCTTCAACTGTATAAACAGCTCCATTTTGCCCTGAAATGCCAGATTGAAGAATCAGACGCTTGCCATCAATGAACAGATTGTCGCTTGCTGTATATGTAACTCCAGCCTGCTTACCATCATGGAGCAAATCGTGTCCTCCTCTTGTAATTGCAGAGATTCCTGTTATATTGAATCCATATCCTGCAAGGCCATATCCACTAAGCTGGCTATTGTAGGATAATCCTATCTGTGGCGTTAGCGTACCCCCATATGGAACTCCTATTTCTATGTTGTAGGTTGCAGCTCCTGAGTTACCGACATAAATGGCACCTTTTGGAGTTCCAACAGGAAGCCCCGCATTTGGATCTTGGGTATAATCCGAGGGCATTGGCTCGACTGGTTCAATAGGATTAGGTCTTACAGGATCTGGATCTATGTCTATTGGCTTGTACGGGAATAGAGGCTTATCATCCAGTGGAGGCACAGATGAAGTTCCAGCTGATACCACACTCCTGGCAGGTGCATTATGTAGACAAGTATCGGGAATCGTGCCCAGACTGGTATGGACATCGAGTGTGCTTGCAGCATGGATGTTGCTCGAAAGACTAAGCGGTAAGAGGCAAAGAAGATACCATATGGTACGTGCCTTTTTTATTTCTTTATGATTTTCCATGTTGTTGCGTCATCATTGATAGTTATTTTGAGTAGGTAGATGCCAGTGGGAAGATTGCTAATGCTAATGTCTATATTATCAGTTTCTATGCTTTTTTTTAAAACTTGCATTCCCCGAGACGTATAGACCTCTAAGAAACTCTCGTCTGTCTCCTTCAATCCGGAAATACATATATTCAAAGACTCGTTAGTAAGATTTGGGAATATCTTTATAGAATGGTCACGCAGCATGTCAGAGAATCTCTGGTTTTCTATGGAATAGTTTTGCTGCTTTGCCATATTTTTTTGAACTGGCATAACGATTTCCCGCTTCACACGATTACCTGAGGCATCATAACCGTATCCAATTCTGCCTTGTGCAAAAGATACGGCTGGAACCAAAGCCAGGTAAAGAAATAAGTAAATAGCTCTCATGTTTATTCTAGTTATGTTTTGTTAATGGATTCTCATCTTCAGCAGAGATTGATTATCGTCATGCTGCAACAGACATTCTGCCTATTGCGGATAATTTGTGATGTGGCGATAACCATTTTCTGGTCGTTGCTAATTCCATTTTCTTTGATTTGAGCATCACGGTGCCAATCTCAATTTAGAATATGGCTGCAAATATACAAGTATTTTTTGTATATGACAAGTTTTTTTCCTTTTTTTTCGCCTAACTTAAATAAAAGAAAACAGTAAAAAGAAAACAGCTTGGTTAAGAATACAGCAGGCTGTAAGAAACAGTATCCTGCAAAAGCACAAACATGCAAACAGAAGCAAGTGAACACCAAAATACCTTTCTACCGCTCATGACAGCATATCCGCCGAAGGCAAAAGGCAGTACAGAGTAGCGTCGAAACCAAATTTTGGCCGGAACCAAATCAATTTTGGCCAAAATTGATTTGATTTCGGCCATTATTTCGTTTCATGCCCAGACCTCGGCGGGGCAAGAAGAAACAGACAATACTGAAAAAGTCATGCTCCAGAATGGTACACTATTCAAAACTTTTTTGTATATTTGCACCGAAATTAGTGTAAGTCATAGCTTTGTGTCAGTAGCAACGGGCAGATGTTTGTGGCAAGTCCGGACTTTGCTGCAAAGCTAAAGTGATTACCTGGATTAGTAGAAATGCATTAACTAAACAATACGCGAAATGAAGAAGATTATTGTTGTCGACGGAGGCCCAAGAAAAAACTTCAATACGGCCTCAATGCTACAGAAATTTGCCGAAGGCGCGACCTCGGCGAGTCAGGAAATCGAAGTAAAGACCATCCGGCTCTACGGTCTCGACTACAAGGGCTGCATGGCTTGCATGGCCTGCAAGATAAAGGGCAAGGCATCGAATGTCTGCAAGTTTAAGGATGCGCTGACGCCCGTTCTGGAGGATATAGCCGAGGCCGATGGACTGGTGTTGGGATCGCCTATCTACTTTGGCGACGTGACGGGGCAGATGCGCACCTTCCTGGAGCGCCTGTCGTTCCCCTGGCTTTCCTACAACGACTACAGCATGACGGCGCCGAAGCGCATGCCCGTGGTGCTGATGGAAACGATGAACGGACTGCCCGACAGGAACAACAGCCAGGGCTATGGCTCGATGGAATACTGCATAACCAAGGCCCTCGGACAGCCGGAGCATCTGAACGCCTACAATACCTATCAGGTGAAGAACTACGACCGCTTCGAACTGGCCAGTTTCTCTGAGGAGGCCAAGCGGCAGTATCGCGACGAGCATTGGGAGCAGGACCTGCAGCGGGTCTTCGATGCAGGCAGGCGGATGGCTGAGGATATTCTGAAATAGTCACGTGGGCGACCGGGGCTATTGCCGCATGCCGCTGTCGCGCATCGGCGCCTTTGCCGAATATGCGGCGGTCGACTGTAGTGCGTTGGCCAAGGTGCCCGACTATCTGACCGACGAGGAGGCCACCGGCGGCTCGAACGGAGAACGGAAAGACGGGGCTGCGTATATCAGGTAATTTGAGAAAAAATGAGGGAAACTCCTTGACATAAGCGATTTTTCCTCAAAATATTTGGCCATCTCAGAGGAAAATAGTATTTTTGCACCACGAGAACCCGCCAAGCCTCTTCACAATGCTTAAATCGGCGGGGCGTTTTATTTTTATGGTACATTATTCAAAGACCTACTCATCACCGAGCCAATTAGTCTCGCTGTTGCTATCTCGTGGACTGCTCATTGAGAATGCAACGCGAACGGAGAACTATCTTCGCCACATCGGTTATTACAGATTCAGCGCTTATCTCTATCCTCTTCTGACAACACCGAAGGAGAACCATGTTTTCAAGCCCGGTGTCATGTTCAATCAAGCCTTGGACATGTATCGTTTCGACAGGCATCTACGTGATGTTCAACGAGATTGAGAAAATTGAGATTGCTGTCCGTAGCGCCATTGTCAACATAACGAGCCGCGAGACTGGCAATCCTTTTTGGATGACCGACCCGACATGCTTCTATGATGCCAGCACTTTCACGAAGACAAAGCAACTTATCGATGCTGAACTTGCAAAGTCGCGTGAGGACTTCATCGAGCATTTCCGCAACGCTTATTCTGACCCGTATCCTCCCGCTTGGATGTTGGCCGAGATTCTTCCCTTGGGTGTACTGACAAGGATATACGACAACATCAAGAGCAACCAGATTCGAAAGAAGATAGCCCAAGAGTTCTCATTAGGTATCCCCGTCTTCAATTCATGGATGACCATCATCACGGTTGCCCGTAACAATTGCGGTCATCATGCCCGTGTGTGGAATCGCACATTTGCTTTGCAAGTGCTCACTCAGCGGCGAATGACCCAACCTTGGATTACGATACCAGTCAACCAGCGTAAAGCCTATTTCAGCCTTTGCATCATCAAGTATTTCCTGAACATCATTTCTCCCCATAATGACATGAAGGCCAAAATCAATGCCCTTCTTGCCAACTATCCAGCCATCGATACCGCCGCCATGGGCTTCCCCCGCGGATGGGAGGATGAACCGCTGTGGCAATGAAACTCCCGGTCCCAGTGAGGGCGGCTCGAACGGAAAGACGGTGCTGCGTATTGGGTAATTTGAGAAAAATTTGAGGAAAATCTCCATGACAGAAGCAATTTTTCCTCAAATTGTTTGGCTATATCAGAGAAAAGCAGTACTTTTGCACCAACAAATCCCACCACGCTTCTCGTCGCAAGACCAGCGGACCAGGGTGGGACGTTTCTTTTTATATGGAATATACTAAGCAGCCCATCACCCTCGCTGAACAGATAAACATTCTGAAACAGCGGGGGCTTATTATTGAAAACGAGGACGAAGCACTGAGCGTCCTCAACCACATCAGTTACTTCCGTCTTGCCAGTTACTGGCGCATCATGGAAGAGAACAGCCGCATACATCGTTTCCGTAGCGGAAGCAGATTCTCTTCTGTCTTGACACTTTACAATTTCGACAGCGAACTGCGCTCTTTGGTATTCACTGCCTTGCAGCATATTGAGATTGCTTCAAGGACAAAAATCAACCAGCACTTTGCCATGACCTATGGCTCCTTCTGGTTTATGGATTCCACACTCGCAGCCAACGAATACCGCTACGACAAGAATCTGGAATCCCTGCGCACGGAGTTAGGACGTTGCCGCGATGAGTTCATTCTGGAGCATTTCCGGAAATACAACTCGCCTGAGTTCCCACCCTCATGGAAGACGCTTGAAGTTGCCTCATTCGGCACACTCTCCAAGCTCTACAACAATATGAACGACTTCAACCTGATGAAGCGTGTGGCCCGCGATTTCGACATGCCCCAGCACGAATATCTGCGCAGTTGGCTGGAAAGCCTCACTATCGTCCGCAACTATTGTGCCCATCATGCCCGACTTTGGAATGCACATTTTGCCGTGCGTCCAAAGATAACGCCACGGATGCGCCAGCGATGGATAACCAATTTCAATTTCCCAATCGACCGTCTTTATCCTCAACTTTGCTGCATTGCTTATTGGCTCAACAGCATCAATCCCCAGAACACTTTTGTTCAGGACTTCAAATCTCTTCTGACGAAATATCCCAGTGTGCAACCCTCCATGATGGGCTTCCCCCGTGGATGGGAGAACGAACCGCTGTGGCAATGAAACTCATCAGCCCAGCGAGGACAGACCTGAAGCTAAAATATAATAAAAGTAGAGAAACAACGAGCGGGTAATCGGCTCCGCCGCTTCGCCCGTCGAAGAACCGAGCCCGAAGATGTCGGCTCGGTTCCTGCTGTGTTTAAGTTAAGTATCGATAACAATTTTATAAGTTAAATTTGTACCCTACAGTGAATTGAAACACGCTATTCTTTGAGTCATCATTGTCAACCATCTTTGTGACCCCAATGTTATAACGCCCGTCTATCACGAAATTGTTGAACTCATACGACAAGCCTACGGGAATTGCGAAATCGAATGACTTGATGTCCACTCCCATGTCCGACAAACTGCCACTAACGTTAATGCCTTGAGTCGATGCCTTATAACTGGAATTCACATTAAAACTAGGTTGGATGCCGAGTTTGAGTGCAAAGCCCTTAGCCACATAGATATTAGCCAAAATGGGGATATTGATATAGTCCGTCTTGGCTGTCATCTTCACCTTGACACCCTGTTCTGTGGTGCTCTCTTTTGCACCCTGCATAGAATAAAGCAGACCTGCCGAGAGGCTAAACATTTTAGTTATCTGATACTCAAACTCTGCACCTGCAGCAAGGCCAATACGAGGGTCCGAGTCGTCAGAGTTCGTATAATTGGCAATGTTCAAACCGACTTTCGGTTGAATGGTTAAAGAACCAACTTCATGTTGTGCAAAAGCACCGACGGAAAGCATCAAAACTGATGCGACAAGAAAAAATATCTTCATAATCTTTGTCTTTTATAAATGTTAAACAATAAATCTCAATCATCAAATACGCTCTATAAAAAAAGAAAGCGCTGACTTTCGCCATACGCCTCTTAAGGTTTACCACAACCTCCATCTGATATATGGGAATGCCAGCGCCTGTGCGCTTGCACCCAATAATCAGATGTATTTGCTCTTTAGTTCTTTGGTGTGGTAATTTTAAGAGGCTATTGAGCAGTCTAATGTCTTGCGTTCCTTTCGGATTGCAGCTGCAAAATTACACAATTTATTCCAATTCGCGGTGATTGTAGACAAAAATATTAGTTTTTTGTGGATTCCTATGGGGAAATGATGGGGATTTTTGTAGTTTTGCAGGCGTATTTAAGTGAATTTGGAATATAACAATACAATTTAGAATATAAGAACAACTATCAAAGAATACAACTAAAAAAAGCGTATGAAAACATTGAAGATGATGCTGGCCTTCGTGGCAGCAGTGCTGGCTGCCGTTTCGTGCGGCACGAAGAAAGAGGCACCACAGCAGAAGGTGCTGGTACTCTACTATTCGCAGGCGGGAAGCACCAAGGCCGTTGCACAGGAACTGGCCACGAAGCTGGGTGCTGACATGGAGGAAATCATTCCCGTCACACCATACGAGGGAGACTTTCAGGCGCTCTTGGTCCGCTACCAACAGGAGGTGGAGCAGGGCATACTGCCGGAACTGAAGCCAATCAAGGCTGACCTTGCGCAGTATGACGTGATTTTCCTCGGCTTTCCCGTCTGGAACGGCACATACGCACCGCCCGTGGCCGCCTTCCTCGAAACGGCAGACCTGAGCGGCAAGAAGATTGTACCGTTCTGCTCCTTCGGCAGTGGCGGTCTGGACACGAGCGAACGCGCTCTGAAGGAGAAACTGCCGGGTGCCGAGATTCTGCCTGGCTATGGCGTCCGCAAGGCCCGCTTGCAGGCCATGCCTGCCGAGGTCGACAATTTCCTGAAAGCCAGCGGATTCATCGAGGGCGAGTATACCCCGCTGCCCGACTTCACTGGGCAGCACGCCGTCAGCGAGGAGGAGTCGGCTATCTTCGACACCGCCGTTGGCGACTACCCGATGATCAAGGCCAAGGCCACGACCGTAACCCAGCGCACCATCCCCGGCGGCACCGAGTACCTCTTCACGGCAGCCAATCTTCCTCGCGAGGGTGCCGCTCCCGATGAACCCACGGGCGAAATCAAGGTCTATGTGACGGTATTGGAGGGACAAGCCCCTGAGTTTACCCAAGTTTTGAGATAATATTTAAGAATTAGGTCTTGGCAGAGACCAGAGCCACGACTCGAAACTCTCCATCAACATGATGAGGAAAGTAATTATTTTGATGGTCGCCTTCGACAACGGCTACAAGACGGGCGCCGTGCGCGACTGGCTGTTTAATCAGACTAAAGAATAAGGAGGACGGAAATATACGAAAGATTTGTTTAATGATTCACCGCTGGCTCGGACTTGCTCTGGGCGTATTGATTTCCATTATCTGCTTCTCAGGTGCAGCCATCGTGTTCCAGGATGAATTTAAAGGGATGATGCCAGACCCGGCGTTCATCGATGTAGCCAAGAAGCTGCACCGCTTTCTGCTCGATGTGCCCGAAAACCCACATGGGGGAATGTCCGTGGGGCGCTTCATCGTCGGTTCTGTTGCCATCTGCTTCACCTTGATACTGGTGACAGGCATGGTGGCATGGTGGCCACGAAACAGAAAGATGCTGAAGAACCGCCTGACGGTGAAGACCTCGAAGGGCTTCCGGCGCTTCGTCTATGACAGCCATGTATCGCTGGGCATTTATGCCGTGCTCTTTCTGCTGCTGATGTCGCTGACGGGGCCCAGCTGGTCGTTCCACTGGTATCATGAGGGAGCAATGGCGGTGATGGGCGCCGATGTCCCGAACATGGAACACCATGGCAAGCCCGACGACAAGGCCATTCAGATGCCTGCCCCTCAGAAAGGCGATGGACAGCAGATGACGCAGCCCGACGCTCACTTCAAGCCAGACGGCCAATTTAAACCCGACGGCAAGAAGCCTCCTCAGGCCCTGCTGAAGGAACTGCATACAGGCAAGTGGGGCGGCCTCTTGATGAAGATTATCTATTTTCTTGCAGCCCTGATTGGTGGGTTCCTGCCTATCAGCGGCTATTATATGTGGTGGAAACGCACCCATCCGGCCAGAAAGTAATTTCATATTTCTTTTGCCAGCTCGGAACGAATTTGGTATACTGCCGATATACCGATGGCATATCGGCAGTATACCAATCCATCCGCCAAATCATATCCTATGTTATAGAAAAACTGAGGACTTAACCGCTCTTTCGTGGTCAAGTCCTCATGTGGTGGTCAGAAAGGTCCAGCTTGAAAACATGCTCCGCGAGCATGTTGTTTCGCGCCCTCTGACGACATTCTGACGCTGCAAGATACGCACTTTTTCTCAAACAAACAAGTTTTTCAAGAAGTTTTTCCCGAATTGCAGTAATAATTCGGGAAAAATGTGTAATTTTGCACCCGCTTCCGTACCACGCCGGGCCATATTCTTGCAAAAGAAGTGGAGCGGTGAAGCGCTCGGATCGCAGAGACGCTTGCCCGAGCAAGGAGGGGGAAGGGAGCACTACATATTGAGAAGTGTTTGCTAACGCTTTGTTTTTGGAACTATTGAACCTAGGAAACTCAATAACCCAAATCAAAGACATTGCAGAGGTAGGCACTGCGGGTAGGTATATGGATACACCGTCCCGGCAGCGTGCGGAGGCTCGTGCAGCCTCAGGCACGCTTTAGGGGCGTAATATATATATACCAACGGCGTGGGTGTCAGAGTCTGTTTGTTTATTTGAGAGGTTTTCCTAGGACCCAATAGTTCGAACGAGCAGAGGCAAGATGCCCCGCTTTCTTTTTGTGTGGTCGAGAACTTGAAGGTAAACCTGTCCGCTGTTGGGCGTTCGGCGGACGATTGACACGCAAAAGGAATGAGCATTCCAGAAAAGAGAGGTTTCTACAGGAACTACGCCAAGCGTGGTCTTGACGTTGTGCTGTCATTTGCTGCGCTGTTAGTGCTCTGTCCGATTCTGCTTGTCGGCTATATCCTTTTACGCATTGCCAATGGTAAGGCTGGGGCTTTCTTCCTACAGGAAAGGCCCGGCAAGAATGGACGCATCTTCCGTATTGTGAAGTTCAAGACCATGAACGACCGCCGCGATGCCGACGGCAAACTACTGCCCGATGCCGAACGGCTCACGCGCATTGGCCGCATCGTGCGCTCCACCAGCATTGACGAATTGCCACAGCTCTGGAACGTACTGCGCGGCGATATGTCGCTCATCGGTCCTCGCCCGCTGCTGCCCCAGTATCTACCTTTATATAATAAAGAGCAATCCCGCCGCCACGAGGTGCGACCTGGCATCACCGGCTGGGCGCAGTGCCACGGGCGCAACGCCATCTCGTGGACGGAGAAGTTCCGCCTCGACGTGTGGTACGTTGATCACCTCTCGCTGTGGGTGGACTTACAGGTCATCCTGCTCACCGTCAAGAAAGTCCTTGTCCGCGAGGGCATCAACGAGACAGGGCAGGCCACGATGGAAGCATTTAATGGAGCAAATTAAAAACAAGATAACTATGAAGGACATTGCAATCTTTGGTGCAGGCGGATTTGGCAAAGAGGTGGCCTGCCTGATAGAGAGAATCAACGAGACAACTGAGCTTGACGAGTATAAATATCGTTTGATTGGTTTTTTCGATGACGGTGTGGCCAAGGGCACACAGATTTCTGTCTATGGCAAGGTGCTGGGTGGAATGGACGAGCTCAATGCCTGGCTCACCCCTTTGTCTGTAGCCATCGCTATCGGCAGTCCACGTGCACTGCAATTTGTGCAGCAGCGCATTGTCAATCCCGACATCGCTTTCCCAAACCTCATTCATCCAAATTTCAGTGTAGCAGACGAACGTGCTTTCAGCATTGGCCGGGGCAATATCATTCAAGGTGACTGTTTTGCCTCGTGCGACGTAAAGATAGGCTCGTTCAACGTGCTTAACGGCTCAGTGGTGATGGGCCACGACGCACAGATGGGCAACTATAACGTCTGCATGCCAGACATACGCATATCGGGCGAGGTATCCATCGGCGATGGCAATCTGCTGGGCGTAGGCAGCATTGTGCTGCAACAGCTGAAGATAGGCAACGGCGTGCGCCTTGGAGCCGGTGCGGTGCTGATGACGAAGCCCAAGGACGGCGGCGTCTATCTGGGTAATCCTGCAAAACTTTTCAAATATTAACCCTTATAAAACTCATTACAACTATGGAACTGAAAGAATTTATCGAGAACTTTGCCAACCAGTTTGACGACACCGAAGCCAGCGTGTTCGCTGCCGATACCCGTTTCCACGACCTCGACGAGTGGTCGAGCCTCATTGCCCTGAGCATCATCGCCATGGTCGACGAGGAGTACGACGTGACGCTGAAGGGCGACGACATCAAGAATGCCCAGACCGTAGAGGAACTGTTCAACACCGTTAAGGCAAAACAATAATGGCATTTCTGGAATTCAAAAACGTGAGGATAGCCGGACTCTGTGCCGGCGTTCCTCGTTTCACGGCCAGCAACTTGCATCCGCTGGACGATGATGGTATTTCAACGGAATACACGCCTGAAGCCTTTGTGGAAACCACGGGTGTGCTGGAGCGCAGAATATCGGACACGCTCACTACTTCCGACCTGTGCTTTGCTGCTGCAGAACAGCTCATTGCCGACCTGGGATGGGAGCGTAAGGAGATTGAGGCTCTTGTGTTCGTTTCACAGACCGCAGACTACATCCTGCCCGCTACGGCCTGTATCCTGCAAGACCGCTTAGGCCTGTCGAAGGAGTGTTATGCCGAGGACGTTGCTCTGGGGTGTTCGGGGTGGGTCTATGGACTCAGCAATGTGGCATCGCTGCTTGCTAACGGCACGATAAAGAAGGCCTTGCTTTTGGCTGGTGACGCCAAGAAACGTGCCGCAGGGCCGCGCGACCCGCTGTTTGGTCACGCCGGTACGGCTACGGCTGTGGAATACGTGGAGGGTGCAGATGGATTCAAGTTCCACTTTGGTACAGACGGAAGCGGATATGATGCCATCATCACACCCGACGGCGGCAGTCGCAATCAGGTGTCACCCGCCTCGTTCGAGTTGGAGCAAATTGACGGGAAACCCATGCACCGCATGCAGACCCGTATGAAGGGCATGGACGTTTTCTCGTTTGGTATCAGCACTGCTCCCAAGTCTGTAAAGAAACTGGCCGAGCATTTTGGTTTCGACTATCAAGAGGCAGACTACTTCGTGTTCCATCAGGCCAATATGAAGATGAACAACATGATTGCGAAGAAACTGAAGTTGCCAGCCGAAAAGGTGCCGTCGTGCATGTATCACTTTGGCAACACATCTTCAGCGAGCATTCCTCTAACGATTGTCACGCAATTAAAAGAGCCTTGCAGCACGCCTAAGGCCTTCGTCTGTTGTGGCTTTGGTGTTGGTCTTTCATGGGGTACGGTGTTCTTCGAAACGGATCATTTGGTCGTTTCTGATTTGGTGGAAGTAGATGAAAATACAGAAGCACAATGGGTATGAACAACTACAATCCATTTTCATTAGAAGGGAAGACCGTGCTTGTCACCGGAGCCTCGTCGGGCATCGGTCGGGCCACGGCCATTGAGTGCTCGCGCATGGGAGCAACGGTTGTTGTCACTGGCCGGAATAGCGAACGTTTACAGGAAACACTGGAACAGTTGGAGGGCACAGGACATCAATCGTTTCTCTGCGAAATGACTCGGCAGGAAGACGTGGAAGCACTCGTTGCCAACGTGCCAGCCTTGCATGGTGTTGTGCTATGCGCCGGTCGTAGCCGTTCGTTGCCTATTCTTTTTTCTACAAGGGAAAAGTTCGATGAAATATTCGATGTAAATTTCTTTTCGCCAGTTGAGCTTCTTCGACTGCTGTGCAAGAAGAAAAAGCTCACAGGGCCTTCATCAGCAGTATTCATCGTTTCGATAGGTGGAACAAAAAGGTGGACTCCAGGAAATGCCATATATGGCGCTTCAAAGGCCGCACTGCAAGCCGTTGTCAACTATTATGCCGTTGAACTTGGTCACAAGAAAATCCGTGTGAATGGCATCAATCCCGGCATGGTGGAAACACCACTTATTCATCATGGCACGTTGACACAGGAACAGCTCGATGCCGACCGTCTGAAGTACCCACTGGAGCGGTATGGGCAGCCAGATGACATAGCCCATGCTGCCATCTATTTGCTGTCTGATGCATCATCGTGGATGACAGGGCATTGCATGGTGATTGACGGAGGGATAACAGCTCGATAAGAAACAGCAATGGCAATACTCCATTTCCAGAATGTGGGCATCACGGCCCTGGCGGCCTGTGTGCCCAAGAATACGATTGACAACTACCACTACGGTCTGGACCTCTGGCCAGAGGACGAGGTGAAGAAGGTTGTAGACAAGGTGGGCGTGCGCGAGCGGCGCTTTGCCGACGAGCACACCTGCGCCAGCGACCTGTGCTTTGCAGCAGCAGAGAAGCTGATTGCAGATAACAATATCTGCAAGGATGATATTGATCTGCTGGTGTTCCTGTCGCAGACGCCAGACTATCGTATGCCTGCTACTTCCATTTTGCTGCAGAATCGGCTGGGCTTGCCTATGTCTGTAATGGCATTTGACATCCAGTTAGGCTGTTCCGGCTTCATCAATGCGCTCAGCATCGTCTATGCCATGATGCAGAACCATGGATTCCGCAAGGCGCTGCTTCTTGACGGCGAGACACGCTCAAAGGTGTATAGCCGCAAGGACCGCCGCGAGGCTTATATCTTCGGCGATGCTGGCGTTGCAGCCTTGATTGAGCGCGACGAAAAGTTCGGCGAGAGCCACTTCTCACTGAACAGTGACGGCTCGCGGGGCGACCTCATCATGATAAAGGGCGGAGGCTATCGGAATATGAGTTCGGCAGAGACGCTGAGAGAGAAGGTTGTCGATGAGTACGGCAATATACGCTCCGACGAGCAAGGCAGCATGAAAGGTGCCGACGTGTTCAATTTCGTCATCGTGGAAGTGCCGAAGGACATCAGGCGCCTGATGGCTGCTACGGGCGAGGATTTGCAGGCGATGGACTTCTACGTGTTCCACCAGGCCAATGCGTTCATCAACAACTACATAGCAAAGAAATTGCATATAGACAAGGAGCGCATTCCCTGGACCATCCAGAAGTATGGGAACACATCGTCCGTATCCGTTCCTTTGACTATTGTCAGTGAGCTGAAAGACAAGATGCAAGGCAGGAAGAAACTGATGCTCAGTGCCTTTGGCGTAGGCATGGCGTGGGCCACGGCCATCGTGCCCTTCGTGGACTGTAGAATCAGCGAGATGGTGGAAGTATGAACCATCCGTTCTCTCTGGAAGGAAAGACCATCGTGGTGACTGGCGCATCGTCGGGCTTTGGCCGACAGTGCGCCATCATTTGCTTCTTTGCTATGGACTGGCAGAGTCTCGCCATTTACGATTTCCAGACTCAATAAAAAATGAGGAAATCTTTCGTGTTTTCACAAAATAGTCGTAACTTTGCAGATGAATCTGCGAAGATGCTCACGCTCGGCAAACTGAGAGCACGCTCTCTTTGCTCTCGCTTAATCGCATCATTGCAATCGTTTTTTTACATTTGAAGCAGCCTGGTAGGACTGTGGGAGGCCGCTGGCCTCGGAAACTCCAATGAAACTTATGTCAGTCAAAAGAATCCTATCCATTCTGTGCGCAGCCTCACTTTCCTTGACGGCTATGGCGCAAAGTGCACTAACGTTCGATGCAAATGCAGGCGTCAGGCAGTCGATGACCGTCTATGACGGCACGGAGGTCAGTTTTACAGCTTACGAACGGCTGTTCTATGTGACCAACGTGGAGGACTCCACCTACCAGTACCTCAATGTCTATGTGCCCGACGGAGCTACGCAGCAGACGCCCATCTTCCTGCGTACCTACGTCGGCGGCTATATGGCCTCCCCGGCCGCACAGCCGCAGGCAGGCGATGCGTCGGGACGGGCGCTGAAGGAAGGCTACGTGGTGGTGATTCCCGGCACGCGCGGACGCAACTCTGCGATTGTGGCCGACAAGGCATATGCCAAGACGCATAAGGGCGTGAAGAAGGGACAGACCATCTACACCGGTCGTGCACCCAAGGCCATCCTCGACCTGAAGGCCGCCATCCGCTATCTGCGCCACTTCGACAAGCAGATGCCGGGCGACGCCGAGCGCATCATCACCGACGGCACGAGTGCCGGCGGAGCCATGTCGGCCCTGATGGGTGCCACGGGCAACAATCCCAACTACGACCTCTTCCTGAAGGCCATGGGAGCAGCCGACGAGCGCGACGATGTGTTTGCCTCCGTCTGCTTCTGCCCCATCATCGACCTTGACCATGCTGACATGGCTTACGAATGGCTGTACGGGCAGACCGATTCCCGCCAGGCGCTTGACGACACCCACAAAGGCTACAGCAAGGAGTTGGCAGCCCTGTTCCCTGCCTACGTCAACAGCCTGAACCTGCGCAAGCCCGACGGCACGCCGCTCAATGCCGATAATTACCTGGACTACATCAAGAGCGAGATCATCCGTGCCGCTCAGATAGCCAAGAATGCCGGCGCCGACATTCCCGACAGCATCGGTTTCTCGTTCACGTCGGAGGCTGGTGGTATGTTTGCTGCACCGATCAATGGGCAAGCCTCTCCAAGTCATTTCCATGGAAGGGATGTTAGGGAAGGCAATCAGACACCCCCTCCCTTTGGAGGGGGCAGGGGGAGGCTCCGTGGCGGCAAACGGGTAGGTGAATACATCACCGACCTCGACATGCAGAAATACCTGAACTACGTCGTATCGACCCAACCCCTGAAGGGCGTCCCTGCCTTCGACAGCCAGATAGAGGGTATCAACGATGCCAGCGGCGAGAACGAGGAGTTTGGCGACGAGACGGGCAGCAGCGTGAACTTCACCGACTTCACCGCCCAGAAAAACGCTGCGAGTAAGCGAGAGCAAAGTCAAGACAACTTGAACTTTGCCGAGCGTGAGCAGGGTCGAACGAAGTTCAACAACACCGTGCTGACCAAGGGCGTCAATCTGAAGGTGGCTCTGATGAACCCCATGAACTTCATCGACGACCCCAACACGACGGTGGCCACGCACTGGTACATCCGCCACGGAGCCCGCGACCGCGACACGGCCTTCCCCGTCCCCCTGAACTTCGCCACCAAGCTGCAGAACGCCGGCAAGGACGTGAACTTCCTCCTGGCCTGGAACCGCCCACACAGCGGTGACTACGCCCTCGACGAACTGTTTGAGTGGATAGCCAAAGTAGTGAAATAAAAGACGGGGCAGCCCATGAAGGCTACGCTCAGCGTCGGTGAAACTGCAGACGCTGAACGTCAATGGCTACTACATCTTCAACCGCCGCCACTTTTCCTATCCTGCCGCCTTCGCCCACAGTTATGTGCAGCGGAGGTCGGCAGGCAGTCTGGTGCTGGCCGTCTCGGGGCAAGGGCAGCGGGGCGAGACGCAGACGGATTAAATAGTATGGCTTTCAGACACAATATCCTAACGCTCCTGTTCCTTGTGGCGGCTGCGGCCATGGCCGACGAGCCCAAAGGCGGTGTGCGCGGAGTCGTTCCCAAGAAACAAAAGTATCAGCACGTCTGCTTGTTTTTTGCAAAAATTATCGTATCTTTGCACCCATGAACACTATAAACGGAGTATTTGTCGATATCGATCATGTGGCGCCATCGTGGCGGTTCTGCTTCTGCGAAGGGTGCCCCCAACATGGCGGCTGTCTGCGCTTCCAGACAGGTCTGCTCGTGCCCGACAGCATGACTTGTGGTAGCGCCATCTTTCCCTCGGCTTTCAGAAACGGCAGCTGCAGGCACTTCAAGCAAATCAGGATCATCCACGCCGCCTACGGCTTCAGCCCCCTCTTTCGCGAAGTGAAGCAGAAGGACTTCACGATGCTGCGCACGCAGATGAAGAAATACCTGGGCGGACACGGTACGTACTACCGCTATAACCGGGGCGAGCGGCTGCTCACGCCTGAGCAACAGGAGTGGATCCTGCAGCTCTTTGCCCGCCATGGCTACACGGAAAACATGGGGTTTGAGCACTATCGCGACGTGCTCGACTTCTCGGAATGACCACCTGTGGCGCGGCTGATCACGCGACTGAAGGGCGGTATGCCGGCTACCGCTGCGTGGTATGGCGCATACCGCCATCTGGTATGGTGTGTACCGGGCGTTGGTACGGCCAGTACCAGCCCTTGGTACGGCCCGTACCTGGCGCTGATCTGATGTAAGCTGCTGCGGGGGCTCGCTTCTACGGCACGAGTGCCATATATAGTAAAAGGTATGGCCCTACCACCGAGCGAACTCTTAAAAAAAGCAAAAATCATGAGATTCTACACTTTCTGACCGCATTTTTTTGAAAATTATAAAAAAAATGCTCTATCTTTGCATCAGCATAGCGTGAATTCTTCTGAGTACTCTTGCAGCATCAACTTGGCATTTTTCAGAAAAACAAACTCTTTAATAACATCAAAAAAGCATGAAAAAAATTCTACTCACCTTAACACTTGCCGCTGCCATGACGGCAGCGGCTGCCCAGACACCTGCGGCGACTGACTCCCCCCACAAAGTGTTGAACAAGATCGCGCTGACGGAAAAAGCCGGGCTGCGACTGGCCGAATCCATCCGCAAGGCGGAAGACGCAGGCATGGAGCTGATCAAGGAACAGCCGGAAGGCAAGGTGATCAGCATGTCGCGCGAGGCACGCGTGAGCACCGTCGTCCACACGCCGCAAGGCACCGTGCCCGAGGTGAACTATCTGGCCAACCTGATCAGCGAGATAGTGGAAGGCACCGACGGCAACCTCTACATCAAGAACCCCTTCACCTACTACCGCACGGGCACCTACATCAAGGCCGTGAAGGGCGAAGGCAACCAGTATATCGTGCACACGCCGCAGCTGGTGCTTGAGCAGCAGAACGGCGCCAAGTACTATCTTGGCAAGATCTGCGTCAACGACGTGGCCGAATACGAAGACTCGCAGTTTGGCGACCCCACAGCCGAAGAGGGCAACGACATCGTGTTCACCTACGAAGACGGCGTGCTGAGCGAGGTGACCCACAAGGTGTGGACCTTCGACAATGGCGGGCAGCGCACGCAGATTGACGCCTCGCCCATCCTCGCGCTCGTCACGTCGAACTACTCGACCAAGGGCTATTCGGCCAGCTGGACGGGCTACGGCGACCACAACATCGTCATGGAGCCCGTCACCGACGAGGTGTGCGTGCTGCCTGAGGAAGCCAAGGTAGAGACCTTCGAGATGACCTATCTGTATATGGGCATCGAGGCCAAGGGCTTCGTCAAGATTGCCTTCGAGGGCAACGACGTCTATCTGAATGCCTTCAGCGACTACATGAAAGACGGCTGGGCCAAAGGCACGGTAGAGGGCGACAAAGTGGTGTTCAGTGGTCAGCAGTATCTTGGCCCCTACCTCTCGGCTCCCGAGCGCGAGCAGTATGCCCACATCTACCTGGTGCCGTGTAAGTATGCCGACACGGTAAGCGGCGAAGACGTCTACGACGTGACCGACGAGCTGGTGTTCGACTACGATGCCGAGACCCGCACGCTGACCACCGCCGACGCATTTGCCATCAATGCCGGCAAGAAGACCATCAACGAGTTTATCATCTACGACAAGGCCAAGCTCTACCCCTACGTAGAGGTGCTGACGGACCTGACGTCGCCGGTCATCTTGGAAGACGACACGGCCCCCGTCAGCGACCCGATATATCTGGATGAGAACGGGCACGGCCTGGGCAGCTTCACCTTCGAGCTCTCCGACAAAGACCTGGGCGGCAACCTGCTGAACACGTCGAACCTCTCGTTCACGCTCTACAAGGACGACGTGCCGATGGTGGTGACGCCGGAGCTCTTTGTGGGTGTGCCCGAGTCGTTCGTAGGCGGCACGAACATCCCCTTCATCGCTTTCACCAGCGGCGACGACTTCTATTTCGACTTCAAGATCGGTGCCTACTATTTCCTCGACACCCCCAAGACCATGAGCGTGCGCATGAACTACGTCGACACTGAGGGTCAGGTGCACCACTCTTTGCGCAACGGCTACGACTTCGTGGAGCGCAAGGTGCTCGTGGACATGGGCGAGCCCGCCGAGAATCCCGCTGCCATCGACGCCATCGCCTCTTCGTCAGACACGCAGGGCTCGGTATTCGACCTTGCAGGACGCCGCATCAGTGGCATCAAGAAGGGCCTCAACATCGTCGTTGACAACGGACAGGTACGCAAAATCATCAAATAAAAACAGCATAGTATGAAAAAGTTATCCACAAAAGTCGTCCTGTGGGTGATGGCCCTGCTGCTCTTGCCGGCAGCGGCCCATGCCCAGCAGACGGCCACGACCAAGGGACTGGACACCCCCGACGGCGCAGCAGGCATCTTCCAGCCGGCTGCGCAGATGAGCCATGCGCCAGCCCTTAGCACCATGCGCCGCATCAACAGCAATACGGAGATGTACGGCATCTTCCAGAAGCGCGGCGAGTCATTCTTCGGAAAGGGCAAGATAGCCAACCCGATGTCGCTCGACATCATCATGTCGAGCCTGACCAATCCGAGCATTGCCTCCATCAGCGGCTGCGCCCTGGTCGACGGCACCATCTACACCGTCTACCAGAACCCCATCTCCTTCGACTACACCCACATGCTCGAGATGCGCAGGTTCAGCGCCGAGACCGGCGAAGAGATCGGGTCGATGAGGGAAGTGTCGCCCATCTACCTCTCAGAGCAGTGCACCACCGACCCCATCACGGGCGAGGTGTGGGGCCGCTTTGCCGGCAACGTGGCCGGCGACCGCTGGGAGATTGCCTGCGTTGACTTCCGCTCGCTCGACCGGCGTGCCGTAGGCTTGGCCCGACGCTCCTACATCTGCATGGGCATGACCAACACCCGCCAGCTCTATGCCGTAGGCCGCGACGCCAACCTCTACCGCATCAGCACCGAGGATGGCAGCGAGACGCTCATTGGAAGCACCGGCCTCAACCCCGACGACTTCATCGATGAGTCGGGCTCAAACTACTACATGAACGGTGCCATCGACCCCGAAGACAACACGTTCTACATGACCTATGCCACCAACAACCTGGAGTGCTCGCTCATGAGCATCGACCTGACGACGGGCAAGGCTACCGAAGTGGCCACGTTTGCCGAACAGCCGCTGCTCGGACTGGTCATCTTCTTCCCCAACAACAGCGCGGAGGACGATGCACCGGCTCAGGTGAGCGACTTTGAAGCCAGCTTCCCCAACGGTTCGCTCACAGGCAACGTCTCGTTCAACCTGCCCACCAAGACCTACGCAGGAGCAGCCCTCACAGGCCAGCTCTCATACGTGGTGAAGGCCGACGGCGAGGTGGTGGAGACGGGCACGGGCAATGCCGGCAGCAAGATCACCTCGAAGAGCTTCACGCTGAGCGGCGAAGGGCTCCACGGCGTGGAGGTCGTGGCCTCCAACGACAAGGGCAAGGGAGCACAGCTCTTCCACTCGTTCTATGCCGGCATCGACGCGCCGACGGCTCCCTCCGGCATCGTCGTCAGCGTCAACCCCAACAACGGTCATGTGCAGCTCTCATGGACTGCCCCCGGCGGCAAGAACAACGGCTACGTGGGCGACCTGACCTACACCGTGGTGCGCTATCCCGACAACGTCGTCGTGGCCTCAGGACTTACCACGACCAGCTTCTCAGAGGACCTGGATGCAGCACGCGACATACAGCCCTACACCTACGGCGTGACGGCCTCCAACAGCAAGTTCACGGGTGATGAGGGCATGTCAAACAAGTGCGTCTTCGGTGCTCCGCTCGACGTGCCCTACCAGGCCTACTTCGGCGACATCGAATACTTCACGATGGTCGACGTCAACAACGACGGCCGCTCGTTTGCCACTTCGTATGTGTCGTCGTCGAAGATATACCTCCTGGGCCAGTATTATGGCACCAGCTTCGCCGATGTCGGCGAGATGGACGACTGGCTGATTACGCCGAAGATCAACCTGGAGGCCGGCAAGAGATATAAGTTTGCCATCCCCCAGTTCACCAATCCCAATCTGACGCTCTCTATCCACTTCGGCAAGACCGTCGACGTGGAGGACATGACGGGTGTCGTCATGGCGCCCACCAGCATCGCCAAGGCCACCGACTGGCAGTCGCTGGAGCAGGAGTTCACCGTGCCTGAGACCGGTGCCTATCACATCGGCATCCACTCTGTCAACGCCGAGAAGACCACCCGTGGCATCTATATCCGCAACACCTTCACGCTGGACGAAGTGGCAGGCGAGAGCGTTCCCGCTGCTCCCACCAACCTGCAAGGCACCGGCGGCGAAAGAGGTGCCAAGAACGTTCACCTCAGCTTCACCGCTCCTACCAGGAACGCAAAGGGCCAGACGCTGACCGAGACGCTGAAGATGAACGTGCGCTACCGCAACCGCATCGTGAAGACGGTGGAGGACGTTGCCCCCGGCGCCAACGTGGAAGTTGACTATGCCAACGACTATATCCCCGACGGCTACAACACCTTCTCCGTGACGGCTGAAAACGCCGACGGCAACGGACAGCCCGCCGAGACCAGCATCTACGTGGGCGTCGACACGCCTGTCATGGCAGGCGACGTCATCGTGGTCGACCAGATCAGCAGCCAGAAGATTTCGTGGACTCCCGTCACGACCATTGGCAAGGAGAACTACTACGTCGATCCCGAAGAGGTGGAGTACGTCATCTACGACGTGACCTACAGCGAGGAAGACGGCACACCCTACTACGAGGAGCTGGCACGCGTGAAGGGCGCCACGACCTACGTCTATCAGGATCCCACCAACGAGGACGAGCAGCACGAGACCTACAAGGGCGTGAGAGCCGTCAACAAGAAGGGCGTGAGCAACATCATCGTCTCTGCCCCCCTCATCAAGGGCGCTCCCTACGGCCTGCCGTTCGAAGAGACCCTGTCGGGCGGAACAACCAACGGAAAGCTCTGGTGGGTCGACGAGAGCAACACGTCGACGGGCTGGGACATCGGCCAGGAGTCGTACGACACGGGCAGCGGATGCTTCACCTGGACGTCGGGCGCCAACAACGAGCGCGCCGGCCTCTATACCGGCAAGATCTCGCTCAAGGCTGCCAGCAACAAGCCCGTGGTGTCATTTGCATACTATGCCGTGCCCGGCCAGAACTCTACCATCATCCTGGCAGCACAGACTCCCGACGGCACCGACCATCAGCTCACAAGCGTGGCCATGAGAAACCTCGAAGGCAGCACGGGCTGGCGCGTGGTGAATGCCGACCTCAACCAGTTTAAGAACGAGGAGTACGTCATCATCAAGTTTATTGCCACCACCTCTCGTCGCGACGACCGCATCATGATTGACGCCATCAACGTCTACGACATGCTGAAATACAACCTCGCCATCAGTCTTTCTGCACCTTCCACCCTGAAGGCCGGCATGGAGGGCAAGGTGACGATCACCGTGACCAACACCGGCGAGGAGCCCATCTCCAACTATACGGTACGTCTCTCGGCCGACGACGAGGAGGTCTTCTCTCAGACCGTCAACGAGGCGCTTGCTTCTCAGGACCACAAGGAGATTGCAGCAACCTACAAGCCTTCGGTCAACCAGGAGGAAGGACTCGTCATTCTGCTGGCTGAGGTTGAGACCGACCTCGACCTCGACGACAACGACAACTGGATTGAGGCCGAGGTGGACATCCGCGAAGCTACCGCAGCAGAGCCGCTGAACGTACGCGTGGTACAGAAGCAACTGCTGATGTGGGATACGCCGGGCGTCACCACGGAGGAAGTGACTGAAGTGCTCGACGAGATAGAGTCATACGACAACGGCGGCATCACGACCGACAACTTCCTGGGCAGTCTGGGCGACTGGACGGTCTACGACGGCGACGGCCGTGAGGTGTACAACTTCAACGTGAACTATCCCGGACGCACCACGATGGCACTGGCCTGGATGGCCTGGGACACGACGACGCAAGCCGATGAGGCACGCCGCGCTCCTGTAGGCACGAAGTACTTCGTCTCGTTCAACCCCATCATGGGCCGAGCCGACGACTGGCTGATCTCGCCCGAACTCAGCGGCGAGTCTCAGACCGTATCCCTGCAGCTGAACGTCTTGGGTGCTGCTGAAGACACACCCGCCGGAACCGTGGAGATACTCTACACGACCGAGGCGTTCGACGAAGACAACCAGGTAGACTTCTTCAATTCGTTCACCACCGCTTCGCGCCAGGAGCTGAACTCGTTCGACTGGAAGGAAGTGACGGCTTCGCTGCCCGCAGGCGTCAAGCACTTCGCCGTGCGCAACATCTCCAACAGCGGCATCGGCGTGGCCGTGACGCTGCTCAGCTACGAGAAGAGCCGTCCGGCTCCCATCTCGTTCAACGTCTATGCCGACGAGGCGCTTGTGGCCAACACGTCGTCGCTGGCCTACGCGGTGAACGACGCTTCCAAGACGTGGGCCGTCTCTGCCGTCTATGCCTCCGGCGAGGAGTCGAGAGCGGTAGAGGCTTATGAGTCTGACGAGGAGCTCCCGGCCGCCATCGCATCGGTCGCTGCCGACGCCACCGCCAACGACTTCTACCGCCTCAGCGGACAGAAGGCCGGCAACGCCAGACTGAAGAAGAGCGTCTACGTGCAGAAAGGCCGCAAGGTCATCACGAAATAACTGTCAACCCATTGCTAATAACATCAATCATCTATAACCATTATGTATCATACAATCAAACAATCACTGCTGGTGGCTACCCTCATGGGAGCCACCGCACTGACGATGCAGGCGCAGACGCTGAAAGTGGCTGGCACTGCCGTCGCCGAAACCACCGCCTCCGTGACCGCCGAGAACGAGGGCTGCTTCATCTTTGGAACTGTCAGCTACGACGCCGACACCAAGACGCTGACCTTAGACGATGCCATCATCAAAACCAACCTGAATGGCATTGAGTGCGACGACGACCTGAACATCGTGCTGAAGGGCGACAACAAGATTGTCGTCGACAGCCACGTTTCTAACACCTTCGCCCTCGTGCTGACTGGCGCCAACGTCACCATCAGCAGCGAGGATGGCAAGGGCAACCTGACCATCATCGGTTCCGACATGGAGGAGAACGACACCGACAATGCCGACCTGGCCTACTTCCAGACCATGCAGCTTGGCGAAGCCACCAACCTCACCATCGACCACGCCGCCTTCATCACCTACGAAGGTGTGCATCCTGCCAGCCAGAAGTTCTTCAGCCCCAGCAGGTACTGCGGCCATCTGAAAGTGAAGGACGCCGACTTTGAGACGCGCACCGACCTCGACGAGAAAGCCCGCAATACTCAGGGCTGGCCCACCGTATGCTACTTCGCAAGCGTCACGCTGGAGAACAGCAACCTGGTGGTGCCTGCCGACGGCAAGTACGACACGACGGTCGGCCAGTTCATGTCAGAAGAGCTGGGCTACGATGGTTTCTACTATGGCGTGGTGAAGATTGTCCGCGAAGGCAGCGACGCTCCCGAGCCCGAGCCCACGGAGGCTGTCTACATAGCCGGTCTGAAGGTCACGGCAACTACCGCCGAGGTGGTTCCTACGGCCGAAGGTTCTGAGATTGCTGCCGGCAAAGTCAGCTACGACGCTGCAAGCAAGACGCTGACGCTCGACAACGCCACCATCAAGTGCTACATTCCCAATGAGTATAGCGACAACAACATGGAGAACGGCATCGAGAACGAGGTAGACGGTCTGACCATCAACCTCATCGGCGAGAACCAGATCGTCTACGGCTGGGGCAAGGGCTTCGTCGCGAAGGCTCATGTCACGCTGACGAGCGCCGACGGCAACGGCTCGCTCACGATCGGTCCGGAAGACAGCAACAACCTGAGCTATCCTGATGCGCTCATCGTCGACGAGTCGGCCACGCTGACCGTAAGCAATGCCATCCTCAGCATCAAGACCCCCGTCAACATGTTGGGCGACGACGAGTTTGGCATGGGCGGCTCGCTGGTCGTCGACAATGCCACGATGGAGATTACCAAGGGCAGGAACTCCGGCTATCTGCAGAATGTCACCAGCCTCACCCTCAACGGCACTACCGTCTACGACGCCGAGGACAACGAGCTGACCTTCGATCCCGACAAGCACATGGTGGTCAACGAGAGTGGCGCACGCTACAAGGGTGCCATCACCATCAAGCCGACCATTGGTGATACCGTAGGAATCGACGAGCTCAACGCCGCTTCTGCCGATGAGACCTGCTACAACCTCAGCGGACAGCGCGTGAGAAACGCTGCCAAGGGCGTATTCATCGCCAACGGCAAGAAGTTTGTTGTGAAGTAAACACCATCTTACAGCTAAGCAGGGAGCGTCAAGCACGCCCCCTGCTTTTTATCGTTAAGTGATGAAGGAAAGACTATACCTCATACTATATGCCACCCTCATGGCCGCCGCGCTGCAGGCGGCTCCCCGGTCGGACCGCCAGATGCAAGAGGCCGCCCGGGCTGCCATCATGCGCACGCCTGCCGCTCAGCGGTCGATGCCGCTCGGGCAGCTCAGCCGTCTGAAGGCCAACAGCCACTTGCAGGTGCTGGGCTACGCCGACGGTCCCTTTGCCGTGGTGAGCCGCGACGACCGCCTGCCGGAAGTGCTGGCCGTGGCCGAAGGACGCTTCAATGAGGACAACCCCGGACTGAACTGGTGGATGGAGGCCGTCGGCCAGGTGGCAGCCCAGGTCGAGAAGACCGGACGCCGCCACACGCCAAGCCTGCCGTCAGCAAAGAAACATCCGCCCAAGGTGGAACCGCTCATCCAGACCAAGTGGGGGCAGGAGGCGCCCTTCAACGACCTCTGCCCCGTCAGGGGCAATGAGCGCACCGTGACGGGGTGTGTGGCCACCTCGATGGCGCAGGTGCTCTTCTACAACAAGTACCCCGCCCGTGGATGCGGGGGCACCAACAGCGTGACCGTGCCATACGACGACCCCGACGGCGACGTCTACGAGCTCAACTTCGACGAGCTGACCTTCGCTTACGACGACATGCTGCCCGACTATTCCGACGGCTACACCGAAGAACAGGGGCTGGCCGTTGCTCAGCTGATGTATGCCTGCGGCATTGCGGCCAACATGCACTACGACGTGAAGAGCGTAGGCGGCAGCGGCACCCTCTCCAACTATGCTCAGACCGGCCTGAACAACTTTCTGGGCTTCGAGGGCGTGAAGTTCATCTATCGCGACGCGATGGACGACCGGCTGTTTATGGACATCGTCTATACCGAGCTGGCTGCCCACCGGCCGATGATCTATGGCGGACAGGGCAGCCAGGGGGGCCACTCGTTTGTGCTCTGCGGCTACAACGAGGAGGGGCTGGTCTACGTCAACTGGGGATGGAACGGCGACGCCAACGGCTACTACGACATCGACCTGCTCAATCCCAAGAGCTACGCGTTTCCTGACAATCAGGACCTGGTCTACAACATCAAGACCTTCGACTACGAAGAGCCCGCCGTCGAGGTGGTGGTCGCAGAAGCCGGCACGCTGCATCAGGTGCTGCCTGCCGCCATTGAGACGGGGCTGAAGGTGGCAGGGGCCATCAACAGCACCGACCTGAAGACCATCCGCACGCTGCTGGGATGCACTGACCGCGGGGTCTATACCGACGTGCCGCGCCTCAACGTCGACCTCTCCGAGGCGACGATAGTGGCCGGCGGCGAGCCTTATCTCATCGAGGGCAACAAGAAATACACGACTGCCGACAACGAGATTCCCTACAAGGCGTTCTACAACTGCCAGAGTCTGCGCCGTATGAAGCTGCCGAAGGAGGTGGTCCACATTGGCGACGGTGCCTGGGGCAACTGCGTCTCGCTCTGGACGGTTGTCGACAACGATGCTGAGCAGAAGGACTTCTGCATCGAAGACGACTGTATCTACAGCGCCGACCACACCGAGCTCATTGCTGCGCTGCCCGTAGAGCGCCTCCTCTCCGACACGCTCGTCGTCGGCGAGGGGGTCACCACCATCCATCCTTACGCCTTCTCCGGCTATCAGGAACTGGCGTTTGTCGACCTGCCCCGCACGCTTGCCAGCATCGGGGCTGGCGCCTTCCAGAACAGCACCGCCATCAGCGGCATCAAGCTGCGCGCCAAGGAGCTGCCTGCGCTCGGCAAGGATGCCTTTGCCGGCATGTCGGGCAGCTGCAGGCTCTACCTCTGGGCCGGACTGAAGCAGGCGGCGCAGCGCAAGTCGCAGTGGAAGGACTTCTACGACATCATCGAGTATGGCACTACCATCACCGCCACTCATGCCACGCGGGCCAGGGGCGAAGAGAACCCCGCCTTCGGCTATACCACCCTCGGACAGCCCGTACAGGGACAGCCTGAGCTGGTCTGCGATGCTACGCCCGACAGCCCCGTCGGCACCTACGTCATCCGCTGTCTGCCCGGCACGATTACGGCCAGCGACGTTGACTACGTCGACGGCAGGCTCATCGTCACCGACCCCGACCCATCGGCCATCGCCCACCAGCACGCGGCGCCCGACGCCCAGCACGCGGCGCCCGCCTACGACCTGCGGGGCATTTCCCCTCACGCAGCGCCCAATGCCCGCATCTCCATTTCGAAAAAGCGCAAATTCATCGTCAAATAAATATGGACAGAAATTATCATCATTATCATAATATCAGATGAGCGCAGTCTTATGCGCAGCCAAATGACATGAATGATGATCATCTCTGTCCTCATCGCTTGTATCAACTAAATTTGAGTAGTTACTTATGAAAAGAATCATCTTACTTTCTACTTCGCTGGTCGTGGCTCTCTCGCTTCAGGCCGTGCCGCGCACGCTGGAGCAGATGAAGCAGATTGCTGTGCAACAGCTCCACCGCGCTCACACTGCCGCGCACCACCACGCCATCGCATCCTCGTCGGTCATGCTGATGGAGGAGCACGACCATCTGTCGCTGCTCGGCACGGCCGACGGCGCCTGCGTCATCGTGACCAACGACGACAGGCTCCCTGCCGTCCTCGGCGTCATCCCCGCACCCTCAACGACTGGCGACCGGCAGTCGGCGCCCAACCCTGAGTTTGCCTTCTACCTCGAAGCGGCCGACGCTGCCATGGCACAGGCGCTCAACGCGCCCTCAGCGGCGCCCTCCTACCGCCGCGTGCAGCCCAACACTGCGGTCTACCCGGCTGAGGTGCCCAACCTCCTCAAGACCACCTGGAGCCAGGACGAGCCCTACAAGAACCACACGCCGCTGATGCCCAACGGCGACAACTACGTGACGGGCTGTGTGGCCACGTCGATGGCGCAGGTGCTGGCCTACCACCGCCTGCCCATGCGCGGCACCGGCGAGGCGCAGCTGACGGCTCCCGACGGTTCCGTCATGAAGGCCGACTTTGGCCATACGCTCTACGACTGGGACAACATGAAGGCCGCCTACAACCACGTGGAGAAGGACTATACCTTCGAAGAGGGCGAGGCCGTGGCCACACTGATGGCCCACTGCGGCGTGGCCACCAACATGACCTACGGCGAGGGTGGCAGCGGCACCAACAACACCGAAGCCCTGAATGCGCTGAAGACCTACTTCGGCTATCAGGACGCACGCCTCGCCCAGCGCACGAACTACAGCAACGACGAGGCATGGATGAACCTCATCTTCGACGAGCTGGCCCATCGCTCGCCGATCATGTACGGCGCCACCAGCACCTACGGCCATTCGTTTGTCTTTGCCGGCTACAATGCCGACGGCTTGGTCTACGTCAACTGGGGATGGGGAGGCGACCACAACGGGTGGTTCGACGTCAATGTGCTCGACCCCGACAACAATGGCGGCTTCGTCAACAACCAGTCGATGGTCATCGGCATTCGCTCCTACCAGCCCGACGTATGGGCCGAGACGGTCAACACCACCGCCGGCGGACAGCTCGCGTCTCTGCTCAACGCCTCGCTCACCTACGGCGAGCTCAAGGTGGTGGGCCCCATCAACAGCGACGACCTGCGCCACCTGCGCGAGCGCATCAACAGCCAGAAGCGCAACAGCTATCCCAACGCTGCCGACACCTATAGCCTCGACCTCTCTGAGGCGCAGATTGTCGTGGGCGGCCAGCCGTTCCTGACCGAGGGGAAGAACCAGTATCAGGTGGTGGCCGACGACTGTCTGCCCGACCGCGCCTTCTACGGCTGCACCAACCTGCGCTACCTGCGCCTGCCGGCCTCGCTGAAGGCCATCGGCAAGGGTGCCTTCGCCGGCTGTCAGGCTCTGACGGCGCTTGAGGGAGAGGGTGACGACTTTGTCTGCGACGGCAACATCGTCTACAATGCCGACCGCACGCAGGTGCTGGCCGTGCTGGCCGACGCCATGGGCGAGCTCGTCATTCCCGAGGGCGTGACCGACATTGCCGACTATGCGCTCTCCACCGTCTATGCCACGACCAAGATCGACTGCCCCGCGTCGCTGGCCAACATCGGCACGGGCGCCTTCCCCACGTCGGAGTCGCTCGTCGCTCAGGTGTGGATGCGCGCCGACAAGGCGCCGAAGACGGCCGACCGCAACGTCTTCAACACCGTCGGGCCGCAGGCCGACCTCTATGTGCACGCTGCCTACGAACGGGCTTACCAGACGGCTTCGGCCTACAGGCAGTTTAAGAGCACCCGCCTCTTCGGCTCTGTCGTGACGGCCACTGGCGCCGTGCGCGAATACGGCGACGAGAACCCCACCTTCGGCTACAGCCTGAAGGGCGAGCAGATTCAGGGCGAGCCGGCCTTCGTGACCGAGGCCGACATCCATTCTCCGGCCGGCACCTACGTCATCATGCCCACTCAGGGCAGCATCACCACGCCCGACGTGGTGTTCCAGGAGGGCAAGCTCATCGTGCAGAAGGCTCCGCTCACGGCCCGTCCCGACGACTGCAAGCGCTTCATGGGGCAGGACAACCCCGAATTCACCATCAGCTACAGTGGCCTGAAGAACGACGACACGCCCGACGTCCTGACTCAGCAGCCCATCGCCTCGACCACGGCCACGGCGCAGAGTGCTGCCGGCACTTACCCCATCACGCTCAGTGGCGGCGAGTCCGACCGCTACGAGCTGACCTTCCAGGAGGGCACGCTGACCGTCGTCGACGGCTCCGACCCGATGGCCATTCAGACGCTCTCTTCTGCTGCCGCAGACGCTCGCCAGCCTCTCTACGACCTGACGGGCCGCCGCGTAAACGTCCGGCAGTCGTCGCCCGCTACGCTCAAGAAGGGCATCTACATCAGCGGAGGGCGAAAGACAGTCGTCGGCAAGTAGCCGCTTTGTTCCGCCACTGCGACACAGCAAACGGCTATTCGTGACGCAACAAAACCGAATTTTGGCCAATATTGGATGCATTCCGGCCGGAATACATCCAATATTGGCCAAAATTCATCCCATTGCGCAGCTCTTCAGGGAGTCGCCTGCGGCGAGAAAAGCTGTCAGATTTAGACAGAAATTATTATAATTCATGTCATCTGGCTGCGCATAAGGACTGTCCCCACCTGATATTATGATAAGACAGAAATTATTATAATTCATATTATTTGGCTGCGCATAGGACATTTCTCTGATATTATGATAATTATGATAATTTCTGTCCAAAAAAAAACTAAGACAATTTCTGTCCCCGAAACCCGCCTGAACAAAACTAAAAAAAGAGTGAAGCTTTTCGTGCCTCACTCTTCACCCTTTTGACGATTCTTGCCCCTCTGATATTCCAGAGGGGTGCAGCCCATCTCCTTCTCAAACCAGCGGTAGAACGTCTTGCGGCTCACGAAACCGCACTCGGTGCTGATGGCCGCAATCGAGAAGTTCGGATGCGCCTTGATCAGCCGGCAAGCCTGCATGATGCGATGGTGGCTCATCAGCCTGTACAGGTTGCCGTAGTCTTCTGAGTGGGCAAAGAACAGCTTCAGGCGGGTCTGCGTCACGTTGAGCATTTCCGCTACGTGACGCAGGCTGACGTTCTGATCCAGATACAGCTGCTTTTCGTCAATCAGCTCCACCAGCCGCTCATGCAGCCGTTCGTCGGTGTCGCTGTTGTCAACCTTCCTTCGCCGAGGGCCCGTCGCCTCCGTAGCTCTGCCGAGGCCGTCCATCCTGCGCATCATCAGGCTCATGCCCTCCTTCAGCTCTTCGATGTGGTTTTGCTGAGTCTTCAGTTGTTTTTTCAAGTTTTCCAGTTCGTTGTATACAATGTGTTCCATCACTTCTGTTAGGCAGTTGTATGTTCGTGTGCTAAAAAAATTACCCCCCATCAAAGGAAAAGTTTGGCAAAGATAGCACTTTTTCTTCAATCTCTCACTTTGTTTCAATCCAGAGTAGTGTCATTTTAAGTTTTCTGTGTATGTTTTTACTATTTTGATACAACAACCATTCTGTTTTTATCAGTAAACTGACCAAAAGTTAATAATTTTGCACGCTCAAAAAAAGCTTTGGTCATCGACCGAGAGCCACTACTATTTAAATAAAGTACAAGGATGCAACCCATGCAATCACTGAAGGGCAGGATGCTTGTCCTGCTAATGGCATTTGTCGCCAGCTGCGGCATCAGGGCGCAGGTCGCGCTGAAGAACAACCTGCTCTACGACGCCAGTCTGACGCCCAACGCGGGTGCCGAGATTGGTCTGGCCCGCAAGTGGACGTTCGACACGACGTTCGGCCTGAACCCGTGGGCGTTCAGCGACAACAAGAAGATCCGCCACTGGCTGCTGCAGCCCGAGCTGCGCTACTGGTTCTGCCAGAAGTTCAACGGCCATTTCGTGGGCCTCCACCTCATGGGCGGCGAGTTCAACGCCGGCGGCGTCAGGCTGCCGCTGGGCATCGCGCCCTGCCTGCGCAACAACCGCTACGAGGGGTGGTATGCCGGCGGCGGTCTGGTCTATGGCTATCAGTGGCCCGTGTCGCGCCATTTCAGCGTCGAGACGGTCGTCGGCCTGGGCTATGACTACCTGAAGTACCGGAAGTTCCCCTGCGAGCACTGCGGCACCGAGACGGGTCGCGGCCACTACAACTACGTAGGCCCGACCAAGGCGGCACTCAACCTTATTTATAATTTATAGGAAAGGCAAGACTATGAACATAAGATTTCTTCGGATCATGCTTTCGGGTCTGCTGCTGGCAGGCCTGCTGCCCGCCGCCGGACAGACGCTGAGCGACGGACAGACGGTGGCGCGTAATGTCGTGCTGACGCCGCAAGGCCAGTGGATGCAGCTCTCGATGGACCTCTGTCTCGACGACCTGCGGCTGAGCCACAGCAAGTCGGTGGTGGTGCATCCCGTGCTGGTGTCGCTCGACGGCACCCGCCAGTCGGCCTTCGAGCCGCTGGTCATCGACAGCCGTGCGCAGCACGTGCTCTATGAGCGCGGCATCGTGGGCGAGACTTATGCCGGCGTGCGCCATGTGGCCCGCCGCAGCGGTAAGCCCCAGACCGAGGCCTACCATTCTGCCGTCCGGTTCGAGCCCTGGATGCAGGAGGCCTACGAGCTGCGCTTAGGCGAGGACCTGTGCGCCTGCGGCGACCTGAGCGAGCTGGCCTACGTGCCCGCGCTGCGCCGCGACGTGCCGCCCAACCCGCTCGACCTCATCGCCCTGAGCGACGCGGAGCCGAGCCCGCTGAAGCCCGCCCGCAACCTGCACGGCACGGCGTTCATCAACTTCGTCGTCGACCGCTGGGAGATGAAGCCCGACTACATGGACAACCGCCGCGAGCTGCGCAAGATCACCGATACGCTGAATATTATGGTGGCCGACCGCAACATCACCGTCGACCGCATCAAGATCCACGGCTGGGCCTCGCCCGAGTCGCCCTACGAGCACAACCGCATGCTGGCCACCAACCGCGCCCAGTCGCTGACCGACTACATCCAGTCGTTCTACCGCCTGCCCGACGAGGTCTTCGCCCGCGCCGAGGCCACGCCCGAGAACTGGATCGGCCTCTTGGAAGCGCTCGACACGATCCCCGCCAGTGTGCTGCCTCACAAAGCTGAGTTCCGCCAAGTGGCGCAGAAGGTGCTCGCCGACGTCGCCCGCGGCGTGACCACGCAGGCCGACCGCGACGAGCTGGGCCTGAAGGCCCGCTACCGCTCGGAGTACGACTACCTGCTGAAGACGGTCTATCCCCACCTGCGCCGCTCCGACTACGAGATCACGTTCCGCGTCCGCGAGTTCACGCTTGAGGAGGCCTGCCAGATCTACCTGACGCACCCCGACCAGCTGTCGCTCTACGAGTTCTGGCAGGTGGCCAACACCTACGAGCGCCACGGCGCCGACTACAACCGCTGCATGGAGAAGGCCTTCACGTACTATCCCGACTCGACGGTAGCCGCCCTCAACGTAGCCAACGCCGCCCTGCGTCAGGGCGACGTGCAGCGCGCGAAGGTGCTGCTGACCAAGGCCGGCCAGTCGCCCGAGGCCACCCAGGCCCGCGCCGTCCTCGCCATCCTCGAGCAGCGCTACGACGAAGCCGCCCGCCTGCTCGACGAGGCCGAGCGCCAGAGCACCGCCGCCCCCCTCCGCGCAGTCATCGCCAAGAATCGTGAGGCGATTGGGAAATTAAAAAAATAAAAACGCGTCCCGCGCTCTTTGACATACTGACACACACAATCCAGCGAATCTTTTCTGTCAAAAATTTGGCAGATAAGAAAAACTTTGCTATCTTTGCATCGTCGAAACCATTAATCGCAATGACAAGACGACGCGAGAGAGCCAAACCGCAGCCGCAGCTGAACAGACAGCTGGAACAGTCCGCAGCCCCCCAACAGCCAAGGAAACAAGGCCGTTGGAAGGAAAACTTGGGCAAGTATCTGCTTGATGTCTCTAAGTATGTGTTGACAGGTGTCGTCATAACATCCTTGTTCGAGGAATAGTAACTATGGGCATGTATATGATTTTCATGGTAGTCACCGTACCGTGCATCTTCTTCCTTCTCTGGTGTCTCACACCGAATGGAAAGAATTGGCTCAGAGCCAATAATCTGATTTAGCCGTCCCAAGGCGGGCCGGTCAAGGCACCCGCAGGGAAAATGTTTTAATTTCCGGAAATTTCTTTCCAAAAAAAGAACAACCCCCAATTTCTTTCCCCAAAAAGAAAACACTGGATTGTGTGTTCCCTCGATTGCTTCGGCAGTCGGGGGATCATTGTATGTGTACATTGATGACATGGGACAGGAAGACAATAAACGAACATATTAATAACGACAGTATTAGTTACAAACATTTTAAAAATTTAAACAGTATGAAGAAGTTTTCTTTCTTTACGCTCGCAGCAGCAGGAATGTTGCTCGCAGCATGCTCCAGCGAGGATGCCATCAACGAGCAGACCGCCGGAACATTCACCTCGGGCGACGGCTACGTGGGCATCGCCATTGAGCTGCCCAGTGCTCATGCCACGACGCGTGCCAACGACGACCTGAACAACGGTCTCGAGGGTGAGTTTGAGGTGAAGTCGGCCCG
Source organism: Prevotella sp. (assembly GCA_017470345.1). Classification (GTDB taxonomy): domain Bacteria; phylum Bacteroidota; class Bacteroidia; order Bacteroidales; family Bacteroidaceae; genus Prevotella. Next base: position 33,361 of record JAFUEP010000013.1, read on the forward strand.
TCTCTACCTGTTCAAGGGAGCCAACGAGGCTGACGCAACCTTCGTTCAGGCTTACAACATCTCCGACGCAGCCTTCGAGAAGGACACTCAGGGTGCAACTACCGACGCCAAGACTCAGGAGAACGCAACCAAGATCACCTCGACGGCTGTCAAGGTGGCCAAGATTGAGAAGCTCACACTCGCCAGCAACGAGGACCTCTATGCCTTCGTCGTGCTCAATGGTGCCGGCAATGGCTATGACACTGACCCCAACGTCGGCGACAAGTTCGGCGAGTGGATTAAGACTGAAATGCAAGCTGCCAACATCGGCGGTGACGTCACGGGTAAGATCAGCGACAAAGGTATGCTGATGACCAACGCCCCCGTCAGCGCAACGATGGGTGGCTCGCAAGCATCCAAGGGCGACATCACCGTGGCTGCCAAGCTGAACAAGGACGCCATCAAGACCACCGAGAAGGATGCTAAGGATACGCCTGCCGGTTGCGTCTATGTGGAGCGCGCCGCCGCCAAGGTGACCGTCACCGACGCCACCACAGACAAGGAGATTAAGCTGACCTCTGACGAAGACAAGATGAAGTTCGAGATCGTCGGCTGGCAGGTCATCAACATGGAGCCTACCTTCTACAATGCCCGTCAGGCCAACGTGACCGATTGGCTCGGCTACGACAGCGACCTCGGCACGATTGTCAACACGGCTAAGTACCGTTTCGTCTCGGCTGACCAGTTCCTGCCCACGCTGCCCTCGACCGTCGGCCATGCTACGGCTTTCCGCACCTACTTTGCTCAGGACCCCAACTACGACAAGTTCACTGATAACAAGCTTACTCCCACCGTGGCTGGTGGCGAAGGCGTGGTTTGGAACAAAACCGGTGACAATGCCTACATCACCGAGAACACCTTCGACGTGGCTAACATGACCTCGAAGAACACCACTCAGGTCACCCTTCAGGTGAAGTTCAACAATGGTAACAGTTTCTACACCATCTCGGGCGATCCCGCTGCTTATGCTACTGACAAGATCAACGATGCCATCACCGCTAAGATGGAGAAGACAGCCCAAATCGGTAGCTGGCTTGCAAAAGTCAACAAAGAGCTGTCGCAGAAAGACGACAACAAGGGCAAAGAGGTTAAGGGCTCTGTGAAGGTCACCGTGCCCACCGAGGCTACAGCTGGTGTGCAGGAACTGACATTCGCCTATAAGTTTACGGTTGGCGATGCAGAGGCAGACATTGACGAGACTCAGAAGGCAGAGTGGGAGAAGGCTGTCACCGAAGCCAAGAAGTACTACACCGTGACTTGCTACAAGGACGGTATGTCCTACTACAACGTCCGCATCCGCCACTTCGGCGAGGCTGAGACCCCGTGGGATGATATCAAGGACGCCGACGCCCAAGCCGACTCAAAGGCTAAGTTCAAAGTGCAGCCGGGTGAAAACGTTGAGCAGATTTACGGCTACACCGAGGCTAACAAGGAGACTGCCAACAAGCGCTTCCTCGGCCGCTATGGCGTGGTGCGCGACAACTGGTACAACCTGTCTGTCAACAGCATCAGCAAGCTCGGTTCGGCTACGCCCACAAGCGTCGTTGACGAGACGCCCGACGACCAGATTGACGAGGAATACTACATCAGCGTCCACGTGCACATCCTGCCTTGGGTGCTCCGTCTGCAGCCCATCAACCTGTAAGCACTATCAACCCAAACACAAAGTCAGTCATTTTTAATAACGTAAGTTAGTAATTTAAGAAGTGAATACGATGCAGTTCATCAAACCGATTATTGCGCTTTGTGCCACGGCAGCACTCGGGGCCTGCTCGCTGATGAAGGACGAGCTGGACGACTGTCCGCAGGGCCTCACGGTGCAGTTCGTCTACGACTATAATGTTGAGCGCGCCGACATGTTCAACGACCATGTGGGCAGCGTGACGCTCTACGTCTACGACGCCACCGACGGCCATCTGGTGCGCGTGCAGACCGAGGACAACACGCCCTCGGCCCAGCCCCTGCGCAACGTGAACTACCGCATGACGGTCGATGGACTGCCCACTGGCGAATATCGGCTACTGGCGCTGGCCAACCAGCGCCGGTATGCCGACATCAGCCAGCTCAATGGCGTGCGCTATCTGCGGGCCGGCGAGTCGGAGGGCATGACGTCGCTCAACGTCGCGCTCGCCGACCTGCCCGCCCGTCAGGCAGCGACGGCCATCAGCCAGCCGCTCGACACACTCTGGCACGGCACGCTGAGGACCTCCCCCGACCCCTCCGAAGGAGGGGAGGTGCTGGCGCGCTCCTCATACGCAACGCACACCCCTCCTTCGGAGGGGCCGGGGGAGGTGCTGTCGCGCTCGATACCCGCAAGGCACACCCCTCCTTCGGAGGGGCCGGGGGAGGTACTGTCGCGCTCGATACCCGCAAGGCACTCCCCTCCTTCGGAGGGGCCGGGGGAGGTACTGTCGCGCTCGACATCCGCAAGGCACACCCCTCCTTCGGAGGGGCCGGGGGAGGTCGTCACCGTGCGTGAGCATCAGCTCACGAACTGCGTCATCTCGCTCGTGCGCGACACCAAGCGCCTGCACCTCAGCATCCGCCAGGCCGACGACCCCGCCCACTGCGACATCGCCGACTACGACATCACCCTCGTAGACTGCAATGGCCGCATCCTCTGGGACAACACCGTCGCCACACCTACCACACCTACGGAACCTACCATACCTACGGAACCTACCACACCTACCGAACCTACCATACCTACGGAACCTACCACACCTACCGAACCTACCATCACCTACACCCCCTTCGCCCGCTGGAACACCTACTACGACGGCCTGACCGGCCAGAGCCCCCAGCAGCGCCCCGCCACCGACGATCAGCTCGAGGAGACGGCCCACGCCGACCTCGACTTCAATCGCCTGATGCTGCGCAGCGCCGAGGAGCCCGTGTCCCCCGCCATCCTCACCATCACCCACCGCGCCGACGGCCGTCAGGTGGCCCGCATCAACCTGCCCGAGATCCTGGCCCAGGGCCGCGGCGCCTTCGAGCGCTATGCCTACAGCCCCCAGGAATTCCTCGACCGTGCCTACGACTACCGCCTCGACTTCATCCTCGTCGGCGGACAGTGGCGCTACATGAGCCTCGGCATCCACACCCTGCCATGGACCATACGCTGGCAGAACGTAGACCTCGACTGAACCCAATGAAACACTATATCACCATACTCACATGCCTCGGCATGCTGCTCACGCTGGCAGCCTGCAGCACCTTCGAGGCCGACCCCCGCTACGACGATCCGGGCGCAGTGGACAGCCTCTACGTGGCGCTGACCATCAGCCTCGACCGCGGCGGCGTCAGCTCGCGTGCCGCTGCCACACCCATGGGTGGCGAGGAGGGCGACGGCTGGGAGTATGGACGCGACTATGAGAACCGCCTGCATGACTTCACCGTCTTCGTGCTCGCTGGCGGTGCCGACATCAATTCGCCCGCCGAGACGACCTTCGCCGGCAGTCGCTACTTCAGCGAGGACGATGTGAAGCAGGCCACGAAGATTGAGCATGACAAAATACCCACCGAGCCGTACAAATACGAGAACAAGGACGTACTGACCTACGACTTCACCATCCCCGTCGTGCGGCGCCTCACACTCCCAGAGGTGGGCGCGCTGCGCTTCATCATCGTGGCCAACATGGGCGACTGCACCAGGGAATTCATGACGCTCGGCGAACTGCGCGACGCCCAGCCCACGCAGACCTGGACGCCCGCCACCAAGGACGACAAGACACCCACGCGCTTCGTGATGACCAACGAGAACGATTTTTACTATGCCACCGGCGAGGGCACCATCGAGGATCCGCTCCGCCTGCACGTCATGCTCGAGCGCATGGCGGCCCGCATCGACTTTGATCCCACGGGCGCAACGGTAAAAGATAAGAGTTTGTGCTATGAGCTAAACCAAACAGCCACAGCCCCCTCCAACCTCCCAGCCCCCTCCAACCTCCCCCAAAGGGGGGAGGCTTTGCAAGCGCGTCTCTATGTTGACAACATGCGCGTGGTGAACGCTGCCCAGCCCGCCTCCTACCTCATCAAGCGGGTGGCCGACGACCTCGTGGGCACCAACCTCCGCTACTTGGGCGACGAACTGCCTGTGCCCAGCGGACAGCCGCAGACCAACTGGGTGATTGAGCCCAACACGGCCAAGAAGACCGCCGACCCCATCGCCGACGCCGCGCTGCTCTCGACCCTCTATGGGAAGACGGCCCTTTCGACCGTGGCCACCAGCATCACCGCGCTGACTGAGCCCGACGTGCCGCTGACCACCAGCGCGCCCACGACGCTGGCCTACACCAACGAGAATACCTTCAGCCGCGAAGCCACGCTGAGCAGCTATGCCACGGGCGTCTGCCTGCGCTGCCGCTTCGAGCCGCTGCACGACTACTATACGGCCTACGACGCCACGACCGACGAACGGACCCCAGGGACGTACACCCTCGGCCAGACTTTCACGATGGTCGAGGTGAACGACCCCGAGCTGAGCGAGCCCCGGCGCCTCTACTTCAAGAATAAGGCCGACGCTGAGGCTTATGCCACCAATACGGCCCGCAAGCACTTCGCCACCGTGACTACCTATGAAAACGGCGTCTGCTACTACTTCATCTGGCTGCGCCATGCCAACAACGTCGACGTGATCCACGACGTGATGGAGTTCGCCACCGTGCGCAACAACATCTACCGCTTCAGCATCCTCAGCACCTCGGGCCCCGGCACGCCCACGCCCGACGCCCGCCACCCCGAGCAGCTGCGGGCCCGCGTCTACGTGAAGAAGTGGCTCCTCGTGGAGCACCCGACGATCCTGATGTAATTATCAATGACTCAACAAAAATGCGTACATCGTTTGTGAAAGGATATCATATTTCGGTTCTGGTTTCGGTCCTCTTCATCTGGCTCTTTTCAGCCTGTACGGAGCAGGATGTTCCCGCCGATGTGCCTGCTGGCTACGGTCGCGTCCAGTTGCGCCTGACGGCCCCCTTCGCCGGCCAGACCCGCGCCACGGGCGACTGGCTCGACCCTGTATCAGCCCCTGTGTCAACTGACGAGCTGATTCATCGCTATTGGGTCGTGTTCGTCGATGCCAAGGGGCAGGTGGCCCAGATCGTGAAGGGCGATGCACAGGGGGCTGAGTACCACGACTTCAAATTCATTCTACCGGCAGGTAAATACACATTGTTTGCTTTAGCTAACATTTCTGAAAGCTATTTTGAAAGTCTTAAGATTCATGAAAACACACAAATGCCCGACCTGACCGCCGTTCGTTATAAGACAACGAACGGCTGGTCAGGTCAAATTTCCATGTCGAACGACGGACAGCAGGAAATCGTCGTCGCCGAGCAGGAGAACCAGTCGTTTGAGGTGCCTCTGACGCGCATGATGGCCAAGCTGGAGCTGCAGTTTAAGAACACCACCGGCTTCGACATCGACATCCTCGGCTGGGAGCTGTCGCCCTTAGAGAAGACCTCCGTCCCCCTGCTGGCCTACACCGACGACCAGCGCGACCACGAAGCGCTGACCACCGACACCACGACCTTCAAGCAGGTGCTCAGCACCCCGCTTCATATTCCCCCCTCCCTTGGGGAGGGGTCGGGGGTAGGCTTTATAACCTACATCAACGAGACCAACGCCTCAGCCACCGCTACCGCGAACCAGTACTCGCTTCGATTGAAGCTGCGCCGCGGCGGAGCCAAGGACATCCTGGGCAACGACGTCAAGGGCGTCGAAGAGGTGCGCTTCGGCATCACCCTGCCCAAGGAGGAGAAGGGCTTCAGCATCATCCACCGCAACGACTGGATCCGCATACCCATCGTGCTGGGCGATTGGCAGTTCCGCATCGAGGCGCTGCCCTTCCCGCCGATTGCCGGGTTCCAGGCTCGCGAAAAAGCTTCCGACGCCCTGAGCACAACGTTCGAGACCGGCGGCTACGTGGCCCTGAGCCCCATGTTCCGCCGCACGGACGACCCCGCTGGTGTCTGGCGCAACTTCAGCGACGGCAGCGTCGTCTTCAAGCCTACGGGCACCTACACCAAGAAGGACGACCGCACCTACGAGGACATCGACCCCGTGAGCGGCACGGGCATCATCATCCGCGGCGACATGCGCATCTTCGAGCCGAGCGATAGCCAGGAGAGCGGCCTGATGCTGTTCAAGCAGATCGACGCCTCGACCATCGTCGGCGAGCTCCTCACGGCGCCGCCCACGGGTTATCAGCAGGGGATGGTGACCATCACCCTGAAGGTGAAGCTCGGCGACTATAACGACCATGGCATCTTCGTAGGCTATCACTATCAGTTCGACTACAACATCCTGCGTTAGCAGCATCCGCATACGACAACCATCAACCCATCATCACGACAATGGCACGCAACATCATCACGACAATAACAACAACCACAAAATCAGTCGGCAGCACAGCACTCATCCTGCTGTGCCTGCTTTTTGTGGCAGCAGGGCAGGTGAAGGCTGACGCCTACTTCTACCTCCGCTTCCGCAACGGCGCCCGGGCCCGCAGCTACGTCTGCGACCAGGGCGTGGGCCAACAGCTGCGCATCGCCAACCGCAACAGCGCGGGCAACAGTGCTGATGACGACCGCCTCTGGACGTGGGATGATGGCCGCCTGCGCAACCGCGCCGGTCACTATATCGCCCGCATGGCCAACGGCAACTTCACCACCACCGACGATGCCGCCGAGGCCGAGACGTTCACGCCGTGGTACGACGCGTCGGCCTTTCTCTCTCTGCTGAGCGGCAGCGACAGCATGGCCATGGGCAAGAACAACGACAACGCCAATGCCACCGTGGTAAAGAAGAACAGCAGCGATGCCAACACCCGCATCGAACTGGTCTACCATGAGCCCGACGAGCGGCATGTCTTCGTGCTCCGCTTCACGGGCAGCGGCAATCAGGACAACAACTACCTTTATGCAGCCAAGGACGGCGCCGACCTGACCACTACCAACGGCCATGTCGAGATTACCCGCATGCAGTGGCGCATGGAGCCGGCTGATGATGGCGGTTTCCGCCTGCGCAACGAGCGGGGGCACTACATGGCATGGAAGACTGAGACGAGCCGCTACGTGGCCACGGCCGACGCTGTTGCGGCCACCAGTTTTTCGCTCACGCGCTCAGCCACGGGCGACCTCAGTCTCGTGCGCAACGGCGGCATGGCCATGACCCGCGTGAAAACCAACAACGATACGAACAGTGATGTCGGCGAGGGCACGGCGGGCGCTCAGAGCTACGTGGAGTTCGTCGAGAGCACGGCGGAGCAGAACTGGCCCGAGTTCAGCAGTGGCCAGCGCTACTACCTGCTGTTCCAAAATAACAACCAGAACGGTCAGAAGGGCATGCTCGACCTGAAATACATCTACGGCGACGGCGACCTGGAACTGAAGGTGAACGTCGACGGACTGGCCATGTCGTGGATGCTCGACGGCACCCACGACGCCTTCCGCATGCTGCGCAGCGACGGCCGCTACATCGCCTGGGTGAAGGATCGCTACTATGCCACGAGCGACGCCGCCAAGGCCGCCACCTTCAGTTTCGTGCGCCAGCAGAACGGCTGGGCCATCCGGCGAACAGGCTCCGACTACCTGACCTTTGCCACCAACAGCAATGGCAACGACAACTTCTTCCGCGACATCGAGGCCGTCGACCGTTCTCGTGTCTTCCTGCGGGCTACCGACGACGACTTCAATGCGCTGAGCCGTGCCACCGAGCAGATGGCGGTGATCCACCGCCAGAGCGTCTTTGCCGACCGTGCCGACGAAATCGGCGACGCCTTCCCCGACGAGTTCCTGAAGCCCGGACAGGGCTGGACGACGGCCGCCGACGGCGCGACGCAGGTGCAGAACACGTCGGAATACCACATGACACGCTACGTGAAGCGGGGCGACTACATCCCCCTCTACCTGACGATGACCAACGGCACGAGCGAAATCAAGCACCGCCGCTACCAGCGCTGGTACTTCTACGACACGGAGAAGCCGCTGACGCTTGACTACTACTACCCGCAGACCTGCGCCAGCGTCTACAGCAACGGTCTCGTGATGGGCAACAGCATCAAGCAGCCGACGGCCACCAGCCGCAGCAACGTAGCCGGACAGCTGGCCCTCATCGCGCGGCTGCCGGAGCGCTCGGTCTATGCCGGCGACACGCTGCGCATCGCGGGCGACATCAGCCGCTACAGCGACATGACCTACGACGTCCCGAAAGCAACCTACGGGGCCGACGCGGGCAACCTCGTGGAGCCCACGCTGACGCTGCGCCAGATCTTTACCGTCATCGACGCCAACGTCATGGCCCGCAAGCTGACGGCCATGACTGGCGACGACTGGCTCGAGGAATACACCGTCCACTTCCCGGCGCGGCTGCTGGGCACGGTGGCCTACGAGGTGCTGCCGCTGGAGCTGGGCTTGGAAAACTACTGGATGTACCGCGACGGCATCGCCGACGACGACCATCTGGTGAATATCGTCAGCGACGACTACGTCACCTGGGAGGTGGACGACCCCGACGGCACGGGCATCAAGATCCTGGGCTTCGAGGATGCCCCCGACAACAACCGCACCCGCTTTGTGAGCAACACGCAGAAGAAGCGCCGCCGACTGCTGAAGTTCCAGTACCCGGCGGGCTACAGCGTCACGGCGGGCCGTCAGGTGGTACTGAAGGTCTACGGCCGCGACAGCAAGACGTCGTCGGCCCGCTACAATATAGCCCGCTTCACCATCATCTTCGACGAGGCCAGCGAGACGCTCTACTGGAAGGACGTCGTCGGCGACGATGCGCCCCGCAGCGAGCGCTCGCCACAGAGCCTGCGCCAGCTGTGCGACGACCACGACCCCGTGGCCCACATCGACTTCGACTACCCGTCGCAGTATAGCTTCCAGATGCCCCCGAACGGCGGCGAGTACAACGCCGGCAACGACATCAAACTGTCGTGCGCCCTGCCCCTACAGTATCAGATGACGAACTATACCTACGGGCAGGTGACACCGAGCTGGGCCAGCTACGGCATCTGCACCGAGAGCAACTACGCATTTAGCAACCCTGTGCAGAAGATGCGCCCCGCGAGTGAATATACGGGTGTAAAGTATTCCGACCGCTACGACGCCGGACTCATGTATGTGGACGCGAGCGACTTCCCCGGCACGGTGGCCACCATCAAGTTCAACGGCTCTTTCTGCGTCGGCTCGCGCCTGATGTGCAGCGGCTGGATAGCGTCGGTCAGCGGCACCAATGCCGGCAGCGGGAAGGCGCCCAGCTCGATTATCCTGAGCGTCGTCGGCAAGAAGGGCGGCCGCGAGCAGACGCTCTACACCTTCTGCCCGGGTCAGGTGGACAACCGCACCGTCCGCCAGGGCTCCACCGCCATCGTGAACTATAAGGACGAGGGCAACCAGGCCATGTGGCACCAGTTCTACTTCACCTTCGTGGTGACCGAACTCTACGAGGAGTACGAGCTGCACATCGAGAACAACAGCCGTTCGACGGCGGGTGCCGACTATCTGATCGACGACGTGTGGGTGTTCGCCAAGCTGCCCAAGGTGCGCATGGCCATGTCGTCGCCCCTGTGCGGCGGCGAGCTGGCCGTGATGAAGCTTGAGACCGACTTCGAGTCGCTCCTCTCGGCCCAGGGCAAGCAGGAGGCCACGGGCGACGACCCCGGCCAGGAGGACTACCTCTGCTGCGTCTATCTCGACCGCACGCAGTTCTATGCCGGATTCCGCGAGATGCTGGCCGCCGACCACAGCCTGACGTTCGACGACTTCGATACGTTCCTGGCCCGCGTCAATGCCGGTGCGTTCGATGACGAGCAGTATTTCGAGAGCTACCAGAAAGCCTTCGATGCCGCCCTGATGAAGGTCGACGCCGTCGATGCGCAGGGGCAGGTGACGGGCCAGCGCGTGCCCTACGCCAACTTCCGCTGGACCACCAACTTCAGCCTGATGCCCCCCTATACGTTTGCCCGCATGGCCAAGGACGAGGACATGACCGTCTTTGCAGGCACTGAGGCCGGCGTGCGCAAGCTCATCTTCAACGGCACGATGGGCATCAACACCTGGGAGGACTACAAGAGCTACACCCTGCTCACCATCCAGCCGGGACGCGCCATCAGCGATGCCGACGTGCCGGAGTTTGCCCGTCTGTTCAACCTGCTCGACGAGTGTTCCAACCAGAGCTATTTCAAGCTGCTGCCCAAGATCGAGGTCGTGGGCCACGTCGGCCGGCAGACGCTCGACGAGATCACCTTCTGCGAAAACTCTGTCCAGACGTTTGCCATCGAGCTGGCCGGATATACCTTCAACGACGAGGGCGACGAGGCCACCTACGTGCTCGACAACGTGAACTTCGACTGGTGGATCGGCGACAGCCTGACGTCGGCCACCGTCAGCGAATACCGCCGCGTGACGAGCGACGACGGCAGCGTCAGCCTTGAAGTGGCCCTGAAGCGCTTCCGCCTGATGAACCCCTTCGCCACCGACCTCTTCACCGGCATCAGGCTCGGTGCGCCCGAGCTCTATCCCGACCAGGAGTTCACCGAACCCATGCTGGCCCTGCTGCGCCAGCTGGCCGCCCCCGCCGACGGGAGCTATCCCACGTTGTTCCTCAACAGCAAGCTCATCGACGTCAACCTGAGCCAGAAGTACATGAAGATTGTCGAGGAGCCCAACATCGAGGGCACCACCGACCGCTATGTCTACGTGGCGGCCATTCCCATCGAGACCCAGATCAACAAGGAGACCGAGAACTACGTCTTCATCTGCTCCGACCCGCAGCCCGTGAAGCTCAAGGTGGACGGCGTGGCGCCCGTCGTGCAGACGGGCTTCAGCGAGAAGCGCTACCCCGACGACATCGGCATGCTCAGCGTGCGCATCTCGAAAAGCCAGTTCGAGAAGGTGCGCCAGCGCGGCACCGCCGTGCCTCCCTGTCTGCACATCCCCCTGCGCGGCGTCCGGCTGGCCCACACGGAGGAGGCCGTCGGCGTGACCATGCCGGCCGAGGCGTCGGCCCGCGTCGTGCTGCTCACGGGCACCACCGACCCCCTGATGGAGCAATTCATCATCGCGGGCTACCAGAACCTGCTGCCGCCCGTCGTCGGACGGCTGACCTACCTGCAGGCCACGCCTGAGGCAGGCCCCGACGACGAGAGCGGGAACGTGGGCGACGTGACCGAGTGCGTCAAACTCTATTTCGACGAGGGCTTCCGGGTCCGCGAGGGCTATAGCTACACCATCCGCTTCCCGTTTGTCGAGCTCATCAGCAGCGGCTACGACGACATCGAGTCGTGCGAGGGCAGCACGGGCGTGGAACTGAAGATCGTGCCCGACTACGAGGTGTGGACCGGACAGGCCGACAACGTCGACTGGAGCAACGACGACAACTGGCGACGCGCTGACTTCGACGAGCTCTTTGCCGGCAACGGTCAGCGGCTCACGGCCGACCCCGAGGCCGACAACTACTACATGACCAACGACGTGAACTACGTCAGCGACGACGACCGCCTGCGGCGACGCGGCTTTGCGCCGCTCTACTGCACCAACGTGCTCCTGATGAACGGCGAGACGGCCCCGGCCCCCGTGCTCTACGATGACGGCGACGAATACGCTGACGACGGCCAGCCGACGGGATTCCCCGCCCTGCGCCCGACGGCCTCGCCCATCATCCGCTACGACTTCCAGACCTATGAATGGACCGACAGCCACGACGCCGAGGCGACCGACAAGGAGCGCAGCGTGCGCCAGGTGGGCGACATGATCACCGAACTCTACCACACGAACACCTGCGACGGGATGGTGCTGCAGTCGGAGGCCGAGCTGCTCCACAGCGAACTGCTCAACTACGGGAAGGCGTGGTTGGAGTATGCCCTCGGCAAGAACCGCTGGCACCTCGTCGCCTCGCCCCTGAAGGACATGATCTCGGCCGAGTGGTACGCCCCGACGTGGAGCGCCCGCCAGGAGACCACCTACTTCGAGCCGGTGACGTTCGACGAGCCCCCCGTGGCCATCGTTGCCACGGCCGTCGCGCAGCCCTACAGGCTGGGCTACGACCGCTTTGCACCGGCCGTCTATCAGCGGGCCTGGGACAAGGCCAAAGCCGTCGTCTACGAGCATGGTGCGACGTGGAGCGCCGACGACGGCGACCAGACAAAGGACAACACCGGCGACGCCAGCCAGGGCGGCTGGACGTGGCAAGGCGACGACAATTTCCAGACGTGGGACAGCCACAATGCCGACGACTATCTGGATCGCATTGCCTACCGTCCCATGGGTCCGTCGAAGGCCAACGTCGCCATCCGGGGCACGTGGAGCGGCGTCTACAATGACCACAGCGTGCCCTACAGTGCGGGCGGGTTCTGCGTGATGCCCATCAACAGTCTGAAGGCGCACGACGACGAGGCGCAGCCCGCCGTCTTCCGCCTGCCCAAGGAGGACGGCTATTACGACATCTGGGACTGGAGCAAGGGCTACGACGTGGAGAACCGCGTGCGCATCTTCATCAGCGACGGACAGACAGCCACGACGCCTGCCGACCGGACGCTGACGCTGCCCGACCGCGGCCGACTGCGCACCGACGACCTGACGGCTGAGGCACCGCAGCTGAGCGTCACACTCAAGAACGAGGGGCAGGGCAGCGTGGGCTATTTCCTGGCAGCCAACCCCTTCGTCTGCGGCCTCGACATGCAGGCGTTCTTCAGCGCTAACCCGCAGCTGGCGCCTTTCTACTTGGTTCTTGAGAACAGCGACATCGCCATCGGCGACTCGCTGACCGTGGGGCGCGACTGGCGATGGACCGACGTGGTGGTCAATGGCTCGGCTGAGGACGCCGACGCCTTCGCCGGGCGCCGGGTGGTGCCGGCCCGCCGCGCATTCTTCGTCAAGGTGCGTGACCCGGAGGCCAGTCAGGACAGCGTCACAGTGGTGTTCAACACCGCGATGATGACCGTCGGACGAGAAGGAGCACACCCCCAACCAAGAGAAGCCCACCCCCAACCCCTCCCAAACGGGAGGGGAGCTTCAATGGTTCTCCCCTCCCGCTCGGGCGGGGGGGGACTCCTTCTGCATGCTGAACGCCATGGCAACGTGAGCGAGGCCCGCGTAGTGATAAGCCCCGATGCCCAGGATTACTTCGACCCCGACGAGGACGTGGAGGCCTTCACGGTAGAAGGCATCACGGACGACGTGCCCGTGGTCTACACCCTCTGCGGCCGCCTGGCCACGAGCATCAACCGCCTCAGCAACTTCGGCGTGCTGCCCTTGGGCATCACGTCATCCAGTAGCGACCCCTGCATGGTCAGCTTCAGCGGCGTCGGCAGCCTCGGCACGGATAGTCTGATGCTCTACGATGCAGCCCATCAGACGCTGACGCCCCTGACCGAGGGTCTGCAGGTCACGATGCCCGGACGCACCGAGGGCCGCTACTTCATCGTCAGCGGCATCGGGCGCGACCAGCCCTCGGGAGCCCCGTCGATCAGCATTACGCCCCTGCAGGGCGCCGTCGGCGTGGAGGCAGAAGGGCAGGAGATCAGCCTGGTCAGCATCTACAATCCGCTGGGCCTGACCGTCGCCTCAGTGCAGCCCCGCCGACGGGCGTGCACCGTCCCGCTGCCATCGGGCACCTACATTGTGCTGGCCGCCACGGCCGATGCGCAGGCCGTGCGCAAGATAGTGATCAGATAAAAAGAAGCGACAGAGAGGGCGGAATAAAAACAAACAATTCATACATTTTCCGCCTTTTCATGTCGCACTTTCGGAGTTTTTTTGTACCTTTGCACCCGATTTTCACCAACTGAAGCAGCCTGGCAGAGCTGTGAGGGGCTGGCAGCCAGTTCCGAAAACTCCACCCATGACTTATGACAAACAACACCGTCTCAAAGCGCGTGACAGCCACCATCCTGTCCATGTCGCTGCTCACCGTGATGGCCGGAGCCGCCATCGCCCCTGCGCTGGGCATCATCAAGGCTCATTTTGCCGGTGCACCGGCGATGCTCGTGCAGCTGATCGTCAGCATCCCCGCCCTGCTCATCATCATCACCAACCTCTTCTTCCTGCCGCTCAGCCGGGTGCTGCGCACACGGGCCATCGCCACCACGGGCCTGCTGCTCTACGTCGTGGCTGGAGCTGGGTGCTTCTTCGTAGACGACCTCTACCTGCTGCTGGCCATGCGGGCGCTGCTGGGCGTCAGTGTGGGGCTCATCATGCCGCTCTCCACGGGCCTGCTGGCCTATTATTTCCCGCCAGAAGAGCAGGCACGGCTGATGGGCCTCTCGGCTGCCATGAACCAGATGGGCGGCGTGGTGGCCACGCTTCTGGCCGGTCTGCTGGCCACGATATCGTGGAACGATGCGTTTCTGGTCTACCTGCTGGGACTGACAGCCCTGGTGATGGTGTGGCTATGGCTGCCCGACGAGCAGTTGGGCAGTGCCAACAAGCGGGGCGTGCCGTTTCAGCCGCGACAGTTGCTGAAGTTTCATCCGTCGGTGGTCGGCATGCTTCTGCTGATGACCATCTTCTTCATCTTCCCCACCAACTTCGCCATCGTGGCCAGTCAGCAGCAAGGACTGTCGACGGGAGTCATCACCGCCGTCATGGTGGGGCTCGACGTGGTGGCTTTCTTCGTGGGCCTCGGCTTCGGCAGCCTGATGAACCGCTTCAGGCGGAGCGTGAAATACTTCGCCCCGCTGCTTTTCCTGCTGGGCTATGCGGCCTATCTCGTGCCGACGGTGGCGATGGCCGTGGTCGGCTCTGCCATGATCGGCATGGCCAACGGCGTGGGCGTGCCCTACCTGAACACCATTGCCAGCATCAAGGGCGGCAAGAACTCGGCCACGACGGTCATGCCGCTGCTTTCGGCTGCGCTCTACCTGGGCCAGTTTGTATCGCCGCTCATAGTCATGCCCCTGTCGAAGACCCTCTTCGGCCCTGCCGACATCGTGGCGCCCTATAAGGTGGGCATCATGCTCTGCCTGCTGTTTCTCTTTCAGGTATGGAGCACGCGCCATTTCCAGAGTCTGCCGCCGTCGCAGGGTGCTTCAAGCGAACACGCCGCATAGACTGCCTGCGCATCGGCCATTCATGCCTGCTGTCAGCGCAGGATATTGGCCAAAATCATACGAAAAAAGGCCGGAATTGTCGAAATTCCGGCCTTTTTTCGTGCCAGCCTCTCAGGGGCACGACAGTCAGACTGCCACTGTCAGGATGCTCCATAAGGCTGACGCCGCTACATGAGCAGGCGCTCGAGCGACGGCACCTCGATGCGACCGCGGCGGAGCAGCAGAAACCCCTCACGCTGCAGGGCGTTGAGCGCACGCGACACGTCGAGACGGCTGCAGCCCAGCTGCTGCGCCAGCTGCGTCATGAGGATGCGAAACTCTTTGTGGCCGGCGGGATAG
>JAFUEP010000014.1 GCA_017470345.1 Prevotella sp.
AGATCATTCGACAACTTCATCGTCAATATGCTTGGAGCCTTAGCTGCGTATTGTTTCTTTCCAAAGAAACCAAGCATCGCTTGCGAAAGAGCCATAGACACTCAACTCACACTATTCTGAATTCGTCGAACTCACGTTAAACAAAAGTTGCTTTACAAAGAACTTGAAGAATTAAAACTGGAGACAATCACTCAGAAAAACAGAATCAGCGAACTGAACTCAAATGGAACTACACTGGAGTGGATTGAAAATTCCAAGAAGTTTGCAGAGACGCCTATATTCAAGAGGATTATGTATGCAGCAAATCATCCATTAGAGCCCGTTCGGGAAAGTGAGTGGCAGGAACTTTCTATTGCGTTCTCTACTCATTTTCCTGCGCTTTACCATGATATCACTCACCAGTTGGAGAAAACCGGACAACTTAAGTTTAAGGTATGCATCCTGACGGCAATGGGGCTGCGAAATGGTGAGCAAGCTTGTTTGTTAGACAAATCGAAACAAACAATTACTAATACCATGTCGGCATTAAACAAGATGCTATTCGGCAACAGCTCGTCTAGGACTTTATTCAAAAATCTCGTGGAAAAATATAACATTTTCCTATAAATTCTTCTCATTTTTATTTCTTTGTCTTTATCCGCTTATTCATTGGGAAATGCCCTTATACAAATGGTATTAACGTTTTTTTAGTTTTTGTCGGTTTACTATTTTGTACTTTTCAACCGAAAATCTTTTGTCTGCAAAAGAGGAAAATTATACTTTTGCACTGCTTATGAACTAAATAAACATTGATTATGAAAAAGAAAATATTATTTTGTTTTTTGATTATGACTGCACTGTCATTTTCTGCTGTAAATGCAATAAACCCAATCTTATTGCAAGTGGGGATTATTGATCCGGAAACTACTCAGGACAACCCGCAACGTGCACCTATTGCCCGCCCAGGTATCAATCTGGCTGGTCACACACTCTACTTTAATAATGTAGGGAACGACTTAGTATTAGTGCTTCTTGATGAGGAAGGTGAGGAAACTTACACGACCTTAGTTCTTACAGGCACTACCACTGTTGTTCTTCCTTCGTCGCTCTCTGGTGACTATCAGCTACAGCTCTATTCGGCCGTCAGCATTTATTACTTCTACGCTGATGTAACACTCTAATTCTGACAATTGCTTGTGCCCAGCCAACATTTTGCTGCTTAGCAGTGGTAAACGTATGCTTATCGAAAGATAGCTTTCACACAAGCAATTTGAGACGGATTAAGTCAAATTAATGACGAGGATTTTGAAGCTCCGTACTTAGCAAAGGCTCTATTATTAACATCCGATACTTAAGTGTATGATGAATCAAGTTATTCTTAATGGCAGTCTGCCATTTGGTTCCCAGGTGTCAGATACAGACACAATCTATGTGATCATGAATGATTTTACTATCAGTGAGAGTGTTACTGTCGGCGAAAACAGCATCCTTCGGTTTAATGGCGGTTCTCTTAGTGGATGTACGGCAGGAAGCGAAATCCAGGGCAATAACATACGAATTGAGAGTCCACTTGTTAAAATCTTCAACGGGATCTCTTTCAAAGGAGATTTCCTTAATGGTCAAATCTTTGAGATAGAATGGTTTGTCGACACTTTCGAAACATCTTTTCTCGCAGGCACGACCAAAGATGCTCACGACGAACTGCAGTCTGCACTGAACAGCGGTGTAAAGATCATGCGTTTCAACAACGAACGCTATTATCCGATATGTAGTACCATCACGGTCAATGGCGATCTAGACATCATTGGCTGGACCAGGTATTTGGATAGTACTTATAAGTTTAAGCAGCCTTGCATTTACAGTTTATGTGTAGCGACGCTGTTTGAATACAACTTCATATCAATCAGTCACCTTCCAAAGACGCGTCTCGACATCAACGGTTTGAATTTCTATTGTGCGACGAGCAATGCTAGCCAGAACGGCAACAATGCAAGAACCGGCAATGTTGATACCCCTATTGTCAGAATAAACAATATGGGGACGGAAACGCTATGGGGGCTTCATGTTGACGTGAACATTACCTCAGTGAACAATGAGACTACGAAACAGCCGAACTGGACCGGACTTGAGATAAACGGAGTCTCAGGCTCTATTACATTCATAGAAATACATGGCTATGTTTCTTCGGTCTACAGGGCTTACAAAATCAACGCAGGAGCGCATTGGGTCTCTGACACCAAGATTTTCGGAAACAGCATGTGTGTTCTTGGCGGTGTGTTTAACGGCGGCCATCCGGTAAGGAACTACGGCTCACATCAGCCATTGGGTGTATTCTCCGAAGAGTTCAACGGTGAAAGCTATTTCAAGGCCAGACAGTTTGAAAACTATGGCTATGTATGGGATGTTGGTGAGTATAATACAGAAACACAAGGCTGGTCTTGCTGTTATATTGCATCCCCCTTAGACGAAGGAAAGGGCTTCACCTATGATGACAGCCAGCAGAAGTTTGGACCGGTTGGGGTGGAAATGCCCACTGACGTATTCTATCCCAACCTGCTTGCCGACGCTTATAAATACCGTAATGGACTGACTGATATAACTGTGAATACTGTTGTATCCCATAAAGTGGGCGGCGTTGACGTTTTCGACAACCTGCCATTCAAACGCTATGAGTTCCCTGCCCATCTGATGCGCTCCGACAATCTAGCCTACCATGCAGCATTCCATAGCGATGCCAGCTTTGCATGGCTTGGCAATAACAATATCAAGTATAAGTATAAGACAACCATCGTATTTAGCGGGCAGACCATGCGCCTTGCCTCACAAGACAATCCGCCTCTATATCTTGCTCCGATTCTTGCCGTAACGGGAAATAACACGATTAACGGATTTGAGGTCGTCGTGAACTACAAGGATGAGAATGGCGTGTTATTGAAGACCCTGCCGTTTCACTTCTCCAGTGCTGACGAGGGCGACTGTCTGAGTTCTCCATTCCGATTCGGCAAATATGTCAAAATACGCAATATCTTCTTGGATGGCAGGACATCCAATAACAGCACGACAGAAATCATATACACAGAGCATCTCGAGAATCAAGCACTCGTCCGGCGGCCAGTATTCTTTATTCCCAACTATCATGCTGACAAAATCATAAGAGCAGGAGGTGACAATGGCATGGTAGCGATGACTGAATATGACGTCGGTGAAACCTATTATCACACTTCGAGAGGACAACTCTGGTGGAATGGAAGCAAATGGACAGAATATGACGGTGCCAATGCCAGTGTGCGTCGCAGCGGCACCTTTGCCCAGCGTCCAACAACAGGCATTTATGTTGGGTTCAGATATTTCTGTACTTCTGGTGCCAGCGTACAGGGCACGGCCATGACCAACATTGAGATTTTCTATACAGGGGCGTCGTGGGTTGACGCATTAGGAAGAACTGTTTCATAGCTATCAGAATAACACACATGGAGCAAACGACATCCACAAAACTGGAAAGGCTGACAACTGAGAATTTCTATCACAAACTGATGCTGAGCGAAGGCTGTGCCCCCATAAAGATGACCGACGAGGACTGGACGCGACTTGGGAAGTGCATCGACGACATATACGACCACTTCACCTGTCGGCTGCTGGCAATAGCCAGACTGTCGGGCAGGGAGCTGAAGATCTGCTATATGGTCAAGCTGAACGTCCCACCTGTAAACATGTCATCGTTGCTCTATGTGTCAAAGGCGGCCATCACACTGGCGCGCCGCCGACTGCATAAGAAGCTGACAGGCAAAGAGGGCACGGCATCACAGTTCGATGAGTTGATACGCAACTTTTAATCGGTATTCTTCTGACAAAAAGAGGACTCCCCTATCCATCGGATATCAGTATAGAAATCGCGAAAGACAAGAGAATGGTTTACAAATGGTTTACTTCTAATCATGGTAAACCATTTGTAAACCACAAGATAAACATCATTCCTAAATTTTTTCGAAATTTGTAGGTTAGAAAAAATCTTTTGAAGGAATGAGGAAAATGAAATCAAAGATAGTGGTGATAGTAGTATTGATTGTAGGACTCTGGTACTGGAAAAGTCCCATAAAAGCTCAGACCACCACTTTTGACAAAGCTATTGCCGCTGCCGGTCTCGACAATGTGACTCGCGATTATAGCGATTCAGACATCATCGAAGTGGAGGAACCCCTTTGCGCCTACGCCAACATAACTGGCCTTGACACGATGCCGCAGGCAAAGGGTTATCCTCAGAACGCGTGGATGGACGTCTATCTGGGCAATGGATGCTTTTTTCGCAAGCGGGCCATTATCGATGCTCAGGGCAACAGTTCACTGGCTTTTGAAAAGAAGAACTTCAAGGTCGACTTCTGTGACGACGAGTGGGCGGGTGAGGTGACCCCTAAAATATCCTTTGGAGACTGGGTGAAGCAGGACTCATATCACTTCAAAGCCTATTACACCGACTATCTGCGCGGTGCCGGCACCGTTGCATTAGATCTTTATGACCAGATAGCACAGAGTTCCGGACGCCCCTGGACGCGCGCCCTCGACCATATAGCCAAGCCGAAAGCCGACGCCCGCTGCTATCCCCTCGGTTTCCCTTGCATCGTCTACCTGAACGGCGAATTCTATGGCATCTTCGCCTGGCAACTGAAGAAACACCGTGACAACATGAATCAAAAAAGGGATGTTGCCACACATATACATCTTGACGGCACGTTAAACGATGACACTTTCTGGAAGAGCGACGCTATCGACTGGACGAAATTCGAGGTGCGTAATCCGAAGGAGCTCTACTGCATGGACGGCACGCTCTATGACGGCGACCATCCGAAAGAACTCATCGACGAAGGTTCACCCTTCTTCTCCGATAACGACCCTGAAGTTAAGTCCCGCAAGGAACTTACGGCCCAAGTGAAGCACCACATTGAGCGTCTGAACCAGATGAATGCGGTTCTACTGGCTTTGAAACAGCAAGGCAACGTCGACGAGGTGCGTCAGGCATTTGAAGAATCCTTCGACGTGACGACACTTGTGGACTATGCCTGCCATCACCACGTAACTGCCAACTTTGACGGCTTCAGCAAGAACTGGCAGTGGTTCACCTACGACGGCAAGAAATGGTATGTTACGCCATACGATCTGGACTGCACCTTCGGCAACCATTTCTCGGGTAACTTTGTAAGCGATGCACAATATACCGGAGTCTGCGATCGACTGGAAGCCCTATATCCCATAGGCCCCGTCGACTGGCTTGCAAACTACTATCAAGACCAAATAAAACAACGCTATCATGAATTGAGGCAGGAGAGTATTATTGATGCCGTCAACATATGCAGCCTGCTCAGCGAGTGGTACACCCATGTGGGGGAGGATAACTATGCCCGAGAGTGGGAACGCTGGCCCAACAGCAAGTGCATCTCTGAGACTATCGCCAACGACGGCTGGCAACAGTCTGACTGGAGCAATTACTGGAATCTTCCCACCTGGAACGACTCTACGGCTTACAATACTGGCAACCGCGTCGTTCTGAACTCTATGACATGGGAAGCTACTGCACCCACCATCGGTGTGAAGCCCTGGGCCCAACTAGGCTACACCGACAGTCTGGAGCGCTTCATGACATGGATCGACAAAAGAATCGCCCTGCTCGATAAGCACTTCGATTACAACGGATTAACTACCGTCATGAGCCATTCCGAGAACGACAGTTCTAAGACTGGCAAAAACGTCTATACACTTTCGGGCCAGCGCCTGAGCAAACCACGTAATGGCTTGAATATTGTGGATGGTAAAAAGATCTGGATGAGATAGGGCTGACTCGAAGGAACCTATTAGTCAGACACCTTATTCCTGTATAGAAATAAGGTATATATACTTTTTGTGGCGATTTATACTTTTTTTTGTGGAAACAATTTGTATTGTCAGAAAAAAAGCGTATTTTTGCAATTGGATATATCTCGTATTAAGACAAACGACGTGAATCATAAAATGTATATATTATGAAAACAAGGCTCATAATGTTAATCATGGCGCTGGGGCTGTTTGCGACCGGTGTTTCTGCAGATAACTATGTGAAGGTGGGCGACTTGTGGTATCAAACGTTCGACGACTTTTATCGCAGCCAGGCTTGGGTCATTGCCCCAAAAGACAACAGCACATACTCTGGAGACATCGTGATACCGGACGCTATTGAGGTTGAAGGGAATTATCAATCTTACTATTACAGTGTTACGGGCATCCTCGGTCAAGCATTTCAGGGCTGTAGCGACCTGACCGTTCATCTCCCCAAGACCATCAAGAGCATCACTCCTAATGTCTTCCAAGGATGCTCAGGCGTCACCCTGGTGATTGATGACCTTCATTATTTGTTTAGTCTGGCTGCTCACTATACTCGAACAGTTACAGGACATTCAGAAATCGTCCCGTCTGAAGAGAAGCTCATGGAAGGGGTGGAATGGCTGGAAATGGATGGGCAGCGGCTAACCTCGATTGAGATTCCTGATGACATCGCTATCGTCGGCGACGCCTTAAGAGGTTACGATAAGCTCGTTTCTCTCACCTTGCCGGCATCTTTAAGATCTTTCAGCGGCTATGCTTGCTTCCAGGGATGTCAAAACCTTACCTCCATATATATGAAGCAAGAGGCGCCTATCCCCATTCCTTATCATACGTTTGAAGACATCAGCCCGACGTGTGTGCTGTATGTTCCAAAAGGAACGAAAGACGACTATATGGAAATGGGCTGGAACGAAGAAGTCTTTGGAGGTGGTGTCATGGAGACCGACCAGGCCCCTGTGGTTACAGGAGTCGGCATTGTCAAAAAGAATTTCCCCGATGCAAATCTCCGCAAACACCTACGCTCTTTGGTAGCAGGCATGGACAACATTTTCACAGAGGATGAAATCGCCTCGATCACCGAAATCAATTGTGGACAAAAGGGCATTGAGTCGTTGGAAGGGATAAATCTCTTCACTAACCTGAGCACACTGGACTGTTCCGGCAACATGCTGGTAGAGCTGGATCTAAAGGCGATGTCTTCACTCACCAGCCTGAACTGCAACTCATGCCAATTGACCTTGATTGATCTCTCCAAGTTTCCCAACTTGCAGCAATTGCGGTGTGGCGGCAATAAACTGACGTCACTCGACGTCTCATGCTGTCCACTCCTGAAACGGTTGCACTGCCACAGCAACCAACTGACTGAGTTGGATCTCTCCGCACTTAGCAACCTTTGGGAATTATACTGCTATTCCAACGCCATAACGTCGCTCGACCTCACCAAGGCGTCCATGCTGGAATTCTTCTATTGCTCCGACAATCCTCTGGGGCGTCTTGACCTGACCGAAAACTTGTCGCTCAAAACTTTGGGTGCCAACAACTGTCAGCTGACAGAACTCCTGCTGCCGACCACCGACACATTCAAGGAATTAATATGCATGAACAACAAGCTGGAGAGCCTGGATCTTACGCATTTCCCCAAATTGTCAACTTTGAAATGCTCTGACAACTCCCTGAGGGCTCTTGACCTGACAAACAACACAAAGCTGAAAGTGTTAGAGACCGACAGGTGCCAGCTGACAGAGCTCTTGCTCCCGCAGTCATCCACACTCGAAAAGTTCTATTGCCAGTGCAACCAACTGGAAAGTCTGAACGTCTCGGGGCTTCAGGTGGTCAGCACAATATACTGCGCCAACAATAAGATCAGCGGTGAAAAGATGAGCGAGCTCGTTGAGAGTCTGCGATCCTTTGCAGTATTCTTATACGGATCAGGAGATCTCTATCTTATCGATGCAGATGGCGACGGCAACACCATCACCAATACACAGCTACAAACCGCCAGGAGTAAGAAATGGAATGTGTGGCAAGGAGACATCGAAACCAACCGATGGTTCTCCATGGTCCCAGAAGACGACACCCCCACCGCCATCGAGACTCCGCACCTTGAGGCTGGCGACAGCGGCGACCACGACACCATCTACAACCTCAGCGGCCAACGCCTGCATAGACTACAGACAGGCCTGAATATTGTGAATGGGAAAAAAGTCTGGGTGAGATAACACATTCCACAACCACATGGAAATTTGGGGATTTCGGAGTTCTTTGTATATGACTCAGGAATCCCCAATTCGTTTTGGAGAACATTTGTCACTGATCAACTGAATTTGCAAATATCCTATTGTCACTCGGCATATAATGGAGCTGACGTCACTTGCTCACAAGCGTGAACTCAAAGCGGAGGCCGCCCTCGGGATTGTTGCGGGCGACAATCGAGCCGCCATGGAGCAGGACGGCATTCTTCACGATGGCGAGGCCCAGGCCGGTGCCTCCAAGCTGGCGGCTGCGGTCCTTGTCGAGCCGGTAGAATCGCTCGAAGATACGGGGCAGATGCTTCTCCTCCACACCGATTCCATTATCACTGAAGACGAACTGCCAGGCCCCATGGACGGGCTGGGCGGAGAGCTCGATGGCGGTGCCCCGGCCGGCATAGTTGATGGCATTGTCGGTCAGGTTGCGGAAGATGCCGTAGAGCAGCTGCCAGTTGCCCCGGATGCAGATGTCCTGCGGCAGACAGTTGCGGAAGGTCATCTGCCTGTCGGCCAGCGCCAGAGCCGACTCATCGACGATGTCGGCCACCATGGCCGACACATCGACGCGCTCACGCTTCAGCATCTGCGGCGCATAGTCCATCTGGTTGAGCAGCGAGAGGTCCTGCAGCAGGGCTGTCAGCCGCCGGGCCTGAGCGTTGGTGCGACGGATGAACTGCAGGCGCGTGGCGTCGCTGATGTCGGGCGTCTCGAGGATGGTGTCGGTATAGCCGAGGATGCTGGCCACGGGCGTCTTCAGCTCGTGGGCGATGTTCTGGGTCAGCTCGCGGCGCATCTGGCTCTGCCGCTCATGCTGTTCGCGGCTGATGCGCTGGTCCATGCGGCGGGCATAGCGGAAGAGGAGCCATCCCAGCCCCGCCATGACGACGAGCGAGAAGAGCAGCAGGTGCCAGTCGCTAACCTCGCCGAACGGCTCGGAGAACTTGCGGTCGTAGTCCTCAAACACAAGAAAGATGACAGCATAGAGGGCAAACACTACCATCACGCTGATCCACATCTTGCGTCCTTCGGTCATTCTCTTTCCCATGACACGTCCCTCCCCTACTGCTTATTCAAACATATAGCCGAAGCCCTGGCGGGCTACGATGTTGAGGGCATAGCGGCCCAGCTTCTTGCGCAGACGCGTGATGTTGACGTCGACCGTGCGGTCCGTCACGACGACATCTTGAGGCCAGGCTCCGTCGAGCAGTTCCTGGCGCGAGAGCACCTGTCCGCGACGCTTCATTAGCAGGCTCAGCAACTCGAACTCCGTCTTCGTCAGGGCGACGTCCTCGCCGTCGACGCTCACGCGCTTGCCAGCCTCGTCGAGCGTCAGGCCCTCATGCTGCAGCATGGGCGCAGACTGCACGTGGCGAGACTGACTCCTGTTCAGCACCGCCTTGACCCTTGCCACGACCTCGCGCACGAAGAAAGGCTTCGTCACGTAGTCGTCGGCCCCCAGTCCGAAGCCCTGCAGGGCGTCGTCCTCCGTATCCTTAGCCGTGAGGAAGATGATGGGGATGTGAGCCGTGCGCGCATCGCGCTTCAAGAGCTCAGCCAGTTCGAAGCCCGACATGCCCGGCATCATCACGTCGAGCATCAGCAAGTCGAAATTGTCGCCCTGCAGCAGTCGCTCCTGCGCCTGGTCGGCAGAATAGGCGGCCTCGGCCTCAAAGCCCGCCGCACAGAGGTTGAAGAGCAGAATCTCACACAGGTCCTGCTCGTCGTCGACGACCAGTATCCGCTTCTTTTTCATAGGCATCATCGCTTCCATGCTTCTATATAACAATAGTTATTAAGCCGTTTTGCAGTAGGAGGCGACGTGTCTCACGTCGCATCGATCTGCTGGATTGCGACGTGAGACACGTCGTCTCCTACTTGTGCGCTGCAAAGTTACGCAGAAACCGCCGAACTTCCAAACATTCGGCGGTTTTTTCTTGTTGTTTACCGGTCAGCAAAGCCGCTGCTGACGCCCATACGGGCCTGCACGACGTTGACGACATAGTCGGCGAGCTTCTCGCACTCGTTGATGAGGTCGGCATAGAGTGTGCCCGTCGCGTAGTCGTATTCGCGCTCGTTGACTGACCGCATGTTGTCGGTCTTCAGCCGCTGGCGCATCTGGTTGATGTCGTTCTCGATCCGATAGGTGTCGCGGATGTCATAGTCGCGACTGTGGCCCTGCATGACGGTGTTCATCTGCGTCAGGGCCTCGTCGGCCAGCGCCATCATCGCCCCGAGCTTGGTGCGGAGCTCCACGGGCAGCGGACGCCCCGTCTCGTTGCGGCGGCTCAGGGTGCGGGCCAGCTTGTAGCAGGCGTCGCCGATCGACTCCAGCTCGCTGATCTCGCGCATCATCTGGCGCACCTTGCCCTTCGTCACGTCGCTCAGGTGGTTGTCGCTCACCTGCTCCAGATAGCGGGCAATCTCGATCTCCATGCGGTCGGTGAAGTCCTCGCGGCGGCCTATCTGGTCGTAGAGGCTGGCGAACTTGTCGTCGTCCTTCTCGTCGATCAGCTGGCGCACCATGCCGAACATCTCCTGCACGGAGCGGCTGAAGCGGCCCGTCTCCTTCTGGGCCTGCAGGATGGCAATTTCAGGCGTCTGCATCAGGTTGGCCTGAATATACTGCAGTCGGAACTCCTCATCCTCGGCCTGACGCTTGTCGGGCATCAGCCAGCAGACGATGCGCTCCATCTGGGGGATGAAGCCGATGAGCAGGGCCGTGTTGGTCACGTTGAAACAGGTGTGGAACGTGGCCAGCACGACGGGCAGCCGGGCGACGCTGCCGGCCCCGGGCGTCGTGTCGTAGCCCGCCAGCCGACAGACCATGTCGACGAAGGGATAGAACACGCAGAGCACCCAGATGACGCCAAACACATTGAACAGCAGATGGGCCAGCGCCGCCCGCCGCGCCTGCGTGTTGGCCCCCAGTGCGGCGAGGTTGGCCGTGGCCGTGGTGCCGATGTTCTCGCCCATGACGAGGGCTATGCCCAGATAGATGGGCAGCACGCCCGTGGAGCAGAGCAGGATGGTGATGGCCATGACGGCTGCCGACGACTGTACGATGCAGGTGATGAGGGTGCCGATGGCGAGGAAGGCCAGGATGGTCCAGTAGCTGCCCGTGTCGAACGAGGCGAAGAAGCTGACGACCTGCTCGTTGTGCTCCAGGTCCATCTCCTTGCCGGCCGTGCTGAGCATCACCAGCGAGAGGAACATGAAGGCGATGCCGAAGAGGAAGTCGCCCACGAAGCGGTGGCGCTTCTTGTAGATGAGCACCATGCCGACGAAGAAAGCCGGAAAGACGACGTTGGTCAGGTCGACATTGTAGCCCAGCGACATGATCCAGGCCGTCAGCGTCGTGCCGATGTTGGCACCCATGATGACCGAGATGGCCTGGCCGAGCGAGAGCAGCCCGGCGGAGACGAACGAGACGGTCATCACCGTCGTGGCCGACGACGACTGCACGGCGCACGTCACGAACGCGCCCATCAGCATGCCCGTCAGCCGGTTGGTGGTCATCTTGCCCAGGATATGGCGCAGCTGCGGACCGGCCATCTTCTGCAGCGCGTCGCTCATCATCTTCATACCATAGATGAGCAGGCCGAGGGCGCCCAGCAGCTTCATTGAGATCAAAACGTAATCTTGTGACATATTGTTTTTCGCTATTTTTGCCGCAAAATTACGAAGAAAGGCCGCGCCCGACAAGAAAAACCGGTTACAATGTCGTTACACGACGGGATTGTAACCGCATTGTAACCACCCGGCGGCGGCTGACAGCTGTAGCCTTACAGAAAAAAGAGAGGCCCGTCCTTCACGGACGAGCCCCCATAGCTTTGGTTTATGAAGCTAAATGTCAATCGATTAGCCCAGGCTGATAGCCTCAGAGGGGCAGACGCTTGCGCAGGTGCCACACTCGGTGCACAGATCGGGATCAATTGAATACTTTTCGCCCTCAGAGATGGCCTCGACGGGGCACTCACCTTGACAGGTACCGCATGCGATACAGTCGTCACCAATTACGTATGCCATAATTCTATTAGTTTAAAATGGTTTGTTAATACTCAAAATTTGCGATGCAAAGATACGAACTTTTCTGGAATAATACCAACTTTTAGTGAGGTTTTTTCTTAATTTATACATCGTCGAAATAATTACGGATATAATAACGGGGCCAAAATCGCGTTATTATCAATAGACAACGTGATGAACAGACGAATCATAATCACCATCTGCCTCGCCATGGCCATGATCTGCGGCGCGGCTCAGGAGCGGCGCGTGCAGAACAAACCGTACATCGACTTGCGCCCCATGCACTTCGGCATCAGCATCGGCGTGAACCTCCAGGACATCGAGCTGCAGAACGTAGGGCCACAAATGATTGAAGGAATGGGCGAGCGCACCGTGCTCGTCGATGCCGACACGTGGAACCCGGGATTCTCCGTCGGCGTGCTCGCCGACATGCGCCTCCACCAGCACCTGGCCCTGCGCATCGCCCCGATGATGCACTTCGGGTCGAAGCACCTCGTCTTCCGCGACCTCGACGACCTGAACGACGCAGGACAGCCGCGCGAGTCGACGCAGGACATGAAGAACACGTACATCTCCGTGCCCGTCGACCTGAAGATCTCGGCCGAGCGCTTCAACAACTACCGCCCCTACCTCCTGGCGGGCGTCAACCCGATGATCAACCTCTCAGGCAAGGACCAGGACTTCCTGCAGCTGAAACGCTACGACACGATGCTCGAGGTGGGCTTCGGCTGCGACTTCTACCTGCCCTTCTTCAAGCTCTGCCCAGAACTGAAGTTCTGCTTCTCGCTGGCCGACGTACTCAACAAGAAGCATGCCGACGAGCTGACCGACGTCAACAAACGCATCTTCACCCAAAGCACCAACCGCGCCGTCAGCAAGATGGTCGTCCTCACCTTCTTCTTCGAATAAGACATCAAGCACGGCTTGACATCAGGTACGATTTGACATCAAGACAACAAGACAATAAGGACGGGTTGACATCAAGACAACAAGGCAATAAGGACGGGTTGACATCAAGACATCAAGTACAACAAGACAATAGGGCTTGTCGTAGAAACTTGCGACACGTCGTGACGACATGGCGTCACGACGTGACGGAATGAAATCACGACGTGACGGCATGCCGTCACGTCGTGTCGTAAGTTTATCGCGCCTTTCTTTGGGATGAACTTTACAGGTTTTGCCGCTTTAGGAGAAGCTGCGCGTAATCACGATATTTCCGTTGAATCTGTATCTTATCAGAACCGAAGTTAATAAGCAGGCCATGATCAATGCCCGTCGCGGTCAGATAGTTGACAAGCTGAACTTCATGCAGCACGGTCAACGTACTGATGGCTTTCAACTCAATGATCACATCATCCCCGACCATCATGTCAGCCCGGTAGTTTCCCACTTCCTTGCCCTTGTACATCACCTTGATTGGCACCTCCGTCTTCACATCAAGACCTCTGCTCTTCATCTCAAAAAACATGGCGTTCTTATAGACATTCTCTTCAAACCCAGGGGTAAAGAAATGTCTCACCTCTCTGGCACAATCTTTGATCGTCTCTATCAGTTCTTCAACATCCATACTGCTTAATTGTCTTGTTGTCTTGATGTCAAATCGTCTTGATGTAAAGCCGTCTTGATGTCCTTACTCCATGGTGAGCGTCAGCTTGCCGACGAAGGCGGCATGCTTGCCGTTCTGGTCGACGGCGACGCGGCGTCCGCTCTTGTCGTTGACCCACTCGAGCTGCTCGAGATAGGTGTGGGAATGTCCGCCGAGGACGACGTCGATGCCCGATGTCTCCTGGATGACGCGATTGTCAGGGAAGTCGGTGATCTCCCAGCCCAGGTGGCTGATGCAGATGACGAGGTCGCACTTCTGCTGCGTCTTCAGCTCGTCGACCATCCGCTGGGCCACCTCGCTGGGGTTCAGGTACTTCAGCGGCCCGTAGTTCTTCTCGAAGACCAGCCCGTCGAGCTTGGGTGCCAGGGCGAAGACGCCGATCTTGATGCCCTTGCGCTCGAGGATGACGTATGGCTTGACGATCTCGGCCAGCTCCGTGCCCGTGAAGTCATAGTTAGAGCAGACGATGGGGAAGTTGGCCAAGCGGAAGATGCGCGTCATGTTCTCCAGTCCGAAGTCGAACTCATGGTTGCCGATGGTCACGGCATCGTAGTGCATCTCGTTCATCAGTCCCACCTCGACGTCGCCCTTGAACATCGTGTAGTACGAGGAGCCCTGCGAGAAGTCGCCGCTGTCGAAGAGCAGCAGGTCGGGGTCCTTGCGGCGCTCCTGCTTGACGAGGCTGACGCGTCGCAGGAATCCTCCGCGTCCGGCCAGCATCGTGTCGGCCAGGTGCTCGTTGAGCGGCATGATGCACGAGTGGGTGTCGTTGGTGTGCAGGATGGTGAGCGTCTTAGGCTTCTTAGCCTGGGCGCCGGTGGCGCAAACGAGCGCCAGTAATATAATAATAATGTGGTGTCGCATAATCTTAATCATTTTCAATCTCCAATCCTCAATCTTCAATTTCCAATCTTCAATCCTCAATCTTCAATTTTCAATCTTAATTCGTCCTTCAACCTTGGCGCTGACCTCGAGCCCCTGCTCATAGAGCGACTTGAAATAGTCGACGATGATGAAGCGCGTGTTGTTCGCCTCCTCCTGAGGCGAGTTCAGGTTGGTGTATTCGCGGAAGGCACGCAGCCCGTCGTTGCCCTGAGCCAGATAGTCGATCGTCGCGATGCGATAAGTCTTGCGCGGGTCGATGGGCTCACCGTTGAGGCGGGCCGAGCGGAGCTTGCCGTCAGACGTGATCGTCAGCTCCACGCCGTGGCTGACGCCCTCGCCGCCGCGATGGGCTATCTGCTCAAAGAGCTCCGTGACGCGGTCGCCCGTCAGCGTGAGGAAGCAGATTTTGTTCTCGAACGGAGCGATGGCCAGCACGTCGCCGTAGGTCACCATGCCCTTGGTCAGCGCCGAACGGATGCCCCCGACGTTGTAGACGGCAAACTGCGGCTTCTCGCCATAGTCCTTCGCCGCCCACATCAGGATGTCGGGCAGCAGGTTCGACAGGTCGCTCTCAGGCCGCTGGGCCGCCATGTCGTGGGCAGCATATCCCACGACGGGCCCCATCACCGAGTCGACCTTATGCTTGTAGGGGGCCAGGAAGGCCTCTGCCTGCGCGTCGGGCTGCACGTCGTAGCGTGCATCGACGACGAGGCGCGTGCGGCTGACGTTGGTCAGCCTGTAGTGTGTGGTACAGGCCGTCATCGCCGTTGCTGCAGCCACCACGCACCATGTCTTAATTAGATTATTCATAGCCATATACATAAAAATTTTGTGCAAAATTACTAAAAAAGTTTGGTATGTGCAAATTTTTTTGTACCTTTGCACCCGCTTTTCGGCACGGGTCGCTGGCAGGAAGTAACGAGTGGCCTGTTATGCCCGTGCAGGAACGATACAACAAATTTAATTATCAAACAAAGTAATGGATTTAATTAAAGTTGCTGAAGAAGCATTTGCAACCGGCAAGAAGCACCCCCAGTTCAAGGCTGGTGACACGGTGACTGTCGCTTACAAAATTATCGAGGGTTCGAAGGAGCGTATCCAGCTCTATCGTGGCGTGGTCATCAAGATCAGCGGCCATCAGGAGAAGAAGCGCTTCACTGTTCGCAAGATGTCTGGCACCGTGGGTGTGGAGCGTATCTTCCCCCTGGAGTCGCCCAACATCGAGAGCATCGAGGTCAACAAGGTAGGTAAGGTGCGTCGCGCCAAGCTCTACTATCTGCGCAAGCTCACGGGTAAGGCTGCCCGTATCAAGGAGAAGCGCTCGGCTATCAAGAAGGAAGACTAAATCAAGAGAGAATCCTTCAATACCCCACCATAGAGCATCGTCTGCCCCACTCTTCCGAGGCAGACGATGTTCTTTTTCGGGGGTCGGCACAGTCGTCACGGCGAAGCGTTTCACGAGCGCGACCGGGCTGTCGGTTAAAGCCGTCCTGAAGGCTTTAACCTGTTATGAGATAGCGTTTTGCCAGAGTCCTGTTCATGCTCGCCGGAAGGACATAAGGTAAAAGAATTCGGGTAATTCCGGAAGCCCGTGAAACAGCAAAGTTTTCCAAAAGTTTTCATAACCGACTGACACTGTGCGACTTGACATTTTTTAACCAGAAAAAAGTTTCCCAAAACGAACAACTCTGGAAAATAATTCTTATCTTTGCATCCGATTATTCAGATAACCCCAAAAACAATCACGACAGTATTATGATACAGACAGTAGTGAAGCGCGACGGGCGAATCGTCGGCTTCAACGAACAGAAGGTGATGGCTGCCATCCGCAAGGCCATGATGCACACCGACAAGGGTGAGGACGAGCGTCTGCTCAACGTGATCACCGACCACATCGCCCAGCGCGGACAGACGCAGATGACGGTCGAGGAGATCCAGGACATGGTGGAGGTGGAGCTGATGAAGTCGAGCCGCAAGGACGTGGCCCAGAAGTATATCGCCTACCGCAACCAGCGCTCGATAGCGCGCAAGGCCAAGACGCGCGACATCTTCCTCGACATCGTCAACGTGAAGTCGAACGACATCACCCGCGAGAATGCCAACATGAACGCCGACACGCCTGCCGGCATGATGATGAAGTTTGCCTCGGAAACGACCAAGCCCTTCGTCGACGACTACCTGCTGTCGCCCGAGGTGCGCGACGCCGTGGAGCATAACTACCTGCACATCCACGACAAGGACTACTATCCGACGAAGTCGTTCACCTGCGTGCAGCACCCGCTCGACAATATCCTCAACTGCGGCTTCATCGCCGGCCACGGCGCATCGCGCCCCGCCAAGCGCATCGAGACGGCCTCGGTGCTGGCCTGCATCTCGCTGGAGTGCGCCCAGAACGAGATGCACGGCGGACAGGCCATCCCGGCCTTCGACTTCTATCTGGCCCCCTTCGTGCGGCTGACGTACA
The DNA here is from genome assembly GCA_017470345.1 of Prevotella sp. Lineage (GTDB taxonomy): Bacteria > Bacteroidota > Bacteroidia > Bacteroidales > Bacteroidaceae > Prevotella. The sequence continues at coordinate 17,063 of JAFUEP010000014.1, forward strand.
AGGAGGAGCTGAAATACCTTGAAGAGCTCTACGGGCAGGACTTCTCCGAGCTCTACGACGAGCCGCTGATGGACTATCTGAAGCAGCCGCTCGACGGGCTGGAGGGCCTCGACCGCGTGCGCCAGCATGCCATGAACAAGACCGTCAGCCGCGTCCACCAGGCCATGGAAGCCTTCATCCACAACATGAACACCATCCACTCGCGCGGCGGCAACCAGGTGGTCTTCTCATCGATTAACTACGGTACGGACACGTCGGCCGAGGGCCGCTGCATCATGCGCGAGATCCTGCTGTCGACCTACGAGGGCGTGGGCAACGGCGAGACGGCTATCTTCCCCATTCAGATATGGAAGAAGAAGCGCGGCGTCAACTATCTGCCCGAGGACCGCAACTTCGACCTCTACCAGCTGGCCTGCAAGGTGACGGCCCGCCGATTCTTCCCTAACTTCCTCAACCTCGACGCCTCGTTCAACCAGACCGACGAGTGGCGCGCCGACGACCCCAAGCGCTACCTCCACGAGGTGGCCACGATGGGCTGCCGCACGCGTGTCTTCGAGAACCGCTTCGGCCCGAAGACGTCGATCGGCCGCGGCAACATCTCGTTCACGACCATCAACATCGTGCGGCTGGCCATCGAGTGCATGGGCATCGAGGACAAGGAGCAGCGCATCGCCCGCTTCATGGCCAAGCTCGACGAGCTGCTCGAGGTGGCCGCCCGTCAGCTCGACGAGCGCTTCCAGTTCCAGCGGACGGCCTACGTCAAGCAGTTCCCCCTGCTGATGAAGAGCCTCTGGATCGGCGCCGACAAGCTGGGCCCCAACGACACCGTCGAGAGCGTCATCAACCAGGGCACGCTCGGCATCGGCTTCATCGGACTGGCCGAATGTCTCGTCGCCCTCATCGGCAAGCACCACGGCGAGTCGGAGGAGGCTCAGGCGCTGGGCCTGAAGATCGTGACCTACATGCGCGACCGCATCAACGACTTCTCCGAGCGCTATCACCACAACTACTCCGTGCTGGCCACGCCTGCCGAGGGACTGGCCGGCAAGTTCACGAAGAAAGACCGCAAGGAGTTCGGCGTGCTGAAGGGCATCACCGACCGCGACTACTACACGAATTCGAACCACGTGCCCGTCTACTACAAGTGCTCGGCCCGCCATAAGGCCGAGGTGGAGGCGCCCTATCACAATCTGACGCGCGGCGGACACATCTTCTACGTCGAGATCGACGGCGACGCCACCCACAACCCGCAGGTCATCATGTCGGTCGTCGACATGATGGACCGCCTCGACATGGGCTACGGCTCCGTCAACCACAACCGCAACCGCTGCATGGACTGCGGCTATGAGAACGCCACGCAGGACCTGCAGCAGTGTCCCCGCTGCGGCTCAACCCACATCGACCGCCTGCAGCGCATCACGGGCTACCTCGTCGGCACGACCGACCGCTGGAACTCGGGCAAGCTGGCCGAGCTCAACGACCGCGTCACCCACATCGACGACGGCGAGCAGAAGCTGTTCTAATCGTCGCCGGCGATGTCGGCGAAGCGCATCAAGTAAGTGTCATACTGAGTGACAAAGGGATGCAGAGGCTGTGGAATGCCAGCCGGGCTTGTGAATAATCTGCTGACAAGCCCCGGACATCGGTCCTTATCGATCCGATAAAGACTGAAACTGGCACCGACAGGCTCTGCATCCTTGTTTTTTATGGCCGGGAAGTGCGTCTTGGCGAACTTCGGCCCCTGTCCGGCCACGGCGGCATTGATCGTGACGACCAGTCCGCGGTCGGTCTGCTCGAAGTTAAGGTCAAGGCTGTCGCCCACGAAGAGCAGGCCATTGCCCTCCTTGTCAGTGAACAGGGCGGCATCCACACCCGCATGATTACCCTCGAAGTAGAGGTCGTCCTTATGCTTGCCCCACAATCCGTAGCGGCAGGCCTGATGGCGGCCGGGATAGGCCGCGAAGGGCCCCTGGCCTAACCATTGTACGCGGTCGATGCGCTCGTCGAGCAGGAAGGCCAGCCCCAGCTCGGCGCGGAAGACGTCGGCCGTGTCGGGCGTCAGCGTGAAGCGGTAGTCATGGCCGTCGTGCTCCACCTGAGCCTTCACCTCACTGTTGCCGATTGGCAACAGATATTTCTCCGATATTCTTTCTTTCTGAGTGACGCGCTCTGCCAGCGTCGGCTTGCGGCCGGCCCGCACCATCGGTCCGCGCTGCACCATCGCCATCGCGTCGCCATCGCTGCCCTGCCATTGCCATTCGGGCTTATGCAGCACAAACGACTGCTGCAGGAAGCGACGGCCCTCGCGGTCGGCGATGTCGACGTGGAGCAGGGCGAGGCGGTCGGCGGCGAGCGTCGCGGGGAGGGCGAGGTCGTAGGTGGTGGAGTCGTGCGGGGCGCAGGCTGGTGAGAAGGCGCCGCGGGCAATCGTGTCGCGGTCGGCAGTGAGGGCCCAGCTGAAGCTGACGTTGTCCTTCAGGTTGAGGAAGTCGTAGCGGTTGGCGATGACGAGGCGGAGGGTCGCGTTGGCAACGCGACATACTGAACGGACGGCAGCGCGGGCGTAGTTGTGCTGCAGCTCGTAGTAGTTGGGCAGCGGGGTGCGGTCGGCGTAGAGGAGGCCATCGGTGCCTTTGTTGCCATACATCTCGAAGCCGCCGTCGGGCGAGGTGAAGACGCGCTCCTCGTAGCCATACTTGTGGGCGGCAGCAAATTGTTCACTATTCACTTTTCCTTTTTCCCATCCAAACGGCATGCCCTGGTCGACCCATTCCCAGACGGAGCCGCCGGCGATGCAGGGTGTGCGCTCGATGATCTCCCACTGGCGGTCGTGATCCTCGAAGGAGATGCCCAGCGTGTGGCAATACTCAGTGAAGATGACGGGGCGGTCGGCCCGCTGGTAGAAGTCGGCAATCTGCGACGTCGTCGGATAATGAGGAGCATAGACATCGGCCACGGCCGGGAAGTCATAGTCGAAGCGGCGGAAATAGCTGCCCACCTGCGGATAGCAGACGGGGCGGCTGTCGTCGAGCTGCTTCTTGACATAGTCGCCCAGCCGGATGCAGATGTCGGTCAGGGGATTCTCGTTGCCCAGGCTCCAGATGATCACCGAGGGATGGTTCTTGTCGCGGCTGATGGTGGCCTGCGCGCGCTGCTGCAGCACGGGATAGAACTCCTCCTTCGACAGATTCTTGTCGCCAAAGCCGAAGGGCACCTCGTCAATGATGTAGAAGCCGAGCGAATCAGCCAGCTCATAGAACCGCGGCTCGCGCGGATAGTGGCTCGTGCGGATATAGTTGACCGAGGCCTCCTTCATCAGGCGCATATCGCGGAGGGTGAGGTCGTCACTGACGACCTTCACGCTGACGGGGTCCGTGGCGTGGCTGGTGACGCCCCGCAGCTTGATGGGCTGTCCGTTCAGTTTGAGGATATTGCCCTCGACGGTCAGCTCGCGGAATCCAAACCGATGCTCAAACGTCTGCAGGACGCCCTTCTTGTTGCGGAGCGTCGTGCGCAGGGTGTAAAGGTAAGGCGTCTCAGCCGTCCAGAGATGCGGACGGTCCACGCGGTCGGTGCCGACCACGCGGCCCTGAGCGTCCAGAATCTCATAGCTCACCGTCGCCCCTTTCGGGTTGGCAATCGCTGTTTCGACCTCCACCTCACCGCTGTTGCGGGTGCGGATGGTCAGGTCGCTGAGGTGCGTCCGTGGCACGGCCATGAGCGTCACGTCGCGGAAGATGCCGCATGGCGCCCAGTCGTCGTTATAGTCGAAGTCGGAGCCGGGAAACTGCGTGATGACGCGCATGGCCAGCTGCTGCTCGCGCTGCTTCCTGTTGATGAAAGGCGTCACGTCGAACAGCGCAGTGTTGTAGGCCGAGCGCCACTGCCCTGCGGCCTGTCCGTTGACAAAGAGGTCGTATCCATAGAGCACGCCGTCGAGGCGCAGCACGATGCGCATGTCGCGCCACTCGTCGGGCACCAGGAACGTCGTCCGATAGTAGCCCGTCAGCGCCCGCGCCTTGTCGTAGCTGGGCTGGCAGAACCCGTAGGCCTCCCAGCATCCCGGCACGGGTATCGGCCGCCACGTCTGGTCCGCCTCAGGCACGCCACCAGTGTGGTCGTCGATTCCGTCGACGACCTTCAGCATCCACTCGCCGTTCAGGCTGCGCATCATCCGCGCATCAGTCACAGGCAGAATCTGCGCCATCGCGCCACTACATGACAAGACGACAAGCGTCAAGCCCATCAGCCTCCGTAACCCCATTCCTATTGACATCATAATTAATCTTCAATTTAAATAGATGAAAAATGAAAGATGAAAAGTGAAAAATATGATTAGACTTGAGCATAGTCAGAACTAATCATATCTTTCATCTTTCATTTCTCAATTCTCAATCCTCCTGTATTTCAGGTCAATCTTCGTGTATCGATGCTCCTTGTCCCAATGTTCAAACAGGCCCAGCGGCTTGTCCAGCGGGCGGCCATCCTGACGATAGACGGTGCCGCTCGGCGCATTGGGAATGGAGGCTGCCTCGCGGAGATACTCGTCGCAATAGTTCAGACTTCCGAACTCCGGCCACTCGCTGATGATGATGTCCATGGCCACGGCGTCGCACGCCACCTCGTCCTGCGCGACGATGAGCGAGCAGGCCCAGTCGCCGCCAAAGGGCTCCTTCATCCACTTCGGATTCGGCGCGCCGTTGACGTCGCGCGAGCCGTAGGTGCCGTCGATGATGTAGAGCAGCGCCTTCTGCCCCAGGTTCTTATGCGCCATCCAGTCGACGAAGGTCTTATATTGCGGTTTGCCGTTTCGCTTATCCTGCGAGACGTTGTTGTGGGCATTCTGCCGCCAGAGCAGGTTGATGTCCGTCGCGCCATACCAGTTCTTCGCCGTCAGCGTCACGCCCGGGCCGTTGTGCGTCTTGAGCAGGGCCGAGTTGATGAGGTAGTCGGCGTCGACGATACACTTGGCCAGTCCGCGCGCCATCTTGCCGTTGTCTACCGAGTAGACGATCTGCTCTGGATAGTATTCGCACTTCTCACGGCCCTCGCCGCCCAGGTTGTCGACGAAGCGCACCCCTGGGAACTCGCGGTGCACCTTATTATAAATGCTGTCAGTGATGGCCCTTGAGGGCTCGCACAGCACGATGTCCTGCGGACGCACGCCGCCGTCGCCGACCATCGAGCGCACCAGGGCCAGCGTGACGAAGGGCGACGAGTTGAGCTCGATGGTGTCGCGATGGGTGATGGCGTTGTTCAGGTTGAGCTTGACGGCGATTGACTCGCCCCGCTTATAGCCCCGCGATCCGCGCCCGTGCGTCTTGTTGAAGTGGCGGAAGAGCGCCTTCCAGGCCTTCCCGGCCGTCGCCTCGCCCGTCAGCGCGATGACGGCCTCACGGATCATGCGGTCGGCCTTCGCCTGGTCGTTCCATCGGTCCTCGACCCACAGGCCCGTCTTGCCGTCCCATCGGGCCACGCCGGGCGCATGCACCCACGCCACGCGACCCGGATGGATGCCGCGGCCCTCGCCCATCGGCTGGTTGGGGCCGACGAAGAGCTTAGGCTTGCGACCGTTGAACTCGCCGAAGAAGAGGCGGTCGCGGTCGACGGGCTGGCTGAGCAGCTGGATGGTCGTCGAGGGGCCCAGGTCGGGCTGGCGCCATGCCTTGAGCTGCCACACGACGCGCCCATCCTTGTCCACCTCCAGAGCCTGTACGGGCGCGTTGAGCGTGTCCATCGGCGTCTTGTTCCATTCGTTATACCAGTTGTTGAAGATGTGGCCGCCGTTCTTCAGGCGCACCGTCTTCTGCGGCTGCGTCACGCCATAGTCGGTCGTGTTCAGCTGCCACAGCACGTGGCCCTGGCGGTCGATCTCCTGAATCAGCCCCTTGCGGCCCGTGATGAGCAGCGTGCCCTTGGGCAGCTCCTCGACCGACCACGGCAGGAAGCCGTCCCAGCGGTCCACCTCGCGGCCCTCACTCGTGAATTCGTGGATGCAGCCTAGGGCCATGTTGGCCACGAGCAGCGTGCCGCGCGAGCTGAGGCGCGCATTGCGGAACTGTCCGTGGACGGAGCCCTTCTCGCTCGTCGGCAGCTCAAACTCGCGCACGATGCGCGTCGAGGGAATCTCCATGACGACGCACTTGGCCGGGCGGCCGTTCTGGACGAACACCACGTGGCTACGGCCTATGGGCTGGACGGTGTGGATCTCGGTGCCCTCGGGGGCCGCGTATTGCCAGACGGTCTCGTTCTGCTGCGTCACCTCGGCGATGCCATACTGGTGGGCCAGCAGGATGTTTCCATCTTTCATCAGCACGGCGTCGCTGATCTCGCCCTTGTGCAGCCGGTCCTGATAGGCCCAGCTGACCTGTCCGTCCTTGACGATGAACATACGGCGCTGCTTACTCTGTCCGGCGTAGAAGAAGTCGTGGCGGGCGAGCGACTGGTCGATGTCCTGCGCTGCCAGTCCCACGACCGTCAGCAGCATCATTGCAATACCTGTCAGTTTTCTGATCATCATATTCTTAATAACTCTTATGCCTCAAATTTGTTTTATTCTTGCAGATTCTTTTTTCGCTGTATTAATCCCGAAAACAACCTCGTTACCTCATCAGCAAGCTAATCAAACCTATCCGGTGTTTGCATTGCAAAACACATTTCCAACATACTTACAAACTAACTAAAACTAACTAAAACTAACTATAACTTATGAAAAAAACTCTACGCACCGCCCTCACGGCCGTGCAGGCTTCATGATTCTGCGTGCAAAGTTAAGGTTTTAGGCCGAATAGCTGCATACTATAAATCGTCAAATGAAATACCTTTTCCCGTCATCCCCCAAAATGAGCCGTCCAACGGCCCCGAACCAGGCCTTCGGCAGGGCTTCCGGGCTCCAAAAACAGCACCCCGCAAAACTATTTTCAAGGCTTGAAAATAATAAACCACGTCGTGAAAATATATTTTCAAGCCTTGAAAATAATAAACCGCGGCGTGGAAATAAGAATGTGCGGCGAGGCGGGAGGACAGTTGGGGCGGCTTACGGTGTTTTTTATAAACAACGAATTAAGACAAATTTCACGAATTGACACGAATTAATATTGATTTCACGAATTGTTTTTCTATTTCACGAATTGCAGTTGATTTCACGAATTGGCTGCGCATGGGTAATTGCTGCTTCACTAGGGTTGGGGGTGGGGTCTCTAACTTTAATAATTGTATTTCAAGCGTAGAATCTTGTAAAACCTCACGATTTATATTACCTATGCGCAGCCAATTCGTGAAATCAACTGCAATTCGTAAAATAGAAAACAATTCGTGTAATCAACCGCAATTCGTGAAATCAAACACAATTCGTGAAATAGAAATATAATTCGTGAAATAGAAATATAATTCGTGTAATAGAAAACAATTCGTGTAATAGAAAACAATTCGTGAAATCAATATTAATTCGTGTCAATTCGTGTAATTCGTCTTAATTCGTTGTATTAAAAAAAACAGCCCCGCTCCTAAGCCAGGAGTGGGGGCTGAAACTAAAGGCGCGACAGAGTTGTCGTCGCGGCAGGCACGACGCGCTTATCTGACGATCATCTTCTTGCCGCCGATGATGTAGAGGCCCTTGGCGGGCTTGCTGACACGCTGGCCGCTGAGGTTGAAGATGGCATCGCAGACGGGAGCCTGAGCCTTGACCTCAGTGACGAGCGTGGGCACGTCCTCGTCGGTCTGCATGGCCTCGATGTAGTAGATGTGGCAGCCGGCGGTGTTGTAGACGATGATATCGCTCGTCTCAGGCACGAACCACGACTGCTCGGTGTAGGTCGTGGGCAGAGCCACCTCGGCACCGTCGGCATCCTTGAGGGGATCGCCGCTGATGACGGGCTTGCCGTTCTCGTCGACAGCCTTCACATAGAGGCGCACGCCACGGGCATCGGTGGACTTATGCGACTCGACGCCCATCTTAATCTCCGTACCACCCTTCACTCTGGGGATGACGAAGCAGACCATGTTCTTGCCGCCACCGCCCAGCCAGAGATACTGCGGACCATTGTAGGTGCCGAGCGACGTCGAGGGATAGTCGACGGCGATGGCCAGCGAGCGGTTGTTGGTGTAGGTAGCGCCGAAGTCGAGCCCGCGGAGCTCCTCGATGACCTCGCCGTTGGCCTTGAGCTCGCCGCCCTCGGCATCAGTCAGCCAGAAGCACTTGTCGGCCGTAGCCTCAGGAGCCACGGCACCCTCGCCGGCATCGGCCTTCTTCTCGATGTCGCTCCATCCGACGAGGGAGCTCTCGGCAGCGTCAGCCTTCAGGTTGGCAATCGTGGCCTCGCTCCACTTGGTGAATTCCCAGCGGGTCACCTCGTTGACGACGGCACCGTCCTCGCTCTGGATGACAATGTAGTCGAGCGAGCCGGCTGTACCCGATCCACCGACGAAGGTCAGGTCGGCTGCCTCCTCGAGCGTGAACGCCTCGCTGGTGGTCTCGCGCCATGAGCCTGCAGAGGCAATCTCAAGCACCTGTGTCTCGCCGGCCTTGAAGGTATAGGCACCGCCGTAAGCAGCAGCGATGAGCGTATAGGTTCCAGGAGCGAGTTTCAAGAGCTTGGCATCATCAGAAGTCCAGGCACCGGCACGGTAAGAGCAACGGTCAGCCACGGTGCTGGTGTTGCAGACGTTCAGGCCCTTGACGTCCTCAGCCTCAAGCAGGCAGATGACGTTAGCCGTCTCGGTCTGAGCGTAGACAGCCTCGATGCGCTTGTTGTCCTCATCGAGCTTGAAGGTGCCATTGTATACCTGGTCGATAGGATCTTTCTTAAAGAGCGTGCCGTCAACGTTGAAGTAGCGGGGGAAGGGATAGCTGACTGTCTCGTCCTCATAGTAAGCATCCTCCCTCAGCGTTCCCAGTACATTCGTGCCGTCGGTAGCGACAATGGTGTAGCTAAAGAGCGGAGCCTTCTCGCAACGCACGGTGACAACGGTGTTGTTGCTGCTGTCAACGAGTTTGTCGTCGCTGTCGTCATCCAGAATGTAATACTTCACGCCGTCAGCCCAGACGGGCTCGTCCGTATTGATCTCGACCTGAGAGGCTTCCTCAGCTGCGCCCTCGACGGTCTTCACGACCTGGTCAGTTTCCACGTCGACATAGTTGATGACGTACTTATAGAGCGTTTTCTTCTCGCTGGTGATGCTCAGATTGTCCATGCAGAAGGAGCGCTGCTTATTGGTGCAGTTGTCAGTGATGACGATCTTGGCCAGATCCATTTTCACGCCGCTCAGGTTGGCGGCATACGTCACGTTGAGCATGCTCTTCTTACAAGGCAGATAGGTGAAGTTAAACGTCACGGCGCCGAGTCCATGCACCTTCATGGTCACCGTCGGTGTGTAGTTCTCGGTGAGCACGTAGTGCTGTGAGTGGTCATAGCCGTTGGCACTCTTGTTGTTGTTGAAATTAGCCTGCCCCATGAACTGCGCGAAGCCTGCGGCCGTCTTGTCGCCGAGGACGACGTCAGTGACCTGCGTAGCGTTGATGTTGTAGGTGTAGCCCACGAGCGTGACGCCCTCAGAGTTGACGAGCGAGATAGTGGTTGTCTGGCTGGAACCTACCCATCCGTGCATAGCCTTGAAGCTGACGGTCACTTCCTCATCGTCTCCGATAGCATAGGCCTCCGCGCTGCCGTTGACGGCAAAGTTGGCCGTGGCGGTGGTGTTGCTGACCAGTAGCACTTCGCCCACGTCGGTGGCGTTAACAACCTCGCCGGCGTCGAAGGGAGCCGTCGTCTCCTCGAAGTCAGCGCTGTAGGGCAGTGCGTCGATTTGGGCCATAGCGGCCGTTGCGCCCATCATGAGGGCCACGAGTGTAAACATTTTCTTTTTCATAGACTCATAAATGTTTTTAGGGATTGGTAATTATTTGATAAACTTTCGTCCATCGATGATGTAGAGGCCTCTTGAGGGTCGGACGACTCTCTGGCCGTTGAGGTTATAGATGACGTCAGCGGCAGGCCGGACGAGCCCGACAGGGCGGATGGCGTCGGGGGCGGCAGCGGCCACGGTGGCCTCGATGTCGTAGATGTGGCATCCGCTGGTGTTCTTGACGTAGATGTCGGTCGTGCCGCCGATGCCGGTGACGCCGTCGGGCAGTGTCCATTCGCTCCAGGTGTAGGTCGACTTGGCGTCAGGGGTGAAGTTGTCGCCGATGCGCACCAGGCTGCCGTTGTCGGCCATGGCGTAGATGCCCACGCCGCGGCCCTGGCCGTTGCGGTGCGACTCGACGCTCATGGTGATGTCCGAGCCTACGACGACGTCAGGGATGTAGAAGCAGTAGGGTGGCTGATTGCCGATGCCCAGCCAGAGATACTGTCCTCCGGCATAGGTGCCGATGTCGGTCGAGGCGTAGTCGATGGCGATGGCCAGCGAGCGGCCCTGACAGTAGGCATCGTTGAACATCAGTCCACGCAGCTCGGCGATGGGCTGGCCGTTGGCCGTGACCTCACCGGCCTGCTGGTCCTGCAGCCAGAAGCAGCGGTCGTCGACGGCCACCATCTTGTTGAGGTATTCCACGTCGCTCCATCCCGTCTCGTCGCCCAGCGCGGCGTCGGCCTTGAGGTTGTCGACGGTCTGCTGGCTCCACTTCGAGAAGTCCCAGCGGTGCAGCTCGCCCGTCGCCTGCTCGTTGCTCCGGCAGACGACGCTGAAGCTGACGGGCACGCGGCCGGCCTTGGTGCCGGTCAGGGTCAGGTTGAACGTGTAGCTGCCGGCCTCATGGAAGGTGCCACTGACGCTGAGCGTGGGGTTCTCCTCGCCCTCGATGCTGAGTGCGACGCCCTCAGGCAGTCCCTCGCGGCTCTCGCCGTTGACGCTATAGCCGTCGTAGGCCATCGATGCCGTGTTGCTGGTGGTGAAGGTCCAGCTGAAGGGCTCGTCGATGGACACCACAAAGCGCCGGCCGGCATCGCTCATCGTCGGCATGTTCTGGTCGGGCAGGTAGTAGCCCAGGTGAGGCGGCTGGTTGTAGGCCACGTTCTGCCAGCAGACGCCCATGCGATAGGTGTGGTCGTGCATCAGCGTGGGCACGCGGTAGGTCGTGGGCGTGTTGGTCGAGTAGATGGCCAGACAGGTCTCGGCGTCGCTGGCCCTGTAGAGGACGACCTCCTCGCGCCAGTCGCCCAGGATGTCAGCCGAGAGGCAGGGCGTGTTCTTCGAGCCGTTGCAGGTCGAGCTGGGCCCGTAGTCGCCGAAGGTCATGATGCGCGACGCACCGCCCTCGCGGCTCCACTTGTCGATCTTGCTGCCGTCGAGCAGCTCCTCCTGCAGGTCGCCGTCCCAGTAGACGCGGAAGTTGGACGAGCCTTTCTTCGTCGAGACGGCTTCGCCAGTTATGGCGCTGCGCACCTCGGCCTCCTTGCTCCAGAAGACGGCGCCGCGCACGTCGGTGCCGAAGGTGCCGGCTATGCCGCGACCGTTGTCCACGCCGGCCGGACCGCCCTTGAGCAGGATCTCGCCAGTGCGGGCGTCGTGGACGTCCCATGCGTAGGTGCCTTTCTCCTCGTGCACCTGAAACATCTCCAGACCCGGGCGGTCAGGGTTGAGGTCGCTCAGGTGGAGCGCGTCGCCGTGGCCGAAGCCGGTGCCGTAGAGGAGCGTGCCGTCGTCGTCGAGGGCTCCGGCGCCCCAGACGATCTCGTCGCGACCGTCGCCGTCGACGTCGGCTATCGACATGTTGTGGTTGCCGTTGCCGTACATCGTGCCGCTGCCGCCACCGCTGGTGGGCGTGCAGCCCGAGTAGGTCTTCGTCGTGCCCTTGCCGTCAGCGTCGTAGGTTGTGAGCTTATAGCTGGTCTTCGAGGCGTGTGCACTGAACCACTTCTGGTGCAGCTGCTGTCCGTCGAAGCTGACAGCCCAGATGTAGGCATAGGTGTAGTAGCCACGGCAGAAGATGCCGCAGGCGGGACGGTCGGGGCCGTCGAGCTGTGCCACGCCGGCCAGGAAGCGCTCGCCGCGGTTGCCGTAGCTGGCATAGTCGGTGCGGCCGCTGCGGTCGTCCCAGTTGAACGAGCCGGTGGCGGCACCGCCGTAACCGGTATCGCGGTTGGGATTGTAGAAGATGGTGTGCACGGCCTCGCCCGTCAGTCCGTTGAAGACGGTGAGCCACTCCTGTCCGCCGACGACCTTACCGTCGCCATTGCGGTGGTCGACAGTGTTATCGACATTCTGGATGGCGGTCTCCGTGGCCACGCTGCTGACGTACTGGCCCTTGCTGTCCTTCGAGCCGGGGCCCGTCTTGAGCATCATCTCGGCCAGTCCGTCGCCGTCGAAGTCGTAGACCATGAACTGCGTGTAGTGGGCGCCGGCGCGGATGTTTGGTCCGAGATCGATGCGCCAGAGCCGCTTGCCGTTGAGCTTGTAGCAGTCGATGAAGACGTTGTCGGTCATGCCGCCCTGCGAGTTGTCCTTGGCGTTCGAGGGGTTCCACTTGACGAAGATCTCGTACTCGCCGTCGCCGTCGACATCGCCCACGGAGCAGTCGTTGGGGTCGTAGGTGCCGCCTTGGGTGCCGCGTGCCGGCCGCTGGAGCACCAGCTTGAGGTAGCGCTGGGTCCAGGGGGCGACGGCCTCGGTGGTGTCGACGGCTGAACCGTCGACCACAGTGACGACCTGATAACGGCTCGTGGAGCGGCCGGCGGCGTCGCTGTAGTTGGTGGCATAGAGGTCCTTGGCTATGCTCTGGCCGTCGCGCAGCAGCTCGAAGGTCGTGGCGGGGTCGTCATAGCCCAGTGAGCGCCAGCTGACGAAGATGCCCGAGCCGGCGGCCGGCAGGGCGATGAGTCCGCGGTCGAGGCGCTCCATCTGGCTGACGGGGGTGGACTGAGCCCACACCCCCGTCGATGCCAGTGTCGTTAAGCATGCCATCACGAGACGGCACAGGAATCGTTTTCTATCTGACATAATGCTTCTTTCCGTTCGTGATATAGATGCCTCGCTGCGGCGCACCGCTGACGCGGCGGCCCTGCAGGTCGTAGACCTTGCCGTCGATAGTGAGCTGGGCGTTGTCAGTCTCGACGTCCTTGATGGCGTCGAACTCGCCCCTGGCCTTGACCAGCACGGTGAAGATGTTGACGTCCTTGGCCTTCTCGACCGAGCATATCTTGATGAAAGCAGGACGGGGAGGCTTGAAGCGGACGGCACCGCGCTTCCAGACGCGGAACGACTTCTCGCTCGAGCCGTCGTAGTAGGGTTTCGACAGACTCTTGATGCTGCCCACCTTTCGCCAGCCGTCAGTCTGCAAGAGCGTGTCGGTCGTCACCATAATATCGAGCACATCAGCTGAGTCGAAGTTCTTGCCCGAATAGTAGACAGAGACTTCCAGTTCTCCTGAGAGCGGCCGCTTGCACTCCAGCGAGAGCGAGACGGGGTCGAGGCGTCCGTCGCCGTCGGTCTTCTTGACGACCTGGAACTGCATGGCGTTGTTGGTGATCTCGCCGTCAGAGTACATGTCGTCGAAGACCGTCTCGGGGTTATATCCGTTGGCCATGGCTACGTTATGCGTGGGCGTGGCCTTGGTGTAGTAGAGGCCCTGTCCGTAGGTGCGCACCTGCCAGTCGTCGGAGAGCGTCATGAGGATCATCGAGTCGCGCGGTGCATAGTAGTGGACGATGCTGTCCTCGCCATAGACGTCCTGCAGGATCTCCTCGCGGATGACCTCGTCACTATAGAAGTTGTAGCCGCCGTCGGGCACCTTGTTGGCCACGTCGTTATAGGAGGCGCCCGAGAACTTGGTCAGCACGTCGGTGTAGACCACGTCGGTGACGTTGACCTGGCGCGTGGCCAGTTCCGAGCGCAGCTTGACGCTGTCGCCCTCGACGAAGGCGCCGACGAGGGCGTTGTCCTTCAGCACGAACGGCTCGGTGTAGAGCTGCGAGCGGTTCGGGTCGCTGCTGCCGATGAGGTTGAAGAAGATCTGGTCGGTCTCACTGCTGCCACTGAGGCTGACGACGGTCTGTCCGTCGGCATCGGTGCTGAGGGCAATGACGGGCGCATCAGCCTGATCCTTCAGGTCAATGGCCATCTCGGCCACTTCGCTCATCGGGTAGCCGTCGCCGCGAGCCACGGCCTTGACCGTGACGCCCTCGGCCGTGACGACGAAGGGCTCCGTGTAGGGCGTGCTCAGCTCGTTGGGTTCCGAGCCGTCGAGGGTGTAGAACACCTGTGCGCCGGGGACGCCGCTGGCGATGGTCACCTCGGTGGCCAGCTTCTTATAGCTCAGCGTGATGGTAGGCTTCGGAGCCTGCGAGATGGCAGCCTTCGAGGCGCCCAGCAGGGCCACGGCGTTGCCGATGACCTGGGCAGCCGTCGGGGCATCGGGCAGCACCTCCTGCGTGTAGGGCAGATAGAGGAAACCGTTGTGGCCCATGTTGTGCGCATGGATGGCCACGTAGTCCTCGCTGCCGTAAGGCCGTGCCAGGACGGCGTCGGCGGCGAAGTCGCCAGCCAGCGTGAGCACGGGATACGTCACGTCATTGGTCACCTGCAGCACGAAGACGGGCGTCTCGGCATCGGGGTCCTCGATGAGCTCGATGTCGCGGAAGAGCGGATGCGACGCATTGGAGACGGTGGCAAACTGGATGTCGCCCATTGTGGCCTCACCGCATCCCCAGGCAGCATAGAGATTGGGATTCAGGTTAAGCATCGGCAAGAAGGGCCGCAGCGCCTTCAGGTTGCTGACGACGTCGTCGCCCGTCACCGTCGAACTGATGACCACGGCGTCATAGGCGGCCAGGTCGTCGCGGGTGAGCGTTGCCGTGGCCTCGATGGGTGTCACGTCGAGCGACTCAATGCCCAGCATCGTCGCGTAGGTCAGGTCGCTGTCCAGGCTGCCGCTGTAGAGCAGAGCCGTCGGGCGTTTCTTGTCCTTGTCCTCCACGCCCACCTCTATACTATAAAGGTGGCAGCCGCTGGTATTATAGACGATGATGTCGACCAGCCCGTCGCCGTCCTCGTCGGTGGCGCCTTCAGGCATCTCCCAGTTCTCCCAGGTGTTGGTATCCTTCGTCGTCGGGGTGAAGTTGTCGCCGATGCGCGTGGCGTCGCTGATCGAGCCGACGTAGAGGCCGATGCCGCGGGCGTCGCTGGGCTTATGCGACTCGACGACGAAGGTCATCTTCTCGCCGATGGCCACGTTGTGGATCGTGAAGCACACCATGTTCTTGCCGCCACCGCCCAGCCACAGATACTGCGGGCCGTCGTAGGTGCCGAGCGACGTCGACGGATAGTCGACGGCGATGGCCAGCGAGCGGTTCTTGCTGTAGCTCTCGCCGAAGTCGAGGCCCTCAAGCTCGACGATGGGCTCACCGTTGGCCGTCAGCGTGCCGTAGCCGCCCTCGTCGGCGTCATACCAGAAGCACTTGCCTTTAGTGGCTTCCGGGGCGACGGCGCCTTCCTTGTCGTCAGCACGTTTCTCGATGTCGCTCCATCCCTTGGCGGGTCGTGTCTGCGCGGCCTCAGCCTGCAGGTTAGCGACGGTCTGCGGGCTCCAGTTGGTGAAGTCCCAGTGTCTGTAGCCTTGCGCGTCGGCTCCTAATGCCACGGCGAGCAAAGCAGTGATGATGAGAGTAAGTTTCTTGTTCATAACGCTTCGGTTTTTTGTTAATATTCTGGTTTTGATGTTAATTCCGTGGGCAAAGTTAGCCGGTTTGCGCGAGAACGTAGGTGCTATAAAACGCCAAAAAGCATACTCTTTTTCGTCATGCACGAAAAAAGTGCCCTCACGGCGGCAGTTTCTCGTCTTTTTTCTTTAGTTTTGCATCATGTTCACCAGCACGGACACCTTATTAAAATATATGACGATGAAGAGAACAGCAACCATGCTCCTCGCGGCACTCCTGACGACGGCCATGCCGCTGCGGGCCCAGCAGTTCAGCCTGCCGCACGGCCTCTACAGCCAGCTGACCACGCTGCGGCTGACGCCCAACGACCCCGATGCACAGGTCTACTACACGCTCGACTGCTCAGAGCCGACGGCCGAGAGCCTGCCCTACACGTCGCCCATCGTGCTCAGCAAGACGACCGTCGTCAGGGCCGTCGAGGTGAAGGACGGCCAGCCGCTGGAGCGCTCCGTGACGCAGACCTACGTCTTCGCCAAGTCGGTCATCGAGCAGCCCGCCGAGCCCGAGGGGTTCCCCACCCGATGGGGTCGCTTCATCCAGACGCGCGGCACGGCCCCCGCCGACTACGAGATGGACCCGGAGCTGACGGCCGACGCCGACGTCCGCGCCCGCATCGCCGACGCCCTCAGCGAGCTGCCCCTGCTGTCGCTCGTCAGCGACCGCGACCACTTCTTCGGCCTCGACAACGACCCCGACCGCGGCGGCATCTACATCTACACGGGTGCGCCCATCGGCAACGGCGCCGGACGCGACTGGGTGCGCCCCTGCTCCGTCGAGCTCATGGGCGGACCGCAGCAGCACGACCTGACCACGACGTGCGCCATCACCCTGCACGGCGGCCACGGCCGCGTGCCCGAGAAGAACCCCAAGCACTCCTTCCGCCTCAGTTTTAAGGACGAATACGGGCCATCGAAGCTCAACTATCCCGTCTTCGGCGAGGAGGGCGTGGCGGAGTTCAACAAGCTCATCGTGCGCACCTTCTTCGGCAACTCGTGGCAACACTGGAAGGAGGACAGCCGCACCCGCGCACAGTACACCCGCGACCTCTGGGCCCGGCAGATGCAGCGCCGCCTGGGCCATCCCTTTGCCGACGGCATCTACGTCCACCTCTTCATCGACGGCCTCTACTGGGGCCTCTACAACCTCGCCGAGCGCATCGACGACAGCTACTGCAAGGAGCACTTCGGCGGGCGGAAAGAGGACTACGACGTCGTCAAGGTCGAGGAGCTCAGCGGCCGCCAGGTCGTCGAGGCGGCCGACGGCACGCTCGACAAGTGGGACGAGATGATCAGCCTCGTCCGACGGGCCGCCACCGACGACGACAGCTACTTCCGCCTGCAG
Organism: Prevotella sp.; assembly: GCA_017470345.1. Lineage (GTDB taxonomy): Bacteria > Bacteroidota > Bacteroidia > Bacteroidales > Bacteroidaceae > Prevotella. The sequence continues at coordinate 34,057 of JAFUEP010000014.1, forward strand.
GGCCTCGACGCCCAAGGACAGCCCGACCCGACGCTGGAGCCCCTGCTCGACGTCGACGCCTTCATCGACTACATGCTCATCAACCACTACGGCGGCAACACCGACTGGGACATCCACAACTGGTATGCCTTCCGCAACCGCACCCGGGCCGACCGCGGCTTCCAGTTCATCTGCTGGGACACGGAGAGCATCTTCGAGAGCCTCACCGACAACCGCCTAAAGCTCAACAACGCGGGCTGCCCCTCGGAGATCTTCACCTGTCTGATGAACAACCGCCACTTCCAGGACCGCTACGTCGACCGCGCCTCAGAGTTGCTCACTGGCGACGGACAGCTGACCGAGCCGCACGTCGTAGCCCTATGGGACAGCCTCTACGCCACCATCCACAACAGCCTCTACGCCGAGTCGGCACGATGGGGCGACTATCGGCGCGACGTCCACCCCTACTCCACCCGCGGACAGTTCTACACCGTCGACGGACCCTTCGCCACGGAGCGTCAGCGCCTGCTCGACGACTACTTCCCCCGTCGCAGCGCCCAGCTGCTCAGCGACATCCGCGCCATGGGCTGGACCTCGTCGGGCATCGCACAGGTCAGCGCGCAGCCCGAGCCGCCGACCTACTACGACCTGCAGGGCCGGCGTGTCGCCCAGCCCACGCCCGGCCGCCCGCTCGCCCGCGGCATCTACGTCAGCCGGGGTCGCAAGGTCCGTATCGTCCGCTGAGCCGTTCCCCTCCACTCCCCTGCACACCTGGCAAAAACCTGGATAATGATCTTTCGTCACGGCGTGACCGCATGCCGTCACGTCGTGATTTCATGCCGTCACGTCGTGATTTCATGCCGTCACGACGTGACGAAAGTTTCCTGCCGGCCGTCGTCAGGGTCCGGGAATAGCCCTCTCTGTCGTCATTCGGCATACACTTTTCCGTCAAAACTAAAAAAAGAGGGCACGGGCCGATGGCCGTCTGACTTTTTATTCATATATTTGCACCAAGAAAACTAATCAACCAGGCCTATGCTCCGAAAGTCGTTCTTCATCTTGCTCACCGTCCTGTGCCTCCACGCTGCAGCACAGGCCGTCGACCGCCGGCAGGAAGGGCCGTCGGCCGGTACAGCCGTGAGCACCCACATCAACTCGGCCGACGGACTGTCGAACGACTTCGTCATCGCCCTCGCCGTCGACGGACAGGGCTACACGTGGGTGGCCACCGAGGCCGGCGTCAACCGCATCGCAGGCAAGACCTGCCAGCCCTTCCCCACGACCGAGCAGGTGGCCGGCCACCGCATCACCGCCCTCTACTGGCACGAGCCGACCGGCCAGATGCTCATCGGCTCGGAGAAGGGACTGACCATCCACGACCCCGCCACGGGCACGACGCAGGACCTGACCATGGCCGACGGACTGGCCCCGTCGAGCATCGACGGCATCGTCGCTGCCGGCAGCAAGGCCGGCCAGTCAGCGAAAGCCGGCGCCGTCGACGGCGACATCTGGCTGGTCTATGGCAACGGACAGGTGCAGCGCTTCGACTGCCGGAGCCACGCTGCGGGCGACCTGCCCCTGAGCCAGCTACGCAAGAACCGCTGCGCCCTCGACGACGGCGCCGGCCACCTCTACCTGGGCCACAGCCACGACGGCATGACGGTGGTCAACCTGGCCGACGGCTCGTCGCGCAACTACAGGCACCAGGCCGGCGACAGCCAAAGTCTGCCGGGCGACAACGTGCGCAAGATCTATCAGGACCACCAGCAGCGCATCTGGGTGGGCACCGACCACGGGCTGGCCCGCTTCGACCCCGCCACGGGCACCTTCAGCGAGGTGCGCCGACAGGGCGACCGCCACGACGACAACGTCTACGACATCCTGCAGATGGCCGACGGACGCCTGTGGGTGGCCACCGACATCGGCGGCATCCGCATCCTCGACCCCGCCGCGCCGTCGCTGCGCTATGACGACACGCGGGTGAAGCTGTCGTCGAAGAACTCACGCGCCATCGTCCAGGACGAGTACGGCAACATCTGGGTGGGCCATCACAGCACGGGCGTCGACTTCATCAGCGCCCGCCGCAGCGAGTTCAGCCTGCTCAACTTCACCGACCACGAGAACGAGCGCTACCCCATCTACGCCATCGCGCGCGACAAGGACCGCGGCTTCTGGGTGGGCACCGAGAACGAGCTGTCGCTATGGCAGGACGGGCGGATGGTGGGCTGCTGGTCCGCACGCGACGTCTCGACCCGAGAATACTCACTGCCGCGCTGCCTGATGGCCGACGACGACGGAACGGTCTGGATCGGCGTCGACGACCAGGGTGTCTTCCGCTTCGACCGCCGCACGGAGCGCTTCGAGCAGATTCCGCTCGAGCCCGAGGGTGCCGACATCCACTCGTTTGCCAAGGACGCCGAGGGGCGCGTCTGGATAGGCAGCGAGTTCGGCGTCTACGTCTATGGCAAAGGACAGATCACGCGCCATGAGGGCATCAGCCAGACCATCCACGCGCCGGCCACGAGCATCATCCACACCGCCCCCGACCGGCTCTTCATCGCCACGCTGGGCGACGGCATCTATGCCTACGACCTGCGCACGGGCACCAGCCGCCACGTTAGCATGAGCGACGGACTGCCGTCGGGCAAGATCAACCACGTCGTCCGCCGCGGCGACCGGGGGCTGTGGCTGGCCACCGACGGCGGACTGGTCAGTCTGGACGACCCCGCCACGCTGACCGGCATCAGCACCTACGGACGCGAGGCCGGACTGGCCGACAGCCACGTGCTGGCGCTGCAGCCCGACGCAGACGGCCGCGTATGGGTCAGCACCTACGCCGGCATCTCGTGCTTCGTCGAGAACACGGGCCGTTTCTACAACTACAACCACCTGGACACCCAGCAGCCCAACGGATTCGCCAGCGGCGCCGCCATCACCGACGACGACGGCACCGTCTACTTCGGGTCGGCATCGGGCGTCTGCCGCTTCAACCCCCGCGAGATGGACAACAAGGAGCAGGTGTCGGCCGTGCAGATCGTCGCGTGCGAGGCCTACAACCCCGTGGGACCGGGCACCGTCATCCGCCAGCTGACACCCGACGCCCGGGGGCAGGTCAGGACGACCTACCGCCAGAACACGCTGCGGCTGAACTTCACCGTGCGCAACTATGCCCAGATGGAGCACGTGGAGTACGCCTACATGATGAAAGGCATGGACAGCAAGTGGTATGACATCGGCAACGACCACGACGTCGTCTTCCGCGGACTGCAGCCCGGCCGCTACACCTTCATCCTCAGGGCCAAGCTGAAGAGCCAGGACTGGGACGAGGCACAGCAGACGCAGCTCAGCATCACCATCGCGCCGCCCTTCTGGCAGACGTGGTGGGCCTACCTGATCTATGCGCTGGCGCTCATCGCTTGGGCCCTGTGGCTCTCACGCTCCTACAAGCGCAAGCTGGCGCTGCGGAACTCGCTCGAGCTGGCGCGCCGCGAGAGTCAGCAGAAGCAGGCCATGAACGAGGAGCGACTCCGATTCTTCACTAACATCACCCACGAGCTGCGCACCCCCCTGACCCTCATCCTCGGCCCGCTGGAGGACCTGGCGGCCGACCGGCAGCTGACGCCCCAGACGCGCCGCCGCGTGACGATGATCCAGAAGAGTGCCGAGCAGCTGCGCAGCCTCATCAGCGAGATCCTGGAATTCCGCAAGACGGAGACGCAGAACCGCCGGCTCACCGTGGCCCGCGGCGACCTGGGGCGCTTCGTGCGCGAGATATGCGTGAACTATAAGGAGCTATACCGCAACCCGCGGGTGCAGTTCGGCTACGAAATCGCCGACGACCTGCCGGAGGTCTACTTCGACTCGGAGATCGTCACGACCGTGCTCAACAACTTCATCTCGAATGCCATCAAGTACACCCAGGAGGGCAGCATCAACGTGACGCTGAGACAGGACGGCGGACGGCTGACACTGAGCGTCAGCGACACGGGCTACGGCATCAAGGCCGACGCACTGCCACACATCTTCGACCGCTACTATCAGGCAAAGGGCTCGCACCAGGCTTCGGGCACCGGCATCGGACTGGCACTCGTCAAGTCGCTGGCCGACCTGCACGAGGCGGAGCTGGGCGTCGACAGCGAGGAGGGCCGTGGCAGCCGCTTCTCGTTTGCGCTGACCATCGACAACACCTACCCGCAGGCGCTCCACAAGGAGGACGTCGCCCCGCCGCTGACGGCCGGGCAGCAGGAGGTGGCGAAGGAGACGGCCGAGGGCTCCGACCAGACGCCGACGCTGCTCGTCGTCGAGGACAACGCCGACATCCGCGAATACATCGCCGAGTCGTTCTCAGACGACTTCCGCATCCTCCAGGCTGCCGACGGACAGGAGGGTGTCGAGCTGGCCACGAGCCACACGCCCGACATCATCGTCAGCGACATCATGATGCCGCGACTGAACGGCATCCAGCTCACCCGGCAGCTGAAGAACGACATCCGCACCAGCCACATTCCCATCATCCTGCTGACGGCCAAGGTGAGCGACGACGACAAGGAGGAGGGATACGACAGCGGGGCCGACTCATACCTGACAAAGCCCTTCACGGCCAAGCTGCTCGCCAGCCGCATCCAGAACCTGCTGACCGCTCGGCGGCGGCTGATGGAGAGCGTCACCCGACATCCCGCGGCCGACGCCTCTGTGCCTGCTGACACCGCGACGGAGCCGCGGCTGAGCCGCCTCGACCAGGAGTTCCTCGACAAGCTGAACGGCATCATCCGCGAGAACATCATGAGCCAGGACATCGACCTGCCCTTCGTCACGGACAAGATGGCCATGAGCCACAGCACGTTCTATCGCAAGGTGAAGGCGCTGACGGGCATGACGGCCGTCGAGTATATCCGCAAGTTCCGCCTGCTGCACTGCTATCAACTGCTGGAGAGCGGCGACTACAACGTCAGCGAGGCGGCCATGATGACGGGCTTCGTGCAGATGGCTCACTTCCGCGAGACGTTCAAGAAGGAGTTTGGCATACTGCCGTCAGAAGTGATTAAGCGTAAGACTAATAAAAACTAATCCAGACAAAGACAAGATGAAAAGATTGTTATTCTTAGGCATGGCCATGACATGGGCTGCAGCGACAATGGCCCAGATTGGCACCCGCTTCCCTTCGGAGCGGAAAGTGATCAACGACCCGAAGACGGGCGTAGAACTCGTATTCCTCACCAGCAAGAGCGGCACGGGCGACTCGAAGATCTATCAGACCCACAACCAATGGACGGCCGACGGCCAGTGGGTCATCTTCCGCTCCAACCGCGTCAAGGGTGAAGCCATGGCCGTCAACGAGGAGACGGGCGACATCGTCCAGGTGACCGAGGGCGGATTCACGGGCATGCTCTGCGTGGCCCGCAAGTCGATGAACCTCTACATCATGCGCACGGCCAAGGACAAGGACGGCCGGCGCACGGGCATGGAGGTGGTCGAGATCAACCTGGGCTCGCTGCTCAGCGACGCCATGGCCGGCACGGTGAAGAAGAAGGCCTACGAGCGGCTCTGCGGCACCATCCCCGCCGAGATGTGCTCCGAGGGCGACATGGCCCTCGACGGCAGCGAGGAGTTCGTCTACTTCCGACTCGACAAGGAGTTCGCCCGCAAGTATCCCATTGCCGAGCAGATTGCCCCTAACTTCGGACCGCGGAAGATGGGCGCCGGACCCGGCGGCATCGGCAAGATGGACCTCCGCACGGGCAAGAGCGAGCCCGTCGTGGCCGTCCACTTCAAGGTGGGCCACATCCAGGGCAACCCCTGGCATCCGGGCGAGGTCGTCTTCTGCTGGGAGACAGGCGGCAAGGCCCCCATCCGAGCATGGGTCTGCAATGCCGACGGCACGGGGCTCCGTCCTGTCTATCGCGAGACGGAGCACGACTGGGTGACCCACGAGGCGGTCATCAGTGAGGACGAGGTGGTCATGGCCATCATCGGCCACCGCCCCATCGCCAAGGGTGAACAGAAGAAGATCGACGGGCTGGAGGACTTTGCCACGTCGGACGACTGGGGACCCTCAGGCACGAAGGAGTATGCCACGGGCATCGCCGTGGTCAATCTGCGCACACGTGAGCTGACGCTGGAGGGACAGGTGCCGGGCGACAACTTCTGGCATGTGGCAGGCTCGAGCGACGGTCACTGGGTGGCCGGCGACGACTTTGCCCGCGAGCTGTGGCTCATCGACCGCCACACGGGCGAGCGCATCCTGCTCTCGGCCGGACATAAGACGACGGCGCGCGACCACGTCCACCCGACGTTCAAGCCCGACGGCACGGAGATCGAGATTCAGTCGGCCATGCTCTCCGACGACGGCCGCTCGATGAACATCTGCATCGTCCGTCTGCCGCAGCACCTCATCGACCGCTACAAGAAATAATAAAAAAGAGGGAAACGAATATGAAGAACAGGATTATCATATCACTGCTGGTCCTGATGGCAATATGCGGTTGCCATCAGAACAAATCGGCTGACAAGGAACTGCCGGCGGCGCCCCACCTGGAGCGCCGCGGCGACGTGACGCAACTCATCGTCAAGGGTGAGCCATGGCTGGTGCTGGGCTGCGAACTGGGCAACTCGACGTCGTCGAGCCGCGAGTATCTGGCGCCCTACTGGCAGCAACTGAAGGACGCCGGCGTCAACACGGTGCTGGCCGTCGTCTCGTGGGAACAGACTGAGCCCGAGGAGGGGCAGTTCGACTTCACCGTCGTCGACCATCTGCTGGCCGACGCCCGTGCCAACGGGATGAAGCTGGCCCTGCTGTGGTTCGGCTCATGGAAGAACGGCATCACGAGCTACACGCCGACGTGGGTGAAGCGCGACACGGGCCGCTTCCCCCTGGCCAGGACGCCCGAGGGCAAGCCGCTGCCCATCCTCACCACGCTGGGGCTGGAGACCTGCCATGCCGACGCACGGGCCTTCGCCGCCATGATGCGCCACCTGAAGGAGGTCGACGCCCGCGAGCAGACCGTCGTGATGATCCAGATGGAGAACGAGGTGGGACTGCACGGTCATCCCCGCGACTACTGCGACCTGGCCGAGAAGGCCTATAAGGACCAGGTGCCCAAGGCGCTGACCGACTGGCTCACGGCCCACCGGGAGACGCTGCTGCCCGAGACGCGCCAGGCGTGGGAGCAGGGCGGCTGCAAGACCGAGGGCACATGGGAGGAGGTGTTCAGCCCCGCCGACCGCGCCGCCGAGATCTTCATGGCCTGGCACTACGCCGCCTACATGGACCGCATCACCGCGGCCGGCAAGCAGGAGTACGACCTGCCCACGTTTGTCAACGCATGGATCGTGCAGCCCGAGGACACCCGTCCGGGCAACTACCCCTCCGGCGGTCCGCAGGCCCAGAACCACGACATCTGGCGCGCCGCCGCCCCGCACATCGACATCCTCTCGCCCGACATCTATCTGAACGACTTCCCGACCATCGTGCAGATGTATGCCCGTTCGGCGAACCCGGTCTTCATCCCCGAGTCGCGCTCAGGCCAAAACGGCGCCGCCAACGCCGCCTATGCCATCGGCGCCCGTGGGGCCATCGGCTATTCGCCCTTCGGATTCGAGCGCAACTGCTCTGCCGACGAGAACGCCACCTTCCGCAGCTTCTACCGCACGGCCGCACGCATGGCGCCGCAGCTGCTGGCCGCCCAGGCCGAAGGGCGCATCGGCGCCGCCTGGCTGAAGGGCTCAGAGCCCCTGCGGGTGAAGGACACCATCCGGCTGGGCGACGTCGACATCGTCTGCGAGCTCATCTCGAGCGGCATGCGCAACGGCGGCGCACCACAGCTGACGGGCGGCACCTACGACCCGGCGGCCATCGGCTATGCCATCGCCATCCGCGAGACCGACGACAGCTACCTGCTGCTGGGCTCCAACGTGCGCATCACCTTCCTGCCGCACGACGGCCAGGGCATCATCGGACTGGCCAAGGTCACCGAGGGATGCTTCGACTGTCAGGGCCGATGGAAAGAGGGCCGATGGCTCAACGGCGACGAGATCCAGCTGCGCTACGACCTGCTCTATGCCGTCGACGAGGGCTACTCGGGCCAGGGTCTGAACTTCGGCAAGGCCGAGCCGTCGCTGCAGCGCGTCGAACTGTTTAAATACGAATAGCATGAAAAGACTAGCAACGCTGACGATGGCCATGCTCGCCGCCATGACGCTGCCGGCACAGCCGAACGCCATACAGGTCGAGGAGCCGGGCTTCCGCGTCTTCCAGTTTCCGCGCACTCAGATCCCGCGCATCGACGGCGAGTTCTCTGACTGGGACATCGTGCCCGACGCCTATGCCGTCACCATCGACGACATGCAGGACGACACGGGGCGCCACCCGACCGCCGACAGGCAGACGCTCGACGTGCGGGTGAAGGTAGGGTGGGTCAAGGGGCTCAACCGCCTCTACTTCCTCTACGAGGCCTACGACGACTTCTGGGACTTCAACCAGCTCAGCCTCCACAACGACACCTACGAGGTGGTGGTCGATGCCGACCTTTCGGGCGGGCCCCACACCGACGAGTTCAGGCTCAACCCCAAGGTGCAGTCGCGCATGGACGCCTTCTTCGAGATGCAGAACCAGCACGCCCAGAACTACCACATCATGACGCCGCCCACCGAGGGCAAGTCGTGGACCATGGTGTGGGGGCCGCAGCAGTGGCTCAAGTATCTGCCCTATGCCAACTATGCCTACGACTACAGCTTCAGCCACGGACAGAGCGGACGACTACGCATGGAGTTCTACATCACGCCCTTCGACTACGCCAGCCCCGACGGGCCGGAGAAGTCGACGGAGAGCCGACTCTACGAGAACAAGAAGATAGGGCTCTGCTGGGCCGTCATCGACTACGACGGCCAGCGTGAGAGCAACGGCTTCTGGAACCTCTCGCGCCACCACCAGATGTATGGCAACGCCTCCATGCAGCGGCTCTTCACGCTGATGCCCCTCGAGCCGCAGCTGCGCAAACCCGTAGAGTGCGACTGGACCTTCACCGTCGTGCCCGACACGCGCACCGTCGCCTTCCGCGACCAGAGCTACGGCAACATCACCCGCTGGCACTGGGACTTCGGCGACGGCACGACCTCCGACGAACAGCACCCTGTCCATACCTACAACCGCGACTTCGCCCACTACGTCGTCACGCTCACCGTCGAGGGGCCTGCCGGTTCCGCACGCTCGTGCAAGGTGTGGGAGGTGTGCGTACGCGACCTCCACAAACCGTCGCTGACGCCGTACGACTGACACCACGTTTTTCTACCACGAATTAAACGAATTAAACGAATTTTTCCTACTACGAAATAAGACAAATTTCACGAATCTATAAATAATAATGAGACGAATAGCTTTTATTGTTTGCATGATTTGCTGCACCGTGGGGATGAAAGCCCAGACGGCCGTCAACGACAACAACACGCCGCTCCATCTGATGAAGCCCAACTACCGCGTGGGCTACGGCATCCCGACGAAGGACGAGGTGAAGCAGGTGATGGACCGCATGCTGCGCTATATCGATGCGGAGACGCCCGCCGAGCTTGTCGACAGCCGCACGGGCCAGAGAGTGACCGACCTGAAGAAGATTGACGAGAAGACCCAGCTGAAGCAGGGCGGATTCCGCCTGACCAGCTATGAGTGGGGCGTCACCTACTCAGCCGTCCTGGCTGCCTATGAGGCGACGGGCGACCAGGCCTATGCCGACTACCTCAACCAGCGCTATCAGCTGCTGGCCGACATCGTCCCGGCGTTCCGCCGACTCCACGAGAAGGGCAAGCGCATCGACGGCAACATCCGCCGCGTCATCGATCCGCACGCCCTCGACGATGCCGGTGCCGTCTGCTGCTCGATGATCAAGAGCGTTCTTAATGTAGAGGGTAGAACGGAGAATGTAGAGTTTGCTACCGCTGTACCATCAAGTGCGGCAGCAAACTCTACACTCTACACTCTACACTCTACACTAAAAACTCATCTCACTCCGCTCATTGACAACTACATCGACTACATCATGAACCGCGAGTATCGCCTGGCCGACGGCACCTTCGCCCGACTTCGCCCGCAGAAGAACACCGTCTGGCTCGACGACATGTTCATGGGCATACCCGCCGTGGCCTACATGGGCCGGCTGACGGGCGATGCGAAATACTACGACGAGGCCGCGCGGCAGGTCATCCAGTTCACCCAGCGCATGTGGGTGCCCGAGAAACAGCTCTTCCGCCACGGGTGGGTCGAGGCCATGGAGCCCCACCCCGCCTTCTTTTGGGGCCGTGCCAACGGATGGGCCATCCTGACCCTCTGCGAGGTGCTCGACGTGCTGCCTGCCGACCATCCCCGCCGGCCCGAGATCATGCAGCTGCTGCGCAGCCACGCCCAGGGACTCGCCGCCCTGCAGCACCACGACGGCTTCTGGCACCAGCTGCTCGACCGCTCCGACACCTATCTCGAGACGTCGGCCACCGCCATCTACACCGCCTGTCTGGCCCACGCCGTCTGCCAGGGATGGCTCGACGCCAAGGTCTACGGCCCCGTCGCCCTGCTGGGCTGGCATGCCGTCGCCTCGGCCGTCAACGACCGCGGACAAGTCGAGGGCGTCTGCGTCGGCACCGGCATGGGCTTCGACCCCTCGTTCTATGCCTACCGCCCAGTCCACGTCATGGCCGCCCACGGCTACGGGCCCGCCATATGGGCCGGCGCCGAAGTCATCCGTCTGCTCGCCCGGCAGCACCCCAAGATGAACGACTCGGCCGTGCAGTTCTACGACGAGGAGGTGCCCACCGACCAGCCCATCTTCAACTACGACGGCAAGATCCGGTTCTGACGAAAAAAAAGATAGCCACATATTGCGGCCGTGTCGCTTTTTATTTGTAACTTTGCATGCACAATAAAAAGCGACACGCACACACACATGCTACAAATACTCAACATCATCGAAGACACCATGGTGGACGGTCCGGGATTCCGGACCTCCATCTATTGCGCAGGATGCCGTCACGGATGCGAGGGATGCCACAACCCGCAGTCGTGGGACTTCGAGGGCGGCCACCCCATGACCACCGACGACATCATGCGCATCATCGTGGCCGACCCCTACGCCAACGTCACCTTCTCCGGCGGCGACCCGATGTATCAGCCCGAGGGCTTCGCCGAGCTGGCCCGCGCCATCCATGAACACACGAGTAAGGACATCTGGTGCTACACGGGCTTCACCTTCGAAGCCCTCCTCCACATGCCCCGCCAGCGCCAGCTCCTCAACCTCATCGACGTCCTCGTCGACGGCCCCTTCCTTAAGGCCCAGCGCGACGAGACCCTCATCTTCCGCGGCTCGCGCAACCAGCGCATCATCGACGTCCAGGCCTCCATCGCCCAGGGCCGCACCGTCATGCTCAGCTACACCGCAGCGCTGTGAGCCCCCCTGCCCAAGGACTTTATCAGATAATAGATAAAAGATAATAGATTATAGATGTCGCACTTGCCGCAGGTGTCACGTGAGGACACGTGACCTCCTAAATCGTACCAAGTTATTTTTTTACGGTCACTTAAAATAAAACTCTCGCCACGTCGTGACGGCATGGCGTCACGGCGTGACGGCATGAAATCACGACGTGACGGCATGACGTCACGTCGTGACGAGAGTTTGACGAAGTGTCCTGCTTAATAAAGTTCTACGGCTGTCGCCGCCTTGCCGACGGGCGGGGCGGGCTATACGGGCATGGTGAGGATGAATCCGGCGCGGCAGCTGTCCTGCTGCTTCTCAGCCAGGTCGAGCATGCCGCCCTGCTGCACCATCATGCGTCGGCTGAGCGACAGGCCGATGCCGCTGCCCCGGCGCTTGGTGGTGAAGAAGGGCACGAAGAGCGACTGTCGGTTCTCGGCCGGCACGGGCAGTCCGTCGTTGCCGATGTAGAGTGAATAGTGATCAGTGATCAGTGAATAGTTTGTTTCCGCTTGAGGGGCCAAAACCATCCTCTTGGCCTGCGCCTCGACGGCGTTCTTGGTCAGGTTGATCAGCACCTGGCGCAGCATGCCGCTGTCAGCGCGGACGGTGAGGTCGGCCGGCACGTCGATCACCCATTCCAGCTCGGGGTAGGCCTTTCGGACATCGTCGAGCATCGGGCGCAGCACCACGTCGGCCATGACGGGCTGCTCGAGTTGCGACATCTTTCGATAGTTGCTGACAAAGTCGCTCAGGTGGCGGCTCGTGTCGTAGATGGCCCGCACGCCGTCCTCCAGGGGCGTGCCCTTCACGTCCGTGCGGGCGAGCATCGACTGGCTGATGCTGGTGATGGGGGCCGTGGCGTTCATCATCTCGTGGGTCAGCACGCGCGTCAGCCTCTCCCACGACTCCACCTCGTTTTGGCTGACCTGCCGCCGGATGGTCTCGCCCAGCTGGTTGAGCGTCTCCTGCATGGCCCGCTCGCCGGGCAGCAGTCCGTCGGTAGGCAGTCGGAAGGTGAAGTCGCGGTTGCGCATGGCCTCCTGCATCAGCCGTGCCCGCAGCCTCAGCCGCCGCTGATGGCGCACAAACCACCAGACAAACAACAATAGTCCAACACCTATTATAATAAAAAGACTAATCATACTTCTCACCTCTCACTTCTCACCTCTCACTTTAAGAAAGCCGTTTCATCTTGTTGTAGAGCGTCTGTCGGGTGATGCCCAGCAGCTCGGCCGCCAGCGTGAGGTTGCCGTGGCAGCGGTCGATGGTGCGGCGGATGTGGTCGCGCTCCACCTCGTCGAGGCTGACGACCTCCTGCTGCATGTCGAGCACGTCCTTCAGCTTGCGCACCAGCTCGTCGTTGTCCCACGGCTTGGTGATGAAGTCGGCGGCGCCGCTCTTCAGCCCCTTCACGGCCAGCGCCACGTCGGCGTATGCCGTCAGCAGGACGACGGGCGTCTGTGGGTGCGCCCTGCGGATGGTTCGCAGCCAGAAGAGACCCTCCTGTCCGCTGTTCACGCCGAGCGTGAAGTTCATGTCGAGCAGGACGATGTCGATCTTTTCCTGGGCCATCGTCTTCAGTATGTCGTCAGGGCGCTCCAGGGTCAGGATGCGCTCGAAGGTGGCGTCGAGCAGATAGCGCATCGCCGTGAGGATCGAGGCGTTGTCGTCGACGACCAGTATGGTTCCGTATTGCTTCATGGCTGCAAAGTTACGAAGAATCTGTCAAATAATCATACGACGGACTGTCTAATTTTTAGACGATTTGCACCCGTCGGCCCGGAAAAGCTTGGCAGCATGAGATAAAAGATGTAACTTTGCCGTCAGAAATCAACGACACGTCATGGACAGAAAAATAGAGAAGACCAAGATGCAGCGGCTGATGAGCCGGTGGCCATACGCGGCGGGCGGGCTTGTGCTCATCGCCGTCATCGGATGGATTGCCTTCGGCAGCCATGCGGCGACGCTACGGGTCGACCGCGACGAACTGACCGTCAGCGAGGTGCTGCGGGCCGAGTTTAAGGACTACGTCAGGACCAACGGGCAGGTGATGCCCATCCAGGTGGTGCAGATCTCGCCCGAGGAGGGCGGCATCGTCGTGGAGAAGGTGGTCGAGGAGGGGTCGCACGTCCGCAAGGGCGACGTCATCATCCGTCTGTCGAACTCCGGGCTCGACCTGCAGATCCTGAACGCCGAGGCGGAGCTGGCCGAGAAGCAGAACCTGCTGCGCAACACGCAGGTGGCGATGCAGCAGGACCGCCTCAGCAACCAGACGGAACAGGCCCAGCTCGACATGGACACCGAGCGCAAGCAGCGGGCCTACGACCAGAGCCGCCGCCTCTACGAGCAGAAGCTCATCAGCCGCGAGGAGTTCATCCAGTCGGAGGAGGACTATCGGCTGTCGGAGAAGAAGCGGCGGCTGGTGAGCCAGCGGCTGAAGCAGGACTCGATCTACCGCACGGTGCAGATGGACCAGATGGAGGACAACCTGGAGAACATGCGGCGCAACGTCGTCCTCGTCCGCCAGCGCAAGGACAAGCTCGAGGTGCGCTCCGCCATCGACGGCGAGCTGGGACTGCTCGACGTGGAGCTGGGCCAGAGCATCTCGCCCGGCCAGATGGTCGGACAGCTGAACGACCTCTCTGACTATAAGGTGCAGGCCGAGATTGACGAGCACTACATCGACCGCGTGCGCCAGGGACTCGCCGCCACCTTCCAGCGTGGGGGCAAGACGTTTGAGCTGCAGGTGCGCAAGGTCTATCCCGAGGTGCGCCAGGGCAAGTTCCGCTGCGACTTCATCTTCCGTGGCGAGCGGCCGGAGAACATCCGCACGGGCCAGACCTACTACATCGACCTCGAGCTGGGCCAGCCCGAGCAGGCCGTGCTCATCCCCCGCGGCACGTTCTTCCAGACCACGGGCGGCCAGTGGATTTTTGTTTTAGACAAAAACGGACAGAAGGCCTATCGCCGCCAGATACGCATCGGCCGCCAGAACCCGCAGCACTACGAGGTGCTCGAGGGTCTGGAGCCCGGCGAGCGCGTCGTCACCAGCGGCTACGAGGCGTTCAAGGACAACGAGGTGCTGGTCCTGAAGTGAGAAATGAGAAGTGAAAAGTAAGAAGTGAATATGAGAGAGCTATTACGTAACCTTTGGTATATGGCGCGCCGCTTCAAGACGGCGACAGTGCTCAACTTCTTGGGGCTGACGGTGGCCTTCGCCGCCTTCTATCTGCTGATGACACAGGTGGACTACGCCCGCTCGTACAACGCCTGCATCAAGGATGCCGACCGCGTCTTCCGCGTGGAGTCGAAGATGGGCGACGACTATCCGTGGGGCACCAACTGCAACCGCCCCACTCTGACGCAGATCGCCCAGCTGCCGCAGGTGGAGGCCATGAGCGAGCAGGGCGGCTGGTCGCCCACACGCGAGTTCATCAAGGACGGCAGCGTGGTGGAGCACAGTTGTCTCGGCACTAACCTGACGCCCTTCGGGGCCGTCGCCGCCCGCTGCCTCAGCGGCAAGCTGTCGTGGGAGGCCTACAGCGACCACACGCTCATCATCCCCGCCTCACTGGCGCGGAAGCTCTTCGGGCGGGTCGACGTGGCCGGCGAGCCGCTCTACTCGAAGAGCGACACCCTGACCGTGCAGGGCGTCTATGAGGACTTTCCCGATAACTGTTCGATGAAGAACCATGTCTATTGGGCCACGCAGCAGGACCTCGACAGCTGGAGCGAATGGAGCTACGTGGCCTACGTGAAGCTGCGCGAGGGCGTCGACCCAAAGACGATGCTGACGGGGCTCTCCCGGCAGCTCAAGGAGCAGATGTGGCGGACGCAGTGGGGCGGCGCGCTGGCTGCCGGTGCGGTCAGTGCCGACCAGGAGCAGGAGATGCGCGCCAGCTTCGACAAGTATTACAAGCACTACGACTACCGTCTGACGCCCGTGCGCCAGACCTATTTCTCAGGCGTGGCCGGCGACGACAAGGGTAACCCCGCCATGCTCTTCATCCTGGAGCTGGCCTGCGTGCTCATCATCGTCACCAGCGCCGTCAACTTTCTCAACTTCACGCTGGCACAGAGCCCCATGCGCATCAAGAGCATCAACACGCGGCGCGTGCTGGGCGAGTCGGCCACGGCGCTGCGCCTGCGCCTCATTGCCGAGAGCGTGCTGTGGGCGCTGCTGGCCTGCGGCGCGGGCCTCGTCGTGTGTGTTGCTGTAGTACAGCAACAGACGGAACTGCTGCTGGGCTCGCTCGCCGTGGCCGACCACGTATGGCTGGTCGGGCTGATGCTGCTCCTGGCCGTGGCGGTGGGCGTGGCCGCGGGCGTCTATCCCGCCTTCTTCGCCACCTCGTTCCAGCCCGCGCTGGCACTGAAGGGCTCGTTCGGACTGACGCCCAAGGGCCGGCGGCTGCGCTCCGTGCTCGTCGGCCTGCAGCTCGGCATCGCCCTGCTCGTGGTCACCTACATCGGCATCCTGCTCCTCCAGAGCCGCTACATCTACGACAGCGACTACGGTTTCCAGAAGGACGAGGTGCTCTACGTGCAGCTCACCTCGGAGCTGTGGGGCAAGAAGGACGCCATCCGCGCCGAGCTGATGCAGCAGGGCGGCGTCAGTGACGTGAGCTTCTCGCGCTTCGTGCTCGGCAATGCCGACAGCTACATGGGCTGGGGACGCGGCGACGACGACCACCACATCACCTTCACCTGCATGCCCGTCGACCACCACTTCCTGCGCACCATGGGCATCAAGGTCATCGAGGGGCGCGACTTCAACGAGCACGACGGCGACTGCTACATCATCAACGAGGCGGCCCGCCGGCAGTGGCCCTGGGTGGAGATGGACAAGAAGCTGCTATCGAACGACTTCCCCGTCGTCGGCGTCTGCGAGAACATCCGCTTCATGTCCACCCGCAAGGACCGCCAGCAGGAGCCCCTCGCCTTCATCATCTTCGGCAAGGACCACATCGACTGGGGCGACCAGCTGGGCATTGCCAACATCCGCGTGGCGGCCGGCGTCGACAAGGTGGACACGCGCCGCAAGCTGGGCGACGTGCTCACAGCGATGGGCAACGGCGAGCGCGTGGAGCCGAAGTTCCTCGACCAGCAGCTGGAGCGGCTCTATCAGGAGGAGTTCCGCTTCATCCGCCAGGTGGGCTGGTTCGCCGTGCTCTGCCTCGTCATCACGCTCATCGGCGTCTTCTGCCTGACGATGTTCGAGACGGAGTATCGCCGCAAGGAGATCGGCATCCGCAAGGTCTTCGGTTCGTCGACGCAGGAAATCCTGCGGATGCTCTGCCGCCACTACGGCCTGCTGCTCGTCGTCAGCTTCGTCGTCAGCACTCCCCTCGCCTACCACATCGGCCGACAGTGGCTCCAAGGCTTTGCCGAGCGCATCGCCATCCCCTGGTGGATCTTCCCTCTGGCGCTGCTCGCCGTCGGCTTCGTCACGCTGGCCACCGTCGTCACTCAGAGCTGGCGCACAGCCAGCGAGAATCCCGTGAACAGCATCAAGACGGAATGAAAAATAATGCGGTCGGCCATGCAATAAACCGTCGTCGGCGTCGTTTTAGAGTAAAAAAAGGAATGATTATGAAGAATCTATTGTTTTCAGTGCTGGCCGTGGCCATGCTGGCCGCCTGCGACCGTGGCCCCACGTTCCACGGACTGACCGAGCAGGATAAAGAGGACTATGCCCAGGGCATCATGGGCGAATATCCGGGCCGCTACAGCATTATCTATACCGACCGCCAGACCAAGCAAACGAACCGCGAGGACATCGACGACGTCACGTTCAGCGTCAGCAACCTGACCGCTCACACCGTCATCTTCAACGGCTTCCCCCTGCGTCTGCTCACCCGCGTGGTCGACGACCCCGAGCTGAGCCAGGCCCTCAGCGCCCTGCCCGACATGGGACTGACGGGCAGCTATGCGTTCGTGAAGGAGGCGGAGGCCGGCCAGGTGGGGTGGACGCTCGAGATGCACCCCGTGGCGCTGTCGCTGACCTACGGCGGGCAGCAGCACAACATCGTGCTGCATTTCCGCAGCCTCTACACCTCCATCACGCTCGCCAAGGGTCAGATACAGGGCGGCACGGCCTTCGGGCAGGACCGGCAGCTGTCGCTGGAGCTCACCGACATCTACGAAGGCGACCGACTCTTGCAGTCGTTCAACGACGGCTGGCAGGAGGAGCGCCCCGTGTTTCTGGCCGTCTTCCGCTTCGGACTGTAAAAGAATCATACACCTCGCTGTCTAATTTTTAGACAATCTGCATCCGCCAGGGCCTCGGGCCTTGGCGGATTCATTTTATTGCCTTAACTTTGCAGCATCAAAAGCATTTAGAACGTATGAAGAGTTATTTCAGATTCCTGTCGCGCAACAAGCTATATACCTTTATTAATATAGCCGGGCTGGTGGTGTCGCTGATGTTCATCATCCTCATGGGCGACTACACCTGGCGCCAGTACAGCATCGACTCATGGCACAAGAATGCCGACCGCATCTGCCTGACGGGTAGTGGCGAGGACTTCTTCATGTGGCCGCAAGCGGCAGAGGAGTTCAAGGCGATGTGTCCCGAGGTGGAGAAGACCTGCTGCGTGATGAGTCAGCAGGGCAAAATCAGGTACGGGCAGCGCGAGGTGAAGAGCACGGCCAGCGACAACGGCATCATCATGCTGGCGGACTCGACGTTCTTCCAGTTCTTCGACTTCCCATTGGTGCAGGGCGACCGACAGACGGCCCTCGATGCGCCGGACAAGTGCGTCGTGACGGAGCGGCTGGCCCGCCAGCTCTTTGGCGACAAGAACCCCATCGGCGAACAGCTGCAGATAGTGGGCGACCGCAATGTGCGGATGAACAATGTTGACCCCTACGACTCGACGCTGGTCTATACTGTGAGCGCCATCGCCAAAGACTTCGACCACACCGTGCTGCCCAACGAGACGCAAATCATTGCCAGTATGGAGCGCTTCGGCCAAGTGATGGGCTACCGGCTCACCCCCGATGCCTTCGCCTACGGGCCAACGGGAGCCTGCAAGGCTTTCCTGATGCTGCGACCCGGCACCACGCTCGACGGCAAGAAGAAAACGATAGAGGAACACCTGACGAAGAACTATATGCTGTGGAGTCGCATGGGCGAACACACCTTCACCGCGACGCCCCTCACCGACATCATGTTTGCACCGCAGAACAACGGCTGGGGTATGCAGAAGGGCGACCATACACGACTCAGCATCCTGTTGGCCGCCGTGCTGGCCATCCTTTTCTTCGCCATCAGCAACTACATCAACCTGACCGTGGCCAACACAGGTTTCCGCGCCAAGGAGATGGCCACGCGACGGCTCTTCGGCAGCAGCCAGCGAAAGATTTCACTGAAACTCATGGCCGAATCGACGCTAATGGTGGCGGTCTGCTTCGCCCTCGGATTAGGCTTGGCCTTCTACTTCCAGGACGATGCCATCGAACTGTTCAGGGGAAAGATAGACTTGGCTAACGATATTCATGTGGGCACCGTCAGCGTCTGCCTCGGCTTCATCCTGCTGTTGGGCATCGTCTCGGGCATCATGCCGTCGTGGCAGATAGCCCGTTTCCAGCCCATCGACATCGTGAAAGGCACGTTCCGCTACCACTCGAAGATGGTGCTGGGCCGGCTGTTTATCATTATGCAGAACGTGGTGACCATCACCATGCTCACCTCGGCACTGGTCATCTGGCTGCAGCTGCACCACCTCATCCATGCGCCCTTAGGCTTCAACACTGAGAACCTCTACTATGTCAATAGCCCGGAGGGCAAGAGCCAGACGTTGAGAAACCAACTGGAAAAACTGCCGTTCGTAGAAGCCATCGGCGAATATAGGGGCACGACCTTCTCTAACTATAACTCGTCGATGCGCTCCATCACCGAAGGAGACAAGTTGGTGACCCTGTTCATGACAACCTTGGACTCGACAGCCTTCAACCTCTATGGCCTGCAAGTCCTCAAAGACTACGGCCCGGCGAGTGACGGCTACTATCTGAACGAGGAAGCCATGCGCCGTTTCGGCTATGACAGCGACAAGCGGGAGATGACGTGGGGTAAGGACGAGACGAAGCCCATCAGCGGTGTCATCAAGGACTTCCACCGTGTCAATGTGCTGGGCGACTATGAGCCATTTGCTATCCAGGTTAAGGAACATGTAGAGGCCCCCAACTTCCTCGTCAGGACTAACGGCGACAAGAACGCCAAGGCGGCCTTCATGCAGATGCTCAAGGCCCTGGACGTGGCTGATGAAGACCTGGATTGGCTTGTCGGCAGCATCGAGGAGAACATCGCCGACACCTTCGAAGACCAGCAGAATACGCTGAAGATTGTCAGCCTTTTCTCTCTCGTGGCTGTCATCATCAGCGTGCTGGGCTTCGTCGGTATATCGCTCTTCTTCATCCGCCAGCGCAAGAAGGAGATTGCCATCCGCAAGGTGATGGGCTCTACATCGAGCGAGGTACTGGTGCTGATGCTCCGCACGTTCTCCGCCCCGCTGCTGGTGTCGTTCGTCATCGCCGTGCCCATCTCCTATTACATCATGCACGACTGGCTCACGAACTTCTCCTATCGCATCGCGCTCAGCCCCTGGATATTCGCCGCTGCCGGGTTTACTTGCTTCATCATTTCCCTGCTCACCGTCGTCATCCAGAGCTGGCGCGCTGCGACGGAGAATCCCGTCAGGAACATCAAGACGGAATAACCAGTCCGGAAATCTTTCGTCACGTCGTGACGCCATGCCGTCACGGCGTGACGGCATGAAATCACGTCGTGACGGCATGCCGCCACGACGTGACGTAAGTTTGATCTTACTCCCCTATTTGGTCCTGCCTGCAGGTCTGACCTCCCCCTCCCCCGCTTCATTTAACATCACTTAACATCGCAGGGCGCAAGGTTTTCCCGCCGCGCTGTTTTGTTTTATAGAAACAATCAAGCGAAAAGACATGAATAGAATTGGAAAAGCGATCATGGGGCTGATGCTCGCAGCACTCCCCGCAGTGATGAACGGACAGGACATCCATTGGCAGGCGCGCGGCGGCATCGGCCGCTCGACGCTCTTTGCCGGCGTGACGAACATCGAGGACCGCACGGGCTTCCACGTCGGCGGCGGGGCCGACATCGGACTGTCGAAGAACGGCGTCTGGCGCCTGCAGCCGTCGCTCCAGTTTGTGAGGAAAGGCTGGCGGTTCGAGGGCTACTACGGCAGCGAGCAAATCATGGAGGCCCGCTTCAGCACGGGCCTCGACTACCTTCAGCTGCCGCTCCAGCTGGCGGCCCGCCTCAGGCTGGGCGAGCGCTGCTTCCTCACCTTCCGCACGGGCGCCTACGTGGCCTGCGGACTCAGCGGCAAGACCCGCCTGGACGTCGTGAACACCGACCGCTGCGAGACCTTCGATGTGAACCACTTCAGCCACGCCTTCGACTTCCACTCGTGTGCCTACGACCGCGAGAGCCGCCCGGTCAGCTATCCCGCCTTCAACCGCTGGGATGCCGGCGCCATCGGGGGCCTCGACCTGACGCTGGGCCACTTCATCATCGGCTACGACGTCTGCGTCGGGCTGACGAGCGTCTCGGACGCGGGCTTCATGGGCAACCCCGTGGGCAACGCTGCCACGGCCGTCCTCCTGGGCGCCCACCCCAAGAACATCATGGCCGACCTCTCCGTCGGCTATCGGTTCTGAAAATAAAAAGTCCATTTAGTGAGCGTTAAGCACATTCGAGTGAGAATACTTCAGGTTAGGCTTAGGGCTGAGTGTCAAAGAATCATACGCTTTAGTGTCTAATCTTTAGACAAACGGCCTGGCGGCAGGCTGAAATGCTTGGAGGCAGAGGCGAATCGTCGTAACTTTGCATCATCGAAAATGAACAAAACATGTCAAACAACTAAAAACATTACGATGATGAAAAAGATGATGATTCTGATGATGACGATGTGCCTCACGGCACTCGCCACGGAGGCCCAGGTGATGACCTCGGAAACAGTGACCAAGGTGTATGAGAAGGCGACGACGACCAGGGGCGACGAGTTCGCCTACAATGCAGCGTACGACGACGAGGGCCGCATCGTCGCGACGGACGTCTACAGGAAGCGCCCGCTGCGCAAAGGCGACGTCCGCCTCGTCCCCACCTGCCGCTACGAGTATGTCTATGCCGCTGACGGACTGCTCAGCAGCCGCGTGATGTACGTGTGGCGCAGCGACGAATGGCGGCTCGCCGGACGCCATGACTATAGGCTCGCCGAGGGGACCTACACAGTGACTTACAGCCGATGGAGCCGCAGGAAGGCAGCCTTCGACCAGCCGCTCGGCATGATGACCTACAGCCTGCTCCCCGACGAGTCGGTCTACAGCGTCGCCTGCTATTACCGCCACCACAGGGAGGCGCCCATGGAGCTGGAGTGGCAGACGCCAGTGGAACCCCAGGCGGCCGGCGCCGACTATTACCTGACCAAGGAGTAAGGTCAGGAGTGTCTAATAATCACACGCCCGACTGTCTAATTTTTAGACAATCTGCATCCGCCAGGGCCTCGGGCCTTGGCGGATTCGCGTTTTAGGCGTAACTTTGCATCGTCTATATCAATAACACGTATGAAAAGCTTTTTCAGATTCCTGAGCCGCCACAGGCTGTTTACACTGATCAATATCGTGGGGCTGTGCCTCTCGATGGCGTTCCTGCTGCTGTTGGGCGACCTGATCTACCGACAGACGACGGTGGAGAACTACCAGACGCGCGCCGACCGCACGTTCGTTGTAGGCAACGAGATGTGCATGATGTCGAACTTCCGTGTAGGCGAGCGACTGAAAGAGCGTTTCCCTGAGGTGGAGGACTGGTGCTCGATGGCTGGCTACGGCATGACGTTCCACATTGGGGCGCAGAAGGCCGAAACAAAAGTGCTGGTGACGGGCCAGAACTTCTTCACGTTCTTCGACTACCGTCTGCTGACGGGCGACCGACGGAAGGTGCTCAGCGCACCCAATCAGATTGTGGTGAGCAAGTCGTTCGCACAGCGCTATTGGCCCGATGAGAGTCCAATAGGCAAGGAGATGGTGCTGGGTGATGACGAAATGGAGTTAGGTGATGCGAACGACGGGAAAGGCCATATCACTTACACCGTCAGCGGCATCATGGACGACTTCGACCGAAGCATCATCCCCGACGGCTATGACTGCGTGTTCAACGTAGAGAACCTGCGCCACTTCCACTATTCGGCCTGGAGCGAGCAGATGAACAACGCGTCGTGCTGCGTGCTCTTCCTGATGCAGCGCGAGGGCTGCGACCTGCGAAGCAAAACTGGCGATATGATCGACTTTCTGAAGACTTTCTTCTGGCTTTACCAGATGGAGGCCGCAAAGGAACTGACGCTCACGCCGTTCTCCACCATTTACTATGACGCGATGGAGTGTTCGTTAGGTCAGGAAGACATCAATCATGGTAGTCGGGAGATGGCACATCTCTATGTAGTTGTTGCCCTACTGGTACTGGTGTTCGCCATCTTCAACTACGTGAACCTGAGCGTGTCGCTCACCTCCGAGCGGTCGAAGGAGATGGCCACCCGGCGACTGCTGGGTCTCTCGCGCCTGCAGGTCTTTGCCCGACTGATAGGCGAGAGCATCCTCTTTACTGCCATTGCCTTCGTCGTTGGCTATCTGATAGCACTCGCCCTGGAGGACAAGGCGATGGAGATGGCCAACTGTCCGCTGGATTTGCTGAAGGATACAGGCTTTGGCACTATCATTGCCTTCCTGGCGGGCATCATCCTCGTTGGCTCGTTGGCAGGCTTCGTGCCTGCCACGATATTGAGCGGCTACCAGCCTATCGACATCGTGCGCGGCACCTTCCGCCGTCGTGTGCGCCAGCGGTGGAGCCACGCGCTGATGGTCATTCAGGCCGTCTTTGCCATTGTCATGCTGACCATCACGCTATTGCTGGGCAAAGGCATTCGTGAACTCATGAATCGGCCGCTGGGCTACGACATCGAGAACATTCTCAAGACATGGGATGTTGCCGGCTTCAGCGAGAGCCAGCGGCAGACGTTCCGCAGCAAACTGCTGGCACTGCCGGAGGTGGAGACCGTCGGCTTCGGCTATGGCACACCATTAGAGGGACTGGAGAACTGGACGATCTCGGCTGACGGGGCAGTGATAAGTCAGCGATTGCTGATAGGCGACAGTTGCTTTTTCAACACCTTGAACATCCACCCTGAGAAAACCTACAGCGAGGATGGCTGGGGAGTGAACCACCAACTGCTGCGCCAGTTCGGCAAGAGGGATGAAGAAAGGAGAATCGTCACGGCTGACGGTACACAGGACTTTGAAGTGGGCGCTGTCTATCCCGATATGGTCTATCAGAACGTGATGCGCGAGGAGGAGCACCCCACCCCGTTCCTAATCCTCAACGTAGGAGAATTCCTCGACGAAGCCGATATGACTGATAAAATCAACAACTATGTGAACAGGAGTTACGGCAAGCCGCGCCAAGCATTGATTAAATATCATGGCAATCGCCAGAAGGTGGAAGATGCCATTAAGCAGCAAATCAGGGCGATGACAGGCCAAGAGGCGGGCGACGTCCACTCACTTGCTCAGAGTCACGAGGAGTGGTACAAGGACTACCGGCGGTTCCTCAGCGTGCTGATGGTCTTCACCGTTGTAGCCCTGCTGATAGCCGTGCTCGGCCTGATGGCGATGAACAGCTATTTCATCAGTCAGCGCCGGCGCGAGATTGCCATCCGTCGCGTCTTTGGGGCAGAGATCAGCAGCATCACCCTGCACCTGCTCCTTGCTGTTGTCGTCCAGTCGGTCGTTGCTATGGTCATAGCCATTCCCCTATCCTACTGGCTGGCTCCGATGGTGAGCAGCATCTCGGGCCTCACCATCCGTATGGAGTTCATGCCATTGCTGTTGTCCCTTGTCATTGTACTCGCCGTCAATCTGCTGACAGCATTTTTCCAGAGCTGGCGCGCCGCTACCGAGAATCCTGTCAATAACATCAAGACGGAGTAACACCGTTGGGCGAAATCTACCTGCGTATGGATAGATTTCGCCCGAATTGCTTGTTCATTTCAAACAATTATTGTATCTTTGCACCACGAACATATAAAGGAATAATGAATGGAGATCAAACTGAACGATTATCACAAGAAGGTGAATGCCGAGAAAAAGGCAAGTGTAGCGTATTGGATGCAGCATCCGAAACCGCGCGAAGAGTCCTTGAAGAGATTGAAGCTCTTGCGGGAACAACGGCTTGCAAGCCTGTCCAACTGGTAAGACTGCGCCAATGGGCTCAGGAACAAGGCTGCTGGTTTGAAGACCGCAGCCTTTTCGGCAGTTTCTTTGACCGCGGGTCTGAGAATGAGACTTATCTGACAGCCGACGGTAATGAAATCATAAAACTAAATGATTTCCGTTATTCAGA
>JAFUEP010000015.1 GCA_017470345.1 Prevotella sp.
ACTCTGAAGGACTGTTGTCCCCCGAATAGGTTCCCTTTCCTGCCGGCCTCTTCCTCCTTCTGACAACAAAGGTAAGGATTTGGCCGTGATAAAGCAAATTCTTCACTGATATATTCTATCAGAGCGCAAAATTAGAGTCCCAACAATTCCAATTAAGGCATAATTATAACAAAAAGAAATGCATTCTTGAAAAAATTTACTATCTTTGCCAACAAATTCGGCGACGATGGAACAAAAATTCAACAATAAACGATTGGATTTGCAGGTACTGCAGAAGTTCTGCGAGCAGGAGGGTGAGGAGATCGCTTTCCGCAAGGGTGACCAGCAGGAACGCGAGGGTGATACAGCGCGGTGGTTCGCTTTAAACACAGAAGGATATTACGTATTTATGGCAAAGATCATTGCGAGATGAGACAACGGACACGCGACAAACGATTCCTGCTCTTGCTGGCGATGCTGTCGGCAGCAACATTCGGGATGGCACAGAAGGCCATTGTCAAGGACAGCCTCACCAATAAGCCAATATCATTCGTGAGTGGCTATTTCGGGAATGAGTTTGGTGGATATACGGATGAAAAAGGGGAGATTGCCATTCCTGAAAGAGCGGGACAAATGCGCTTGTCACATATTTGCTACATGACTAAGAGCGTCCCTGCTTTAACAGCCGACTCGCAGACAATCTTTCTTTCTCCCAAGATTAACCGTCTTGGTGAAGTTGCTGTCAGCGCAAAGGCTCCCAAACGAATAAAGACTACAGAAGTGGGGCTGATGAAAGCGAAGACACAAACGAAGCACAAAGGATCCAATGGATTCGAGATGGCATTATTCATTCCCTACGACAGCACCTGGGCTGTGACGCCTTACATTCATTCCATATTGGCAAGCCTTGATTATTCCTCTCATTATCTGATATTCACGGAAATCAAGAACCCCGTTTTTGCGACCCTCCGCTTTGACCTTCGACTGCCAGACGCCAAGACAGGCGCGCCAAAAGACGAATCCCTCATTGACGGTGGCATTCTGCTCCCTTCCGGTCAGCAACCCAGCAAGGATGGCATCAGCCTTCCCTGTCCCATACCATTTCCACAGGCTGGTGTGTTTGTTGTTGTGGAATGGATCACCACTGCGCAAGTCTCGGAATCATGCAATCTTGTTCCCTCGCTCAACATGACTTTGAATGAAAGGGGAAACAGGACTTGGAACAAAAAGACATTCCGTGGCATGGACTGGATGCGGGAACAAGACGAACCTGTGTATCAAAACGAAGAGATTCAGGCCTTTTATAAAGGCAGGACGCCATCTGCCAAACTCGGTTTGAAAATATCAAAGTAAGCAAAAATTAAAAAATGTAAAAACACTAAAAAATGCGGGGGGCTGTGCAGTCTTTTCCATCGTCGTAGGACTTAAGAGATAGAGACATCATGTTTTCGATGGAAGTGACACGGCTGATAGAACGGTGCAGACAGGGGGATGCGGATGCCCTCGGCGAGCTGTATAAGGCATACGCCCAGCGGATGAGGGGCGTGTGCCGCCGCTATGTCAGCGACGAACAGGCCGTCAGCGACGTCTTGCACGACGCGTTCGTGATCATCTTCACCTCTTTCGACAAGCTGCGCGACGACAGGAGAGCCGAGGCATGGATGATGTCGATCACGCGGAATGTGGCGTCGAAATATAAGGACCATCTGTCGAAGATGGCTCTTGTGCCGCTGGAGGAGGCCGGCCATCTGCAGATGCCTGAAGGCGAGAGCGACGTGCGGGGCGTGCCGTTGGAGGATGTGCTGCAGCTCGTCGACCGTCTGCCGGAGGGCTATGGCCAGGTGTTCCGGCTGTCGGTGTTTGAGGGCATGTCGCACAAGGAGATTGCCGTCGCGCTGGGCATCGAGCCACATTCGTCGTCGTCGCAACTGGCGCGGGCGAAGAAGATGCTGCGCAAGATGATGCAGCAGTATTGGGCTGCCGTGCTCCTGTTGCTGCTTGTCCCGATGACGTTCTATCTGTTCAGAAAACCGGATCCTGCCGTCAAGGATGACGACGGCGGCGAGCAGCTGCCGTCGCCTGTCATAGCGAAGCAGCAAGACGCTCCTAAAGACAAGCCGGCGGAGCGGCCGCAGGAGCCCGTGAGACAGGAGATGGCTCAGGCTACGGATACAGCTACGACTGACACCCTTTCCAATGTCATCGCTCAGGAGCCGGCGATTGCGGACACGACGCCAAGCGACACGGTGAGGACGACGGACGAGGTGGAGACGCCACATTACGACATCGCAGACTTATTCCCCGAAAAGCCGACCACCGTCGTCCGCCGCCAGCAGAAGTGGTCGGTGGACCTTGCCTACGTCGGAGGTTTCGGTGAGCAGGATTATAAGCGTCCGTACGGATTCACAGAGATGCCAGTGATAGTCCCGGTGGACGTACCGCCATCGCCTGTCACCTTCAAGAACTGGAGCGACTATGCGGCCTTCCTGTCCGAGATACCTGACGAGATCAGCAGTCATAAGCGAAGGCTCATCATGAACATTGCGCTGAATAATGCCGCCGATGCCCCGGGCACGGACGCCGACAAGATTGTCCGCAAGAGCCACCACTACATGCCCGTCAGCTTCTCGCTGGCGTTGAAGTACCGCCTGAGCGATCGCCTTGCGCTGGAGACGGGCCTGAGCTACAGCAGGCTGAGGTCGGAATTCGAGATGGGCTCAAACGGCAATACCATCAACGAACAGCAGACCATCCACTACGTCGGCATCCCCCTGAAAGCCACCTACACGCTGTATGACACGAAGGCGTGGAGCCTCTACGGCAGCCTCGGCGTCGCCGCGGAGATGCCGCTCCGCTCGCAGCTCACCACAGGCTACTACCTGCACGGCCTGCTGGAGGCCACCGACGAGGCCACCATCCGCGCTCCGTGGCAGTGGTCAGTGGGCACGGGCTTCGGCCTGCAATACAACCTGACGCCCACGATCGGCCTCTTCGCCGAGCCCAGCCTGCAATACTACATCCCGACGGGTTCGCAAATCGAGACCTACCGCACGGAGCATCCGCTGACGTTCTCACTGCCGCTGGGCGTCAGATTTACGTGGTAAGCGGTGCAGTCATTCGTTGCGATTTTGGACTTTATAGTTAGAGTACAAAATTGCAACGAACCTCTATGTATAGTATCTATGATTACGCCTACAACGGGCTACTCTATCTGAACAACATGATGCGGCCGAGGCACAAGCGGCTGTCGCAACTGATGATCTATTCGACGACGGCCTGCCAGTCGCGCTGCAAGCACTGCAATATCTGGCAGAAGAAGGTGGAGCACCTGTCGCTCAGTGACATCCAGCGGATCATGCAGAGCCGCTGCGTCACCAGACAGACCACCGTCGGACTGGAGGGCGGCGAGTTCATCCTCCATCCGCAGGCTGCGGAGATCATGGCGTGGTTCCGTGAGCATCACCCGAACTACACGCTGCTGTCCAACTGTCTCGCGCCCAGCCGGGTTATAGATGCCGTCCGCCGCTATCAGCCGCGCCATCTCTACGTCTCTCTCGACGGCGGGCGCGAGACTTACCAGCGGATGCGGGGCCGCGACGGTTACGACCGGGTGATCCAAGTGGTGGAGGCCCTCAAGGATGAGGTCGCCCTGTCGCTGATGTTCTGTCTCTCGCCATGGAACACGTTCGAGGACATGGCCTATGTCATCGACGTCGCCAAGCACTACGGCGTCGATGTGCGCATCGGCATCTACGGGACGATGGCCTTCTTCGACACGACGAGCGAACTGCTGACGGCCTCGGACTTCATCAGTCAGATTCCCAAGAGCATCCACGATACGCAGGAGAACTACGACTTCGTGGCCTTATATAATGAATGGTGCAACGGCCATCTCCGCCTGCGCTGCCAGAGCATCATGAGCTGCCTCGTGGTGCATAGCAACGGCGACGTGCCGCTCTGCCAGAACCTCGATGTGGTGCTGGGGAATATCCATGAGCAGTCGCTCGACGAAATCTTCAACGGCGCGTCAGCTTGCCAGACGCAATGTCACTATTCCAAGAACTGCAACGACTGCTGGATCAACTTCCACCGCAAGTATGACATCATCCTCCTCCGCAACTTCGAGCGGCTGCTGCCCAAGCGGCTCATCGAGCAGTTCTACGGCCCATACCAATGGACGGCCGACCCGAAGCTGACCTATCGCAAACATCTGAAAGCCATACAATGATACAGGAAATCATCGACCGATACAAGCGGATGCGCACGGAGCGATTCCTCCGTCAAACGTACCGATATTCTTATGCCTTCGTGGGCATGGGACAGCACTCGCTGACCAATCTCTACCCCGTCCTGCACTACCTCGGCGTACCCTTGAAATACGTCTGCGTCACGTCAGGGCGGAAGGCCGGGCTGATAGAACGGAAGTACCCCGGCGTGATAGCCACGACCTCGCTCGACGCGATTCTCAAGGACGATGCCGTCAGGGGCATCCTCGTCTCAGCCTCCCCGTCGGCCCACTTCGCCCTGGCCTCGCAGGTCCTCCGCAGCGGCAAGTCGCTCTTCGTCGAGAAGCCGCCCTGCCGCACATCGGAAGAGCTCTGCGCGCTCATCGATCTCCAGCGGCGCCACGCCGTTCCCGTCGCCATGGCCGGCTTGCAGAAGCGCTATGCCCCCGCCGTCCGACTCCTTCGGAAGCGTCTGCGCAAAGAACAGCTGATCACTTACGACCTACACTACCTCACAGGAGCCTATCCCGAAGGCAACCCCCTGTCCGACCTCTTCATCCACCCCCTCGACCTCGTCTGCCACCTGTTCGGACAGCCCGAGGTCCTCGCCTGCCAGCAGCCCTCTGACGGCACCTTCCTCTTGATGCTCCGCCATCCCCACATCGTCGGCACGCTCGAGCTCTCCACCTCCTACTCCTGGACCTCCCCGGAAGAGTCGCTGAAGGTCTGCACCCGCTCCGGCCTCTATCGCCTGACCTATATGGAGGAGCTCACCTTCACCCCTTCGTCCCTGACCGTCGCAGGCATCCCGATGGAGAAGCTCCGCCCCCGCCGCAAGACCGTAGAATATCTCTGTCAGCCCAACAATTTCGCCCCCATCTTGCCGAACAACCAGCTCTATTCGCACGGCTACTTCCATGAACTCGCGGCTTTCGTAGATTCCGTAGAGAATGATCATGTCCATCCCGCATCGTCCCTCGAGACAATCAAGGATACCTACGAGCTAATGGAAAAGTTGACGGCCGGGGGGTGGGGTCTCTAACTTTTTCAAACCAAGTCGTTTATATCATCCCATTATCAGCCTAAGAACGACGCTGAATTGTAAAGAAAAATCGCAATCAAATGACACAATCCGGCAAATACCTGATTTTCAACTCATTCCAACAACACAAGAAAAGAAGCGGTGCTTTTCGATGAGAGAAGCGGCGCTTTTTGAGTCGAAAAGCGGTGCTTTTTGGAGGGAGAAGGGGCACTTTTCGGAGCTGCGGCGGATGTTTGTCAAATAAAGTGACAATGCGGAAGGGGGAAAAGAAATGGCCACGGCGCTCCTCGTGAGGAGCCGTGGCCATGATTGGGATTGGCGGGTTGGGGGGAGGGGGTTACTCGTAGACGGTGACCTCCTTGGTGCCCTCGGCGTCGATGATGACGCAGCGGTTCTTGTCGTTCTCGGCGAAGGGCTGGACGGTGTCGCCCTTGGAGTCGGTGGTGATGGCTGCGCCGCTGACGCCGTAGCGGTTGACCATGTCCTGCTTGAACTGGTCGGCACGCTTCTTGGCGTACATCTTGTTGATCTCGGCGTTGCCGGTGCCCTTGTCAGCATAGCCGACGGCCTGCACCTTGACGTTCTTGTACTGCTTCATGAAGTCGGCCACTTCCTTCATGATGGCGCTGGGCGTCTCGTTGTCGCTGACGCGGATGGCGTAGTGGATGACCTTGTGGAGCTTGACGGTCTCCTGCTTGACGACGGCCTTCTTCTCGGGCTCCTTCTTCTCCTCAACGACGGGAGCGGGCTCGACGACCTTCTCGGGCTCGGGCTCGACGACCTTGCGGACGACGGGAGCGGGCTCGGACTTGCGATACTTATGTCCGAAGCGGAAGCTGAGGCCGAGCATGGCGGTGAACTGCCAGTCGTCGGCGTCGTTGGTCTTCGAGTTGAAGCGGTCGTCGACGGAGTTAGCGTTGACTTCGAGTGAGACGCCGAAGGGCTTGGTGACGTTGGTCTCCAGGCGGAGTCCGGCGCGCAGGTTGTGGTTCAGCCGGTTCTTGTCCCATGCCAGGGGGGTCAGCTCGGGGGCGAGGTTGAGGTCCTTGAGCTCGTCGTTGTCCCATGCGTAGTTGAGGCCGACACCTCCGAGGAGGATGACGTTGAGGGCGTGGCTTGAGCTCTTGGAGAAGAGGTTCGAGAGGTTGATCATCAGGTCGAGGTCAGGCGTGACGTACTTCCACTTGTAGTACTGGTCGAGGGCCTTGAATCCGCTCTTCGACTGCCATGCGTTGACATGCAGGCGTGCTCCGACGACGGGTGTGAAGTAGTGTCCGAAGGAGAGGGCAGCCGTCGGGGTGATGAGCTTGTCCATGGGGGCGTTGGTAGACGTCAGCTGAGCGCCGCCCTGCACTTCGACGTAGGAGTAGGACTTGAGATCCTGTGCTGAAGCAGCACCGGCCAGCAGCACAGCGAATGCTGCGGTCATGAGTAGTCTTCTGTTCATTTTAAAATTCAATTTGTTTTATTTAGTAAATACGTATTTGGGTGCAAAGATACACATTATTTTCGAAACGACCATCGTTTTCGGCCGAAATTTATTGACGCGACTGACTTTCAGCTGCTTTGTAAGCATTCTTCGGGCTAATGACAGGCGATGGCGGCCCAGCCGACGGGGTGGATTGTTTTGGAAACGAATGGGCACGAATGAAGGAAAAAATATACTCTATGTGGTGATAAATGCCCGGGATTTCAACGCCCCCCTGCCCCCCTCTAATCTTAGAGGGGGAGTTGGATACCACCGCAGGAGCAGATAAGCGCAGTGACATCAGCGCATGTGGGCGGCATGCACGCTATCTAACTCCCCCTCTAAGATTAGAGGGGGGCAGGGGGGCGTTGACTGCTGTCGGGAACTTATCACCACATTGAGTTTTTATCTGCCTGCGGCGCTACATGTAATATTCATGAATGGGCCATGTAATGATTCATAAATGAATTTTCCTTAATTTGCGCTAATTTGTTTCCCAATAACTAAAACGGCGCCTTATGGCAGCGGATCAGGACGTGGGCGGCGTCGGCGAGGGTGGTGGCGAAGAGGTAGACGTCGCCACCGTCGGCCAGCTTCAGGCGGCGGCGCAGTTCGGCGACGGTGAGGGGGAAGTTGCGGGTGGCGATGTTGGCGCGGGTGAGGCCGTCGAGGGCCTGGCGGAGCTCGCGGCGGTTCATCGTGCTGACGGCGTCGACGACAAACTGGCGGCCGGGGAAGTCGGCGACGGGGGCCGGGGAGACGAAGAGATGGCTGTCGCGTCCGAGCTGGGTGAGGGCGTAGCGGCGGGCGATGGCGCCGAAGCATCCGCACTTCATCAGCGAGGCGTTGGGCTCGCAGAGATAGCTGCCGGGGCCGACGGCGGGGGCCTTGGCAACGGTGGCCGACAGGCTGGCCTCGGCGACCGTCAGCTGGAAAATCTGGCCGTCATTGATGCAAAAAACGGCGGTTTCATCGATATTGGGGCTGAGCACGACGAGCAGCTCCTTGCACTCGTTCTGGAGGCTGACGATGTGGACCTCGGCCACTCGCACAGGGCCCAGGTCGCTGACGGCCTTGCGCCAGTCGAGCATGGGCGAGAGCTTGAGCATCAATCGGTCGGCGCGCGCCGTCAGCTGGGGCATGAGCTGGAGCACGTCGGGCGTGCAGTCGGCGATGCCATAGGTGCGGGCGCCGTGGTCGTCGCGGCGGGCTGGGTCGAGATAGATGAGCGAGCGGCGGCGGTCGTCAGTGCGTGCGAGATAGTCGGCGGCATCGGCCGCGACGCAGCTGACGCGGCGGAGGCCGAGCGTCGTGAAGTTCTGCGACGCGACGGCGCAGAGCTGGGCGTCGCGCTCCACGTAGGTGGCCTCGTCGAAGGCCTGCTGCATGAAGGCGAAGTCGACGCCGAAGCCGCCCGTCAGGTCGAGCAGCGACGTGGGCGACGGGGCGTCGGCGAGGAGGCGGCGGCAGAGGTCGGCCTTGTAGCGGGCCGTCGGCTCGCTGGAGCATTGCTCCATGTTGAGGTGGGGCGGATAGACGATGGCGTCGAGGGCGGCCCACGAGGGCAGCTTGCGGCGTGCCTGCTGCCGGCCGCGGATCTGGCGGAGGGCCAGCGTCAGGTTGACGTCGCTGTCCTTAGAACCGCGCAGCGCCAGCATGCTGACGTCGTCGTCGGCATGCTGGCGCACAAATTCGCGTGTTGCTTCGTTCATCATCATCTTACGACGTACTTGCGGCCCTGACGGATGTAGAGGCCGGGGGCGACGGGGCGGTCGGGGTTGACGCGCTGGCCCTTGGTGTTATAGGTGCGGACGTCGACGGCGTCGGGCTCCGTGCGGACGCCGTCGACACGCAGCCGGCCCTCATAGTCGTCGTAGCTGAAGCTGACATCCTGGCGGTCGCCCCAGACGAGGCGCTCCAGTCCGGGATAGTCGATGAAGGGGTTGCGGTTGTGCTGGATGCCGTAGACGGCGCTGTTGCGGTTGAGCTCCTTCTCGCTGACGGGGTCCTGCTCTGACCATCGCATGAGCAGCTGGAGGGCCCACTGGGTGAAGCCGGGATACTTTCGGCCGTCGAGCATGTCGCTGTCCCAGGTGGCGATCTGGTCCTCGTAGCACGTGATCATATAGAAATAGGTGCGTGCGAAGTCGCCCTTATACTCGTCGTTAGGCTCGAAGACGGTGCCCGAATAGCCGCTCACGGACGAGGGACCGAGCTTAGAGAAACCGCCGTTGGAGGTGTACGTGGGCCGCGCGGTCTCGCCAAAGGGATAGTTGCTGCGGCGGCCGTTGACATAGCCGTCGGTGGGGTACATGTGGAAGAGGTCGGTGTACATCTCCGACTGTTTGTCACCGCCGAACCAGCTGTTGGGCAGCGAGTGCTCGCGGTTGTAGACGTCGCCCTCCTTCGAGTAGCTGCCGGCCTGGTCGGTGCCGAAGGTGTAGTTGGTCGTGCCAGAATACATGTCCCACACCTTGCCGTCGGAGCGCTTGTCGGTCGTGCGGAAGTCGGTCCAGAGGTCCTTGTA
This sequence comes from Prevotella sp., assembly GCA_017470345.1. GTDB lineage: Bacteria > Bacteroidota > Bacteroidia > Bacteroidales > Bacteroidaceae > Prevotella. The sequence goes on from JAFUEP010000015.1 coordinate 9,243, forward strand.
GGAGCGCTTGGTGTGGCTCTTGATGATACCGCAGAGGGCCGACTTGAGGGCCTGGCCTTGCTTCCCGTCGGCATTGCGGTAGTAGGTGCCCGAGTTGTTGGGGCCTTGTGCGCGGGTCGTCGTCGCGGCCGCGAAGCACATCAGTGGCAGTAGCAGTAATAGCTTCTTCATGTCAGTCAATTGATTTTCAGGGGGCAAAGTTACGAAATAAGCGAGAGAAAAAGAAATAAATACACAATTATTATTTCTTTTTCCGGGCAAAAAGTAAGTTCGGCGAAGCCAGAGTTACGAAATAAGCGAGAGAAAAAGAAATAAAAAAGAAGTTTTCTAGTGCAATATAATCACTTTCGTGCGTTGATATAAAGTTAGCGTGACATTCGAACCGCCCCAGCCAAGTGTCACTTTTATTGACAAAACGTATCAGACAGGAAGAAAAGCGGTGCTTCTCGCTTCAAAAAGCGGCACTTCTCACATCAAAAAGCGGCACTTCTCACATCGAAAAGCACCGCTTCTTTTATAGACGATTTTTATTTAACTGAAAGTCAGGGCGTTGGAAAAACAAAGCGTTTAAGTGTCAGTTTGTTTTACAAAAGAAAGAATATTCCGTCCCGATCTGCGTGGGTACCAATCAGTGGCCATCCCTGGCGCTGGCTTTACGCTACAAGGCTTAATTACCTGATGACAGGTACTTCCTGACCTTGCCGTCAGCGGAGCGGGTGAAGCGGATGCCGGGGGCGGACGGGCCGACGGGACGGCCGAGGAGGTCGAAGCTGACGGGCGTGGAGGCCAGGCGGTGCTCCAGAGGGGCGATGCCGGTGGACTCGCCGGGATGAGCCTGGCGGGCGTTGACGACCTCGTTCGTCGTGCTGTCGATGAGTAGGACGACGACGTGGAGCTTGCTGGCATCCTGCACAATGGGCTCGCCACTGCTGTTGACGACCTCGTCGAGGCTGATCTGCCATGTGTGGCTGACGGGCTCGAAGGCCTTGATGTCAGCCGGCAGACTGCCCTCCAGACCGTCGCGCGAGGAGCGGGCGATGCAGATGTCGCGGTGGACGACGTGCATCATCTGTCCGCCGGCGACGTATTCGTCCATACACTCGGGCCATCCGGCGTCGGCCGTGTAGGCATTGTTCTGCAGCCACGACTCGTCGTAGAGGCTGTCGGCGACGAGGAGGTAGGAGAGACGGTAGGGATGGTCAGACAAATTGATGACGAAGTTGAGTGTGCTCTCGGCCGTGATGACCTTCTGGTCGTCGCTGAGGGTGACGGCCAGGTCGACCCATGCCGGGGCGAAGGCCTTGCAGCGCTCGAGCCAGAGCTCCTCGATGCCGAAGGTGCGGTAGGTGCTGACGCCGCAGAAGGGGTCGGTCTCGAACATGCGGTCGAGCCACGACGTCGGGTAGTGATCGACGGTGTTGGGGAAGTCGGTGGTGAACTGGAGCGGCTCGTAATCGTAAGTGGAGAAGTCCATTGAGGGGTGGCCGGCATGATAGGAGATGCCGATGAAGTCGTCAGGATGGCGACGCTTCATCTCCTCCAGGCCCACGGCGCCGCGGGGACAGTAGGCGCACCACAGTCCGGTGTACTCCTCGAGGATGGCACGATGGCGAGGCAGGGAGGCGAAGACGGCGACGGTGGTCTGTCCGTCGGTGCCCGTCGTGGCGCCGTTGGGCTGGCCGTTGACGCCCGTCAGCTGATAGCGGAGCTCCGACGTGCCCTCGCTGGCGATGGGCGGCAAGGTGAACGTCACCGTCTCCTGGCGGTCGAAGACGGCCGGTACGGCTACGGGCAGCTTGACGTCGGCCTGACCCTTCGTGCCGCCGAACTCATAGCTGAGCTGCACGGACTCGATGCCACGTGTGCCGCGGTTGGCCACGGTCAGCTCGACCACCGGCTGCTCGCCGACGACGGCATAGCAGGGCCGCGTGCTGACGCAGCGGGCGGCATCGGCCTGCAGCGGGCCTCCGCTGAGGATGACCTGAAGGGCCAGACAGCCGAAGTAGCTGTAGGACTGGGCAAAGTTGGTCCATAGGCGGAAGGTGCGCGAGGTGTGGATATAGAAGCCGTCGTTGTCGCGGACGTGGGCCACGGCGATGGGCTGGGTCGTGAGCAGCTCCTCGCTGGATTCGTCGACGAAGAACGAGTAGCCGGCGTAGAGCCCGTCGGCCGTCAGCTCGCAGGGCTCATCGAAGCGCACTTCGATGAAGCCCGACTTAGGCTGCACGTCGACCGAGGCGACATCGGGCTGGGTGATGCGGCGCCCGTCGACGGTGGCGAGCTTCAGCTCGCGGGTGAGCCATCCCCGCAGGCCTGAGATGCCCTGCGAGGAGCGCATGGGGATGCGCAGGCCGCTCACCTTGGCCCCGACGAGGTCGGGATTGTTGAGGCGGATGGCCACCTCGTAGACGCCCACTTCGCCCGTGCCGTAGTATTCGTCGCGGTCGCCATAGGTATAGATGAGCTCACCGTCAGCGTCGTCGGCTGACTGCGGTGAGGCAAAAGCCGCAAGGGCTCCCCCAAAGAGGAGCCCGGCGGCGAGCAACATGGTCTTGCTAAAAAGATGTTTCATACTGAATTATTCAACTTTCACTGTGCTTTGCTTGCAGGGAGTTCAGGGGAGTGAAAGAGGAGTGAGGAGGGAGTGAAGGAGACGTCACTTCTATCGCAACCGTCAAGGCAGAGGGTAACGTCCCTTTCACTTCTCTTTCACTCCCCATCACTTCTTTTTCACTCCAAGCATGCGAAACTTGTATTAAATTATTGTTTTGAAATGACCTTGCGGGTGACGACGCTGCCGTCGGCACGCCGAACCGACATCAGGGTGATGCCGCGGGCGGGCGAGTCGATGCGGCGGCCCGACAGGTCGTAGAGGCTGGTGCTGACGGCGGCGGGCTGCTCAGCGGCATCGTTGATGCCTACCACATAGATGCCCTCGCCCCAGAAGAAGATGTTGGAGCGGCGCTCCTCGCCACCGCCACGATAGATGCTCTGCAGGCCGAGGCGGTCGACATGGCCATAGTAGAAGTTGACGCGCTCGTTGCTGAAGTCGCTGACAGCGTCGGTCCAGGTATAGGGAATCTCGGACAAGCCGTCTTCCCATGCCGGATCATAGTCCCAGCCTTCGGTGGCAGTAGTGCGCACGTAGTTGTCGCGGACGAAGTGGTAGACCTCGTCCTCTGAGGTGTAGAAGCAGAACGACAGCTTGGCCGGGTCGATGAAGTTGCCGTCGACGTCCTTCGGCGGGACGCGGATGTCAGCATAGAACCAGTAGCCCTTCGTGGCATTGAATCCGTTCATGCGGATGATGCCGGGATCAGCCGGCGTGGCGGCCACGTCGTAGTAAGGCGAGAACGACGGGCGCTCGAACATCTCCTGGCCTGAGAAGCGGATGGCCGAGGGGTTGACGTTGCAGTTCATGTCGGTCGAGAAGGTGCGCTTCTCGGCGTCAAACTTGAACACGACGTCCTCATAGCTCAGCGTCTTCTGTATCTGCGTGCCCCAGGGCTGCTCGATCATGGTCATGTCGAAGGCATTGAAATAGACGGGGTCGTCGATGTTGGAGATGAGCATCAGCTGTCGGGGGAAGCGGATCTTGTCGCCGTCGATCTTGCCCTTGATCCACGTCTCGGGATAGGCTTTCGAGAAGTGGGTCATGTAGACGTCGTCGCCGTCGAAGGCCACGTCGACCATCCTGGCCAGGATCTGCACCTGGTTGTAGCCGTCGTTGTATTCATAGTTCATGCCGAAGGGCTCGGTCGTCAGGCCGGCAGGCACGTCGACAGGCTCCTCCGAGAAGGGCACGTAGACCGTGGCATAGTCGGCATAGCCGTTCCACTGGCCGTCGGCCCCTGGGTCGTCCGGCGTGTCGTAGATGATGCCCATGATGTTGTAGGCATCGACGTCGGTGCACGTCAGGCGCAGCTCGCCCGTCGCGGCGTCGACGGTCCAGACGATGTCGGGGTCGCCCTCGGCAATGCCATAGGTATAGCCGCCGTAGCCGTTGTCCTGCATCTCCAGCAGATGCAGTCGGAAGGCATACTCCACGCCGCCGGGATAGCCCGAGGCGGGGTCAGGCTTGGTGACGTCGTAGACCACCTGCTGGCCAGCGGGAATGCTGATCGTCGTGCCGTCGTCGCTCAGCGTGCCGTGGACCCATGCGGGATAGGTCAGCGTCGAGAGCGGCATGAGGAACCAGACGTCCTTGCCGTTGTCGCCGAAGACGACCTTGGCCACGCGTCCGCTCTGGTCGTACTCGAAGACCTGTCCGCCGCTGCCCATCATGTAGCGGCCCGTGCGGATATAGCGCTTCAGCGTGCCTGCGGGCTGTTCGGTGATGATATCGTCGGCCGACGGCGTCTTGCTGATGACCTTGGACGGCACGAAGTGGTCCGAGGGGACGCTGGTCAGGTCAGCCCGTTTCACTGCCTGATCCGCCGTCTGCGAATAACCCATTGTTGCCATGGCGGCAAACATCATCATGAGATAGAATCTTTTCATAAACCTTATAGTTTTAAATGAAACATTGAAAAACTGAAGGCAAATTTAGCAATAAAATACGAAACGGCCAAAAAAAAGGCGGAAAAGCGTGTATCAATTTATATCTTGATACATAAAAACACACATCCGGCAGGGCGGCTCACGCCTGACGCCGTCGGGCCAGGCGCATGTACTCCGAGGGGGTGAGCCCTGTCTGCTGCTTGAAGACGACCGAGAAGTTGGTGCGCGACTTGATGCCTACGCTCAGGGCGATGCCCTCGAGGGTCATGTGGCCATAGGCGGCCTCATCGTTGATGCGGCGGCAGGCCTCCTTCACGCGATACTCGCTGAGCAGGGCGTTGAAGTTGCGCCCGTAGTGCTCATTGATGACCTGCGAGACGTAGTTGGGGTTCTGGCCGACGAGCTCGGCCAGCCGCTGCAGCGAGAAGGAGGGGGCATAGACGTCGGCGCTGCGCTCCATGACGAGGAAGATGCGGTGGAGCAGCTCCTCCCGCTCGCGAGGGTCCATCACGTGGTTCTGATACTTCGCCCGCGGCTGTGGCGGCTCGGCCTCCTGCTGCTGCATGTCCGCCTCACGCTGGCGCACCTCTTCCTCATGGCGGGCCAGCAGCTCGAGGCTGTTCTGATAGAGCTGGCGGTTCTTGGCCTTCAGCTGCCGATACTGCCTGAAGAGCAGGAGCAGCATGCAGACGATGACCAGCAGGAAGGCCACGACGGCATAGAGCACATTGGTCTGCAGGGCATGGCGGCGGGCCAGGTCGCGCGCCTCCTGGCTCATCTGCTCGATGTCGTTCAGGAAGCGGATCTGCCCGATGTCGGCCAGCTTACACTGGTTCATGATGATGTCCTTCTGGCGCAGATAGAGCAGCTCGTAGCGGGTGGCGGCGGCCTCGTCGCCCTTGGCCGAGAAGTGGTTGTAGAGCATCTCGTAGATGTCGAGCAGCCCCACGTTGTTGCCGAACGTCCGGGCGATGCCGATCAGGCTGTCGGCCTCCTCGAGCGCCTCGCGCTCACGGCCGATGGAGAGCAACAGCTGCACCATCATGTTGTGGGCCGAGATCAGGTGGGTGGACGTCGTCTTCGTGTTCTCGCCACGCACGCTGTCGCACGACTGGCGGAACAGCTGCAGGGCGTCGTCGTAATGGCCCTCGCCATAGGCCAGCACGCCCCGGCAGAGCAGCCGGCGGTGGGTCTGGGCGGCGTCCTGCGGCGTCATGCCGAGAAACGACTGCAGCTCGGCCTCCACGCTGTCGACGGCGTTGATGCTCATGGCCGTCACAGCCATGTTGCTGCACACGACGGGCAGCCAGTCGGCGAGCTCCATCTGGCGGGCTTCATAGTACGCCTTCTTATACATGTTCACCACCCTCATGATGCTCGCATCGCTGTGGTCGACGATCGTGTTGAGATTGTCGATGGCAGCCAGGTTGTTGTGAATCTTCGGCAGGATGTGCGTGCAGCCGTGGCGCTCGGCCTCCTGCTCGGCCTGCAGCAGGGCAGCGAACGACTTCTGGTAGTCGCCGTAGAAGTCCTTGTAGGCCAGGCCCATCAGGTTCAGTCCGTTGACGAACGCGGCCACGTCGGCACTGTCCGGATGCGGCAGGAAGCGCCTGTTGGCGGCGGCCGTGAAGCAGAGCATGGCGCTGTCGGGCTGCGACAGGTCGTTGATATAGTGGAGTCCGAGGTCGATCAGGTCGGCCCCAGGCATCGTCCTGAGGCGCTCCGCCAGACTGACGACGACGTCCCTCCGCCCTTGCTGGGCCGACGAGCGGGCCGGTGCACCGAGCAGAAGCAGGGTGCACACGCCGAGGCACAGGGCACAGAACGACATCTTCCTCATCATCATCTTTTTACGTCAACGCACAAAGGTAGGAATTATTTGCGACACGGAGGCGCCTGCCACGTAATTATTTGCGAGTTTTAACATTTTTACCGGAGGCGGCGGGAAAGAAATGTGGCACGGCTGTCAGCAGAGACAACCGTGCCACGTGTGTTTGTGCGTGCAGGACACGCCGGCAGCGTGTCCGGGGAGCGGATCTTACTTGTTCATGTACTTCAGCGAGAGCTGCCTGCCGTTGTTCAGCGTGATGGTCTTGACAATGAGGCCCTTCGTCGACGGCGTCACCTCGCGGCCGCTGATGTCGTGATAGCGCACGCTGGAGACGCTGGAGTCGAGGGTGGTGTCGATGCCGGTCTCGACGTCGATTTCCTTATAGGACGTCTCCTTCGTGTTCACGTCGTACCACAGGATCTTCGAGCAGCGACGCTCGCCGCCGCCCATGTAGACCGTGCAGACGCCGACACTCTCGCTGGGTTGGAATCCGTAGCGCATGATGTGGACCTTGTTGCCCCAGACGTCCATGTAGCCGGCAAACTGGCGGCCGTCGTGGTCCTTGATGTCGGCATAGTAGTAGATGTCGGTGACGGCCTCGTCGACGTCATAGTCCTCGGGATCGAGAACGAACGGCGTGGTGTCGTAGTCGAGGAAGACGTTGTAGTACATCTTCTTGGGGTTGATGCTGCCGCCGATATTGGAATAGGTGGGCAGCATGAATCCGAAGTTGCAGGAGCCCGAGCTCTCGAACTCGTCGGCATAGGTCAGGAACTGCGGATCCATCGGGGTGGCAGCCACGTCGTCGAAGATGGTCAGGCTGGGCGTCTTGAAGTAGGTGAGGTAGTAGACGCCGTCAGGCTTGGCGTCGATGGAGATGAAGTCGTTCTCCTTGGCGGTGATGGCGCGCGTCTCGGCGTCGTAGCTCAGCTCGATCTTGTCAGCGACGTCCCATTCGTCGCTGCCCGACTCGAGGCGTGCCTGTCCGACGTGGCAGAACATGTGGAAGTTGTTGCCGTGATTGGAGGTGGTCCGGTAGTGGCCCAGATACTGGTTGGAGGCGATGGTCACCTTGTCGCCGTCGACGGTGCCGACGACCCATCCGTCGAGTGCGTCGAACAGCTTCAGGTAGATCTTGTCGCCCTGGCGGACGGCGTCGATGAACTCCACGTAGTTCGAGGTGCCCTGATAGAACGTCATCTGATAGCAGTCGGCCTTGTCATAGGGGGCGGGCTGGACGACGGTGGCGTCCAGGGGGCTCACGTTGACATTCCACATGACGAACAGGTCCTTGTAGAAGCTGCCCTGGCTGTAGTAGGCGCAGCCGATGCCGTAGGGCGACATGGCGTTGTCGGTCAGTCCGCGGTTGTATTCGTCCGTGCTCGAGAGCACACCGTCCTTGTAGATCATCTTGATGTCGTCGTAGGTCTGCTCATACTTCACGACGGTCTGCGTCTTGCCGGTCCGCTCGTTCACCTGCTCCTCGGTCCACGTCCTGTACTTCGTGATCCAGAGCTTCTCCAGCTGGCCGTTGTAGAGGTTGGTGTGCACCAGCTGGCGCTTGATGATGATGGTGTCGCCCTCGCCGCGGGTGGCCTTGACCCAGCTCTTGGCGAAGACCTCATAGTCGAACAGGTTGTTGATGTAGATGTTGCCGTCGTCGCCTTCGACGATGTTGGCGATGCCTGCGCTCTGGATCTCATAGAGGGGCGAGCCCAGGCAGTTGTAGCCGCGATAGGTGAGCAGCATGTTCTCTACGAGCTTGCCTGCGGGCTGCTCGGTGATGACGTTGACTTCCTCTTCCTCGGTCTGTGCGCAGACGGGCGACAGAGCTAACAGCGAGGCCATGACGGTTAAAGCTAAAGATTTTCTCATAATCTAAAGGGTTTTAAAGGGTTTATATATTTTATGGAATTTAGGAGTTTAGACGACTGCTTATGAGGCATCATTTAGTGACGACCTTGCGCATCGTGGTGCGGCCGTCGGGCTGGGTGAGGGCCTCGACGTGGAGTCCGCGGCGAGGCAGGTCGATGCGGCGGCCCTGCAGGTCGTAGCATGCTGTGCGGACGGCCGTGGCGTCGAGGGCAGAGGGGCTGACGGCGTCGGTCTTGTCGAGGGAGCTGCAGCCGGCCCACGCCTTGTTGGCATTGGCGATGCAGGTGGTGCGGGTGTCGATGAGCAGGGCGACAACACGCAGCTTCTGCTTGTCGCTGATGAGCTGCTCGGGGATGGTCGTGATGTCGAAGGTGTACTTGCAGCTGTAGGCCTTCTCGCCCTCGACGCGTTCGGGCAGCGACCCAGCGATGGGCTGACGGCCCGACCAGCCGACGAAGACGTCGTTGAAGACCAGTCCCGACATGTAGGCGTCGCCCTTGACGAACATGTCCATCGACGAGGGCAGAGGCGTGGCGTAGTTGCGATAGTTGTTCAGCTGGGTCCAATCGCCCGACGTGCCCGACAGGCCGTCGCTGGTCAGGATGAACGACAGGGCGTAGTGGACGTCGGCGTCGTCGAAGGGGAACGTCACCAGGGCCTCAGCCTCGAGCGTGGTCTCGCCGGTCCACTCCGACCGCACCTCGACGGCTGCCGGCGCAATGACGCTGCAGGCCATCTGCCAGGCCTCGTCGATGCCCATCTCGCCGATGCCGCCGAAGCCAAAAAAGGGGTCGCAGACGGCCGTGCGGTCGAGCACGCCGCAGGGATAGCCGGGCCATCCGCCCAGCTGGTCGCTATTCCAGGGGAACTGCGAGGGCGCCAGGATCTCCATGGGCTCCTTGGTGGTCGAGCCGTTGTTGTGGCTGTGGTATGAGATGCCGATGAAGTCGTCGGGGTGCAGGCGGTTCATCTCCTCGAGGGCCACGAAGCCGCGGGGGCACCATCCGCACCACGTGCCGGTGTACTCCTCGAGCACGGCGCGGTGGGCGGGCAGCTCGCGATAGCACTTCACGGAGGTGGCAGCGGCGCCATCGGCGAGGCTGTTGGCGGCCGTGTTGACGCGGTCGACGCGCACCTTGACCTCATAGAGGCCCTGCTCCGACGGGGCCGGCACGCCGACGTCAATCTGGGTGCGGCGGCCGCAGATGGCGGGCAGCGGCTCGGCCAGGTCGGCATGGCCCGACTCGCTGAGGACGTCGCCGACGCTGACGGTGTAGTCCACCGACACGACGGCGTTGCCACCGCAGTTGACGATCTCGGCCGTGGCCTGTCCGCGCTCACCGGTCAGCATGTAGTCGGACACGACGCTGCCCACCCTGACGGCATTCTGCAGGACGTCGCCCTCGAGCATCACCTCGATGGCCAGGGCGCCCTTCTCGCCGTCGAAGGTGTAGAAGTGGCCGCGATAGAGGCCCGACGTGTGGACGAACAGGCCGTCGGCCGAGCCACCGTCAGTCAGTCGGATGGGCGCCATGTTGACGTCTTTCGCTGCCAGCACGCTGTAGCCCACATAGATGCCCTCGTCGGTGATGGTGTAGGGGTGGCTGAAGCTGACCTCGTTGTAGCCGTCGACGGCGTCGAAGTCGACGGTCTCGACGTCGGCACCGGCAAACTTGGTGCTCTTGACCGTCAGCTCCTTCGACAGCCAGGCGCGCGTGGCGCTCAGCCCCTCGACGGTGGTGAACCAGATGCGGACGCCCGTCACGCGGCAGCCCACGAAGGCCTCGTCGGCGATGCGCAGCGCCACGTTGTAGGTCTCGTTGCGCGAGTCGCCCGTGCCCCAGTCGCGGGTGCCTTCGCCGAGATTATAGACGGCGCGGCCAGCGTCGGCCAGCACAAGCGTGGGCATGGCAATAGCCAATAATAAAAGGAACAGGGTTTTTCTCATCTTTAATGTTTTGGTTAAAACTGTTAGGGAAATTTTTGCAAATATACGCTTTTTTTTAGGAGAACGACATCGCTCCTCCAATTTTGCGCCAAATCTTAACAAGTTTTAACCAAATCTACACCGACGGTAACTGTTCAGCGAATCGGAGAAACGGCAGCCTTCGGCTGGCGCTCGAGCTCTGCTCGCTTGCTACCGAAGGGACGCAAGAAATTTTTCAAAATTTGAAACAAAATTGAACAAAATGACAAATCTAAACGCACAAGATGAAAAATTTTGAATTAATTTTGAAAAATTTCTTGCGTCCCTTCGGTAGCAAGCGAGCAGAGCTCGAGCGCCAGCCGAAGGCTGCCGTTTCTCCGATTCGCTGCACAATTACCACCGACGTTGCGGCTATTTCGCCAGGGGGAAGCAGCGGCCGTAGGTCAGCATGCGCCACAGCCACTCCAGGGGGCCGAAGCGGAAGCGGAGGAGCCAGAGGCGGCTGAGGACGACCTCGACGAGGAAGGCGGCGAGGGCGACGAGCTCGGCATGAATGAGGCCGAAGGTGGTGCCGAGGCCGAAGCCGACGCCATAGAAGAGGAGGATGCCGATGAGCGACTGGCCGATGTAGCAGCTGAGGGCCATGCGCCCCGGGGCGGCGATGAGCTTGAAGAGGCGGGCCTCAGGCCATCGCAGCAGCACGAGGCAGACGGCACAGACGTAGGCCAGGGCCATGGGGACGACGCTCAGGGCATAGAGCAGCGAATGGGCGGTGAGGCCCCAGGGCTTATCCGTGACGGCGCTCCAGGCATAGGCGACGGAGAGCGGAAAACCGACGATGGCGGACGCAAAAAACGTCGGTTTCATCGGTATTTCGCGCAGCCGGGCGTAGAGGCGGTGGCGCCCGATGAGATAGCCCAAGATGAAGAGGCCCAGCACCTTAGGCAGCCTGTGGCCCTCGACGAACTCCCAGAGGCGCTCGCAGGCGCCCTGCTGCAGGAAGGCATACATCGTGGGATAGTCGGTGGCGTCGCGCAGCCATGTGGCGAAGTTCTGCTCGGTGATGCCGCGGGCGTCGGCCACGCGCCACCACTGCTGATAGAACGGGCCGGCAAAGTCGACGCCGCGAAATTCGGTCAGGGCGTCGAGCCCCACGGGCAGCAGGATGAGCGCCAGGGCCAAAAGGAGCAGCCGGCGGTCGGACAGGGGCGTGAACAGCGTCAGCAGCAGTCCGCCCAGGGCATAGAGCGTCAGGATGTCGCCGTTCCATATAAATAAGAGGTGGACGAGGCCGATGGCGACGAGTATGAGCATGCGGCGAAGGAAGAGGCGGCGGCCGTGGCGGGCCAGGATGAGCGAGAAGCCGATGCCGAACAGCAGGGAGAAAATGGTGTAGAACTTGCCGTCGACGAAGAGATACTGCAGGAAGCGGACGACGCGGTCCACAGCGGCCGTCGGCATGGCGGCCTGCTGCTCGGGCGCGAGGAAGGTCCAGAGCGCAAACTCGGGATAGTTGGCCAGGGCGATGCCCATCAGCGCCAGCCCTCGCAGGAGGTCGAGGACGAGGTGGCGCTCGCGCTCGGTGGTTGGTCCTTGTGATTGCATATCGGGGGGCAAAATTACGACTTTTCCACGGAAAAGCCAAGTTTTTCCGCATTTTTTATGGCATCACGATGCAAGATTTCCGGGGCGCGATTGTTATATAGGCAGAAACAAGTAACCAATAAAAGAAATGAAGACAATGAGAAAAGAACTATTGACACGGCTGCCGGCACTGGTGGTGCTGGCCGCCACGATGATGACAACGGCATGCAGCATTGACGACGGCGAGTCGAGCTACGACTTCGGGCCTGCCGGCGCAGACATCAGCTCTGGCGACCCCGGGCCCGGCCTGGGCGGCGGCGATGGCAACACGGAGGCGGGCATCGTCACGGCCGGCGAATGGAACGACCTGCGACAGTGGCCCTTCTGGTCCGGGCTGATGGAATCGGAGGATTTCGGCGACAAGCCGGCCTACTGGCAGTTCTACACCGACAACCGCGTGGCCGTGAGCGTCAGCGACACCGAGGGACGCGCCGTCGTCGGCGCCGACGTGGCCCTCGTGCGGGGCGACGTGACCCTCTGGCAGACCGTGACCGACAACCACGGCGAGGCCAGCCTCTGGGCGGGGCTCTACCAGCAGGAGACGGCTGACTCGGCCCAGCTGCAGGTACGCATCGGCACGGAGACGATGGCGGGCCACCCGCAGGTGGCGCGATGGGACTCAGTGGCTGCGGCGTCCGTCAACCGCTACGTCGTCAAGGCTGCTACCGACGTGAAGCCGCAGGCCGACATCGCCTTCATCGTCGACGCGACGGGGTCGATGGCTGACGAGATCAACTTCCTGAAGAGCGACCTGCAAGACATCATCGGCAAGGCGGCGGCCGCCAGCCCCGCACTGACGCTGCGCACGGCGGCCCTCTTCTATCGCGACGAGGGCGACGAATACGTCACGAAGCACAGCGACTTCACCGCGAAGACGAGCGAGACGGCAACCTACGTCGGCCAGCAGCAGGCCATGGGCGGCGGCGACTATCCCGAGGCGGTGCACACGGCCCTCGACCAGATGCTGCAACAGCTGTCGTGGGACACGGAGGCACGCACCCGCCTGGCCTTCCTCATCCTCGACGCGCCGGCCCACCACGAGACCGACGTCATCCGCTCGCTGCAGCAGTCGATCGGCGTCAGCGCCCGCATGGGCATCCGCCTCATCCCCGTGGCGGCCAGCGGCGTCGACAAGAACACGGAGTTCATGCTGCGCTTCTTCGCCATCGCCACGGGCGGCACCTATGTCTTCCTGACCAACCACAGCGGCGTCGGCCTCGACCACATCGCGGCCTCCGTCGGCGACTACGAGGTGGAGCCTCTCAACAGCCTCATCGTCCGACTGATCGGCGAGTACACGGAGTAGGCGACAGCCGACGGGACGGAGGCAGTTATGTCAACATTTTTCGGAATTATTTTGCCAAGAACATCAAATCACTGGTTTTCAGACAGATAGCATTACCAGAAAAAAGAAGCGGTGCTTTTCGATGCGAGAAGCGGTGCTTTTCGATGAGAGAAGCGGTCCTTTTTGAGCCGAAAAGGACCGCTTCTCTTTATTTAGAAGACGTTTTGTCAATAAAAGTGACAGTCAGGAATACGACTGGTCAGCCGTTGGGCCGGAGCATGATGGCGGTGAAGATGCGGCCGGAGCGGATGCCGAGGCGTCGGGCCGAGAAGTAGCGGTCGGGGTGCTGATAGGTGCAGACGCCCGACATGAGGATGCGGTCGGGGCGGAGGCCGGCGTCGACGAGCTGCAGGCGGTTTGAGGCGGGCAGGTCGATGTGCCACTTGGCATAGCGCCGGCTGATGGGCGCCATGTCGAAGCCGGCCTGGAGGAAGGCGTCGTAGACCTCCTGGCCCACCTCGAAGCTCTCGAGCGAGATGCCCGGCCCGACGACGGCCATGAGGTCGGCGGGGCGCGAGCCGTAGGCGTCGGTCATGGCGCGGACGGCCTGGCGGGCGATGCGGCCGACGGTGCCTCGCCATCCAGCATGGACGGCGCTGACGGCGCCGTGGCGGGCATCGTAGAGCAGCAGGGGGATGCAGTCGGCCGTGGAGACGCCGATGCAGAGGTCCTCGACATGGGTCGTCAGGGCGTCGACGCCCTCCATGCGCTGGCGTCGCTCGTCGGGGGTCAGCCGGAGGAAGGGCTCGTCGACGGCGAGGACCTGGGTCTGGTGGGTCTGGTGAGGCATCAGCAGGCGGTCGTCGGCGATGCCGAGGTGGCGGCAGAGCAGCGCGCGGTTGCGGCTGACGGAGAGCTCGTCGTCGCCGCAGTAGGGGTTGATGTTCAGCTCGCCGTAGGGCCCCTGGCTGTAGCCCCCCTGGCGCGTGGTGCTGAAGGCCGTGACGCGGGGGTCATGGAGGTCGTAGGAGGTCAACAGGGGCTGCTTCATCGCTGCAGGTGCTGGTCGATCTGTGCGGCAAGGGCGCCGGCAAGGGCGCCGTCGTAGCCGACGCGCAGGGTCAGCGTGGGGCAGTCGCGCCGACGGGTGTTGACGACGACGGCCCACTCGTCGACGGTGTAGGGCGTGGCCATGTTCTTGGGGGCTACGGCGACGAGGTCGCTCAGCTTCAGCTCGCGGCCCGCGACGACGACGACGTCGCGCCCGGGATAGAAGAGGATGAGGGCCTGGAGGTCGTTGGCGCGCGCCGCCTGAAGCGTCACGACGTCGTCGGGCTCACCATAGCGCGCGATGACCTCGTCGACACTCTCATAGACGGTCGGCCGGTCGGCTGACGTCGGCTCTTTCTCTGTCTTACGGCTGATGAAGAACCAGGCCAGGGGGAAGACCAGGAGCAGCAAGAGCAGCGGCAAGCCGCAGCACAGGGCCAGCAGCAGGATGGCCACAACGGACAAAATCAATTCTCTTTTCATAAGCATTCAGGGGTTTATTTGTTGCCGATAACCTTCGAGATGTCGAGCATCATGCCGTTGCCGCTCATGATCTGGGGCATCTTGCCGTCCCACTTCTCGATCATGTCCTCCTGGACAATCATCGGCGAGAGCGAGGCGGCAATGGTGCGGTTATAGTAAGCCTCGGCGTCGGCCTTGATCTTCATGGCCTTCGCAGCACCCTCGGCCTTTGCCACGGCAATCTTGGCGTTGGCCTCGGCCTCCTTCACTTCGTTCTCGGCCTTCAGCGCCGACTGGATGGCCGTGTTCTTGGCGTCGATCATCGAGAGCAGCGACCTGGGCGGCGTGATCTTGCTGGTGAACTCCTCGACGAGGAAGCCCTCGGCCATGAGCGACTTCTCGAGGCGTCCACGCACGTCGCGCTCGAAGTTGGCACGGTTGGACATCAGCGAGTCGGACGAGTACTGGTTGGCACAGGTGCGATAGGCCTCATAGATGCAGGTGCGGATGTAGCCTTCCTCGAGCTCCTTCACGCCGACACGATACTTCGTGAAGATGTCGCAGGCCTTGTCGGGATTGATGCGATAGGCTATCGTGGGGTCCATCTCGAAGAGCGAGGCGTCCTTGGCGTTCACCGAGAACGTCTCATACTGCTTGCGCTGTGTGAAGACGGGATAGGTGAACACATTCGTCGTGATGGGATTATAGAACACCCAGCCCTTGCAGGTGCCCTCGACGCCGCCATAGTCCTGCTCCGAGAGCGACCACTTGTGGAACCGGATGCCCACCTCGCCCGAATCGACGACGGTGCAGCAGGTGGCGAAAAAGATCAGGATCAGCGCCAGGCCTCCGCCGGCGATGACAAGGAGACGGACCAAGGGATTCTCAATGAACTTCGTATTCATATTCTTTTTCATTAGATGATGATGTTTGGTTAGACATGGCAAAGATACACAAAATATCTTATTCCGTGAAATTTTTTAAGCTGATTATTTCGTCGGGGGCGACGCTTTGTGGTCGGTCAGGTAGAGGCCCGCGAGGATGAGGACGGTGCCGATGACGAAGTAGAGGGTGATCTGCTCGTGGAGGATGGCCCAGGCGAAGAGGATGGTGGTCACGGGGTTGAAGTAGACGTAGTTGGTGGCCACGACGGGGCCCAGCTTCTTCAGCACCCAGTTCCAGGCGACGAAGCAGAGCATCGAGGCGATGCAGCCGAGGAAGAGCAGGTTGGCGACGAGCTCAGGGCGGCCGGCGAGCACGTCGAGGCCCAGGCCGGGGCGGAGGAGAAAATAGGGAATCATCGTCACGAGACCGTAGAAGAAGACCTTGCGGGTGATGAAGAGCGTGTCGTAGCGCGCATTGGCCGGGATCATCAGCAGGCTGTAGAAGGCCCAGCTGAGGCAGGCGGCGAGGGCCAGGGCGTCGCCCAGGGGTGAGAGATGGAGCACGAAGTGGCCGTTCATGACGACGACGACGACGCCCACGGCGGCCATGACGGTGCCGAGGGTCTGGCGGCGCGTCAGCCGTTCGGACTTATAGAAGAGGCCGATGAGGGCGGAGGCGAAGAGGGGGCAGAGGCATACGATGAGCGACGTGTTGGTCGTCGTCGTGTAGTTCATCGCGCTGTTCTCGGTCATAAAATAGAGCGAGCCGCCCGTCAGTCCCAGCGCCGCCATGAGCAGCTCGTCGCGCCACGAGCGGCTCAGCCACCGGATGCCGCGGCAGAGGCATAGACAGAGCAGCAGCACGTAGGCGATGATGAAGCGCAGGACGAAGATCTGGGCAGCCGACAGCCCGCCCACCAGCAAAAGCTTGGTGAAGACGAACGTGGAACCCCAGATGGCCACCACGGTGAAGGCCAGGAGATGATAGAGGAGTCGGCTGCTACTGCTGTGCATCGTCATGAAAGGGCTTAAAGACGGCTGCAAAATTACGAATAATTTTCCTTTATACAAAATATGCGGCAGGAAAAGCCGCCGATGGCGGAACTTTTTGCCGTCAATTCTTCCACCACGTGTCCTTCTGGCGACAGACGGCCTGGACGATGCAGTTCATCGTCTTGCAGAAGGGGACGCTGACGGATTCGTCGTGATTGCGGAACTGATAGGACCATGGCGCCAGGAGCAGTAGGCGGCCCGCAGCACAGTCGTCCATGCGGTCGGCGGAGGGATGGAAGAGCGCGGGGAAGCCGTTGGCCTCAATCAGGACGACGGGAAAGCCGGAGAGGAGGGCCGCATCGACGATCTCCTTCTCTGACGGCGAGATGCGGGCGGAGACGAGCACGGAGCCCGAGGCGGCCGCCGTCAGACAGCGCGACTTCTGGTTCGGGAACAGGGCCGCGTCGGCACGATGGCAGACCACGGGCAGCAGCGGGCGTCGGAGCAGCTCGAGGTTGCCGTAGCAGTCGCACTGGACGTGGCCGCCGGCCTGCAAAAGTCTCGATGAAATCGATGAAAACTGCTCGGCAGTGAGCTGGCGGGGGCACTCGCGCTGCAGGTAGCCATGAAGGGCGGGGAGGCTCACGGCGGTGTCGACCGTCAGGCGCTGGGGCTGCAGCCATTGGCGGTTGGTCATCCGGAGCAGGCGGCTGCGGGGATTGGCGCGGATATAGGCTCGCTGCGTGGCCAGTTGGGCGGCATCGACGGGCATGACGTCGCAATAGCCCTTTTCGAAGAGCGGCGGCAGCTTTTCTTTTTCCGCAGCGCCTTTCTTGGCGACTGAATCGCCAAGCACACTGCCGGCGGCGGCGGGGCACGAAGGGGGAACGACGGCGCCCGAAGGAACGGCGGCGCCCGAAGAAGGGGCGGCGGGGCTCGTCAGTGTGCCTGGCGATTTTGTCGCCAGGTCCGCTCTGCCCGTCATGGCCCAGAACCGCTTGTTGCAGCCGTATTTAAAGCCGGCGATGACATGCCCCAGATGGGTGGCCTTGCCGTTCTGCGAGACGACGTCGCCATGGGCCTGCAACAGGAAATGCAGATGCTCCGGCATGACGACAAAATCGATGACCTCGAGCATCGGGTAATACTGGCGAATGCTTCCCGTCAGCTCCTCGGCCACCATGCGCCCCACGGGCGTCAGCTCCACGTGCGGCGCGTCGCTGTCGCCGTCGGGCCTGTCCAGGCGCCCGGCGATGCGTCCGAACGGTTGCCGCAGCGCTTCGGAGGCGCTGATGGTGATGTGATAGACGCCCTTGCGGCTATAGTCGTGGGCATCGCTGCGTCGCTTCATGCTGTGCTCCGTCGGCAGTCTGTAGTCGGTGTTCATATAATATATATAAAGGTAAAAAAAATACAAAGCCCCCTCCGCTCTCCTCGTAAAGGAGGGCGAAGGGGGACTCAGAGGTGGGATTATCAGTCGGCCAGCTTAGCCTTGATGAACTCGCGGTTCAGGCGGGCGATGTTGGCGATGGTCTCGTTCTTCGGGCAGACGGCCTCGCAGGCGCGGGTGTTGGTGCAGTTGCCGAAGCCGAGCTCCTCCATGCGCATGACCATGGCCTTGGCGCGCTTGGCGGCCTCTACGCGGCCCTGGGGCAGGAGGGCGAGCTGGGACACCTTGCTGGAGACGAAGAGCATGGCCGAGCCGTTCTTACAGGCAGCGACGCAGGCGCCGCAGCCGATGCACGAGGCGCAGTCCATGGCCTCGTCGGCGTCCTCCTTGGGGATGAGGATGGCGTTGGCGTCCTGGGCCTGACCGGTGCGGACGGTGGTGTAGCCGCCGGCCTGGATGATCTTGTCGAAGGCACCACGGTCGACCATGCAGTCCTTGATGACGGGGAAGGCGGCCGAGCGCCAGGGCTCGACGGTGATGACGTCGCCGTCGTTGAAGCGGCGCATGTAGAGCTGGCAGGTGGTGGCGCCGCGCTCGGTCTTGCCGTGGGGCGTGCCGTTGATGTAGAGCGAGCACATGCCGCAGATGCCCTCGCGGCAGTCGTGGTCGAAGACGAAGGGCTCCTTGCCCTCGTTGATGAGCTCCTCGTTCAGGATGTCGAGCATCTCGAGGAACGAGGTGTCATCAGGGATGTCGTGCATTTCGTGCGTATCGAAATGACCTGCGTCCTTGGGGCCGTTCTGGCGCCAGAACTTTATTGTAAAGCTGATATTTTTAGCCATAATTGTTTGGTCGTTTGGAGGATTAGGCGTTTGGTCGTTTGGGGAAGTCAGAATGGTAACTGCTCTTGTGGGCTCAGCTTTTTCTTTATGGAACTTATCAAAGCGTTCAACTGCTTCCATACAGATGTTATTGTCTCGGACAATTCATCATAGGATTCCTGATTTATATATCCCAAATTCGGACTCAACAACAACTGAGTTTCAACTTCAGCCATTGAGCCGGAAGATATACGCAGGAAATGCAGTTTTTCCCTGTCTGTGCCTCTAGCATAACCTTCGGCAATATTAGATGGAACAGAGACTATAGCACGCCGCATTTGTGAAACCAATCCAAAGAGTTCTTCTTTTGGAAAGGTCTTGGTCATCATGTATATCGTCGTCACCAACTCACTACTCTGATGCCAGACGCGCAAGTCCTTATGCGTTTCCATTTCTAATTTTCCTAAACGACTAAACGACCAATATCCTAATTACTAAATTAGTTCTTATAGTTACGTG
>JAFUEP010000055.1 GCA_017470345.1 Prevotella sp.
AATCTTGTTGCCACTCATGGTGGCACTGCTATAGACCAGGTTCAGACCGTTGGTTACCAGTTCAGTTTCGAGTTCATCGCCGGTCAGCCCGAATATCTTCTTGTAGAGATTGTTCTGAATCCATCCTCCATTTACTCTATTAAAGAACATGTTGTCGTTGTACTTGAAGAGTTGCACGTAGTTGAAGTCTCGGAAGTACTTCAGCGTCTTGTAGCCGTCCCAATAACTGAGGTTGGTACTCCACTGCGAAGCGTTGGTCATGGCGTAGAGCATCTCGGCCAGATTCTGCATGTGCTCGCGGTTGGTGGTGAGGCTCTTGGGCAGCGAGTGGGTAATCTTCTCCTTGTTGATGATCTTGGTCACCTGCTTGGTGTTGGCCGACGGAATCTTGCTGACGCTGATCCAGTGGCTGTCGCCCTTCTTGGCCGGTCCGAAGGCGGGGCGCACGCAGATCCAGTAGTCGTACTGTCCGTCGCTGTTCAACTTCTTCACCACGTCGCCGAAGCGATAGTAGGCCGTGCCGTTGAAATAGCCGTTGTCGCCCTCGGGCGCCTGATAGATAATCTGCGAGAGGCCGGGCATCTGCTTGATGTCCACATCGACCACGGCCAGCGACTGCCCGTCCGTGCGGCGATACCGGAGTGTTCCCACGTGCTCGTTCTGATAGGTGTAGTCCGTGGTGCTCTCGTCGATGTCGGCACCTGTCAACTGTGCAAAGCGGGCGGCGGCGGTCTCAGCGTCGTTGGTGGCAACGATGCGCACAGCGGTGTTAGCGCCGTCGGGCTCGCCGATGCTGGGGGCGTAGGTGGCCGTCTGCCAGCCCTCGTCGGGCATGGGGTCGTCGGTCAGCTGGCCCACGACGCTCCAGAACTCGGCGGCGTCATCCAAGCCTTGCTCGGCCTGCTCCTCTGCCTGTTGCTGTTTCTCCTCGTCGGAGAGTTTGTCGTCGCTGCACGAGATGGCAGCAAGGCTGAGACCGCCCATCAGGGCGGCTGTCAACACGAAGTCGAAAATCTTTTTCATTGCGTTATACATTATTTATATAATATATTTATTCTATGAAGTCGGCCATGTTCCGGTAAAAGGCAGAGCCGTAGTTATCGATATTGTATAGGGTGACGTGGCTGCCGTCGGTGGTGCGGGCCAGACTGTAGTAGAGGTCGGCGACGGGAATGGCCGGGTTGGCGTTGATGGCGTTCAGGAACGCCCGTGAAAAGGCATTGCTGAGGTAGGTGCGTATGTCGTCGTCGTAGATGTCGGCCTTCGAGGTCTCGTAGGCGTTGGCGGCGGTGAGCACGAGCAGGTCGGGCTGGCCGGTGAGTGCCTCGCCCCAGAGTCCGCTATAGCAGGATTCAAGGACGAACATCATGCGACGGTACTGGCGTGGCTGCTGCATCTGCTCCACAATGCGGCGTATGCGGTTCGCGCCGAAGGGCTCATGCGAGTCCTCATTGCCCCAGAGCGGACCGGCATTGTCGCTGCCGTGGCCGCTCCAGAAGAGGAACACGTTGTCGGCCTCCGTCGGATGGATGACGTGGGGCAGGCGGTCGGAACTGCGCCCCAGGAGGATGTCGGCCATGTCGTCGGGGCTGCTGAGGTCGCTGAAGTGGTAGTCCACCACGGC
>JAFUEP010000016.1 GCA_017470345.1 Prevotella sp.
AATGAGTGTCACTTCGTGACAGAAATCTAGCAAATCTTTTCAAATCTTCCAAAGCAGATTTGTTTGATTTGTTCAGATTTGAAGGATTTCTCGCCGTAGGCGACTAAAAATCAAGGCTTTCGCATGCTTGCGAAAGTTGAGAACGATTATTGTTACTGGCCCTGACCACAAAATACTCTCCTTGATAGCCAAAGTTTATATCGTCATCTTCGCCATCACCAGTTTCATACCGACTATTTGACACTCTAAAAACAACTTGCCTATACGGCATTTAAGCACCACATGTTGGCACCGACGACCCCTTTAGAACAATGTGACAGATTTCCATTTTGATTTGTTTAAAGAGACATGAGATAATAGCTGATTAGAATATTCAATCCTAAGAGGATCAGATAAAAGAGAATAAAAATGAGCAGGTTTACCATCTGGTAGGTCGTATTCCATTTCGCGGCTAATCTCTGCAAATCATCCACACAAAGATCAAATGCAGCATTGAATGGCAGATGATAATGCTGCAGCATTTTGATAAAAGCATACACGTATGCGAAGCCATATATCAATAAAACTGTGGATAGTAGCAGCCACCACATTGAAAATGACCCCATCATCTTGTAAACAGTTATTCCAAAGGGAGCCAAGCCTGACAACATCAGGACAACCCCCTGCAACCAAAGGTTAAACACCATGGAGATCTGCTTGTAGGTCAACCCACACAGTTTTCCCCAATAACAACAAGAAAAGCACGCAAAGGCCAAAAGGCAAGAGTGCCAAATCAACAAGTCATTTTTTTCTCATTTTCTCTGGTATGCTGTTTTCTTTTTACGAATTTCCTTGCATCCAACAGCACATATATCTCAAACAAACGGAGATCTGTGTAATATCTGATCCAACATTCGAATCCAAGTCTGCCCTCTCGGATTTCTTTCAATGCCAGTTCATACAAGGTGCCGTCACCTCTTTTCCCATCTTGTGCTGTTATGAATCTATGTAAATCCCCCATTGGCCTTAGTCTTTCAATCCCAGTTTCTTCATCTTGTCGTCATTGAGATTCAGGGGCTTTATCCACATGTAATCAGGATACTGGCCCAGCACGAAGAGGGTGACAGGACACAACCAGATGAAGGCCCCGAAGGAGTTGGCAGCTACGAGGTCTACCTGATAGTGGGCTCCCCCCGTGATGCTGGAGTCTTCTTTGGCGATCCGGAACCAGCCTCGGGGCATTTCACCAGATGCAATGTCCACACACACCTTGATTTCTGTGTGTGTCCCGTCGTAAGAAAGAAGCTCACACAGATCGTCGGCTCCTTCCACCATCATCAGGTTATGATGGTCGAAAGGCCAGTCTGGATAGTCCACGTACCAGCAGTCATCATCCTCTTTGGTGAAGGAGATGGTGTACTCGCTTTTTCTGCCAAAATACTTCTTCGACATCATCGAAGCTGCTTTCATTTAATCTGAAACTGAATACTCCATTGATTAGTGTTTTAATTGATTTGCTTCCTTTAACCGATGCAAAGGTAATAAAAGATGGACGCGTATGCAAGGAATTCAGGAATTGTTGTATGAAAACCCATGCCCGTTGTACGAGATGTCAGAATTCCAGCCGGAAGCCTTTTTCCTTCATCTCGTTGTAGCTCTCCGGACCCGGAACTTATAGAGGGATGTCACACTTCTTGTTCGGCTGGCGTGAGCGTTCGGTCAGGTTGGGAAGCCCAACTGGTGCGGTCTGCAGAACTTCCGCCACGTCGTGACGGCATGGCGTCATGGCGTGACGGCATGAAATCACGACGTGACGGCATGACGTCACGACGTGACGAGAGTTTGCTACGGTGGACAAATGGGGAATATGCTTGGCCGTTTAGGATTTATTCCTTACCTTTGCCACGGGGAAGGGAAGAGTGAAGAGTGTAGAGTGAAGAATGAAAAGTGAAAAGATAATGAATAATATTATTGTTGCCATCGACTCATTCAAGGGCTGTCTGACGTCAAAGGAGGCTAACAGGGCGGCGGCAGAGGGCGTCCGGCAGGGGATGGCGGATGCGGAGGTGAGGCAGGTGGCGGTCAGCGACGGCGGCGAGGGATGGCTCGACGCTTTTCAAGAGGCCTGGGGCGGTGATCTCGTGGATGTGCGCGTGAGCGACCCGCTGGGGCGACTTGTCATGGCGCAGTATCTGAAAAAGGACGACAGGGCTGTCGTCGAGATCGTCAGCACCTGCTCGATGCGGGGTTCTCACGGGTGGTGTGCATCAACCCCGACGGTCTCCCCCTCGAAGAAGCCATGAAGCCGGAGACGGCCAAAAGGAACATCACGCTCGCTTGCCGCGAAAGCAACGGGAGCCTTCGGCTGGCGCTCGAGCTCTGCTCGCTTGCTACCGAAGGGACGCAAGAAATTGAACAAAATTTAAAACAAAATTAAACAAAATGGCAAGTATGATGGCACAAACGAATAATTTTGAATCAATTTTGAAAAATTTCCCGCCGAAGGCGGTTCGATTCGAGATGAGCCAAACAGTTACGGAATGGGCACGTAATCTTGTTTTCTGTTAAAAAAGCGGCGAAAAGTGACGTTGTTTCGTTTTTTATGTTTACCTTTGTATGCTAATTTGCCTTAATAGGCCCTTTAGCTTCGCGACAGCATATAAAAACAAAACAATATAATGAACTCTAAATGGAATTACGAACAACCTTCACCCGAGCGCAGGCAGGCGGCTAAGGAACTGGCCGACAAGATCGGCATGAGCCCCGTGCTGGCCGAGCTGCTGCTGAAGCGCGGCATACGGACGGAGTCGGCCGCCAAGCGCTTCTTCCGGCCGATGCTCTCGGAGCTGATCGACCCGTTCCTGATGAACGACATGGACGTGGCGGTCGACCGGCTGAACGACGCCATGGGCCGCAAGGAGCGCATCATGGTCTACGGCGACTACGACGTCGACGGATGCACGGCCGTAGCGCTGGTCTACAAGTTTCTGCAACAGTTCTACTCGAACATCGAGTACTACATCCCCGACCGCTACGAGGAGGGCTACGGCATCAGCCGCAAGGGCCTCGACTACGCCAAGGAGCAGGACGTCCGGCTCATCATCGTGCTCGACTGCGGCATCAAGGCCGTCAGCGAGATTGCCTACGCCCGCGAGCTGGGCATCGACTTCATCATCTGCGACCACCACGTGCCGGACGACGTGATGCCGTGCGCCGTGGCCATCCTCAACCCGAAGCGCGAGGACTCGACCTACCCCTTCAAGGACCTCTGCGGCTGCGGCGTGGGATTCAAGTTCATGCAGGCCTTCGCCAAGAACAACGGCATCCCCTTCTCGCAGCTCATCCCGCTGCTCGACTTCTGCGCCGTCTCGATAGCGGCCGACATTGTCCCCGTCATGGGCGAGAACCGCATCCTGGCCTACCACGGACTGAAGCAGCTCAACCAGAACCCGTCGGTCGGGCTGAAGGCGATCATCGAGATCTGCGGACTAACGGGGCGCGAGATCACGATGAGCGACATCATCTTCAAGATAGGGCCCCGCATCAATGCCAGCGGACGCGTGCAGAACGGCACGGAGACGGTGGACCTGCTCGTCGAGAAGGACATCAAGCGGGCACTGGCCGAGGCCACGCACATCAACGAATACAACGAGCAGCGCAAGGACATCGACAAGCAGATGAGCGAGGAGGCCAACCAGATCGTGGAGCGCCTGGAGAGCCAGGAGCACCAGCCCGCCATCGTGCTCTACAACGAGGGATGGAAGAAGGGCATCGTCGGCATCGTCGCCTCGCGCGTGGCCGAGATATACTACAGGCCGACGGTGGTGCTCTCGTGCAACGACGGCATGGCCAGCGGGTCGGCACGGTCGGTGGCGGGCTACGACATCTATGACGCCATCAAGTCGTGTCGCGACCTGCTCGAGAACTTCGGCGGACACACCTATGCCGTCGGGCTGTCGCTCCGCGTGGAGAACATCCCGGAGTTCCGGCGACGATTCCAGCAGTACGTCAGCGAGCACATACTGCCCGAACAGACGGAGGCCCTGCTCGACATCGAGGCGGAGGTGGACTTCAAGGACATCACGAAGAAGCTGCAGAACGACCTGAAGAAGTTTGCACCGCACGGACCGGAGAACCCCAAGCCCGTCTTCTGCACCCGGCATGTCTACGACTACGGCACGTCGAAGGTGGTGGGCAAGCAGCAGGAGCACATCAAGCTGGAGCTGGTCGACTCGCGCTCGTCGAACGTGATGAACGGCATCGCCTTCGGCCAAAGCGCCGCCGCACGCTATATCAAGTCGAAGCGTTCGTTCGACATCGCCTACACCATCGAGGAGAACATCTACAAGCGCAGCGAGGTGCAGCTGCAGATTGAGGACATTAAGCCGTCGGAGGATGAGAAGTGATAGATGAAAAGTGAAAGATGAAAGATATGATTAGTTTTGACGAATTGAAAGAGGCGACGAATGCGGACGGCGCATCTGCCTGCGAGACTAATCATATTTTTCATCTTTCACCTTTCATCTTTGAGATACTACGTCGCTACTGGCACTACGACTCTTTCCGAGGCATTCAGCAGGACATTATAGAGTCGATACTGGGCGGACATGACACGCTCGGACTGATGCCTACAGGCGGCGGAAAGTCGATCACCTTCCAGGTGCCGGCGCTCGCCCTGGAGGGCACGTGCATCGTCATCACACCGCTCATCGCCCTGATGAAGGACCAGGTGGAGAACCTGCGTCGGAGGGGCATACGCGCCGCCGCCATCTACTCCGGACAGAGCCACGACGAGATGCTGCGGCTGCTGGAGAATGCCGTCTTCGGCGCCGTCAAGCTGCTCTATGTCTCGCCCGAGCGCATCGCCTCCGACTTGTTCCGACAGAAGCTGAGCCACATGAAGGTCAGCTTCATCTGTGTCGACGAGGCCCACTGCATCAGTCAGTGGGGCTATGACTTCCGCCCCTCCTACCTCGCCATTGCCGACATACGCCGGCTGGTGCCGCAGGCCCCCGTGCTGGCCCTGACGGCGACGGCGACGCCCGCCGTAGTCGACGACATCCAGGAGCGGCTCCGATTCCGCGAGAAGCGCGTCTTCCGCATGAGCTTCGAACGGACGAACCTGGCCTACATCGTCCGACAGGCCGACGGCAGCAAGGAGCACGAGCTGATCCACCTGCTCAAGAGCACCAGCGGCTCGGCCATCGTCTACGCCCGCAGCCGACAGCGCACCCGCGACTATGCGGAGCTGCTCGGCCGCGAGGGCATCAGCGCCACCTACTTCCACGCAGGGCTCGACAATGCCGAGAAAGACCTTCGGCAGCGGGCATGGCAACGGGGCGAGGTGCGCGTCATCGTGGCCACCAACGCCTTCGGCATGGGCATCGACAAGCCCGACGTCAGGCTCGTCGCACACATCGACTGCCCGGACAGCCTCGAGGCCTACTTCCAGGAGGCGGGGCGCGCCGGACGCGACGGCCAGCCGGCCCAGGCGGTGCTCATCAGCGACAGGAGCGACGCTACGAAGCTGCGGCAGAGGGTCGGCGTGGAGTTTCCGACGAAGGACTATATCCGTCAGGTCTACGACCAGCTGGCGTATTTCTATCAGATAGGCGTCGGCTCAGGATATAACGCCACGTTTGAGTTTCCCATCGACAAGTTCTGCCACGTCTACCACCACTTCCCCCTGCCCCTCCGCTCAGCCCTGAAGATTCTCAGCCGAGCCGGCTACATCGAATACACCGACGAGGAGGAGAATCAGGGACGCCTCATGTTCCTCCTGGAGCGCGACGAGCTCTACCGTCTGCGAGGCGATACGAAGGAGGAGAACATCGTCATCGAGGCGCTGCTGCGCAGCTATACGGGGCTCTTCGTCGACTACCAATACATCGACGAGGCCTTCCTGGCCATGCAGTCGGGGCTCACCCAGCCTGTCGTCTACCAGACGCTGCGGACGCTCACTCAGAAGAAGATCCTGAACTTCATCCCGCAGAAGAAGACGCCCTACGTCCGATATATGCAGCGGCGCGAGGACTCGGAGCACCTGCAGTTTCCGCCCGCCGTCTATGACGACCTGCGACAGCGCTACGCCGACCGCGTCGACGCCATGATCGACTATCTGACCAGCAACCACATCTGCCGCAACCGACTACTGCTGAGCTACTTCGGCGAGAACGACAGTCACGACTGCGGCCACTGCGACGTCTGTCTGAGCAATGAGGCCCTGCTGACGCCTCCCGATGCCGTCGGCCAGGCTCAGGAGCAGATCATGGCCATGCTCGCCGACCGCCAGCCCCACCCCATCGACGACCTTCACCGGCTGCCCGTCGACCTGCCTGTCCTGCAGGCGGCACTGGCCCGGCTCATAGCAGAGCAGGCCATCGTCAACGACGACGGCCTGCTGAGCCTATAGATAAAGTGTCTATTGAGAGTCGGGCGGACTCACTCCACCCATTTCTTTCCCTTACTGACCTTGATGCCCTTGACTGCCGACGGGCGGCGGATGCCGTCGACGCCATAGACGGCGTCGGACGACGTCGGCATGGACGGCTGCACCGGGTGGATGCCGCTGGACGTGTCGGCCATGACGGCGGCCGCCTCCTCGGCCGTCAGGGCGTAGTTGTAGAGGCGCACGTCGTCGAGATAGCCCGTGAAGTAGGGGTCGGCCGCAAACTGGCTGCGGCCCAGATAGTTGAGCACGGGAGCGACGTCGGCCGGCGTGATCGTGATGGCCGACGACTGGGCCACAGGCTCGCCGTCGATATAAATGGTGGTCAGCCCTTCGGCCATGCTCACGACGACGTGGCGCCACTGCAGGGGCGTCAGACGCTCGGGGCAGTCGAGGGTCTGCTCCTCGCCGCCGTTCTTGATGGCGAAGCGCATGGTACGGCCGTTGTATGGGGTGAGGAAGATATAGTGGTCGGTGTCGTAGCCGAAGTCGAAGATGCGCTGCCAGGCTGACGAGGTGCGCACGTTGACCCACGCACAGAAGGTCAGCTCGCGCCAGCGGGCTACGTCGTAGGGCAGCTGCACGTACTCCTTCGACGTCGCGGTAAGCTTCAGGCTCTGCTGGCCTGACCGGGCCTCGGCGATGTATTGCGGCGAGGCGGCGCCGAAGCGGGCGTCCATGAGGTTCTCCGTCGCGTCGTTGAGGTCGCCGTCCATCTGCCAGCGGGCCACGAGCGTCGGAGCGTCGGCGGTGGTCGTGCGAGCCTCCTCGGACAGTTCCGAGAGGTTCTGCGCCCGGTCGATGGCCCTCACCTTATATATATAAGAGGTGGCGGGGCGAATGGTGTGGTCGACGAAATAGCAGTCGCTCAGCCGACGGGCTATCGTGTTCCACGTCCCACCGTCGGCCTCGGCACGCAGCACCATGTAGCCGTCGAGGTCAGTGTCGGTCGTGTTGGCGTCCCATGTCAGCAGGACACTTGCCGACTGGGCCTTGGCCTCAAGGTTCTGGGGCTGCTGGGGCGCCTTGGTCTCGTAGGCCACGTCGACAGGCAGCAGGCGCCACATCAGTCGGTTGCGGGCTGCCTCAGACAGCATCGAGGTCTGAGTGACGCGCACGCCGTTGGCACTCGAGGTGCTGAAAGAGGCCATGTAGAGGGCACTCTCGCGATTGCGGATGTAGTAGTAGCCATCGCCGGCATACTCCAGATACCACTGCTCGTTGCTCGTCGGCCCAGCCTGCTCGTAGGCGATGAGCTGCGCATTGTCAGCGGTCGAGAAGTTCTTCACGTTGATGCGCAGGTTAGCGTTGGTGACCGACTCAATGTCGTAGAAGCTGTAGTCGCCGCCTGTGCGGGGTGAGCATGGCTTGATGGTCCACTTCTGGCGGTCGACGCCCGTCCACTTCTGCTGGACGATAGCTGAGCTATTGACGGCCACGACATTGCCCGTGGCACGGTTGACGATCTTATAGACACCCTCCGTGATGGGCATCGGCTGAACGTCCTCGCCCCAGGTGATGTCGACGACGCGCTCGGCATTGGTCTGCCCCGTCTGATAGCCCGTGCCGCCAGGCATCTCCATGCTGAAGGCACGCATGGGACCATGACCGTCGAAGTAGACGTCGCGGTCGGCTGAGAGGAACTGATAGGTGGTCGTATAGGCCTGACGCTCGCTGGAGCCGATGAAGGCCTTCACACGGCCGTCGTCATGACGATAGACGGAGGCGGCGGTCCAGTTGTTGCGGTGCTCGGCATAGGCGAGGCGCTCGCCATGGCGGCTGATATCGCAGAACTCGCCTCGGGCCCGGCTGTCGAAGGCCCACCAGATGCCGACGGTCATGCCGTACTCCAGGCCGATCATGGCCTCGGCCACGTTGTGCATCTCGTCGTTGTAGCCCGTCTTGCCCAGCTCGGCAAGCCGCTGATGGAACGAGACATAGCTGGCCATGGAGCCAGCCAGCTGGTGGGTGTTGCCCCAGTCGTAGTAGTCGCGCCCCTCGTTGAACCAGTTCCACGCCTTGTCGTCGTTGAGCGTGTTGCCGCCCACGATGGCGATGTCGGCAAAGCGCGGATACTGGGTCTTCAGTATCTGTGCCACCTGGGCCTGCTTGGCCGTCGTGGCGCCTTCCTCCGCAGTCCAGTAGTCGGGCTCGTTGAAGGGCGAGACGCCGATGACGGGATGCTGCGTGTTCTCCTGAAGCCAATGGACGTGGCTGTTGATGTTGGCGGCCCAGTGGTCTACATTGGCACTGCGGTTCTTGACGAAGTATTCGTCGGAGCCTGCCTCCTGGTCGGCCGTGAGGATGAGCGGCAGCTTGCTGTCGACGATGTCGAACATGTTGGCGCGCTGGCGCAGAAAGCTGGTCTGGTCGCTCTGCAGCACGGAGTCGTTGGTCAAGGCCTTGGTGGTGCGGAAGGCCGAGCGCCCCACGCCGATGTTCTCGCGGCCCATGTGGTTCAGTCCCTTGCGCAGGTTCTGCTCATTGATCCATGCCTGGTCGAGACCCCAGGTGGGGGCGAAGCGATGGCCTTCAGCCTGCAGGCTAAAGGGCAGTGTGACGTCGGCCGGCGCCTGCGGCGCGAGATAGAGACTCGACGAGGAGCGCTCCTGAGCCGTGGCTGTGGCAGCGGCCAGAAGGATGAAAGTCGAAAGGGTTGCTCTGATATTCATGATGATACTTTTTTTAGATTGAAAAGCTCAAAGATGAAAGGTGAAAGATAAGAAACATGATTACTTTTCACTCTTCATTTCTCCCTTAACGATCATCTTCTTGGCTTGTCCGTCGATGACCTTGATATAGACGCCCGACTTCAGCTGGTCGGTCTGGACGCGACGTCCGTCAAGGGTGAAGTAAGTGGGCTTGCCGTCGCGGCTGACGAAGGGAGCGGCGACGGATGCGGCCATCTCCTCTGCCGTCATGCCGACGATCGGCATGGTGGCGCCCTCCCATCCGTCAAGCACGGCCAGGGGCTGGCTGCGGCTGTCAGTCTGAGGACGCAGGATGCCTGTGTAGCTGGTCATCGCGGGACGGTCGCCGACGACCTTCTCCCACCGTCCGTCAGTCAGATAGTAGTAGTCCTTGGGCACGCGGGCGCTGGTCTTGAAGAAGCCTCGCAGACCGCCAGGGGCATCAGTCGTCGACTTGACGGCATCGCCATACTCGAGGAAGGTGGCCTCAGCCTCAGAGGAGCGATAGATGAAGGCCAGTCCGGCCACGGTCTCCTCAATCTGACGGAGACAGAGGTTCTGCAGGTCGGGCGTGATGCCGGCAATCTCGTAGAACGTGAGTCCGGGGCTGGGATGGACGGCATAGGGCAGACACGTAACGCCCCACTGCTCAGGCGTGACGCTGAGGCGGTATTGGGGAGTGAAATGGAGGACGAAGTCAGTGGCGCACCACCAGCCTTCACGCTTGTCGCCCGTCGAGGTGGGCTCGCCCAACCGATGCCATGCATTGTCGACGGCACCCTGCTTGGAGCCCTCGAAGCCGATGGTCAGGGCGTCGTCATCGTTGACATAGACGGGCAGCGTGGTAAGCGTCTGCCAGCGGTCGGCCGTCGAGACGCTGGGCAGGTCGAAGTAGTCGGCCGTCAGCTGGGGCGACTCCCGTCGCTCGTCTCCGTTGTCGATATAGGCGTGCTGGTCGCTGAGGCAGTAGTGCTCTGTCGTGGCCTTACACTCCAGATAGTAGAGTCCATGGTCGAGGCCCGTCAGCTCCTGACGGACGGCCATGGTCTTGCTTTGGCCCTCAGAGGCGCTGAGACCTGACCACCAGGCATTCCAGAACGTGACGCCGTCGCGGGAGTTCGTGCGCTGGTCGCCACCTGTATAGGTGCCGCACTTGGTGGTCCAGCCCGTCGACGAAGCGAAGCTGGGCTGCTTGATCACGTTGTTGAGTCTGACTGACGAGAGGTAGCCCTCGATGGCATTGGCAAGAAGCTCGACGGCGTCGTTCACCTCTGCAGGCTTCTTGGCTGACAAAGCACCGCTTAGAGCACCTGAAAGGACCGCTTCGTCATCAAAGAGACGGCACTCTGACTGCATCGAAGCGGCGTCTCTGATGAGCTGCTGGAGCCGGGGCATGTTATGATAGGCCGTGATGGCCTCCTTGAGCGTGGCGGGCAGTCCGTCGTTCAGCTCAGGATAGCGCGTGTTGAAGGTTTGGAAGGCGTCAGCCTTCATCTGCTGTTTCTCAGCAGCATCAGCCAGAGCTTCCTCCTGAGAATCAAAGAGCTGGCAGAGCATGAGCTTGTCGAACTGGGCCGTGCCGGCCAGCGAGCGGAAGGCGATGATGGCCTTGGCGTATTCGCCTGAGTTGAAGGTGGCAAACTGGGTGAGCCAGTTCTCCGTCGCGTTCGAGAGCGAGCCGGCCGTCGTCGTCGTAGCCACGCCGTCGGCACTGAGGTTGAGCTGGGCGAAGACGCCGCCGTAGTTGCAGACGGCACCCGAGAAGTAGTAGTCGGTCTGGGGCTTGATGTCGACGACCGTCTTGAGAGCCTGCTCCGTATTGACCGTGCCGTTGCCATAAGCCTGCAGATAGGCACCGCCGTCGAGGCCTCCGACAGGCACCACCTGGAAATAGGGTGCGCCGATAGGCTCGCCCTGACCGTTGAGCCAGAGGGCATCAGCCATGTCGAAATCGCCATTGAGCAGGATGTTGCCTCCTAGATATTTCGTCGCGCCATCCACCTGAACGGCGTCGCCAGGCTCCAGGTCGTCGCTGGCAGCCATGACCATGCGGGTGTAGCGGTCCTTGCCGTTGGCATCGACCACATGGACGCGATACTGGCAGCCGTTGGTGGCCTCAGCGTCCTCGTAGGTATAGTTGCCTTCGGCCTCCTGCATGTCCACGTCGCTGATGACCTCCCAGCGATGGCCGTCGCCCATGCGCCGCTCGAGGCTGATACTCTGGTTGTATTCGCCGTTATATTCATGCCAGCGGAGCGTAGCCACATGGGTGCGCTTGTCGAAGTCGATGGTCAGGTCGGAAGGATCGCGCATGGGCGGCGTCCGCGGCACGAAGTCGTACTTGCCGTTGTAGCCCACACCCGAGTTGAGCTGGCTGTACATCTGGCCGGCAGGGGTCAGCGAGCCGTCATCCAGACGAATCTTCGAACAATTGCGCTCGCTGTTCCAATAGAAATAGCGCTCCACGTAGTCGTAGCCATTCAAGGCATTGCAGATGCGCTCCACCACCTCTTTATTGAGATTATAGTCGGCCTGTGTAGGGCTATCCCAGCTGCTGGCCTCCTTGAAGATGCCGCTTCCTCCACTCCATGAGGCACCCCAGACCCACTCGGAGATCCAGACGGGACGATGGTAGCGGTCGACCCACCCCCGGATACTATTGTAGAAGTTCCATTCGTTCCAATAACAATGCAGGTCGAGGATGTCGCAGCGCCATCCGCGGGCGTCGATACTGTCCATGAACTCACGCAGGTGGGCCGTCGAGCCGTCGTGGCTGGAGGGCGAGCAGAGGCGCATGCCCGTGGCCATCAGGTTCTCCCAGTTGTCCAGGATCTGCTTGACGGTCTGCGGATGGTCGTCGGCCGAGTTGCCCGGCTCGTTGTTGGTCTTCATGTGGGGCGAATAGCTGACGCTACCGCATTGAGCAGCCGAGGGCCAGTCCTCGTAAATGTGATGGGGGACACATTCTGCATCGGGCAGCCGGCTTTCACCTAGCCCGAAGCTGTAACACGAGCCGACGTTGAGTGCGCTGACCGCCTCACTGCGGGTGTCGTTTGCCAGGGCTGGTTTACCTGCGTCATACCACTTGAAGACGCGATACGACGTGATGGTCTCATCGAGGATCGTGGGCAGCGAGGCCACCTCGAGGTCGCCGTCGGCGGCGATGAAGCAGCGGCTGTAGCCACGTCCGCGGGCCCGTGTGGAGAAGGTGACCATGTAGCCACGCTTCAGGCGGAACGAGCGGATGCGGTTGTTCAGCTTCTGTTCAGTCAGGGTGTTCATGAAGCCGCCCGAGTTCTCCAGTCCGAAGTCGTTGACTGATTCGCCCTGGAAGTTGGGCTCGGAGTAGACAGTCAGCGGCTTCATCGTGCTGGCATAGGGCATGATGATGCAGCCGCGGTTGTGCAACTTCACCTGGCAGTTGGTGTTGTTCTGCGCCCGCTGGCCGTTGATCCTGACGTGCGATGCCAGCTGGCTGGTGGCTTTCGAGGGCTTCACGCCTTCAAGGATGAGCACGGCATGATCCGTGTTCTGGATGTTGACAATGCCCTCGTCAGCAAACGGGGTGGAGGACGTGACGATGTAGTCGACGTCATCGGTCAGGTCAACGGTCGTGCTTACCTGCTCGACGGTTGTCTTCTGGTTGTCGGCCAGACTCTGGGATAAAGGAAAAAGCGTCATGGCAACAGCCATCGCTAATCGAATAGTTCTCATCATTGGTTTTTATCGTTATTAGTTTTTAGTTTGCACGTATATGGGCTGCAAAGTTAATCAATTTATTCCGAAAACGCTAAAAAGTCCGGAAAAAGTTTGTGAATTAGGGAGAATATGATTACTTTTGCAGACGATAACCCACAAAAACAAAATAATTATGACATTCAGAATGGCATTGCGTGCATGGTGGTGGCGAAGCTCAAGATTCCAGAAGTCGTGAGAAGCCTGCCCTTTGTACGCGTATGCAATAAGTCACACACATATATGAGGCTCGTCGTTCTTACGGCGAGCCTCACTGATTAAACCATAATGATATTTATACATGAGTAAGTATTCAGTTGACAAAAAGGGATTCTATGGAGAGTTCGGCGGCGCCTACGTGCCCGAGATTCTCTATGCCACGGTGAGCAACCTCCAGGCGCAATACGTCGACATCGTGGAGAGCGACGACTTCAAGCGCGAGTATCATCAGCTCTTGAAGGACTACGTGGGGCGCCCATCACCTCTGTATGAGGCACGGCGGATGAGCGAGAAGTATGGCTGCCGCCTCTTTCTGAAGCGGGAGGACCTGAACCACACGGGGGCCCACAAGATCAACAACACCATCGGGCAGATCCTGCTGGCACGCAAGATGGGCAAGACGCGCATCATCGCTGAGACGGGGGCCGGACAGCACGGCGTGGCCACGGCCACCGTCTGCGCCCTGATGGGCATGCAGTGCGAGGTGTTCATGGGTGCCACTGACGTGGAGCGCCAGCACACCAACGTGGAGCGCATGAAGATGCTGGGGGCCGAGGTGCACCCCGTCCGCACGGGCAACATGACGCTCTCCGACGCCTGCTCGGAGGCCATCCGCGACTGGTGCTGCCATCCGCAGGACACCTTCTACATCGTAGGCTCGACGATGGGGCCTCACCCCTACCCTGACCTCGTGGCCCGCATGCAGAGCGTCATCTCTGAGGAGATCAAGTGGCAGCTGCAGGAGAAGCTGGGGCGCGACTACCCCGACTATCTCATTGCCTGCATCGGAGGCGGAAGCAATGCTGCCGGCACCATCTATCACTACATGGACGACGAGCGGGTCAACATCGTGCTGGCCGAGGCTGGCGGCCACGGATGGCAGACGGACCACACCGCTGCCACCATCCATCGCGGCACCATCGGCATCCTGCACGGGGCCAAGATGCTGGTCATGCAGGACGACGACGGCCAGATTCAGGAGGCCTTCACCATTTCGGCTGGACTGGACTATCCTGGCGTCGGGCCCATGCACTGCAACATGGCGCGCCAGGGCCGCACCCATGTGCTGAGCATCAACGACGACGAGGCCATCCGCGCCGGCTACGAACTGACCCGCATGGAGGGCATCATCCCTGCCATCGAGAGCGCCCATGCCATTGCCGCACTGTCCAAACTCACGTTCAAGCGCGACGACGTGGTCGTGCTGACGGTCTCGGGGCGTGGCGACAAGGATATTGAGACTTATCTGGCCCACCCCCAGTCCCTCCCCAAGGGAGGGGAGTCTGAATAGTTCAGGAGGATGAAATGAATAATCAAGAATAGCAACCATATGGAAACAAACAGTAACAAGACAAACCATACTCCTCCATTGGAGAAGGATAAGGGGTGGACTTTCAGTACAGTGACGAAGACTATCCTGGCAGACCTCTACACCCCTGTAGGCATTTACATGCGGCTGCGCGACATCTATCCGCAGAGTGCGCTGATGGAGAGTTCCGACTACCACGACGCAGCCAACTCGCGCTCATTCATCGGCATCAACCCGATGGCCAGCGTGGCCGTGGGCCACGGCATGGCGACCATCACATTCCCTGACGGCACCACGACCAAACGCCAGATCGACAAAGGTTTCGGCACGGCTGATGCCATCCACGCCCTCATCGACCGCATCCATGTCGAGGGCGACGACGCCAGCGTCTGCGGACTGTTCGGATACACGAGTTTCAACGCCGTGCGCTATTTCGAGGATATCGCCGTCAAGGACGAGACGCAAGAGCGCAACGATGCGCCTGACCTGCTTTATATTTTATATAAGGTGGTCATCGTGTTCGACCATCACAACAACCTGCTGAAGGTCGTGACCATTGGCGATGCCGCTGACATCGACAACGTCATGCGGGGGATGAACAGGGCCAGCGTTCAGGCCTACGGTTTCAGGGCTGTGGGCGAGGTGCGCTCCACACTGACTGACGAGGAGCACAAGGCCAACATCCGCCGCGGCATTCAGCACTGCCTGCGGGGCGACGTGTTCCAGATCGTGCTCTCACGCCGCTTCATCCAGCGGTACGAGGGCGACGACTTCAAACTCTATCGCGCCCTGCGCAGCATCAACCCGTCGCCCTATCTGTTCTACTTCGACTTCGGCGGCTTCCGCATCTTCGGCTCCTCGCCTGAGACCCATTGCAGGATCGAGGGCCGCAGGGCCTACATCGACCCCATCGCAGGCACCACCCGTCGCACGGGCGATGCTGAGAAGGACCGCCAGGGCGCCGAGTTCCTGCGGAGCGACCCCAAGGAGAATGCTGAGCACGTGATGCTCGTCGACCTGGCCCGCAACGACCTGAGCCGCAACTGCCACGACGTCCGTGTCGACTACTACAAGGACATCCAGTACTACTCGCACGTCATCCATCTTGTCAGCCGTGTCAGCGGCGAGTTCGACGAGGGCGCCGACCCCGTCAAGGCGTTCATCGACACGTTCCCTGCCGGCACGCTCTCAGGCGCTCCCAAGGTGCGCGCCATGCAGCTCATCTCCGAGTATGAGCCCCACAATCGCGGCGCCTACGGCGGCTGCATCGGCATCATCGGCCTCGACGGCTCGCTCAACCAGGCCATCACCATCCGCACCTTCGTCGCGCGTGGTGGCGAGCTGTGGTTTCAGGCTGGTGGCGGCATCGTGGCCAAGAGCAACGAAGACTATGAACTACAGGAAGTGAACAACAAGCTCGGAGCACTGCGCCGCGCCATAACCATCGCATCGGAATTATGAACATCGTCATCATCGACAACTACGACTCGTTTTCGTATAACCTGAGTCATCTCGTGAAGGAGCTCGGCGCCGAGGTCACCGTCGTGCGCAACGACCAGTTCCAGCTCGCCGACCTCGAACGCTTCGACAAGATCATCCTCTCGCCTGGGCCCGGCATCCCCTCGGAGGCCGGCCTGCTGCTCGACGTCATTCGCACCTACGCAGGCCGCAAGCCCATCCTGGGCGTCTGCCTCGGCCATCAGGCCATCGGCGAGGTCTTCGGCGGGCGGCTGGAGAACCTCAGCGACATCTTCCACGGCGTGGCTACCGAGGGCACCATCGTGGCCGACGACCCCATCTTCAGCGGGTTGCCTAAGCGCATCACCATGGGCCGCTACCACTCATGGGTGGTCAGCCCCGACGGATTCCCTGACAGCCTTGAGGTTACGGCCCTCAGCGACCAGGGCCAGATCATGGCCCTGCGCCATCGTGACTACGCCATCCACGGCATCCAGTTCCATCCCGAGAGCGTGCTCACCCCTGACGGAAAACAAATCATCAAAAACTTCTTAGACTTATGAAAGAAACACTCAACCGTCTCCTCAACCACGAGGAGCTCTCACGCGAAGAGACCAAGCATATCCTGGTGGGCATCACGCAGGACAAGTATCCGACCGAGCAAGTGACGGCGCTCATCACGGCCATCCAGATGCGCGGCATCACCGTCGACGAGCTGCTGGGATTCCGCGACGGCATTCTCGAGACAGGCGTGCCCGTGCCCCTACATTGCGACCGCTACATCGACGTGGTCGGCACGGGCGGCGACCGCAAGAACACGTTCAACATCTCGACGACGAGCTGCTTCGTCATCGCTGGCGCTGGCTATCGGGTGGCCAAGCACGGCAACTTCGCGGCCACTTCCACCAGCGGCGCCTCCAATGTCATTGCCCACCACGGCGTGCAGTTCTCTGACGACCTCGACGTCCTCAACCGCTCTATCAACGAGGTGGGCATCGTCTATCTCCACGCCCAGCTCTTCGCCCGCGCCATGAAGTTCGTAGGGCCCATCCGCAAGGCCTTGCCCTTCCCCACGTTCTTCAATCTGCTGGGCCCCATCGTCAACCCCTCGAAGCCGCAGTGCCAGCTGCTCGGCGTGGCCAACCTCGACCAGATGCGGCTCTACACGCAGGTGTATCAGAAGATCGGTATCGACTACGGCATCGTCAACTCCATCGACGGCTACGACGAGATTTCGCTGACGGGCGACTTCAAGGTGACGACCAACAGCTATGAGCGCCTGTTCAGTCCGCACGACCTTGGGTTCAGCATCGCCAGGCCTGAGGAGCTCGTGGCCGGCGCCACTGAGGAGGAGGCCGCCCAGATCTTCGACGCCGTGCTCGAAAACCGTGCCCTGCCTGCCCAGAAGAACATCGTGCTGGCCAACGCAGCCTTCGGCATCCAGGTGCTCGAGAAAGGCACCAAGCCAATCGAGGAGTGCATCGAGATTGCCCGCGAGAGCATCGACAGCGGCCGCGCCCTCCAGACATTCAAGCGATTCGTAGAACTGAACTCATAGCGACATGGCCGACATCTTAGAACAAATCGTAGCGACGAAGCGGCAGAAGATGGCCCTGCTACGCAGCAAGAAGCCCTCGCTCCGCGAAGCCCTGCTCTCATCGCCAACTGGCATCATTGCCGAGTTCAAGCGGCGGTCGCCCTCGCGCGGCTGGATCAAGGAGGAGGGACGGGCCGACACGATCCCCCTCGCCTATCAGCAGAACGGGGCGGCAGCCGTCAGTATCCTCACCGACAGACAATATTTTGCGGGCCATCCGCGTTTTATTATCGAGGCGCGCCAGTCGGGCGTCGACATCCCGATTCTGTTCAAGAACTTCGTGGTCGACGAGCTGCAGGTCTATGAGGCGGCCCTCTGCGGGGCCTCGGCCGTGTTGCTCATCGCCGCCTGTCTGACGAAGTCGGAATGTCAGCGGCTGACGACATTGGCTCACGAGCTGGGCCTCGAGGTGCTGCTCGAGATGCACGACGAGCACGAGCTGGAATACATCGAGACGGGACCCGACCTCTGTGGCATCAACAACCGCCACCTGGGCTCGTTCACAACCAGCGTCGAGACCTCGTTCAGGCTGGCCGAGAAGCTGCCCAATGACGCTCTACTTGTGAGTGAAAGCGGGATTAGCAATCCGCAGACAGTCAGGCAACTACGCAGCGTCGGCTATCGGGGATTCCTCATCGGAGAACACTTCATGCGCGCCCCTCAACCAGGACTGGCCCTGAAAGAATTTATAGCACAGATATGAAGATAAAAGTATGCGGAATGCGCGACGGCGACAACATTCGCGAAGTCGCTGCGCTGGGTGTCGACTACATCGGGATGATCTTCTATCCCAAGTCGCCAAGGTTTGTCAACATGATATCGACCCATGCGGGCATCATCCCCGACAAGGTCTCAACGCCTCAGCACAACCATGAGGGGACGGCGCTCGTCGGCGTCTTTGTCGACGAGATGCCTCAGAACATCATCACCCGTGTGGTCAACTTCAAGCTCGATGTCATTCAGCTGCACGGCAATGAGTCACCCACACTCATCCGCAACCTACGGGCCACAATCGACCCTGACCTCAGGCCCGGCATCCAGATATGGAAGACCATCGCCCTGCCCGCTTCGTCCGACCGCGACGCATGCCGTCAGGCCTTCGCTGACGCCCGTCAGTATGAATCATGTGCCGACGCCCTGCTGTTCGACACCAGCACCCCGACGAAGGGCGGCAGCGGCCAGCACTTCGACTGGAGCGTCCTCGGCGACTACGACGGGGCGCTCCCGTTCATGCTGAGCGGCGGCATCGGCCCTGACGACGCAGCGCTGCTCTGTGCATTCAGCCATCCCAAGTGCATGGGCATCGACCTCAACAGCCGTTTCGAGACCGCCCCTGGCATGAAGGATGTGCAGAAAATCAAGTCATTCTTAGAACAATTATGAACAAGATCAACCAAGTGTTTGCCAATCGTGGCGAACGCAAACTCCTCAGTCTATACTTCTGTGCCGGCTGTCCCACGCTGGAAGGCACGGCCGACGTCATCCTCTCCATGCAGCGCCGCGGCATCGACTTCGTTGAGGTCGGCATCCCCTTCAGCGACCCGCTGGCCGACGGACCCGTCATCCAAACTGCTGCCACGCGCGCCCTGAAGAACGGGATGACCGTCAGACGGCTGCTCGACCAGCTGAAAGCCGTCAAGCCGCAGGTAAGCATCCCCCTCATCCTCATGGGCTATCTGAACCCGATCCTGCACTACGGCATCGAGCAGTTCTGTGCCGATGCGGCCGATGCAGGCGTCTCAGGGCTCATCATCCCTGACCTGCCGTTCGACGACTACCTCGCCACGGTGCGCCCCGCTGCCGAGCGCCATGACCTGCGCGTCATCATGCTCATCACGCCCGAGACCTCCGAGGAGCGCATCCGATTCATCGATGAGCATACCGACGGATTCATCTATATGGTCAGCAGCGCCGCCATCACGGGCGCCCAGAAGTCGTTCGACGAGCAGAAGCAGGACTACTTCCGCCGCATCGACTGCATGCAGCTGCGCAATCCGCGCATGATCGGATTCGGCATCTCCAACAGGCAGACCCTCGAGGCGGCTCAGCAGAACGCCGCCGGCGCCATCATCGGCTCGAAGTTCGTCACGCTGCTCAACGAGGCCGACGGCCATGCCGACCAGGCCCTCGACCGGCTCTTCGAGGCGCTCAGCCATTAGCCGCGCCAGGGACGTCCCGACGAGGTCGACCCACATGGCGCGCAGGAAGCGCCGGGCGAAAGCCTGCGATGCCACCCCAAGGAGTCGGACGGGTTGTCCTAAAAACTAAAATCACACTGAGATTTTATTTCGTCACACTGAGATTTATTAAAATCACACTGAGATTTTAATTCGTCACAGTGTGATTTTAGTTTTCTGTCACCCTTTGCCGACCTTTGTCTGGAGCCACTTGGCGTTTCTGGCTGGGACTACGTAAACCTTTACGTAGATTTTAACACTTTACGTCCCCCTGGGATTTGGCGTTCTCGATTATTATCATTATCTTTGCACCTTAAAGCAACTAAAACTATAATAACCAATGAGAAGATTTTACAGCCTGCTCACGCTGACCTTCATGCTGCCATTGAGCCTTATGGCACAATGGAACGACCAGCTCTATCAGCAGATTGAAAAGAGCATCCAGGCTCCGCAGTTCAAGGACGCCGAGTACGTCATCACCAAGATGGGCGCCAAGCCGTCAGCCACGGCCGCCCAGAACCAGAAGGCCATCCAGAAGGCCATCGACCGCTGCTCGAAGAAGGGCGGCGGACGCGTCATCGTGCCTGCCGGACAGAAGTTCTACACGGGCGCCATCGAGCTCAAGAGCGGCGTCAACCTCGTCGTCGAGGAGGGAGCCGTGCTCGAGTTTGTCTTCCAGCCCGAGCTATACCCCATCGTCGAGACGTCGTGGGAGGGACTGGAGTGCTTCAACCTGTCGCCATGCGTCTATGCCTTCCGTGCCCACGACATCGGCATCACCGGCCTCGGCACCATCGACGGCGGTGGCAGCAACGACACGTGGTGGCCATGGTGCGGCGCCCCCCGCTACGGATGGAAGGAGGGCATGATCAGCCAGAAGCTGGAGGCCCGCCCCCGACTGCTGCGCAACGGCGAGGACGGCATCCCCATGTACGACGACAAGGGTCAGCGCTCGCCTGAGCGCGTCTTCGGCCCGAAGGATGGACTGAGGCCGCAACTCGTCTCGTTCAACAAGTGCGAGCGCATTCTGCTCGAGGACGTCACGCTGCTGCGCTCGCCCTTCTGGGTGATCCATCCCCTGCACTCGACGGACGTCACCGTGCGCCGCGTGAAGATGATCAACGACGGCCCCAACGGCGACGGCTGCGACCCGGAGTGCTGCGACCGCGTGCTCATTGAGGACTGCTTCTTCAACACGGGCGACGACTGCATCGCCATCAAGAGCGGACGCAACCGCGACGGACGCGAGCGTAACATGCCCTCGAAGAACATCATCATCCGCCGCTGCGAGATGAAGAACGGCCACGGCGGCGTCGTCGTCGGCTCAGAGATCTCGGGCGGCTGCCAGAACGTCTATGCCCACGACTGCGTGATGGATTCGCCCAACCTCGACCGCGTGCTGCGCATCAAGACTAACTCGTGTCGCGGCGGCGTCATCGAAAACATCAACATGCGCAATATCAAGGTGGGACAGTGCGGCGAGGCCGTCGTGAAGATCAACCTCGACTATGAGCACAACGAGGTCTGCTGCCGAGGCTTCAACCCGACCGTGCGCAACGTCAACGTCGAGAACGTCACCTGCGGCAAGTCGAAGTACGGCGTGCTCGTCATTGCCCTCGACACCGTCTGCAACGTCTACGACGTCAACCTGCGCAACTGCCGCTTCGACGGCGTGCAGCAGGGCAACAAGATCACCGGCCTGACACGCAACATCAACTACGACAACTACTTCTGCAACGGCTCGCTCTGCCTCACCGAAATGCCCTACAAGCACTACTCGGAGTGGATGACCCGCTCTGAGATGAAGCGCGTGCCGAAGTCATACCTGCTCGATTTCTCGACACGACCCAAGTGGTCCTACGTCATGGGCATCGAGCTCGAGAGCATGCTCGACACCTATCTGCGCTACGGCGGCGACGACATCCGCCGCTACTGCCAGGAATACACTGACACGATGATCAACGCCAAGGGCGACATCCGCGGCTACAACATCCTCGACTACAACCTCGACAACATCCGCACCGGCCACTTCGTCACGCGCATGTATCAGCAGTGGCCCGAGGAGAAGAACCTCAAGGCCATGCAGACCATGATGAAGCAGCTGCAGGACCAACCGCGCACCAAGGCCGACAAGGTGTATTGGCACAAGGCCATCTACGCCTACCAGGTATGGCTCGACGGCATCTTCATGGGCCTGCCCTACCGCTGTCTGACCGCCCCCATCACTGCCGCCGCCAGTAAGAAGGCATCCGGCCGTTCCCGTTCGGTGAGCCGCAACAGTGTTGCGGATCCCTCATCCATCTACGACGACGCCGTCGACCAGCTCAAGATCACCTACGAGCGCACCCTCGACCCCAAGACGGGCCTCAACCGCCACGCCTACGACGAGACGCGCAAGGCCTTCTGGGCCGACTCGCAGACGGGACTCTCGCAGCACTGCTGGGGCCGCGCCCAGGGATGGTATACGATGGCCCTCATCGAGGTGCTCGACGCACTGCCCGAGGACTACAGCCGCCGCTCGGAGGTCATCGACCTGCTCCGCCGCGACTTCGACGCCATCCTGAAGTGGCAGGACAAGCAGTCGGGCGTCTGGTATCAGGTGATGGACTCGCCTGGACGCAAAGGCAATTACCTCGAGTCGACCTGCTCGGCCATGTTCACCTACGCCCTGCTCAAGGCTTACCGCAAGGGCTATGTCGGCGCCAAATATCGCGATGCTGGCATACGCGCCTACCGCGGCATCATCAACAACTTCATCCGCGTCAATGAAGACAAGACCATCTCGCTGACCAACTGCTGCTCAGTCGCCGGACTCGGCCCTGCCGCCACTGACGAGGTCGTCGCCGCCATGAAACAGGTGAACCCAAAGGGCTCGGTCAAGGAGAACCGCCGCCGCGACGGTGGCTACGACTACTACCTCTCGGAGCCTATCCGCGACAACGACGCCAAGGGCATCGGCCCGTTCATCTGGGCTTCGCTCGAGATGGAGCAGATGGGCTATGACACCACGAACGCCCTCGCCGAGATCAACCGTCAGGCCGTCGTCAGCCGCAACAACCCCGTCATCACCGAGGCCGACCCCCTGGCCTCGCTCACCGTCGGCAACGGCCACTTCGCCACGACGGTCGACGTCACCGGCCTGCAGTCGTTCCCTTTTGATTATGAGGCAGGTGTGCCTCTGACAGCCATGTCCGACTGGGGATGGCATAAGTTCGAAAACACCAGCGCCCTGATGCGCTCGGAGTCCGAGAAGTCCTTTGACCTCGGCCACGGACATCAGGAGGTCTACGCCGTGGAGTATAAGCAGAAGAGTGTGGCCGGCAGTTCCGCTGCCGACAGCACCGCTGCCCTCCGGCGCGTTGCCGCCACGGATTACTTCCGTGTCAACCCGCACCGCCTCAACCTCGGCGCCATCGGACTTGACATGAAGCATGCTGACGGCTCGAAGGTTGAACTGAAGGACCTCACCGACATCCGCCAGGAGCTGCAGCCCTACGACGGCAAGATTGAGTCGCATCTCGCGGTCGACGGTTTCCCCGTCGACGTCACCACCGCCGCCCTCCAGGACTGCGACGCCGTCATCTACCGCATCAAGACGCCCCTGCTCAAGGATGGTCGCGCCCAGGTGAGCTTACGCCTGCCCTACCCCACGGGCCGACATGCCGACGCCGCCAGCGACTGGACCAAGCCCGAACGCCACACGTCGCGCATCATCGACAGCGGCGCCAGCTATGCCGTCATTGAGCACAGCCTTGACTCTACACGTTACTACATCACCCTCCACTGGGAAGGCAACGCCACCCTGACGGAGCGCGCTCCCCACGATTTCGCCCTGACCACCAACGCTGACGTCCTCTCTTTCA
Source organism: Prevotella sp. (assembly GCA_017470345.1). Lineage (GTDB taxonomy): Bacteria > Bacteroidota > Bacteroidia > Bacteroidales > Bacteroidaceae > Prevotella. The sequence continues at coordinate 23,476 of JAFUEP010000016.1, forward strand.
AGGCTATTTACAGCCCTGTGCGTGGCGATGCCGTGGCCACCTCACTCGTCTTCGACCAGGAGCTGCGGGCCATCATCCGGGCATGGAACCGCTGGTGGCAGCAGGGCGCCATCGTCGACTTCGCCCAGTGCACCGACCCACGCGCCAAGGAGCTGGAGCGCCGCGTCGTCCTCTCGCAATATCTGACGCAGGTGAACTGCGCCAACGCCCAGCCGCCGCAGGAGACGGGCCTGACCTATAACTCATGGTTCGGCCGGCCGCATCTCGAGATGACGTGGTGGCACATGGTCGACTTCGCCCTGTGGAACCGCCCCGAGGTCGTGGCCCAGGTGCTCGACTGGTATAACCGCGTGGCTTATCCTGAAGCAAAGAAGATAGCACAGCGCCAAGGCTTCCGCGGCATCCGCTGGATGAAGATGACCGACCCCTGGGCTGGCGAGGCCCCGTCAAACACGGGCTCGTTCCTCGTCTGGCAACAGCCACATTATATATATATGGCTGAGGAGATGTATCGCAGCAAGCCTTCGAAAGAGACGCTCGCCAAGTATGGCCGGCAGGTGGAGGAGACGGCTGAGTTCATGGCCGACTTTGTCAGCTTCGACGCCAAGACGAAGACGTATTATCTTCGTGGGGCAACAGCCATGCAGGAGTCGATGTCGAAGGATTTCTCCTATAATCATCCCTTTGAACTGGCCTATTGGGCTTATGGACTCAGCGTGGCCCAGCAGTGGCGCGAGCGTCAGGGATTGCAGCGCCACAAGGAGTGGGACGACATCATCGCCCACCTCTCGCCACTGCCGCAGCAGGACGGCGTCCTCGTAGCCGGACTGCCCATCAAGCCTTTCGACAAGAAGGCCAAGAGCCAGGCCTTCGATCCCTTCGACACGTCGACCCATATTGCCGCCAAGGAGATCTCTGAAGATGACTTCGCCCTGAAGAACCGCTCCGACCATCCCGCCGTGCTCGGCCCCCTCGGCATGCTCCCCTCCAGTCCGGTGAGCTGCGACACTGTCGCAGCTAACAAGACCCTCGCCTGGGTCATGCAGAACTGGAACTGGCCGACCACCTGGGGCTGGGACTACGGCATGACGGCCATGGCCGCCGCCCGCCTCGGACAGCCCGAGACGGCTCTCCAGGCCCTGCTCATCGACACGCAGAAGAACACCTACCTCAAGCAGGGCCACAACTTCCAGACGGCCGACCGCCTGCGTCTCTATCTGCCAGGCAACGGCGCCCTGCTCACGGCCGTCGCCATGATGTGTGCCGGCTGGGACGGCTGTCCCCAGCCCCTCAACCCCGGTTTCCCCCAAGACGGCACATGGCGTGTCCGCTGGGAAGGCCTCAACCGCATGCAATAATATAAAGGAATTAAGGAATAACGAATATCGAAATATCGAAATATCGAAATAACGATATAACGATATAACGAAAAAAAGAGAATAACGAAACAACAACCAACAATGAAACTTCTCCTTACAAATCTACTTCTCTTCGCCGCCATGACAGCCGCCATGGCCCAGGCCCCTGCCTTCCCTGGCGCTGAGGGCCACGGCCGCTACGTCACTGGCGGTCGCGGCGGCAAGGTCATCCACGTGACCAACCTCAACGACTCGGGCACCGGCTCCTTCCGCCAGGCCGTCAGCGGCAGCGACAAGAAGATTGTCGTCTTCGACGTCGGCGGCGTCATTGCCCTCAACAGCGACGTCAGCATCGGCGCCAACACCACCATCATGGGACAGACGGCCCCCAGCCCGGGCATCACATTGCGCTACTACACCGTCTCGCCCGCCGGCAACAACATCATCATGCGCTATCTGCGCGTGCGCCGCGGCCAGGAGCGAAACGTCAACGACGGGGCCGACGCCTCATGGGCCCGCCATCTGACAGGCATCATCATCGACCACTGCTCCTTCTCATGGAGCATCGACGAGGTGGCGTCGTTCTACGACAACAACAACTTCACCCTCCAGTGGTCGACCATCGGCGAGAGCCTCATGAACGCCGGCCACGGCAAGGGGGCCCACGGCTACGGCGGCATCTGGGGCGGCAAGCTGGCCTCCTTCCACCACAACCTGCTCATCCACCACGGCAACCGCACACCCCGCTTCAACGGCGCCCGCTACGACTGGACGGGCTATACCGCCAACCGGCTCTACCTGCAGTATCAATGGGAGAACGCCGTGCAGGCCGAAAACGTCGACTTCCGCAACTGTGTCGTCTACAACTGCGGCAACGGCTGCTACGGCGGCCCCGGCGGCGGCAAGGTCAACATGGTGGGCAACTACTACAAGAGCGGTCCAGCAGGCGCCACCACCCGACTGACGACGGTCACCGTCGGCGCCAGTGGTAACTCTGAGGGCTACCCCAAATACTGGGGCATGACCAGCCGCTACTATCTCGAAGGCAACCTCATCGACGACGCTGCCGCCGGTTGGGGCCAGATGAGCTATGACAGCGGCACCATCACCCACGACGGCGACCGCTACTCGAAGGATCCCGGACGCTACAACGGCGCTGACACCGAATACCTGACCCAAGGCACCACCGACTACGTGCGCATCCGTCTCGACGAGCCCGCACCGACCGGCAAGGTGACCACACACGACGCCGCCACTGCCTACACGCAGGTGCTGGCCCATGCCGGTGCCTCGCTCTATTCCGACGAGGTGGACACCCGCTACGTCTACGAGGCAGAAAACGCCACAGCCCTCTACAGCGGCTCCGTCACCGGCAAGGCCGGCCGCATCGACCTCGTCAGCGACGTTGAGGGCTACACCGAGAAGAACTTCGGCCGTGGCAGCCGTCCGACAGGCTTCGACAACGACAAGGACGGCATGGCCGACGAATGGGAGCTGGCCAACGGGCTCAATCCCGACGACGCCTCCGATGCCAATGCCTACACCGTCGACCCCGCCAAATGGTACACCAACGTCGAGGTCTACTGCAATCAGCTCGTCCAGCAGATCATGCTCGCCGAGAATGAGGACGCCACCGACGCCCTTCGCGACTACTATCCCCCCTACTACAACGAATGGGAAGTCCTGGTGAAGGCTATCAACGAAGACATCACCACCGAGGTGGACCCTACTCCCAGCGATGGTGACGTGAAAGCCACGGGCACCATCACCTGGAAGCTCAACACGGGCAAGGCCGAGACGGGTGAGGTCAGCACCGAGCTGGCCCCTTACGTCACGGCCGCAGCCGTCACCGTCGGTTCTAACCTGACGATGAGCGGCACGCGCCGCAGCCTCATGACCGACTTCAAGGCTGCGGCCAAGGAGAACGGCCCTGCGGCGTCGAATGCCGTCACCTTCAGCCTCACGGCTGCCGACGGCTACCGGTTTCAGCCCACCAAGGTAGCCTTCTACACCGAGCGCGGCGGCACTGACTCCGGCGTCGAGGCCGTCACGTGGCAAGCCTCGGAGAACACCATCATCGAGAATGCTCTCGAGCCAGCCCGCAATGCCTACACGGAATATGAGAAGACCATCACAGACGCCGTCCCCTGCGAAGGCACGAGCCGGCTCGTCATCAACATCTACGGGCTGAATGCCGGCAAGGCCACTGCCATCGGCAACGTCGTCATCACGGGCGACGTCATCCAGGAGAGCACGGGAGGCATCACCACCGACACGATCCAGGTCGTCGGCCTGCAACGCCCGGACTACTACAACCTGAACGGTCAGCGCATCGCCCGCCCCGCCAAGGACATCGCCGTCGAATCTGTCAGTCGCCCCGGACAAGGCCGCACAGCCCGCAAGATTATCGTCAAATAACCATTTCAATCCATCATTAAACAACATCCAACTATGAACTACAAAAACCTAACTACCAAGCTGATGATGATGCTCGCCCTCAGCGGCATGGCTTCAGCCAACGCCAATGCCCAGGGCGGAAAGACGTTCGAAGACGCCGAGGGCACCATCCAATGGCCCGTCGGCAACGAGCAGAGCGGCACCGTCAGCGCCGACATTGCTGACGCCATCTCGATTGCATCGGTCAGCACCGGCACCGGCCTGACCGTCGAGACTGCCACCTACTTCAATACCCAGATGGTGAAGTACACTCCCAAGACGAGCAACGCCGGCACCAACGAGGGCGTCATGGTCGAATATCGCGTGAAGGCCGCCGCCGGCGTCACCTTCGAGCCGACCAACGTCAGCTATGCCGCCGTCAAGGTCGGCACCGACGGTGCCACCTACTCGTGGAGCTACACCCTCGACGGCCAGGAGAGCAGCATCACCAAGATCGACCCCAAGCCCGACCTGCTGCGCAACAACGGCGTCAACGGCACGACCGAGTATGGCGGTACAGGCACGGCCAAGCTCATGCACAGCCACGACCTGAACGTCAAGCCCGTCAGCGAATTCACCTTCCGCTTCTATATCTCCGACTGTGCCAACAATAAGAACATCTGCATCGGCAAGCTCACCATCACTGGCATCGCCAACGGCGAGACCATCGACGTCGCCACCTTCGACCTGAGCGCCCAGGCGTCGCCTGCCGAGGGCGGCACGGTGAGCGTCTATCCCGCCGCAGCCGAGTATGAGGAAGGCAGCGAGGTCACACTGACCGCCACGGAGGCCTTCGGCTACGACTTCGTCAACTGGACGGATGCCGACGGCAGCGTCGTCTCCGAGGAGCCCCGCTTCGTCTACACCGTCAATGCCGACGCCGTCCTGACAGCCAACTTCACGAAGGTGGAGACCTACGCCCTGAACCTCACCGTCGACGGCACCAACAACTATATGGTCAAGATCTCGCCCGAGCCCACCATGGTCGACGGCCGCATGATGTATGAGGCCGGACAGGCCGTGCAGCTCTCGGCCGACCAGTATGAGGGGCTCGTCGCCTTCACCAACTGGAGCGACGGCGACACCTACTCGCAGAAGCTCATCCCGATGACGGCCGACGTCGACCTGACGGCCTACTATTCCGAGGCCGACATCATCGCCGGTTGGGACTTCTACCTCGCCGGCGGCAGCGGACGCAAGGCCGACTTCGCCTCCGAGGACAATGAGACGGCCGCCCTCTCGCTCGTCTATCCCGACGGCCAAACCTCAGGATGGCTCGACAAGAGCACCATGGCCGCCGGCGGCTACGAGTCGTTCGCCGGTGCCGCCGTCAACTGGCGCAACGACGTCGAGATCGGCACCACCTGGTGGCAGACGAAGGTCAACGCCGCCGACTTCTCCGACATCAACGTTCAGTTCCAGATGCTCTACAACTACAACGCCTATCAGACCTACGACGCAGAGTATTCGCTCGACGGCGAGAAGTGGACCAAGTTCGGCAGCATCACCATGACAGCCGCCAAGAAGGCCGTCTCCTTCAGCAAGCAGCTGCCTGCCGAGGCCAACAACCAGGCAGAACTCTACATCCGCATGAAGGCCGACATGGACTCCAACGTCGACGGCACCGAGTCGGCCAACGACGGCAACACGCTCGCCATGTTCTTCATCACCGGCACACCTAAGCTCGTTGACGACGGCGTGGCACCCGTCCTTGTCTCTACCGTCCCCGCCGACGGCGCCACCGGCGCATCGGCCTCGGGTCGCATCGTGCTCACCTTCGACGAGCGCATCAAGATGGCCGCTGATGCCGTGGGCTACATCAACGACACGCGCATTAACAGCGTTACGCAGAATCCCACCCAGGGCAACGTCAACGGCAAGACCATCACCTTCGAGTATAAGGGTCTGGAATATTCCACCGAATACGTCTTCAAACTGTCCGAGGGCAGCGTCAGCGACCTCACTGGCAACGCTATTGCCACCGACATCAGCATCAGCTTCACCACGATGGTGCGGCCCACCGTCGAGAAGCACCTCTACGACTTCATCGTGCCCGACGACGGTACCCTGGCCGAGGCCCTCAAAGCCGCCGCTGCCCGTCAGAACACGACAGAGCGCTACCGCATCTTCCTGCGCCAGGGCGACTACGTGCTGCCCGCCAACCAGACAGCCAAGATCGTGGCCGACGGCGACCACGGCGACGGCAACTACTATGCCGACCCGCGCACCTACTTCAACACGCCCAACGTCTCGCTCATCGGCGAGAATCCCGAGCTGACCACCATCACCAACGAGATGCCTACTGCCATGGTTGACGGCCAGAACGTCCTCGAAGGCATCCGCTCCAGCGGCGTGCTCTATCTGCAGAGCGGTGCCACCGACACGTACATGCAGGACCTGAAGCTGCACACCACGACCGGCGATGCCACCGGCCGCAACGTCATCCTCGTCGACGGCGGCACACGCAACGTCTACAAAAACGTGACGCTCTGGGCCTATCAGGACACCTACGTGCCCGACAACGAGCGCGGCGTGACCTACCATGAGGGCGGCATCATCCGCGGACGCACCGACTTCATCTGCGGCGGCGGCGACGTCTACTTCAACCGCGTCACTCTCATCATGTCCGAGGACGGCGGCTACCTGACCGCCCCGCGCGGCAACACGCACTACGGCTATGTCTTCAAGGATTGCACCATCAAGGGCGGCACATCGAAGGTAGACGGCAACTACTATCTGGGCCGTGCATGGACCGGCGGTGCCGAGTCCTACTTCATCGACACACGCATGGAGGTCCTTCCGCGCGCCGAGGGATGGAGCGACTGGAACAACGGTCCGACGCGCTTCGCTGAGTTCAACTCCATGACCGCCAGCGGCACCACCGTCGACCTGTCGCAGCGCAAGAAGTCGTTCAAGAACAAGGATGCCGCCAACAGCGACAACGCACCCGTGCTGACGCCCGACGAGGCCCTCGAGATCGGCAACATGAAGAACACCTTCGGCGACTGGGATCCCACGCTGCTCACCGAGCAGGCTCCCACCCCGCTGAACGTAGAACTCGCCGGCACTGAGCTCACCTGGACGGGCAGCAACTACGCCCTGCTCTACGCCATCGTCAAGGACGGCCGCGTCGTCGGCTTCACCACCGACAACACCTACACCGTCGACGACACCGAGGCCCAGTGGGCCGTGCGCGCCGCCAACGAGATGGGCGGTCTGGGCGAGGCTGCCACGGCCGACATCGCCACAGGCATCAAGGTAATGTACAATGAACAATGTACAATGAACAATGAGGTCTACGACCTGCAGGGACGCAAAGTCAACCGCCACTCACTGAAGTCCGGCCTCTACATCGTCGATGGACGCAAGGTCGTCATCGGCAAGTAAAAGATGAAAGATGAGAGATGAAAAATATGATTAGTTTTCAGTCAACAAGTCTAATCATATTTTTCATCTCTCATCTCTCATCTCTCATTTTTCCAGTTATGATTATCAACGAGACCATCACCAGCGCACAAAACCCGCGCATCAAGCATCTTCTGGCCCTGCAGCAGAAGTCTTCCCTACGCCGCAGCGAGCAGCTCTTCGTCGTAGAAGGCCGCCGCGAGCTCGACCACTGTCTTCAGGCCGGCTACGAGGTCGACACCATCTTTATATGCCCAGAACTGGCCCGCGAAGCCCCTCCTCTCACCTCTCACTTCTTGCGTCCCTTCGGTAGCAAGCGTCCTTCGGCCGAGCGCGCACCTCTCACTTCGTACGTCTCCCCCCAGGTCTACGAGCACATCGCCTACCGCGGCACCACCGAGGGCATCGTCGCCATCATCCGCTCACGCGACCTCACGCTCAGCGACCTCCAGCTGCCCGCGAGCCCACTCATCGTCGTCCTCGAGAGCGTCGAGAAGCCCGGCAACCTGGGCGCCATCCTCCGCTCCGCCGACGCAGCAGGAGCCGAAGCCGTCGTCGTCTGCGACCCCCTGACCGACCTCTACAACCCCAACCTCATCCGCTCGTCCATCGGCGCCCGCTTCACCGTGCCCACCGTGGCGACGACGTCAGACGAGTGCATCGCGTGGCTCCGCGACAAAGGCATTGCCATCCTCACCGCCCAGTTGCAGGACTCCAGCCCCTACTACGACGTCGACATGCGCCGCCCCACGGCCATCGTCATGGGCACCGAGTCGACCGGCCTCACCCAGCCCTGGCGCCAGGCCGCCACGGCCCACATCCGCATCCCCATGCTAGGCCGTCTCGACTCGCTCAACGTCAGCGTCTCCGCCGCCATCCTCCTCTTCGAGGCCGTCCGGCAGCGGCAATTGTAAACATTTTTTGCAATGTTTTGTTACATTTTTACAACTTACTGATTTCCAGACAGATTACGAATCTCTAAAAATAAAGCACCGCTTCTCGATGAAAGAAGCGGTGCTTTTTGCATCAAAAAGCGGCACTTCTCGGGCCGCGAAGCGGTGCTTTGTTCGTAGATACACCTCCATTTGTAAATCATTTTGACACTTTCCTACAGCCTTCGGCCGACTATGGAAAAGAAAGATTGACGAATGAGCCTGCTGAAGCCGAAATCGACGAAGGCCTCTAACTCGCTATACCCCATCTTAGGGCCGAAAAAAGCAAATAATCCGCTTATCATAACGAAAAAACAGAAAAAAGCATTATCTTTGCACATAAAATTGACGCCGGCAATGTTATTCGAATCAAAAAAGCGCCTCACAGCCATCCTCCTGAGAGTCGTCTGCCTGCTGTCCGCCATGATGCTCATGTCAACGGAAGCCAAGGCTCAGACGAGCCATGAGCTGTACCACTACGACGAGTTCAACAGCGACCTGCAAGGACATGCCACCCAGATACTCACCGACCGCGACGGGCTGCTCTGGATAGCAACCTGGAACGGACTCTATCGCTTCGACGGCTACGAGTTCATGCGCTTTACGCCCACCCCCGGCGACGGCTGCCACATGGGCAGCGTCAGGCTGCGCGACATCTGGCTCGACGACGACGGTCACATCATCTGCATGACCGACGACGGCATCTTCCGCTTCAGGATTGACACCTACCGTTTCTCCGACATCACCGCCGAAGAGGACCGCCGCCAGGCAGCTGAGGCCCGTTTCCACCAGACGTCGCGCGGTTCGGCAGCCGGCGGCAGCGTTGACTACACCGACGCCAGACGCCTGCACTGGAACCTGCAGGGCGGTTGCCTCAGATGTTCTTCGCTTCGACAGCCGCCTGCCAAGCCGATAGCCATCCGCCAGCCAGCCCAGGTGAGATGTCTGTGGGCAGACACAGAGGGGCGCATCTGGATAGCGACCAAGGACGATGCCGCCCTGGCGCTCTACGACACCTCCGGTCGTTGTCTTGGCTACATCGGGCCCGACGGCCGTCTCGGCACGGCCTATCGTTCTTTTGGCAAGCCCGTCTACTCCATCGGGGCGACAGGCGACGGCAGCATCTGGCTCGGGTGCAAGCCTGGCGGGCTCGTCAGACTCAGTAGGACCGACGGTGGGTTCAGGCCAGAGCCTGTCGAGGCACTTGCCAACAGCGGTATCTATGACCTCGCCACCGACCGGTTCGGACGACTGTGGGCTGCCACGCTTGGCGACGGACTGGCCTGCATACCCGTCCCCGGCGCCCTACGCCCCGACGTCATTCTGAATCCAGGCGACTACCCTGACAGCGCAGCCCAGCGCATCCGCAGACTCCACATCACCCGCGACGGACAGACCATCATTGCCGCCACAACCGAAGGGCTCGTCACCGCTACGTTGTCCGGCCAGACTGATGCCATGCACTTCCGACGCCACACCAAAGAGCCCGACCGCCCCACCAGCCTCAGCGACAATGCCACGACCGACCTTGCCGAGACGACTGACGGCCAGCTCTTTGTCAGCACCGAGACAGCTGGCATCTGCCAGACAGCGACATCAGCGCTCGGGGCTGACACGCTGTCGTTCAGCCACTACAACACCCGACGAGGCCTCATGCCCACCGACGTCACCCAGGCCATGACACTCGCCCCTGACGGCCGGCTCGTCGTCACGGGCAGCTCGCAGGTCGTCTTTCTCTGGTCCGACCAGTCGGACTACATCAACCTCGACCACCATTTCTTCCTCCGCCATTGTCGTTTCAGCGAGGCTCGGCCTCTGTTCGTCGACGGCCGATGGATCCTTGGTCTCAACGACGGAGCCGTCATCCTGCCTCATGACAGTGTCAGGTCGTCAGCCTTCGTACCACCACTGCTGCTCACCGCTGTCGATATCCACCGGCAAGACTCCGACGGCCGCCGCCTGTTGGCCGTCGCTACGATGGACACCCTCCGCCTGACTCCCGCCGAGCGCAGCCTGACCATTCACTTTGCAGCCCTCGACTATACCGACCCGACAGCCGTCAGCTATCAGTTCTGCATCGACAGCGATGACGGCGAATGGGTCAACCTGGGCCACGACCATGCCATCACGCTCCCACAGCTGAAGCCCGGCACCCATCTCTTGCGCGTGCGTTCTACCAACGCCTCCGGACAGTGGACCGACGGCGAGCGCAGTCTGACCATCATTGCGCAGCCAGCCTTCCACGAGACGCTACTGGCCCGCGTCCTCGCCGTGTTGGCCACACTCGCTGTCGTCGTGCTGGCCATAAGCTATGTGTTTCACACCCGGAGCATCGAGCGCCAGCAGAAGGAGACGCTTCAGAAATATCTCGAACTGCTCCGCCGCACGGAGGAGGCCCATCAGCCAACTGAGGCACTCCAGTCGGCCGCCCCCACTGTCAATATCCCTGACATAGAAAGCGACGAGACACCCGGGCGCGACGATGCCTTCATGCAACGCGTCATCCACTTCGTTGAACAGAACATTGCCAACGACGAGGCCGATGTAGCCCTGATGGCTGAATCGTGCGCCGTCAGCCGCTCTGTGCTCCAGCGACGCATGAAGCAGCTCACCGGCATCACCCCCACCGACTTCCTGCGTGAAGCCCGCCTGCAACATGCTTGCCAGATGCTGCGGTCCACCGACCTGCCTGTGGCCGACGTGGCTTATCGTTGCGGGTTCAGCGACCCGAAGTATTTCAGCCGCTGCTTCAAGCAGCACACCGGCCTGTCGCCCTCCGACTACAAGCGCACGAATGGATTTGAAAATTGAGATTTTAATGCGGGGGATTATTGCGTCGTTCGGGTGGAGAATGCCCCGTCCGACACAATAATCCACTTTATTGACGCATTTTTCCCCCCGATTTCTCACCTTTTCTTTTTATCTTTGCATCACAATCTATCCATATTAGAATGAATGCAAGAACTCTATTGATGTCATTGGCCATGATGCTCACGACGACAGCATCGGCCAAGATTGTACACACGCTGGGCGACTCCACCATGGCACCCTACGAAGAGCAGGCCACTGTCACCCGCGGCTGGGGCATGTACTTCGGACAATTCCTCACCGACGGCTGGACCAGCATCAACTATGCCAAGGGCGGACGCGACTCCTACGGCGGCTACGACGAACTCTGGCAGACGGCCAAGAAGAAAGTGGAGCCGGGCGACTACGTCATCGTCTCGTTTGCACACAACGACGAGAAGAACGGCGGCATGGACGGCCGACAACTGCGCGACTACTACCTCAGCATCGGCGACCAGGCCAAGGCCGACGCCGTCGACCTGCGTGGCAGCATCCCCTCGACCACCTACAGGGAGAACCTGAAGAAAATCTGCGACGAGGTGCGCCAGCTTGGCGCACAGCCCATCCTCGTGGGAGCCGTCTGCCGCAGCTACTTCACCGGCAACAGCATCCGGCGCAACGGCCGCCACGACCTGGGCGACTCTTTTTCTATTCTCACCGAGCATGGGCCCACAACGGGCAACAAGGTGGCAGCCGACGACCACCGCATGGACTACACCTACCACATGGAGCAACTGGCTCAGGAAGAGGACATCCCCTTCATCAACCTCACCGAGGCGACGGCCCGGCTCTACGAGAGCTACGGCCCGACGAAGTGCAACGGCATGCTGTTCGACGGTCAGGGGTCGACCCACTTCAACACCACGGGCGCCCTGCTCGTGGCCCGCACCTGTGCACAGCTGATGAAGGAGCAGGGCATCCTCTCCGAGCACATCGCCATTCCCGAGGACCTGTCGGTGACGCCCCTCGACGGCAACTTCGGACAGGCTTACGTCGGTCAGACGCTGAGCAAGGAATATACGCTCAGCGGATTCGGCCTGCAGCCAGAGAGCGGACAGGTCAGCATCAGCGCCACCGACGGCATTGAGCTATCGACCGACAAGACCAGCTGGCAGTCCACGCTCAGCCTCAGCTATCAGGCCTCGACCCTCATTCAGCTGTTCTATGCCCGGGTGACGATCGCCGACAGCACGCCCCTGGAGGGACGCATCACCATCGCCTCGGGCGACAAGACCATCGAGATTCCCGTCGCGGCCTCAGCCGTCGTGCTGGAGGGTGGCACTGAGGTCACCGCCTACTGGCGGCTGGAGCAGGACGACAGCTACACCCTCGACGGTCCAGCCACCATCACACCCGAAAGCTGGACGGGCATGTACGTGCAACGCTATGCCAACCCTAACGCCAAGACGGTATGGCCCGAATGGACCGGCTTCGACGCCAGCCGTAAGACGCAGCGCAACCTGCTTACTGGCGACAACTGGCCTGCCGACGAGATCGACGACAACCCCGACCGCTACATCCAGTGGGGCATCAAGCCCGCTGACGGCATGAAGCTCGACATCGACCAGATCTCGCTATTCGTCACGGGCTGCGGCGGCAACGGCATGTGCTGCCACGTCTACTACTCGACCGACAACTTCGAGACCCGCACCACCATCTTCGAGATGAACAAGATGCCCGCCAACAACCCGCAGTGGGTGGAGGCCAAGCCAGTGCTCACCATCGGGCCCGGACAGGAGCTACTGGTGCGCGTCTATCCCTGGTACAACGGTGCCGCCACGGGCAAGACCATCTGTCTCTCCGACCTCACCATCCACGGCATGGCCAGCGAGGCCGCTACCGAAGGCATCAGCAAAACAATGAACCATGAACTAAGAACTATGAACTCATACGACCTTCAGGGCCGCCCTTTCGCTGAGCCTCGGCACGGCATCGTCCTTGTCCGCGCCGAAGGAGGCCCGACAAAGAAAATCATTCACTAATATATTTATATTATTAACTAAAACAACAAATCTATGAAACAGACAAAGCTTTTCATCGTCTGCCTGACCGCTCTCCTCTCATGGACAGCCGCGCAGACGAAGGCCGACCCAGTGAAGCTGGCCAGCTGGACGTTCGAAACGGGCTACACCGTAGCCGACAACGTCTACACGCCCGGTGCAGCTGATTGGGCCGAAGTGAGTGCCCAATGGTTCAATGCGGGTCAGCCGATGATCGTGGCCAACGAAGCCGTCGGAACCGCTGCCGACTACATTATCACCGGTCGCACCGCACGCTACTGGCAACTTTGTTCCGGCTGGAACAACCACGTCTTCCGTGTGGTCAACGACACCGAGGCCAGCAACATGACCTCACTGACCGATGCCTCGCAGCATGCCAATTACTACGAGGTGCAGTTCCCCACCAAGGGCTATAAGAACATCAGCCTCTCACTGGCCTGCTCCTACGGCGGCAATGCCGAGGCCATGCTGCAGGCAGTCGTCAGCACCGACGACGGCAAGACCTGGACAGAATGTGGTGAATACAAAACCGCCGGCACATGGTGGACCTACAACGACGGAACCATCAGCGTTCCCGCCGTCAATAAGGACAAAGCCATCGTCAGGCTTCTTTTTGCCAACGGCTTCAGTTCCAACTGGAACCTCGACTACCTCACCATCAACGGCGAGGAATATGTGGCTAACCCCAACGCCATCAGCCTGCCTGCCGAAGATCCGTTCGACCTCTCGCTGGCTACGCTGGTGAACGGCGTCATCAAGACCGACGGCGTCGACGACCCGCAGTTCGATTCCTTCCGCAATCCCGGTTCGGCTACGTTTGCGCTGAACAACACCGTTGACGGTGCCGTCTATCAGATTTCATTGGGTGCCGCTACGGCCAATGCCGGCAACACGCTGCGCCTCGTCATCACCGACGACGCCACTGGTCGAACCGAACTGGACAAGACCATCAGCGTCGAAGCCAACGGATGGCAGAACTTCAAGACCTACACCGTGACCACTGCCCAGATGGCCGAAGGCGAGAAGACCTTCGTCGTCAACTTCCTCAGCGGTGGCGGCTACACGTCGAATGTTAACAACATCGTCTTCAGCGAACTGGAGGTGGGCGACCTCTGCCTGCTCACCACGGAGGTCACTCCCGCCGGTGCCGGACAGGTGACGTCGGCCAGTACGCTCTATGCGCCGGGGGCTGAAGTCACCGTCACGGCCACAGCCAATAAAGGCTATGAATTCAGCTGCTGGCTGGACGCAGAAGGCAACAAGATTTCGGAGGACAATCCCTACACCTTTACTATTGAAGAGAACACCAGCATCGTGGCTTCGTTCAGCGAAGTGGAAGTGGTGAACGTCATACCCACCACGGCAGAAACGCCTTGGGTGATGGAGAACGGCGAACTGCACGGCTCGCGCGCCTCGTTCGGCTCCGACCATCACATCGACTGGATGAACAATGGCGACTATGCCGTCTATAAGATTGACAACCGGATGAATGCCTCCTACTACGACGTCAGTTTCACCGCCGGCACGACCCAGCCTAACGTGAGCATCAACTTTGTCATAACGAATGCTGAAGGCCTGGAAGTATGCAACGAGACGGTCGACATCGAGAACAACGGCAACTGGGACAGCGCCTCGAAGAGATACTCACTACGTACGGGTGAGATGCTGAAGGGTCGCTACGTCATGACAATCAACTTCAACTCTGTCGGTGGCAACGGCACCACGGCCAACATCAACAACTTCGCGTTCGACGGCAAAGAGAAGTTCGTGGCTGAGACGCTCGAGGGCGAGTCGGCCACCATCACGTTCCCCTTCAATCAGGGCAGCGAAGGTCAGGTAGCCACGTTCGACGAGGCCTCGGCTCCCTACTTCAAGACCAGCTATGTGGAGCATGGCGACAACCTGACGCTGAAGGATGCCAACAGCGGCCAGACGCGCTTCCAGCCCGTCAACAGCAATGAGGGCGGCGCCAACGACGGCAACCGCATCGACTTCATGGTGATTCCCGTGGCCGGACTGAAGTTCCTGCCTACGAACGTCAGGTTCAAGACCACCCGCTTCGGCACCGACGGCGGCAAGGTGGACGTCAGTTGGATCAATTCCGACGGCACGACCTCTACCATCGCTACGGCCGTGACGCCCGCCCGCAACAATGCTACGCCAAACGTCACCGAATTCGACGAGCCCATCGACAACGCGAAGCCGTGCGACGGCCTCTGCGGCCTGCGCCTAAACCTCTACGGTCTGGGCAATTCAAAGCAGGTTGGCTTCGCCGACATCATCATCGAGGGTGAACTCTCGGGCACGACGCAGGATGTGGCCCACTATACGCTCAACGTGAAGTTAGAAAGCGACGAGGCCGGCAAACTGACCATCACGCCGAACGCCACTGAGTTTGACGAGGGCGACGAGGTGTCGGTCAGCGTTCAGGAGAGCTTCGGCTATCACTTCACCGCCTGGGTCGACGCTGAGGGCAACGAAGTCTCGACCGAGAATCCCTTCACGTTCACCATGACGGCCGACACGGACCTGACAGCCACCTTCACAAAGAGCAACACCTATGCCCTGAACCTGACCCTCACTGAAGGGGCTCGTGACAATCTGGTGCAGATTCAGCCCGAGGGCACTATGATTGACGGCAAGCGCATGTATGAGGAGGGCCAGGACGTGAAGCTCACGGCCCTGTCGAACAAGGTGCTCACGTTCATCGGATGGGAGGACAACACTACCGACATTGAGCGCACCATCCATATTGACAGCGACAAGTATCTCACAGCCAACTTCTCAGCCGAAGACTACATCGTGGGATGGGACTTCTACTATGACCAGCCCGCTCAGGAGCGTGCCGCCGACTACAAGAGCGACTCTGAGAACGCCGGACTGCTCTCGCTGCACAACGACAACGGCGAGACCAGCGGATGGCTGACACGCGGCATCGGCAACGGCGCCGAAAACGGCCGTTGGGCTGCCCGCATCTGGAAGCTCCGCTCGCAGGGGCTCTATTTCGAGGCTTCGTTCTCTACCAAGGGCTACAAGAACATCAAGGTGACGAGCTCGCTGGGTTGCAGCTACAACACCTACAGCGTCAACAACCTGCAGTATTCTGTCGACGGCGTGAACTATACCACCGTCGAAACCTTCAACATCACCGGCTCGGGCTGGTTCGACAAGGAGGACGTCGCCCTGGGCAGCGATGCCGACGAGCAGGAGCGCGTCTACGTTCGCTGGATGCCCGACCGCAACAGCGAGCTGGTGGGCAATGACACCGACTACGACGGTCTGGCCATCACTGACATCTTCGTCACCGCCGACGCCGGCACACTGGCCGACGAGGAGGCTGTGCTGGTGAGCAGCAATCCCGAACAGGGGGCTGAAGGCGTCAGCGCCAACGGCTCAGTCATCCTCACCTTCGACAAGAAGATCAAGGCCGGCAAGGGCTGTGCCACTCTCAACGGCAAGCAAATCGAGCCCATCATCAGCGGCAAGAGCGCCGTCTTCAAGTACATCGGGCTCGACTATGCCACCGAATATGCTTTCGAAATGCCTGAAGGCGTACTGCTCAGCCGCAGCGGACAGCCCGTTGCTGCCGCCACCATCCGCTTCACCACGATGGAGCGCCGTCAGCCCGCAGCGCGCCTCTACGACGCCGTCGTCGACGCCAACGGCACCGCACCCACCGGTTTCGCCGGTGGGGTCTACAAGACCGTCCAGGCAGCCATCGACGCGGCTCCCGCTGACCGTGCCCTGCCTTGGCTCATCTTCATCAAGAACGGCGAGTATAAAGGTCATGTGAACATCCCGGCCAACAAGTCCTACATTCACCTGATCGGACAGAACCGCGACAAGACCGTCATCATGAACGATGCCCTCTCGGGCGGCGACACCTCGGTAGGCACTGACCTCGGCGCCACGCTCACCGTGAAGTCTGGCAACGACTTCTTCGAGAACCTGACCATCGAGAACAGCTGGGGACACGAGAAACAGGCCGGTCCGCAGGCACTGGCACTCAACACCATGGGCGACCGCATTGCCCTGAACGGGGTGCGCCTGCTCTCCTATCAGGACACCTGGATCACCACTTCGACCTCGAACAACCGCCACTACATCAAGAACTCGCTCATCGAGGGTGCCGTTGACTTCATCTACAACAGTGGCAACGTCTATCTGGACGGTGATACGCTCGAAATCAACCGACCCAGCGGCGGCTTCATCGTCGCTCCTTCGCATGGTGCCGACGTGAAGTGGGGCTACGTCTTCATGAACAACGTGCTGCGGTCCATCAAGGGCATGAACGTCACAGACGTCTGGCTCGGACGCCCCTGGCACAACTCGCCCAAGACGGTCTTCATCAACCTGCAGACCTTCATCAACATCCCTGCTGCTGGCTGGTACGAGACAATGGGCGGTCTGCCCGCTCTGTGGGCCGACTACAACACGGTCGATGCAGAGGGGAACCCCGTCGACCTCTCACAGCGACGCGACACCTATTATTATACTGACGACGATGGCAATCGTGTCTACGGGAAGGCCAAGAACTACCTCACCGCTGAGGAGGCTGCCGAGTACACCCTGAAGAACGTCTGCAGCGGCGACGACAACTGGCAGCCCGACCTGATGTGCGAGGCCTGCGAGGCTCCCGTCACGACTGTGCTCGACGGCAAGATCAGCTGGGAGGCCGTGCCTTACGCCATCTGCTACGTCGTCACTTGTGGCGACGAGGTGGTCGGCTTCACCACCGACACCGAGTTTGCCACCGAGGCTGGCGCCGACTATAAAGTGCAGGCCGTCAACGAGTTCGGCGGACTGTCTGCCTTCGGTCTGCCCGACCAGTCGACGGGCATTGCCGACGTCAAGCCCGTGGCCACAGGCCGGGAAACCATCTACACGCTTGACGGCAGGCTGACTGGCGCTCACCATCGTGGCATGGTGCTCATCCGTCAGAACGACGGCACAGTACGCAAAGCCCTCAGATAAGCCGTCAGAGCATGTGAGCCATACGAAAAAACATCAGTAAGAAGCGGTGCTTTCATCGAAAAGCGCCGCTTTTATATTTCCTTTTTACAAATGCGCTATTCATAAATACAATACCCCATTCGTCACTCCTTATTCTTGCGTTTTATTATTTTTCTTGCAAAAAACATGGCTATTCGGTTTTTTTTTCTTAATTTTGCAAATCAAAAACAGATAACTTATGAAGATACTACTCTTAGGCAGCGGCGGCCGCGAGCACGCACTGGCATGGAAGACGGCTCAAAGCGAGCGAGTGGAGAAACTGTTCATCGCCCCAGGCAACCCCGGCACGGCTCAGGTGGGCACGAACGTCAACATCAAGGCTGACGACTTCGAGGCCATCAAGCAATTCGTCTGCGACGAGCACATCGACATGGTCGTCGTAGGTCCCGAGGACCCGCTGGTGAAAGGCATCTACGACGAGCTGAAGCAGGACGGGCGGACGGCCCACGTCGCCGTCATCGGCCCGTCGAAGGCCGGCGCCGTGCTCGAGGGCTCGAAGGACTTTGCCAAGCGGTTCATGCAGCGCCACCACATCCCCACGGCCCGCTATGAGACGTTCGACGGCGAACACCTCGACGAGGGGCTCCGCTTCCTCGAGACGCTCCAGCCGCCCTACGTGCTGAAGGCCGACGGCCTCTGCGCCGGCAAGGGCGTGCTCATCCTGCCGACGCTCGACGATGCCCGTAAGGAGCTCCGTGAGATGCTTGGCGGCATGTTCGGCAATGCATCTTCGCGCGTGGTCATCGAGGAGTTCCTCAGCGGCATTGAGTGCTCCGTCTTCGTGCTGACCGACGGCGAGCACTACAAGATTCTGCCCGAGGCCAAGGACTACAAGCGCATCGGCGAAGGCGACCAGGGACTCAACACGGGCGGCATGGGCTCCGTCTCGCCCGTCCCGTTCGCCACGAAGGAGTGGATGCAGAAAGTGGAAGACCGCATCATCCGTCCGACCGTGCTTGGACTGAAAGATGAGGGCATCGTCTATAAAGGCTTCATTTTCTTTGGGTTAATCAACGTCGGCGGCGAGCCGATGGTCATCGAATACAACTGCCGCATGGGCGACCCCGAGACCGAGTCGGTCATGCTGCGACTGAAGTCTGACATCGTCGACCTCTTCGAGGGCGTGGCCCAGGGCGACCTCGACCGCCGGCCCATCACGTTCGACGAGCGGGCTGCCGTCTGCGTCATGCTCGTCTCGGGCGGCTATCCGCAGAGTTACAAGAAAGGCTATCCCATCAGTGGCATCGACCAGGTGGAGGGCAGCGTCGTCTTCCATGCCGGCACGACCCTGAATGCCGACGGACAGGTGGTCACCTCCGGCGGACGCGTCATCGCCGTCTCGTCCTATGGCAAGGACAAAGCCGAAGCCTTGCGCCGCTCGTTCGAGGGCGCCCAGAAGATTGCGTTCACTGACAAGTATTTCCGTCGCGACATCGGCGCCGACCTGTGAAAAGACTCCAGAACAAGATAGCCGAGAGCGGACTGCTGCTGCCCGCAGCCGCACTCATCGGCGTCGTCTCGGTGGCTGCCAGTCTGCTCGGGGCCCTGCCCACGTATGAGGGCTGGGCCTCGCTGGCGTGCTTTGCCTTGACGGCCTATATCATGGTCGAGATGAGCAACGCCAACGCACTGATCCGCGTGCGCAGCCGCATGGTGACCAGCACGTTCATCATCCTCTCAGCTGCGGCGGGATTCCTCATCGGGCCCATCCCGCCCGTGGTCACCCAGCTCTCCTTCGTCGCCGCCAGCCTCATCATCTTCACCACCTATCAGGACCGCCAGGCTTGGGGGCGCACCTTCTACGCCTTCTTCTTCATCGGACTGGCTTCGTGCACCTTCGTCCAGACGTTCATGCTCGTCCCCCTGCTGTGGATTCTCATGGCCACACAGCTCCAGTCGCTCAGCTGGCGGTCATGGCTGGCGTCGCTGATGGGCATCGCCACGCCCTACTGGCTCATGCTCCCCTGGCTCATCTTCGAGGGCGACTTCACCCTCTGGACAGCCCATGCCGAACGTCTCATGACGCTCCACACGCCTTTCGACCTCTCCGTCGTCAGCCTCCCGCAGATCCTCATCTTCGTCTTCACCCTCGTCCTCAGCATCATCGGCATGGTCCACTTCTGGAGCCGCAGCTATGAGGACAAGATCCGCATCCGTCTGCTCTACGGCCTCTTCACAACGATGACCTTCGCCTGTGCCGTCATGCTCGTCGTCCAGCCACAGCACTATGCCACGCTGATGCGACTCATGATCGTCTTTGCCAGCCCTCTCATCGCCCACTTCTTCACCCTCACCTCGTCGCGGCTGACCAATGCCCTCTTCATCGCCGCCATCGCCTTGGCCGCCGTCATCGGCGTGCTCACTCGGCTATGGCCACTCCTCACGACCGCATGACCGACCTGCTCGCGCAATATGGCTACTGGGGCATGCTCGCCGCCGCCTTCCTTGCCGGCAGTTTCTTCCCCTTCTCCAGCGAGGCCGTCATGCTGGCCCTGCTGGCCACCGGGCTCGACACCTGGCAGCTCGTCGTCTACGGCACCGTGGGCAACGTGCTCGGCTCCGTCGTCAACTACTTCATCGGCAGTCTCGGCCGCACCGAGTGGATCGAGCGCTATCTGCACGTGGGGCCCGAGAACCTGCGCAAGGCCGAGCGCTTCATGGCCGGCCGCGGCGCATGGATGGGCTTCTTCGCCTTCCTGCCCGTCCTCGGCACAGCCATCGTCATCGTCCTCGGCCTCATGCGGGCCAACCCGCTGATCACACTCGTCAGCATCGCCATAGGCAAATTCCTCCGCTACCTGCTCCTACTCTACGGCGCCGACCTCATCATCTGACGAGTCGTCGTCTGACTGGTCGGCCACCCAGAACTTCAGGCCCTCCAGCAGCGGATAGCGCATGCGGCGCGAGCCCTCCTCGCGATGGCCGACGGGCAGGAATCGGCAGAGGATGCGCTTGATGTGGCGGCGGGGGTCGAAGTCGTCCGGACTGTCGAACAGTTCGCTGCGCACCGAATAGCTGAATCGCCCCAGGTCGCCCAGCACCACCGTGTAGCCGTTAGCCATCTGCTGCTTCATCACGTCGACCACATCGATGAGCACCGCCAGGGCCGTGCCCCGCGACATGCCGGCACGCCGTGCCAGCAGCTTCGAGATGTCGTCGAGGTCGACCTCATCCATTTTCTTCGTCTTGGCAAACCATTTGCCGTCGATCTCCTTGTTCTTGCTGTCCTTGTGTCTGTAGAGTTTCAATGCGATTGCCATAGCGTAATAATTTTGTTTGAATGGTTTAACGTCAATTATCAGGAAATGGCGCTTCTTGAAAGTAATATACCCCTATATTACCATCGAGAACGGGCACTTTCCGTTATAATATGCCCCCAAATTGGGGGAGTCATTCTTTGGTTGTCAGTTGCTGAAAGAGGATGGCTTGGGCTGTCTGTTCTATCTTTGACCGCAGAGCTTCGGTAGCGGTCTGGTATATTTCAACGCCCCCTGGCCCCCTCTAATCTTAGAGGGGGAATTAGTTACCTCTGTCGCTGATATGTCAGCAGCAGGGCTTCACGACTCCCCCATCCGATGCAGGTCTAACCGGCTCCCCATCCGATGCAGGTCTAACTAACTCCCCCTCTAAGATTAGAGGGGGTTAGGGGGCGTTGACACCCCGCCGACCATTGACTCCTCGCGGACCATTGGCTCCCCGCGGATCTTGGACGCCCTCTGCCACTTCTGCCTGCACCTGCAATATGCTATTGATGATTGCCTCCGGCTGTTGGAAGACCAGTTTGTTTTCAAACCGCAAGGTGCGGATGCCATACTTTTGCAGCAGTTCTTCGTCGCGAGCCAGATCGTGCTCGGGCATGGCCCCATAGTAATGGTAGTTGCCGTCAAGTTCGATGGCAAGTCTCAGGGCAGGACAGTAGAAGTCGAGGATGTGTGGGCCTACGGAGAACTGACGTCGGAACTGAAGGCCCCCCACCTGCTTTGCCCTGAGATGTCTCCATAGCGCACCCTCTGCGGGTGTGCCGTTGGTGCGGAGATTGCGGCGGAGAGATTTCATGTCCCTGGTGTTCATGACATGATCAGTCGTCAAAGGCACCTCGGCGGTTGTCAACGCCCCCCGGCCCCCTCTAATCTTAGAGGGGGAGTTGGTCAGACCTGCATCGGACGAGGAGTTGGTCAGACCTGCATCAGAGGGGTAGCTGGCTTGACCTGCATCGGAGAGGGAGCTGGTTAGACCTGCATCGGAGGGGGAGCTGGTGTCACCTTTCTCGTAGCCCCTGCCTGCCCACCTCTTTGCGAAGTCGGCCGCAGCTGCCGCCTGCTGTCTTTCAGTATTCATTATTATATGATAATGTATAGTCGTTTCTGAGTGCAAAGATAAACAAAAAGAGCGAAAAAGAAGTGACGATGCAAGGAAAAAGTCATTTAAAAATCTTTAAGGCGCGGCAATTTGTTGGCCCTGCGTTATCGTGTGTGCATACTTTTTTGTAACTTTGCAGGCGCAAACAAGCATTTTAACGTTAAAACATATCTTTTGTAAGATGAAACAATTTCGCCTTGTGGACAACGTCGTGGGCTGGCTGACCTTCCTTATCGCCGCCTTCGTCTATTGCTCCACCATCGAGCCGACAGCCTCGTTCTGGGACTGCCCTGAGTTTATCACTACTGGTTACAAGATGGAAATTGGCCACCCGCCTGGCGCACCCTTCTTCATGTTGACGGCCAACCTGTTCTCGCAGCTGACGAGCGACCCGACGCAGGTGGCGCGCATGGTCAACACGATGAGTGCCCTGCTGTCGGCCACGTGCATACTGTTCCTCTTCTGGACCATCACCCATCTGGTGCGCCGGCTGTTCATCGACCGCTGGGAGGAGCTCTCAGTGGCCAAGATGGTGGCCATCGAGGCCTCCGGACTCGTCGGTGCACTGATCTACACGTTCAGCGACACGTTCTGGTTCTCAGCCGTCGAGGGCGAGGTCTACGCCTACTCGTCGGCCTTCACGGCCGTCGTCTTCTGGCTCATCCTGAAGTGGGAGGACCATGCCGACGAGCCTCACTCTGACCGCTGGCTAGTGCTCATCATGTACATGACGGGCCTGTCGATCGGTGTCCACCTGCTCAACCTGCTCTGTCTGCCGGCCATCGTGCTCGTGTGGTACTACAAGCGCTTTCCGCAGGCCAACCTGAAGGGCTCGCTCGTGGCCCTCTGCGTCTCGTTCGTCATCCTCGCCGCCGTGCTCTACGGCGTCGTGCCCGGCATCATCACCGTCGGCGGATGGTTCGAGCTGCTGTTTGTCAACGTGCTCAACATGCCGTTCAACACGGGTCTCTACGTCTACATCGTGCTCCTCGTCGGCACCGTCATCTGGGCCATCTGGGAGACGCAGCATGCCACGGAGAAGAACTTCAAGCGCCAGAACATCGCCTTCATCGCGTCGTTCGCCCTGCTCGGCGTGCCCTTCTACGGCTTCGGCTTCTCGGCCGTCGTCATCGGCATCATCGTGCTGGCCGTGCTGGGCTACGTCCTGTTCCGCCGCTATCAGAAGCAGCCGCTCGTCTCGCCCCGCCTGAAGAACACGGCCCTGCTCTGCATGCTGATGCTCATGATCGGCTACTCGACGTATGCCGTCATCGTCATCCGCTCGGCTGCCAACCCGCCCATGGACCAGAACTCGCCCGAGGACATTTTTACGCTCGGCAACTACCTCAGCCGCGACCAATACGGCTATCGCCCCCTGCTCTGGGGACAGGCCTACTCGTCGGAATATGAGATCACGGACGACGGACACATCAAGATGGACGACGGCGCACCCATCTATCAGCGCCGCGAGAAGGCTTCGCCCGACGAGCCCGACCGCTACTTCATCGTCTCGACAAAGGACAAGCCCCGCTACGCGCAGAACATGCTCTTCCCCCGCATGTACTCGTCGTCGCAGAACCCCGGCGCCAACCACGTCCAGTTCTATCAGGACTGGCTCGGAGGCATCAAGGGCTATCAGCGCCCCTCGAACTACCGCCAGGGCGACTACGTGACGATTCCCACGCAGTGGGAGAACCTCCGCTTCTTCCTCAGCTATCAGTGCAACTTCATGTACTGGCGCTACTTCATGTGGAACTTCGCCGGACGACAGAACGACATCCAGGGCAACGGCGAGCTCGAGAAGGGCAACTGGATCACCGGCATACCCTTCATCGACAACGCACGACTGGGCGACCAGTCGCGACTGCCCGACGTGCTGAAGCAGAACAAGGGCCACAACGTCTTCTACTGCCTGCCGCTCATCCTCGGACTGATCGGACTCTTCTGGCAGGGCATGATGCGCGGACAGAAGGGCATCAAGCAGTTCTGGGTCGTCTTCTTCCTCTTCTTCATGACCGGACTGGCCATCGTCGTCTACCTCAACCAGACGCCCTTCCAGCCGCGTGAGCGCGACTATGCCTACGCCGGCTCGTTCTATGCCTACGCCATCTGGTGCGGCATGGGCGTGGCCGCCATCATCTCGATGCTCAACAGGCTGCTGAAGAAGAAGGAGAGCCTCGTCGTCTCGGCACTGGCCGGACTCGTCTGCCTGCTCGTGCCCCTGCAGATGGCCTCGCAGACGTGGGACGACCACGACCGCTCGGGCCGCTACACATGCCGCGACTTCGGACAGAACTACCTCATGTCGATGCAGGAGGAGGGCAACCCCATCGTCTTCACCAACGGCGACAACGACACCTTCCCACTCTGGTACAATCAGGACACGGAGGGCGTGCGCACCGACGTGCGCGTCTGCAACCTCAGCTACCTGCAGACCGACTGGTACATCGACCAGATGCGTCGGCCTGCCTACGACTCGCCCTCGCTGCCCATCACGTGGAGCCGACTGGAGTATTGCTCCGGCACGAACGAGTCCGTACAGGTTGACCCGCGGCTGAAGCAGGAGGTGCTCAAGTTCTATCAGCAGGACCCCGAGGGCGCCCGCAAGTCGTTCGGCGATGAGCCCTTCGAACTGAAGAACATCCTCAAGTACTGGGTGCGCTCCTCGAACAAGGACCTGCAGGTCATTCCGACCGACACCGTCTACATGACCATCGACAAGGAGGCCGTGCGCCGCAGCGGCATGAAGCTGCAGGGCGACTCCATCCCCGACCGCATGGTCATCTCGCTCAAGGGCCTCAGCTATCTCGACAAGAGCAAGCTGATGATGCTCGAGCTCATCGCCCAGGCCAACTGGGAGCGGCCCATCTACGTGGCCTACACCGTCGGACAGGAGAACTACATGAACCTCGGCGACAACTTCGTGCAGGAGGGACTCGTCAACCGCATCACGCCCTTCACCACCAACATCGACGGACGCCCCGTCGAGGGCATGACCGACTTCGATGCGGAGAAGACCTACCACAACGTCATGCACCGCTTCAAGTTCGGTGGCATCAACGCTGACGACATCTACATCGACGAGACCGTCATGCGCATGTGCTACACCCACCGCCGGCTGATGGTCAAGCTCGCTATGGAGCTCGCTCTCGAGGGCAAGGACAAGGAGGCCCTCGAGGTGCTCGACCGCTGCCAGGAGGAGATACCCTCCAGGAACGTGCCGCACGACTATCAGAGCAGCTCCATCGACATGGCCCGCGTCTACGCCGCTCTCGGCCAGAAGGACAAGGCCCGCGTGGTGCTCGAGGACATGTGGACGAAGTCGGTGCAGTATGTCGACTACTACTGCTCGCTCCCCGCTCAGGCCTTCAAAAACAGCCAGCAGAACTGCCGCATACAGTTCTACATCATGCAGAGCATGCTCGACATTGCCAGCGACGTCGACACCAAACTGGCCGACACGTTCACCAACCAGCTGCAGCAGTCGATGGGACTCTTCATGAGCAAGGGGGGAAACCTGAGGAATTGAGAATTGAGAGTTGAGAGTTGAGAATTGAGAACTAAGTGTTCATAGAGCAACCTGCCATCTATCTCCGATGGCTCTATCCGAGAGCCTACTGGCGAATGGACCGTCGCGAAAGGTCAGTCTACCTGACCTTCGACGACGGCCCAATCCCTGAGGCTACGCCCTTCATCCTCGACACGCTCAGCCACTACGGCATCCACGCCACCTTCTTCTGCGTCGGCGACAACGTACGCAAATACCCACAGCTCTTCCAGCGCATCCTCGACGAAGGGCACCAGGTGGGCAACCACACCCACAACCACATCAGCGGCGCACGCCACACCCTGCGCACCTACAGCTACAACGTCGAGAAGGCCAACGCCTACATCCACAGCCGCTACGTCCGGCCGCCCCACGGATGGATGCGTCTCGACCAGTATGCCTGGCTCAGCCGGAAGTACAAGATCGTCATGTGGGACGTCGTCACCCGCGACTACTCCCGCTGGCTGTCGGCCGACGACGTCTTCAACAACGTCCGCCGCTACACCCGCCCAGGCAGCATCATCACCTTCCACGACTCGCTCAAGTCGATCGACAAGCTCCGTACGGCGCTGCCCCAAAGCATCGAGTGGCTCATAGCTGAAGGCTACTCGTTCAAGACATTTGAGAAGTGAGAAGTGAGAGGTGAGAAGTGAGAAGTAAAAGGTTGAAAAAGAGATATGAAAAGTATGATTAGTTCTGACGATAATAAAGACGCCACGAATGCAGACGAGTCATCAGCCTGCAACACTAATTATACTTCTCACTTCTCACTTCTCACTTCATAAAATCCTCCGCCCTCCAGCTCGGATTCTCTGCCTGTGGCATCGCCAAGGCAGAGCCCGTCGACGAGGAGACAGCCCGGGCTTACCGCCAATGGATTGCTGACGGAAGGCAGGCTGACATGCACTACCTTGAGGCCAACATCGACAAGCGCCTCGACCCCACCCTACTCCTGCCCGGCGCCCGCACGATCATCGTCGTCGCCATGAGCTATGCTCCCGCGCGACGTCTGCCCAAGGGCGAATATCAGATAGCCGACTACGCACTGGGCCGCGACTATCACGACGTGATGAAGCAGCGACTCCGACAGCTTGCTGAGAGTGCAGGCTTACATGAAGATGTCTCCACGCAGATATTATGCGTCGACACCGTCCCTATCCTTGAGCGCTACTGGGCCGTGCGCGCCGGTCTGGGCTTCATCGGCCGCAACCATCAGCTCATCATCCCCGGCCAAGGCTCCATGGTCTTCCTCGGCGAGATCGTCACCACCGCCGAGACCGACCGCTACGATGAGCCACTGACGCTCAAGGACCATCCCTGCAGTGACTGCCGCCGCTGCCTCGACGCCTGTCCGACGGGAGCACTCACCTCTCACTTCTCACCTCACACATCTCACCTCTCACCTCTCACTTCTCACTTCTCACCTCTCAACTCCAGCGCCTGTCTCTCCTATCAGACCATCGAGCACCACGGACCCTTGGCCGATGGCATTGCCGACAAGCTCGGCACGACCATCTACGGCTGCGACCGCTGCCAGCGTGTCTGTCCACACAATCGTCTTGCGGAACCGACGACCATCGCAGAGCTGCAGCCCAGCGAGGCCCTCATGAACATGCGCCGCGACGACTGGCACCGCCTCAGCCGCGAGGACTATCAACGGCTCTTCCGCGGATCAGCCGTCAAGCGTGCCAAGTATGAAGGGCTCATACGCAACATTGAGGCGGTCGAACTGGGCGTTCAGCCGCCCAGATTCTCTTCTTCCTCCTCCTCGATATAGTCTCTGACACGATATTGCTCACTCCCTGCGAGCAACGGCGTCATCGTCTGCATCATCGGAATCACTGTGCTTTGGGGTTTCTGATATGTTTTCTTCATTGTGCGTTAATGACTTTATTTCCCATATTGACGTTGACGACATACGAGTGGCCGGCCTTCCACTCACCACTGAGGTTGAAGTCGTGGGTCTTCTCGTCGCCGTTGACAGTATAGCTGACTTTCAGCGTCAGGCCTTCCTTCGTCTGAGGAATGATGAACAGATATCCGCATGGCAGAAGCTGCTTTTCCGTAGTCAGTCCGATGCTGGCGTTGGTGAGCGTATAGGTCATAGGTGAGGAAAGTGACTGCCATGCAGAACTGGCATAATGGTAGTCGCCCTTCGACTGCACGCCGGCCAGCTCAACGCCCGTGATGCTGACAGACTGCTCAACCGACTTACGGACATAGAACCTGACGGCCGCACAGGCATGATTGAACATGAGCGACACCTTGCCGCTATTGTCGCTGAAGGCCGCCGTAGTATCTGCCACCAGCAAGTCCTTCTGCGCGAAGGCATCCGTGCCCATATCGAACGAGACGTATGGATCGGTTTCGCTCCAGTTCAACTTGCCGCCGTTATAGGCGTAGAAGTCAATCTTTGCATCATTTCCTACTGAGGGCCATGTCGCAGTACTCCATGTGCCACCAGTCTTCGTGAAATTGTACGTGCTCGTCTGGTAGTTCATCGAGAAGGCCGTGAGCGTCGCGGTCGTCGTAGCAGCATCAGCACGCGTCGGGGCCTACTGGGGTGCCGACGTCGAGACGATCGTGTTCTCAGCAATCTCGACGGTCAGCGGTCGGGGCTCAGGCACGATTGTCGGCTCGTCGTCGGAAGAACAGGCGACCAGACAAGCGGCCGACAGGAAAAGAAATACAGACTTTTTACTTGCTTGTTTCATATAACTATTCACTTTTCGCTATTCAATTGGGGCTTTTCACTCATCAGAATGTGACGTTGATATATTGTAATCCGTTATTAAGTGTGAAGCCGTCGGCAAGGATGTAGACGCCTTGCTTCTCAGCGCTGTAGTAGCGCAGCTGCCCTTGTTCGCCATCGCTACGGGTGTAGATAACACCGCGCCACTCGTCGTAAGCCTCCTTATTGGGTGCCAGCCGACAGAGACCACGGCACTCGTCGCCGACGAAGATGGCCATCTTGTCGTCAGCGGTAATGGTGAATGGGACATCGTCAGGCATACTAACCATCATTTCCGTGAAGTGCGGATATTTCGTGCTCATTTCAGCAGGAGACAGCAAGAGAGTGTAATCTTTGTCGTTTCTGTCCATCAGATTGTTAGGTTCGAAGGATGACAGGGCAAAATCATTGATAAACAGCTGGCGAGCCCCGGCGCTGTAATAGTACATCGTCATGGGCTGGCCTGCCTCTTCGCTGGCGCCTTTCACGTGGACAAGGAAGAGCACTTCGCCTCCATTGATGACGTTGCGGCGACTGACACCCCGGCACTCATCGCCGATGAACACCGCCAACAGGTCGTCATCGGTGCTGTAGGGCAAGAGCAAAGAACTGAGCTCGACAAGCATGTTCATGCTGCACTCAAACTTCGTCGGGGCAGGGTCCTCCCAGTCGGGCGCCGGGTCGTTCCAAGTCCAGTCAACGGCCCAGTCGGGTGTTGCGTCGACGGGGGTAAAGACCACGTTGCTCTTCTTCTCTCCCTCGTCGTCATTGTCCGACGAGCAGCCCCCCAAGACGAGGAGGGCTGACGCCAGAAATACATATAATATACGATTCATGATGTTTGATTTATTGTTCATAATAATGCCATTGTTTCCCTGATCTACCGTCACCTGACGACGGCCTTATGTCCATTATGGATATAGACGCCACTCTGACGGGGACGCTGGTCGAGCTTGATGCCCTGCAGCGTGTACCAGCCATGCTGCGGCAGCAGATAGCTGCTGACGAAGCTGATGCGTGTGGGCTCGTCGGGGGTTCCCATCCTGGCGTCGCGCTCGTAGGTCATCACCTCACCGGTGGTGGCGATGATGTCGCCGTCGCGCGAGACGACGAATGACAGCGGCGTCTTCTTGTCGCCGGCAATGGTGAGATAGAGCGGCTCGTCGCGCCCGTCGACCACTGCCTCGCCGCGCTGCTCAGCGCCGGCATAGGCAATGAGGCGGTCGCCCTCCTCCAACAGGATGCCGTCGACCACGGCCGTCAGGGTCATGTTGGCGGGATATGCAGGTGCCATGAGGGCCTGACTGCCTCCCGTCTGTTCGAAGAAGGTGGCATTGGCCTCGAAGAAGGGATAGGTGAACTGTGCCGTAGTCTGCTGCTTGCGATAGAGCATGTAGCCCTCGCCAGGCTTCATGTAGTTCATGTTGCCCTTCCACTCGCGTGAGCCGTTGGCCCCCACGGTGAACATGGCAAACTCCGACTTGCTCTTCACCACGTCGCCATTCTCCGCATAGTCGAGATAGTCGGCCAGTGCTGTGGCTACAGGCAGATTGACCATCGGTGTGTAGCCGATGCTGTTCCATCCCGGCTTGACGCTGATGGTGCGGTCGCCTGTAGTCGTGATTGCATCGCCCGTCAGTTCCATGATCGTGAAGTTGCCAACTTTGACGCGATAGCTCTTGCTGACGCTCATGATGACATTCGCCAAGTTAGCCGTGCCCTTGTTTGAGATCCACTGTCCGTCGCGATAGAGCAGCGAGAGGTTATCGCTCTCGTCGGTGAGCATGTCGCCCTCCTGCCAGCTGAACTGCTTGAGCCACGTCGGCACGTCGCGATAGTCGTTGTTGATGACGTTGAGCGACATCCAGTTCCAACCAGGCTCCAACATGAGGGTCTGGATATACTGTCCGCCGGCCTTCAGCACGATGGGGGCGCCAGGCGAGCCGACGAACGACTCGGGCTTGAAGCTGACGGGGGTCGACGGGGTGAGCACCATCGTCTTGCCCGTCTCGAAATGCCACAGCCGGAAGTTGAGCGGATGCGATGCCGTCTGGTTGTCGTAGACGGTCAGGTAGACGAGGCTCTCGGCCGACGCAGCATCATAGTTGACCTTGTTCACGCCCAGGCAGCGCCCCATGCTGTCGAAGACGCCGACCTTGTCGCGCGAGTCGGTGACGATGTCGTCGCCGATCTGCACGCGGGCCACGATGCTCATCGAGTACTGCTGCGTGGAAGCATCGACATACCATTCGGGATCTTTGCCCTCGACGGTGATGTTGAGGGTCAGCGGCTCGGCGAGCCCGTTCTCATCAGTCAGGTAGACAATGTGGTCATAGGTGCCCACGTTGATGTCCTTGCCGATGGTGAAGGTGAGTATTTGCTCGCTCTTGGGGTCGATGACATCAGTCAGCGTGCTGACGCTGAGCCATTTCGGCATGTTGTCGATGGTATAGGTGTGGGGGGCACCACTGTTGTTGACGATGCTGATGTCGAAATTAAAGTCATAGTTAGCCAGGACAGCCACCGTCCGCTTGTAGGCCTTCTGGCCCCACCGCAGCGGATTGCGGTCGACGAAGACACTCATCGTGGCAGGCGACTCCATGAAATTACCATTCAGGTCGGGAATGTCGGCCACTGTGACATACATGCGGCGCTTGTTGATACGGCCGTCCAGCTCGTCGACGTTGACCAGCAACTCGTGGTCGCGACCGACGAAGCTGAAGTTCAGGTTGCGCAGTTCCTCATAGGCCTGCACGGGTGCGCCGATGTGGCGGTCGATGTGGTCCATGATGTCTTTGACAGGGTCAACGAAGACGCTGTCGCCGTCAGCGGTGGGCAGTCCGTCGGGCCCGATCTTCTCCACCTGGTTGTAGGCGTAGGGCTGCAGCGTGAGTTCGCCGTTCTTCTGACGCTCCTGGCGGTTGAAGTCGAGATAGGTGATGAGGCCCTTCTCCGAGCCACCCAGTGCCTTGGCACTGTATCGCTCGAGAAGCGAGGCGGGCAAAGCCTGCTTGAAGAGGGTCAGCCCGTCGATGTATCCCGTCAGCGGATACTGCTGGTGGACGACGTCGTTGTCGGGGCCTTCCTCCTGCCACACCATGTTGCCCAGGTAGAACTTGCCCGTCATGCCGCCGAGGCTGTCGGTGGAGAACTGCGACTTCAGCACGTTGTCTACGTAGATGCTGGCCACCTGGTGGGAGCGGTTGACCGTCATCGCATAGTGATGCCAGCGGTCGTCGCTGAACTCGTTGCCTAAGGCATATTCGCGGCCGTTGCTGCGATATTTCAGCGTCTCGCCCTCGAAACCGATGAAGAACTTGTGCTGCGCCTCGACGTCGGTAGTGCGGCCGGAGCCGTTGCTCAGCAGGGCGCCACGGCCGTCATTGTCAGTCTTGAACCAGAACATCAGCGTATAGTCCTGCTCGGCCGTGCGCTGCATGAACGCCGGCTTCATCTGCAGGCCCTTGATGTCGCGCTGCTCAGTCTTGTCCAGACGGAGGGCCATGCCTCGGGGCAGCGCCCACGACGTGCCCATCAGCTTCAGGTGAGCCCCCTGCGCCTGGTCGGTGGCGTAGTCGCCCTTGCCCTCGTTCATGGGATAGTAGTCAGTCAGCCCCATCTCGTAGCCCGTCAGCAGCTGGTTGCCGTAGCTGTTGAGCAGGATGATATCCATCGCGCGGTTCCAGACGCGAGCCTGCAGCATGCGTCCCTCGTAGAAGGTGCGCTTGCTGGCATCAGTCTGGTTGGTGGCGCCGAAGATGAGGGGTCCGTAGCCGCTGTAGGTGACGCTGTCGAGCGTGGCGGCCAGCTCGTCGGTGAAGAGCGAGAGGCGCTTTTGGTCGTTGTCGAGCACGAGTGCCACACGCTGGAAGATATCGGCCGGGATGGGCTTCTGCGTCTCCAGCTCGAAGTTGTCGACGACGGCCTTGAGTCGCAGGTCTTTCGTGAGCCACAGCTGCAGCTGCTTGCCGTCGCGTCCGTGCGAGAAGATGGGCATCTCGCGCCCAGTCTGGTCAGGCTTCACCATCACCTCGATGGTCACGCTCTTGTCGGCGAAGTTGCGGCGGGCCTCGCTCTCGGCATAGCTCTTCTGTCCGCTGAAGAGCAGCGAGGGCTCTTCCTGCAGGCTCGTCTCGTTGGTCTCGCCCATCACCTCGAAGTTAGTCGTTGCCTGGAGGTAGTTGTGCTCGATGGGTTCTGAGAAGCTGAAGACGATGTTGTCGCCTGTGTCCAGGATGCCGTCCTTAGGCTCGGGTGTGCCGAAGAGTTTGGGTCGGCGGGTGTCCTTCACACCGCTAAGCACCTTCGACGTGTTGGTCAGGAATCCGTTGCCATTGCGACAGAAGAGCACGGCGCGCAGGTCGTAGGCCTTCTCCATCTCGAAGCCTTCGCCAAAGAATCGCGTGACGATGTTGCCATTCTCTGGAATCATCTCCTTCGTACCCGAGGCTGAACGATAGTAGGTAGAGTCGGCATAGTAGCCGCAAAGGTTGGTCCAGTAGTCATCGCCGCGCGTGCTCTCCTTATACTGGAACTCGATGTGGTCGAAGTTCTTCTGGTTCTTGTTGAAGCCACTGATGACGACGGGCATGTACCATCCATACTTGCTGTCATAGGGTGCGTCGGTGTTCATGATCCACTTGTCGCCCGGCGTCGAGATGGCCACGGCACCGGCCGTCTGCAGGAAATGCACAGTGAACTGCACATTCTGATAGTTGAGGGGGTCGTCCTGCGAACGGAGCTGCAACTGCAGGTTCTCGTAGTCGAACTGTTCGCCGGCCCACACCTCGATGGTCTTCTCCGTCACCTGGCCCGGGTGTACCTCTATGGTCCTGGGGTTGCCGGAAAGCGGCATGCCGTCCATCATCAGCTTGGCACCGTTGGGATTTGATGTCTCAACGAGCATGAGGTCAAAGTAGGGATAGGCGGCCTCGGGCTGTTCGCTCTCGTTGGCCAGGTAGACCTTGAAGCGTGCGGGCTCGTCAATGGGCACGCCGCTGAGGCTCTGCTTGTCCATCGTGATGACGGGATTCTCGACCTTCTTCGTCCGCTCGTCGAGCAGAGTGCCTGCGTTGTAGAACTCGGTGGTGCGCTCACCTTCCCATGGTCTCAGCGTGGCACCGCCGCGGGTGCGATAGACAAAGCTGCGGGCATAGCGCAGATCCGAATCCTGGAGCTTGCCAAGCTGGGGCAGGGTGCCTCCGTGGAGCACCTCTTCGCTCACATCCTCAGTCAGCGCGTTGAAGTTCTGGTTCGAGAAGACGTCATACTTGCCGTCGGTCGTCGATACTTCGTCCACCGCGGTCTTCACCCGCAGAAGGTCGAAGATGAGGTGGCTCTTTCGGTCCATGCCGATGGAGAAGCTCTCCTTGCGGTTGTATTTCTTGCTTTCGCTGTAGGGGTCGTATATGTCGTATTCCAGCACGGGTCCGAAGGTCACTCCGAACTTGTAGCCTGGCATTTCCACGCCGAAGTGCGGCAGATTGTCTTGCTTCGGCGAGTGAGAATACTTGCTACTGTTGAACAGGTTGGCCAACGAGCCGACCAGCGAAGAGGCTATCTTGCCCAATCCGCCGCTCAGAGGGCTCTTCACCTCGCCGCTGGCGCTGTAGTCACTGGAGAAATCCTCGCTGTAGCTCACGGGCGAGCCCCCGTCCACGTCGAAGGTCCTCACCAATTCCGCGGCCGAGACTTTCTCGTATTCGTTCTGCGCTATCATGGCAGCCCAGTAGAGCAGGCTCTGGCAGAACTCGGCCACCTGGTCTTCGTTGTTCTCGTCGCCTTCGGGACGCACCACGAGGTAGTTGATGCCTTCCTCGGCCTTGTCCTTGGTGGTGTTGAAGTAATACTCCCAACTCATGTCGCCCTCGACCACTTCCTTCTTGGTGTTGACCATGGCGAAGTTCTCGTCGTCGGGCTGGCGGAGTGCGAGGTAGACGTTCTTCCGCGTGCTGTTGGCAATGGCCTGGGCCTCCTTCTTCGTTCCGGTGAACAAGAGCGACCTGCACTGCTCACGGAGTTCAGGCATCAGCTGGTTGACGATGTAGGACTGCGAATGGACGAAGGTTGAGTTCAGCTTCTGCTGGATGCCCACTATTTCGTCGCGCACCAGATGGAGCACGCCTCCATTGGCATCCGTGCCGCGGGCTATCTCCAGCGTGCGGCCTGCCGCACGCATTCCCTCGAGCTGCACCCACATGCTGTCGGGTATGGCCCGTATGGCCATGGTGGGCTTCATCACGTAGCTGGTCTCAGTTCCGATGTAGACGTCGGCATCGGCTCCTACCATTGCTGCGCTGCTGCTCGTCGA
This sequence comes from Prevotella sp., assembly GCA_017470345.1. Lineage (GTDB taxonomy): Bacteria > Bacteroidota > Bacteroidia > Bacteroidales > Bacteroidaceae > Prevotella. The sequence continues at coordinate 58,414 of JAFUEP010000016.1, forward strand.
GATGTCCACGTTGTTGGTCATCGTGTACGACCAGGCCTGCTTGCCCGTGCCCGTCCAGATGAGGTCCACGCTGAGTGTCACATAGTTGTCGCTCGAAGAGATCGTTCCGAGTATGGTGCCTATGCCGACTGCCGCCAGGCTGGTCAACGAATGTCCGTAGTTGAAGGTGAAGGACGTTCCGCCCTTGACGGACCACGTCATGTCGTGAGCATACTTCAGTGTGGAGCCCTTGCTGAGCTTGGCGCTCGACGTGCCGCCTGGCGGGTCGCGCAAGATGTCAATGAGCTGGGGCTTGTTGATGGTGAGCAGGTCCTTGGCTCCGGGCACCACAAACTGGTTCAGCACGTAGACCTTCTGGGGCTTGGCCTCGTAGTAGGTGCCGTCCATGAGCAGCGTCATGGAAATAGTGCGCAATGCGTCGTCGCCCGTCAGCATGTAGGGCAGCTGCTTGGCCTGCAGGCGGTAGACGCCCTCGCCGTTGGCGTCGAGGCTAAGCGTGTCGCGGTGGGTGCTGCTCACCATGCCGTTCTGGATGGTGACGAAGCCGCCCGAGAGGCGCACCACGTCGATGGTGTCGCTCGCCGTATTGTTGTTATAGTAGTAGCGCTCCGTGGCCGAAATCTTGATGGGATAGCTGCGCTCGATGTTGAAGACGGGGTAGCCGAAAGTGTAGACCGTCTCGAGCGAGTCGGCCTTACCCGCGGGCCAGTTGGCCTTCCTCACGGGATAGCAGAGGGGCACCTGCGATGACTGCCCCATCAGGTTGCGGGCCTGATAGTAGCGTTCGCCCAGATAGCTGAAGTTGTCGTAGCCCTGCTGCTGATAGTCCAGGATGACGGGTGTGTGGTAGATGCGGTTGTACTGGGCGTAATACGTCACGTCGACAGCCGTCACCTCGCTCTTGTCGGCAGCCGTCCAGGCACCTTCAAGGTGGTCGGTGTGCAGGGTGAGCGAGTCACTGAGGTCCTGGTGACGTCGCCCGTCTTGCCGTCCTGGAAGAGGGTGGCATAGCCCTGGGCCGTGATCTGCTGGATCTTCCACTTCACGGGCGGCAGCCACACCTCGTATTCGCCGGTGTGCACGTCGGGGCGCACCACCTTGCGGTTGAGCGTCGTGTGTACCGTGGTCTGATAGGTATATTTCTTGTCGTGAGCCTTATGAGTAAAGACCTCGTCGCGTTCCTTCTTGTTGCGGTCCTGGATGTCCCAGACCAGTCGCGAGGCGTTGTCGCCCTCCAGGGTGAAGACCATCTGCAGGTCGTCGCCCAGGTTGTTGCGCGAGAGCGAGTTGCCCAGCGGCAGTGCCTCCTGGTCGCGTCCGCCGGCCACGCGTCCGATGAGCTTCACGCGTGTGTCGTCGTAGAAGATGATGCCGGCCTTGTCGGTGGTGAAGGCATACTTCAGCTTCGTGGTGTCCTCATCCTCGTGGTAGTAGCCTTTCTGATAGAAGACGTGGCCGTCCTTCACGGCCTGTATGGAGTGCAGCGTGTCGGGCAGCATGCGGAAGGCGAACTGGCCCTCGTGGTCGCTGACGATGGGTCCGCCGGCGCTGTGCACCTCACGCCCGTCGACCAGGAACTTGACGCCCTGCACGGGGATGCTCGTGCCGTTGTACTGCACGTAGCCCGAGAACTTCACGCTCTTTTCCATGACGAACACGACGCCCGTGACCATGTTGCCGCCAGGCTCCGTGCCGAAGGTCAGCGGCTGCACGTCGCTGAATCCGTTGAGCTGCGGCGCGATGCTGTAGGTTGTCTCCGTACCGCCGATGTAGGGCAGACCACCCTTGCTGAAGAATCCGCTCTCGTCGGTGGTAGTGGTCTCGTTGACGGTGCGGTCGGCTGAGGTGATGGCGATGGTCTGTCCGGGAATACCGGTGCCGTCGGCAAAGCGCAGGTAGCCCTGCACGAGGCCCGTCGGCCGACAGTGGCCTTCGACGGCCTTTGTATCCTCGTAGCTCAGGCCCTCGCAGCTGTTCACTCCGCGCACGCGATAATAATAGGTATGCACGGGCGAGGTGGTCTTGTCCTCGTAGCTCATCTCGGTGAGCTGGGTGGCAATGCAGATGGAGTCCTTCGACTGGGCGTCGCGGCGCCACACCTCGTAGTAGTCCACGGGGGTGTCGTCCTTGTTCTTCCACGACAGCACGACCGAGCTCTGCTGCATCTCGGCCTTGAGCGACTCGGTGTCGATGTGGCCCAGGTTCTCGTAGTAGAGGTCGTGGATGATGGAGCTTTCGGCGGTCATGCTGCGCATGAGTAGCTGACCGAACGATTTCACCAAGGCCTTCGGCAGTCCATTGTCCCAGCAGGCGTTCTGCGGGGCGGTGTCCGACTGCCGTCCCTCGACGATGGCGAATGGCGTCTTGTAGGTGCATTCCTGAATGATACCGCGGGTGGCGCCATCGGCCTCTCCACGCATGAAGGTATGAGAATTACCTTTCTCTGCTCCTCTGTAGTTATCCTGCTGGGCAAAGTGACAGCCAGCCAGTTGGACAAAGGCACTAGCCCTGCGCCAACCCACAAAGCCACTCAGATTAGTGACAAAGTACGTGGTACTATTATCGTGCACGTACTTGCCATCGAACAGCGTGTTGCTAACGTAGGTTGTTGTCGGTAATCCGTCAGCACTTCCCTCAACAAGCCCTATCACGCCGCCGTGCGAGCAATCGTCCATCAATCGCGTCATATTGATGGTCAGCGAGGCGCGGCAATTCTCAATCGAGACGATGCCACCCTTGACGCAGCCCACAATGCCACCCGCATATTTTTCTGGGGTAGTAATCATGCCCTTAGTAGTCAGATTGGCAATGACGGCGCCGTGGCCGACGTTGCGGAAGGGCCCGGCTACGTCGGAGTGCATCTGGTAGTCGATGGTAATGCTGTGTCCGTTGCCGTTGAAGTTGCCGCAATAAGGCTTGTCGGCGTCGGCCGCGATGGTGACGTTCGAGCCTGTGTCGATGTCGGCCATGAGGATAGCGTTGAGCGATGTCTCGCCGCCGTTGACGCGACTGACGAATGCGTCAAACTGCGTCTTGTCGGCAATGGTGACGAAGATGTCGCCCGTGCCTTCACCGATGGGCGACTTCTTGGCGTCCATGCTGATCTCGAACCTATAGTCGGAACAGGAGCGGGTGAGCCTCACCTCCTTCTGCCTGGCGACGATGTCGTCCGGGGTCAGCTCCTCGGTCTGCGTGCCGATCTCCTCGCCCTTCTTGTTGAACATGCGAATTGTGAGCTTCATCTCGGCCCGGCTGTCCCAGACGAAGATGCGGTCGTCGGCCCCAGCCTCGTAGTTCCACTTCACCAGCGCCTTGTGAGCCTCCTCGTCGCTCCACGACGCAGATGGAATCTCGGGCACCAGCAGCGCCAGCGACGAGAACTGCGGTTGGACATAGGCGATGGCGGGGTTCTGATGCACGCCCCACAGCTGCATCGACGCGCCACGCGCCACGCGGTAGCGCACCAGCGGTATGCCGAGTTGCTTGTCAATCAGCTCAGGCGTGAGCGCCTCGATGAGCGTAGAGTCGCGGAAGCTGTAGACGGAGTCGGTCGAGTCGTACATCACCGAGCCGATCTCCTCATAATCGTCCAGCCGCCCGGTCAGCGAGCGCTGTATGAGGAAGACGTCGCCGTCCAGTATGTCGTTCATCCCCGTCGGCCTTCGTCGTCCACTCCAACAGCACGGAGCCGGGATTGAGCGGCGAGGTGAGGTCGGTCTGCACGGTGGCGCGCAGCTGGCGCGCATTGTGGAGCACGCGGTCCATTGAATTCTGGTATTTAATCTCGATCGAGCCGTTGAGCACTCTGGGAAACTCGGGGTTATCACTCACGTCGCTGGCCGCCACCTCGCCCGACTTGATATTTGCGCGGATGGTCAGGTCGCGATGGGCCTCGGTGGCCGGCAGACGGATGTAGCCTGAGTAGGTGTTGACGTTGAATGTGGTGAGAGGGATATCCTTGCGCAGTCCGTCCTCATCGGTATAGTAGCCTCTGAAGGCGTTGACGGGGCAGGTCGACGAGAAGGGAACCATCACGACGCCCTCGTCGCCGCTGGTCGTGCCGGGTACGATGTCGTAGGTCTCGAAGCCTGCGCTCTCCAGCTCCATCGTGCCGATGTCGTGCACGTATTCGGCATCAGGCAGGCCTGAATGCCAGAGCATGCCTGACACGTAGAGCGTATAGCTCTTGCCGCCCATGCGGGGCGGGTTGTACCAGTCGACCTCAGCATAGCCGTTGCCCTTGCCGTTGCGCTTGGTCTCGTGGGGCTGGAGCGTCCCGTCGACATAGTTCAGCTGCGGGCTCCATTTGTTGTCGTTGGTAATGTAGAAGAGCGTCTCGTCTGGCATCAGGTTCTGGTAGTCGGCACGCACTTTGTTTTCCTCACTGCTGCTGGTCTCACCGATATAGAAGATGGGAATCTTGTTGCCATCGGCGTCGCGCAGGCCGTAGGTTGCGGCGTGCAGCGTGCGGTAGGGGTCGCTGTTGGTGAGCATCAGCTTCAGGTGGATGCAGCCCGAGCCCTTCTGATACCAGGTGAAGGCTTGTGACGGGTTGTCGAAGGCACCGTCATTCTGAGCCCATGCCCGCTGTCCCGTGGCACAGATGGCCCTCATGGCCATCATGATCATCTGCTCGGCCGCCACGTGCACCAACGGCGACGACGAGTACGACGGCGAGATCGACAACCTCCTCAACCTTTGGGACACTTCATGGCAGGCCACCCACTTCTGGGACTACGACATGTGGGTGACGTCCTACGACTACAATCAAAGACTCACCATCACCTTCCACACCGCCTCCTATGAGGCTCGCTACGACGGCCCCGCCTACGACAGCAACGGCCAGTTGATCTCAAGACAGACGTCCTACTACGCGGGCGACTGCAGAGTGCGCGACCGCTACATCTACTGCTACGACGGCCGGAGCGACGACGAGCGTCTCCGCTTCGAGGTGATCCGCTACAACGAATTCGAGATGGAGGCCAACGTCTATCTCGCCAAGCGCAACGAGACCGTCCGCGTCATCCTCAACCGACAATAATCATCTCATCGCTACGATTCGGAATTTTATTGACAAATCGACAGCATTCCCATAAAGAAGTGCCGCTTCTCTCATCAAAAAGCGGCACTTCTCGACCCGAAAAGCGGCCCTTCTCTCATCGAAAAGGACCGCTTCTCTTTTTATATTACCAAACACCTCTGATAATCAGACAGTTATAAAACACGAGGATTTAACTCAGAATTTATTTAACAAATCAACGACAATTCCGACTAAGGTTTCTGTCTTTTTCGCTACTTCAGCAAGCTCTGCACTGAAGGCAGGTCCATGCCTAACTGCGCTGCTATATCCTCAGGAGAAACCGAAGCCCTATACAACATCTGGACTGACTTGCGTAGCTGCACGCTCTGCTCCTCGAGCTGCGCGCTCTGCTCCTCAAGCTGGGCGCTCTGCTCCTCGAGCTGCGCACTCTGCTCCTCAAGCTGTGCACTCTGCTCCTGCAACTGCACTTTCTGCTTTGCCAGTTCGTAGTCGCGGTTCAGTATTTCCGTCTCGCGGCGCTCTATGACCGACATGAATTCTGCCTCGATATTGATGCGGCGGCGCATCTCGCTGCTTGCGGCAGCCTGGGTGAGCCGGGTGATGATGCGCTCCATCTCGACGTCGTCAGAATACTTCGTGTCGTCAATTTTCAGGATGCGGAAGTCTTCGCTGTCCTTCTGCGTCTGGTCGAAAATGCTCAGCAGGCGCTCCAGCCTGTTATGGACGTGTCCATGCAGCAGGGGAATCTGAACGATGATACTGCTGTGCGTCAGGCTCTCCACGAAGGGGTTAGGCATGCCTTTGGTCACGGGCTGGTCATTGTAGTCCATGGCATGGTGGTTGACGTAGAGGACAGGCTCCTCGATGTCGCCCACACGATGGCCAAGCAGATAGACGGCAACCATCGGCACGGCGTGCTTGCCGTCCTCGGCCATGTTGCGCGGGTTCTCATACTGCAGTCCGAGATACTGGCGGAAGCGCAGCGTCTCAGTCTCCACCCACGTCTTCTGCAGTTCTATGAGCACCAGGTGCTCACTGCCGTCGGCCTCGCGCACCGTGGCGCCGAAGTCAATGCGCAGCATGGTCAGGCTCGTGCCCTTGTCGTTGATAAACTCGTGGGGGCGCATCTCTACGTGCACGATGTCCTTCTTCAGCAGGGCCGAGAGAATCGTCCGGGCGATGCGCTCGTCCTCCATCAGGTATTTGAACACCACGTCATAGATAGGGTTGGCAATGCTTATCATTTTCGTCTACATTTGATTAGTTATTCTGCTACCTGAATGCCAGTGCCTCAGGCGCAGGGAAGTTTCGGATAGCGGCGCGTCCAGCCGTCCCAGCGCAGACGCATGACGCCGAAGAAAGCCTCGGAGAAGATGCCACCCGACATCTTCGACGTGCCCTCGCGACGGTTGACGAAGACGACTGACACCTCCTTGATGCGGAAGCCGATCTTATAGGCCGTATACTTCATCTCGATCTGGAAGCCGTAGCCCTTGAAGCGGATCTTGTCGAGTTCGATGGTCTGGAGCACCCGACGGCGATAGCAGACAAAGCCGGCCGTCGTGTCGCGGACGGGGAAGCCCGTGACCAGCCGCACGTAGATCGAGGCGCCGTAGCTCATGAGGATGCGCCCGATGGGCCAGTTGACCACGTTGACACCGCTGACGTAGCGGGAGCCGACGGCGACGTCGTAGCCCTCGTCATGGCAGGCGGCATAGAGGCGCGGCAGGTCGGCGGGGTCGTGGCTGAAGTCGGCGTCCATCTCGAAGACATATTCATAGGTGTGCTCCAGCGCCCAGCGGAAGCCTGCGATATAGGCGGTGCCGAGGCCCTGCTTGCCTGAGCGCTCAAGGATGAAGAGGCGGTCGGCAAACTCGCCGGCCATGAGGCCCTTGACAATTTGGGCGGTGCCGTCGGGCGAACCGTCGTCGATGACAAGGATATGGAAGACTTTCTCCAGGCTGAAGACGGCGCGGATGATTTTCTCGATGTTCTCCTTCTCGTTGTAGGTGGGGATGATGACGATGCTGTCGCTCTGGTTCATAGTTGCGGATGGGGTTTGTTATCTTTTCTGCAAAGGTAGTTATTTTTTCGGCTCGGCGGCACATTATTGCGCGTTTTTTTGCTTTTTTTGCTTTTTTATTTGTACCTTTGTGCTCGATTATTCAAACAGCACTTAAAAAACAGACAGAATGAAAACGGGTTTCGACAACGCTAAGTATCTGAAAATCCAGTCAGAACACATCCGCGAGCGCATCGCACAATTCGACGGCAAGCTCTATCTGGAGCTGGGAGGCAAACTCTTCGACGACCACCACGCATCGCGCGTGCTGCCAGGATTCCGGCCTGACTCGAAGCTGGCCATGCTGCAGCAGATGGCCGACTCGATTGAGATCGTCATCGTCATCAGTGCCGACGACATCGAGAAGAACAAGGTGCGCGCCGACCTGGGCATCACCTACGACGAGGACGTGCTCCGCCTGCGCGACGAGTTCATGCAGCGCGGATTCATGGTGGGTTCGGTCGTCATCACCCACTACAACGGACAGCGTGCTGCCGACCAGTTCCGCCACCGGCTGGAGCGCCTCGGCATACGCAGCTACATCCACTATCTCATCGACGGCTATCCGCACAACGTGGAGCTGATAGCCTCCGACGAGGGCTTCGGCAAGAACGACTACGTGGAGACGTCGCGCGAGCTCGTCATCGTCACCGCCCCGGGTCCGGGCAGCGGCAAGATGGCCGTCTGTCTGTCGCAATTATATAATGAGAACAAGCGGGGCACCAGGGCAGGCTATGCCAAGTTTGAGACGTTCCCCGTATGGAACCTGCCCCTGAAGCATCCCGTCAACATCGCCTACGAGGCGGCTACGGCCGACCTCGACGACGTCAACATGATCGACCCGTTCCATCTGGAGGCTTACGGCAAGATAGCCGTCAACTACAATCGCGACATCGAGATATTCCCCGTGCTCAACGCCTTGTTCGAGGGCATCTACGGCGAGAATCCCTATAAATCGCCGACCGACATGGGTGTCAACATGGTGGGATTCTGCATCTCGGACGACGAGGTCTGCTGTCAGGCCTCGCGCGACGAGATCATTCGCCGCTACTACACGGCGACCAACAAGCTGGCCGACGGGGCCGACGTGGAGCGCGAGGTGCAGAAGATCCTGCTGCTCTTCAACCAGGCCAAGATCACGACGGCCTATCGCCGCGTCACCGTCGCCGCGGCCGCCAAGCAGGAGCTCACGGGGCACACGGCTGCCGCCATCGAGCTGAGCGACGGTGCCATCATCACGTCGAAGTCGTCGCCACTGCTGGGATGCAGTGCGGCCCTGCTGCTCAACGTGACGAAGCACATGGCCGGCATCGACCACGACGTGAAGCTCATCCCACAGAGCATGATAGAGCCCATACAGAAGACTAAGATAGAATACCTGGGTGGGCGCAACCCGAGGCTCCACACGGACGAGGTGCTCGTGGCCCTGTCAGTATTGTCGAAGGACGACGAGCTCTGCCGCCGCGCCCTCGAGCAGCTGCCGCAGCTCAGGGGCTGCCAGGTTCACTCGACGGTGATGCTGTCAGAGGTCGACCGTAAGATTTTCAAGAAGCTGGGCTGCGGACTGACCTGCGACCCCGTGCGTAAGAAGCTGTAAGAGGCATACCCCAGATGGACATTCAGGACCTGCAGAAACGCTATGCTGCCTCAGCGTTGGCGACCGAGCTGACGAAGCTGATCGGGAAGAAGACGGTGAAGACCATCTTCGCCGAGGGACTGCTGGCCTCCAGCGCACCCATGGTGTTCAGCGCCGTGCGGGCGTCGGTGCCGCTGCTCTTCGTGCTGCAGGATGCCGACGAGGCCGGCTATTTCTATCACGACCTATGCCAGATCATGGGGACCGACAACGTCCTGTTCTTCCCCTCCAGCTATCGCCGCGCCATCAAATACGCCCAGAAGGACCCCGCCAGCGAGATCCTGCGCACCGAGGTGCTCACAAGGCTCACCTCTCAATTCTCAACTCTCAACTCTCAACTCTACGTCGTCACCCACCCCGAGGCGCTGGCTGAGATGGTGGTCACACGACAGAATCTCGACAGCCGCACGCTGACCCTCACCCAGGGACAGACCGTCGACCTGGAACAGACGATGCAGACGATGCGCGAACTGGGATTCCACGAGGTCGACTATGTCTACGAGCCGGGGCAGTTCGCTCTGCGAGGCTCTATCCTCGACATCTTCTCCTTCAGCCACGAATATCCGTTCCGCATCGACTTCTTCGGCGACGACATCGACTCGATTCGCACCTTCGAGGTCGAGGACCAGCTCTCGCGCGATCGGCGCGACAGGGCCGACATCGTGCCTGAGATGAGCACACAGGTGCAGAAGGAGTCGCTATTCAGATTCCTGCCACGCGAGACGGTGCTGGTCTTTAAGGATTATCTGTACGCTCGTGAAGCCGTTGAGCGCACCTATCAGGAGGGATTCTCCACCCAGGCGCTGACTGAGCGCATGGAGGGTGCCACCGAGGTGGAGCAGCGCGAGATCATGCGCGAGATGCAGCGCGACGCACAGATCATCACCGGCACGCAGTTTGCGGCCGACAGCGCCGACTTCCGCCGCATCGAGTTCGGCCATCGCCCCTCCTCTACCCCACAGGCATCGCTCAGCTTCCATATCTCGCCCCAGCCGCTGTTCCACAAGAACTTCGACCTGCTGGGCCAGACCTTCGGCGACTACGCCCTCAAGGGCTATCAGCTCTGTGTGCTGGCCGACAGCCAGAAGCAGATTGAGCGACTGCGCGAGATCATGCACGAGACGCAGTTTGAAGGCGTCAACAAGACGCTCCACGAAGGATTCATCGACCACGACCTGCGCCTCTGTCTGATGACCGACCATCAGATCTTCGACCGTTTCCACAAGTACAACCTGAAGAGCGACAAGGCACGCTCGGGCAAGGTGGCGCTGACGCTGAAGGAGCTGCAGCAGTTCGAGGTGGGCGACTACGTGGTCCACATCGACCACGGCATCGGCAAGTTCGGCGGACTCGTGCGCATGCCCATCACCAATGCTGCGGGCAAGGAGGCCTTCCAGGAGATGATCAAGATCATCTACCAGCGGGGCGACGCCATCTACGTCTCCATCCACTCGCTCTACAAGGTGTCGAAATACAAGGCACAGGAGAGCGGCGAGCCGCCACGCATGTCGACACTCGGCACGGGGCAGTGGGAACGGCTCAAGGAGCGCACCAAGAAGCACATCAAGGACATCGCGCGCGACCTCATACGGCTCTACGCCACACGACGCCACCAGCGGGGCTTCGCCTTCAGCCACGACACCTACCTGCAACACGAGCTCGAGGCATCATTCCTCTATGAGGACACGCCCGACCAGCTCAAGGCCACGCAGGACGTCAAGGCCGACATGGAGCGCCCCCAGCCCATGGACCGCCTGGTCTGCGGCGACGTCGGCTTCGGCAAGACCGAGGTGGCCGTCCGCGCCGCCTTCAAGGCCGCCGTCGACGGCAAGCAGGTGGCCGTACTCGTGCCCACGACGGTGCTGGCCTATCAGCACTTCCGCACCTTCCAGGGCCGCCTGAAAGACATGCCCGTGCGCGTCGACTACCTGACGAGGGCCCGCACGGCGAAGCAGACGACGGCCCTGCTGAAAGACCTCGAGGAGGGCAAGATCGACATCCTCATCGGCACCCACAAGCTCATCGGCAAGACGGTGAAGTTCAAAGACTTGGGACTGCTCATCATCGACGAGGAGCAGAAGTTCGGCGTCTCAACAAAGGAGAAGCTGCGCCAGATGAAGACCAACGTCGACACCCTCACGATGTCGGCCACGCCCATCCCACGCACCCTGCAGTTCTCGCTCGTCGGCGCACGCGACCTGAGCACCATCCAGACGCCGCCGCCTAACCGCTACCCCATCCAGACGGAGATACACAGCTTCTCGGCTGAGATCATTGCCGACGCCATCAACTTCGAGATGTCGCGCAACGGGCAGGTCTACTTCGTCAACAACCGCATCAGCCAGCTGCAGGAGCTGCGCGACATGATTCTCAAGTACATCCCCGACTGCCGCGTCGCCATCGGACACGGGCAGATGAAGCCGGAGGAACTGGAGCGCATCATCCTCGACTTCTCCAACTACGACTACGACGTGCTGCTCTCGACCACTATCGTCGAGAACGGCATCGACATCCCTAACGCTAACACCATCATCATCAACGGGGCCCACAACTTCGGACTCTCCGACCTCCACCAGATGCGCGGACGCGTAGGACGAGGCAACCGCAAGGCCTTCTGCTACCTGCTCGCGCCGCCGCTGTCGGCCCTGCCCGTCGATGCCCGCCGTCGCCTCGAGGCGCTCGAGAATTTCAGCGAACTGGGCTCAGGCATCAACATCGCCATGCAGGACCTCGACATCCGCGGCGCCGGCAACCTGCTGGGTGCCGAGCAGTCGGGATTCATCAGCGACCTGGGCTACGAGACCTACCAGAAGATTCTCAACGAGGCCATGGCCGAGCTTAAGAGTGAGGAGGGCATTGTTGAAAGTGAAAAAGGAAAAGTGAAAAAGGAGAAAATTGCTCCTGCAGTAGTATCGGCAGAAAGGGCAGCGGAAGCAGATTCTTCACTCTTCACTCTTCAATCTTCACTTTACGTTGCCGACTGCACCCTCGAGAGCGACCTCGAGATGTACTTCCCCGACCAATACGTGCCCAGCGACTCGGAGCGCATGCTGCTCTATCGCGAGCTCGACAACACACGCGACGACCGCGAGCTGGAGGCCTACCGCACGCGGCTCGTCGACCGCTTCGGCCCTCTGCCACTACAGGCCGAGGAGCTGCTCCACGTCGTCGCCCTGCGCCGTCTGGGCAAGCAGCTGGGCTGCGAGAAGATCATGCTCAAGCAAGGCCGCATGAATCTCTTCTTCGTCTCCAACGCCCTCAGCCCCTTCTATCGCAGCGCCACGTTCGACCGCATCATCGACTTTGCCACGCAGAATGTGCGGCGATGCCAGCTGCGCGAGCAGAACGGACGCCGCTCGATGCTCATCGGACAGGTGCCGACGGTGGAAGCCGCCGTCCACGTGCTGCAATCCATCCTAAAGACATAAACAAACACTAACCACTATGAGACATTTCTATCTTATCATCCTGATACTCGGAACCCTCTCAGCCCATGCTATCACCAGGGAAGACCTGGCCGAGTATGCCAAGTCCCTCAAAGGACTGAAGAAAGAGCAGTTGAAGACGGCCATACACAATCTGACTGGGTCGCCGAAGACGCTATCCTATGGAAGCGGCAGCAATGCGACATGGTCAGGTTTTTATCAGACCGACCGCAACCCCGTGAACAACGAATGTATCAACCGCTACAGCGCCAACAAGTTCTATTTTCCCAACACCAATACCGGCTCATCCATCAGCGGCATGAACATTGAGCACTCCTTCCCTAAGAGCTGGTGGGGAGGAACTGAGAACAGTGCCTATAGAGACCTTTATAACCTCTACCCGTCTGATCAGAGTGCCAACTCCTCAAAGAGCAACTATCCGATGGGCATCGTCGAAGTGATAAAAACAGAGGAAGAAGGCTATGACAAAGTAGGAACAGGCACCATCGACGGCGTGAGCGGACGCAACTGCTGGGAGCCCGGCGACCAGTATAAGGGCGACTTCGCACGGGCCTATATGTACATGGCCACGGCCTATCAGAACCTGACATGGCAGGGCAAAGAAGGTCTTCAGCAGTTAGAGAACGACGCCTGGCCGACACTAAAGCAGTGGGCCTACACGCTCTATCTCACCTGGCTGGAGGCCGACCACGTCGACAGCCTGGAGATCGCCCGCAACAACGCCGTGGCCGTCATCCAGGGCAACCGCAACCTCTACGTCGACTACCCCTATCTGGCCGAATATGTCTGGGGCGACTCCGTCGATGTGGCCTTTAATCCCTACACATCCGTGACGACGGCCGAAGACGACGCACGCTATACGGGCAGCGCCACGGTCGTGACTGTCGCCAAGCCCCAGTTCTCGCCCGACGGCGGCTCCTACGGCAGCACGCAGGTCGTGACCATCTCTTGCACGACGCCTGGCGTGACCATCTATTACACCATCGACGGCTCATCGCCTACCACCAACGGCATCGCCTACACCGAGCCCCTGACAATCAGCGAGACCACCACGCTCAAGGCTGTCGCCGTCGACGCTGACGGTACAATGAGTAATGTCGCCACGGCCATCTACATCATCTACGCCGCCACGACTGACTTTGCCGAGACTTTCGATAAATGCAATGGTACGGGAGGCAACGATGGCAAATTCGATGGATCTGGAACCGCTTCGTCCTCAAAGACTTATCATCCTGATAATGATGGATGGGAAGCTACGAGCTATTTCGGCGGCGACAAATGCGCCCGCTTTGGCAGCACCAAAAGCGCAGGCACGGTGACCACCCCCGAATTTACCGTCAACGGCGTCTCTACGTTCACCTTTAAAGCCGCCGCATGGGTAGGCGACGGCACCTCGCTGCAGCTCTCTGTCGACGGCAATGCCGAGCTGGACGAGACCTCACTGACGATGAAGGCGGGCGAATGGACCACCTACACACTGACGCTGACCGGCCAGGGCAACGTCAAGATCACGTTCACCCCTGCCAAGCGCTTCTTCCTCGACGAAGTCTACGCCAAGTCGCAGCGCATCGTCGGCGACATCAACAAGGACGGTCTGCTGTCCGTGGCTGACGTCACCGCCCTGGCCGACATCATCCTTGGCGTCATTCCCCCCTCCTCCACCGACTATGACATCGAGGCCGCCGACGTCAACAACGACGGCCAACGCTCCGTCGCCGACCTGACGCAGCTCATCGACATGATTCTCAAGTGATCAAAAACGTACAAAAGGCGCCACCACCCTTCACCAGGGCAGTGGCGCCTCTCATTTTGTTAGAATCATTTACTTCTTTGTTCTCTTACTTCAAGCCACGATTCACGAGCGTGGTCTGCAGCAGCAGAAGATACTGACGATACTGCTTCTGGTTGAGCACGTAGTGCATGTAGCGGATGTCCTTCTTCACGGCCTGGTCGACAAGCTGTGCGCGCTCATCCTTCTCGGCATGGGCAGCCAGCATCATCTCGTTCTGGAAGTTGCGATGAATGTCGGCGACAGCCTCCATCTGGTCGACCGTCAGTCCCAGCGTGACAGCCAGGCGACGGATGTTGACCGTCATGTCGTAGGCCTCGACGTCCTGCGTCGTGTTCGTGTTCTCGTTCTCAGCATTCACATTCATATTGGTGAGGCTGAGCATGGCCATAACCATCAAAACAATCTTTTTCATACTCTTTTTTCCTTTCTTTTTTTTTACTCGGGGCTTTGTTGTGTTATCCTGATGCCCCTACTTTCCTTAAATGTTTTTTGTTATCCTGTTTTGTCTTTCGACGGTGCAAAGGTACGGCGATTTTCCTTACGTTGTATCATTTTTGGGCCACTGTGTGCGGAAACAGCCCCTTTTGTTGACCAAAATCAAATAAAAAGGGATGAAGAAAACAATAATTCAGATTATTTTTAGTACCTTTGCCTACAATTTAAAAAATCAGTTTACTTATATATATGGAGAACAAAGAGAACAAATACCTGTCGGTGAGCTATCAGCTCTATTCTATCGACGAAAACGGTGGCAAGCACCTTGAGGAACAGACCCAGCAGGGACAGCCCTTCCAGTTTATCAGCGGCTTCGGCTTCTCGCTCGACAGCTTCGAGCAGCAGATCGTAGCCCTCGAGCAGGGCGCCAAGTTCGACTTCACCCTGACGCCCGCCCAGGCCTTCGGCGACTACGACCCTGAGGGCGTCCACAAGATGAAGCGCGACGTGTTCAGCATCAATGGTCACTTCGACCACGAGAACATCTACCCCGGCGCCGTCATCACACTCATGGATGCCGACGAGCGCCGCTTCATGGCCCGCGTGGAGAAGGTGGAGGACGACGGTGTCACCATCGACACCAACCACCCCCTGGCCGGCCGGACGCTGCAGTTCACGGGACTGGTGCTCGAGAACCGCGAGGCCACGAAGGAGGAGATTCAGCACATGCTCAACCACATGAGCGGCGAAGGCTGCGGCTGTGGCTGCGAGGACTGCGAGGACGGCTGCGGCCATCACCATGACCACGGCCACGAGGGCGGCTGCGGCTGCGGGCATTGCCACTGACCTGATTGAGAATTGTGAATTGAGAATTGAGAGGTATGCGCAACACGTTCGGACATCTGTTCACACTGACCACCTTTGGCGAAAGCCATGGGGCGGCCGTCGGCGGCGTCATCGACGGCATGCCCGCAGGCATCGAGGTCGACCTCGACTTCGTGCAAAGTGAGCTCAACCGCCGCCGCCCCGGCCAAAGCGCACTGACCACCCAGCGCTCCGAGCCCGACCACGTAGAGCTGCTCAGCGGCATCTTCGAAGGGCGTACGACCGGCGCCCCCATCGGCTTCATCGTCAGAAACGAGAATCAGCATTCTGAGGACTACGAACACCTGCGTACCCTCTTCCGGCCCTCCCATGCCGACTACACCTATTTTTATAAATATGGTACGCGAGACCACCGCGGAGGCGGACGCTCGTCGGCACGCATCACGCTGAGCCGCGTCGTCGGCGGAGCCATGGCCAAGCTGGCCCTCCGCCAAATGGGCATCAGCGTGGTGGCCTACACCTCGCAGGTGGGGCCCATCGCCCTGGACCACGACTACCGCCACTACGACCTCAGCCTTGCCGAGCAGAACGCCGTGCGCTGTCCCGACCCTGAGAAGGCCCGCCAGATGGAAGCACTCATCGCCGAGGTGAAAGCTGACGGCGACACCATAGGCGGCATCGTCACCTGCGTCGTCCGCGGCTGTCCCCCAGGCGTCGGCGAGCCGGAGTTCTCCAAGCTCCATGCCTCGCTCGCCCAGTCGATGCTGAGCATCAATGCCGCCAAGGGCTTCGACTACGGAGCCGGCTTCAGCGGCGTCGACCAGCGCGGCAGCCAGCAGAACGACGCCTTCATCACGTCGCCCGCCGACCCCTCCGCCATTGCCACCATGACCAACAACAGCGGCGGCATCCAAGGCGGCATCTCCAACGGCCAGGACATCTACTTCCGCGTGGTGTTCAAGCCCGTCGCCACCCTCCTGCGTCAGCAGCAGACGGTCGACACTGAGGGCCGCTCCACCACCTTCACCGCTCACGGCCGCCACGACCCCTGCGTGCTGCCCAGGGCTGTGCCTGTTGTCGAGTCAATGGCCGCCATGACGCTCCTCGACTACGTTTTATGTTCTAAAACATCAAAAATCTAGAAAATATTCGGCAAAATTGCAAATTTCTTCGACAAATCCTTTGTCGTTTCAGAAATTTTGCTTATCTTTGCACTCGCAAACTTCGGGCTTGTGAAAGTCTGAGTTGCTTTAGTTAAGTCTAGTTTAGTTTTTGTGTTGGTTGAGGGCTGCCAATTGGCAGCCCTCAAATTTTTGGAATAGAGAAAACGTTTCCTACTGTCTCTATCACATTGATCCGGGAATAGTAACTTTTATTTACAAACAAGGCTCTGACAAACAAGAAGCGGCACTTCTCGTTCAAAAAAGCACCGCTTCTCGACACAAAAAGCGGCACTTCTTGGGCCAAAAAGCACCGCTTCTTTTTCACCGCGAGAATATATTGCTGAGAATCAAATGGTTACAAAAGTGCAACAGACGACTGTCAGTTTATTTTACAAAATTCCCCTACGTAACTGTTCAGCGAATCGGAGAAACGGCAACCTTCGGCTGGAAATTTTTCAAAATTAATTCAAAATTTTTCATCTTGTGCTTTTAAATTTGCCATTTTGTTCAATTTTGTTTTTAATTTTGATCAATTTCCAGCCGAAGGCGGTTCGTTTCTCCGATTCGCTGAATACTTACTCCCCTACTGCACAATCATAAACATTCCTAATTATGAGGGCGAAATAACAGAAGATTGAGAAAATGTTTGTATCTTTGACAGCTGATTAGTGCAAAATGGATCATTTTAAAAACTCATTACGACATTTCTGGAACCAGATCAAGACATGGCTGCAGTCGCTTTCATTCCGGACAGGAGTGATCGTCCTACTATGCTGCATCCCATTCTATATCCTGTCCTTCGCCCAGATGCTGCTCCCGATAAGTGCTGCGGCCAAGGGGGTGCTGTGGACGGTGCTCTTCGGATTGGCAAAGACCTGCCAGTATGGTGGTCTTACCATTCTGGGCGTCGAAGGCTACAACCGGTTAAAGAATTGGATGAAGCGAAAGAAAGGTTGAGCAATATGGTCACATCGTCACGATAATGCTTTTAATCCAATGATCGACCCGATAAGGGTTGTCAGGAAGAATAATCTCCAGAAGGTTGCAGGCTCACGGAAGATGAAGATTCCGACAAGAACCGCACCGACTGCTCCGATGCCGGTCCAGACAGGATAGGCCGTCCCCAACGCTATTGTCTGTGTGGCTTTTGCCAAAAAGACGGCACTCAGGACATACAGGACCGCAAAGGCCGCTATCCATGACCACCATTCACTTCCGACAACTCCTTTCGCTCTTCCCAGGCAATATGTGAAGCCGACCTCACACAGCCCTGCTATAATCAATATGATCCAATTCATTTTTATATATTCTAAAAAGGGCATACCCACCAAAGCGTCAAGTATGCTTAAGGAATTCTAACTGTTCTATCACAAACATTCATAATCATGAGGGCAAAATTACAAAAAATCGGGCAGAAATGAGTATCTTTGCTTGCTGATTTAATAAGATTTAGTATGACAGAACGGATAATTGCCCGTATGGACCCGATGGGCAGAGCCATCGACGACTATCATAAGGAGAAAACTGGTATCCCATATCTCCTTATGTATTTGCAATTTTTCCGCAAAAGTACGAAAAACACCTGAAAAAGAAACGAAACAGGTGTTTTTTTGATGGAATAATAGTAATTTTGCAGCCCGTAACATTTATGAATACACACTGTTTACCACTCTCCTGCCTACTGACGGCCCTGACACTGGGCATGCTGCTCGTGTCGTGCGACGAGGCATTCGACATCCACCCCTACGACGTGGACTTCAAGGGCGACAGAGACATCAACGCCCGCCAGATAGCCACCATTGAGCAGCGCTGCGCCTCGAAAGACACGCTGCGCATTGCCTTCATCAGCGACACCCACGGCTGGTATACCGACATGAAGGACGAGGTGGCTTCGCTGAACGAGCACAACGACCTTGACTTCGTGATCCACTGCGGCGACCTGACCGACACGGGCACGTCGAAAGAGTTTGAATGGAGCCGCGACATTCTCAATGGGCTACACATGCCCTACGTGGCCTTGGTGGGCAACCACGACTTTCTGGGAACAGGCAACCAGGCCTACGACGTGATGTTCGGCACGATGAACTTCTCGTTCATCGCATCGCGGGTGAAGTTCGTCTGTCTGAACACCAACGCCACGGAGTATGACTACATGGCCGCCGTGCCCAACTTCGACTTCATGGAGCAAGAGGTGACCACCGGCACCGACCGTTTCGACCGCACGTTGCTCATCATGCACGCCCCACCCTACAGCGACCAGTTCAACAACAACGTGTGCAAGGCCTTCCGCCGCTATCTCGACCTGTTCCCCGGTTTGCTGTGCTGCATCTATGGGCACAACCACAACGACACGGTGACCGACATCTACGACGACGGGCTGCTCTTCTGGGGCATCGACTGTGCCGCGCATCGCAACTATCGCATCATGACCATAACACCCGACGGCTATGAAATGGAACAGATTCGCTTTTAGTCTGATGCTCACGGGTCTGTCCCTCAGCGCCCAGGCAGAAGACTCCATCAGCGCGAAGCCACGCCGGCCTTCGCGCTACGAGCGCTTTGTGGAGAAGCGCCACCAGCAATGGGACGCCCTCATTCCCACCCAGTTCGTCATTCAGAACGCGGGCAACATGGGCCTGCTCTCGGCCGGTGCCGGATGGAGCTACGCCCACGACCACCTGGAAACGCACGTGCTCTTCGGCTACATACCGGCCCACCAGAGCACTCGCGGAAAACTGACCATGACGGTGAAGGAGAACTATATTCCCTGGCGCCTGCCATTGACCCGGAGCCACGAGCCGCAGGCCAACGCGCTCGCCAGGGGCTGGAGCGTCAGTCCGCTCACGGCCAGCATCTACCTGAACACCGTCTACGGCCACGAGTTCTGGAAGAATCAGCCCCATCGCTATCCTAACAAATACTATGAGTTCATGTCGACGAAGTTCCGTCTGAACGTGGCACTGGGGCAGAGCATCACCTGGCAGATTCCCCAAGAGCACAGGCGCAATGCCAAGAACATCACCCTGTTCTATGAGCTTAGCTCGTGCGACCTCTACATCCGCTCAAAGTTCATCGACCACAACGTGCCGCTGAAAGACATCCTGGGACTCTCCATCGGCGTGAAGCTGCAGACGCTGTGAACAGCTGACATACAAATGTCGAGACCCCGACCTGCATTTGTGCAAGCCGGGGTCTCTGGGGGAATATAGTCGTGACGGCTTACCATTCGATGACTGAATCACACTGCAAAGGAGGTTCATTTCGGCTTTGTCTCAAAAGGATTATTCATAATTGGAGGGAAAGAAGCCCTAAAGGTAAGAATTATGTTGAACGGATTGATGAGATACAATGGCTGGCTGCCTTGCGGTCAAAGACGTCGGTCTTCTGGATTTACATGTCGGTCTTGCAAATCATAAAGTATCGTAATTTTGGTACAAATATAGCGATAATTTCTCTATTCTGACTAACTTTGCATCATAATTTTGCGAAATTTAGATGATGGATAGAAGAACGTTCATGAAGAAGGCAGCCCTGGCAACTGCGGGAGCGGCCATTGCAACTCCTATGACGGCGATGCTGTCGGATGCGGAGTCCGTCTCCAGCAACACATGTCCGATTTTCAATTCAAACAGATGAAAAACGGTCGAGTCATCGTTGCTATTGACTCTTTCAAAGGGTGCCTGACATCGAAAGAAGCCAATCAAGCTGCAGCTGCAGGGATTCTGCAAAGGATGCCCGATGCGTTGGTGGTGCAGATTCCCGTCAGCGATGGCGGCGAGGGCTGGCTGGATGCTTTTCGGGAAGCTGTGGGAGGCGAGTTCGTGGATGTCACCGTCAGAGACCCGTTGATGCGCCTCATTGCGGCACAGTATCTGGTGAGCAGCGATATGGCGGTGATAGAGGTGGCCAGGGCCAGCGGACTGACGCTGCTCCGCCCAGAGGAGCGCAACCCGATGGTTGCCACTACCTACGGCACAGGCCAGCTCATTGTCGATGCCGTCAGGCATGGCTGTAAGCACGTCATCGTAGGACTTGGCGGCACTGCCACCAGCGACTGCGGCATCGGCATGCTGCGTGCCATCATCGACAACTTTTCAAAAGGAGGTATATGGGATGACGTGCAGGAGCTCGACGGCATCCATTTCACGATCGCTTCTGATGTCACCAACCCATTATGCGGCGAGAATGGAGCCGCTTACGTCTTTGCGCCACAGAAAGGGGCCACGCCTGAGATGGTGTCAAAGCTTGATGCGCGTGCCAGACGGTTTGCCGAGAAGTCGGCTCTACATTTCGGCTACGACCGCCAGGACATTCCTGGGGCCGGTGCTGCCGGAGGCCTTGGCTACGCCTTCCTGCAATATCTGCATGCCGACTGCCGCTCCGGCATTGACCTGTTGCTTGAAACAGTACGTTTTGATGAGCTGCTGAGCGATGCCGACCTCGTCATCACGGGTGAGGGTGCCGCTGACCGCCAGACGCTGATGGGCAAGCTTCCTTATGGCATTCTCCGGAAAGCCAAGGCACGACATGTCCCTGTAGCTTTGATTGCCGGTCGGGTCTGTGACCGCCAGCAACTGCTTGATGCAGGCTTCACACAGGCTGAGTGCATCAACCCTCCGGCATTGCCCATCGAAGATGCCATGACCCCCGAGACGGCAAAACGGAACATCACATATACGTGTGGAGAAATCTTGAGGCAAACAGAGACCGCAATGTCAGACAACGTTCAAACTGTTCGTCTGTGAGAATCTTCCTGATTTCCTGGTCGTATTCCGGCTGCTGCCTATCATAGTCGTAGGTGTCTTCCTGCTCTGCCTGGTCGGCTACCGTTCCCGCGTTGGGATGCTGGCCCTGTCCCATCAAAGGACAACACTTTCCATTTCATCTTTAATGACATCGTTGCCATTCTTCCTGCCATTACATGCAACCAAGAGTGACATGGTAATAGCGCATATAAGACATGTATATCTCTTCATGACATGACCTCCTGCGAAAGTTGAATTAGAGGAAGTAGCCCATCTCGTCGCCACGGCTGACCGTCTTCCCCACGTGCAGTCCCTCCGTCCAGTTGCATGAGCATATCTGCGACATGCCGATGGGCATCATAGCCACCAGGCCGTAGTCCTCGGTCTCGATGATGGCCCAAGAGCGTGTCTCAACCATCTGGAAACCGATGTTGTTGAAGTAGTAGTACAGCTTCTGCTCATCGTCCCACAGCGTATAGCCCCCTCCCGCAGCCACGCCGGGGATGCGGCGCAGCTCGCGTATGGTGCCGCTGACGGGCGCATGGTAGCGGTGGTAGTCGTTCACGTCGAGGAACGTGTGGGTCAGCGTGCCACCGACGAAGGCTTCCTTATACTGCGAGTCTTCGCCGATGAGCTGTGCGATGTCGCTTATCTTGGCCGTTTTCACCTGAAGGTCTGAGGGATAGACAAGCTGGTTGTTGTCGTCGATGTGCCAGGTGGATGCGGCGTCATCCTTCTTCATATCACTCAATAATGGAAACTCTCATCTCGATGTCATCGACGGGTCGGTCTCCGCGTCCAGTGGCAGTGCCCTGGATCATCTCTACCACATCAAGCCCTTCCTCGACCTCACCGAACACCGTATACTGGCCGTCGAGATGGGGAGTGCCGCCAACCGTGGAGTATATTTTCATCTGTTCGTCGGTCAGCCCGGACTTTCCCACTTTGCTTTCAGCTTCTGCAGCCAGTTTGTCTTGCAGTTCCTGCAGTCCTGCACGATTCCTTTCACGGCGCAGCTGCATAATCTCTGCACGATGCTCTGCTGCAAGCTCGTTGAAAGCTGCCTGCACTTTCTGCATCCTCAATTGTTTGGAGAACTGGCGAAGTTGCCCTTCATTATACACCTGTCCCCAGACGATATAGAACTGTGAACCACTGCTTCTGCGCTCTGGGTTCACCTCGTCACCCTGTCTGGCTGCCGCCAAGGCTCCACGCTTATGGAAAAGTCCGTCCTTAATCTCTGCTTCAAGGGTATAACCAGGGTCGCCCATGCCAAGCATCTTGCCTGCGGGTGCGCCCTTGGAGTCAGGATCGCCTCCCTGAATCATAAAGTCCTTTATCACCCGATGGAACAATGTGCCATCATAATAGCCCTCCTTTGCCAGTTTGAGGAAATTGTCACGATGGATGGGAGTCTCGTCGTATAGGCGAACCACAATGTCGCCAAGCATCGTTTGTATTTTTACTTTCATGCTAGTATTGGTCGTTTATATAGTTCTTCGTTGACATATCATAATAGAGTGCTTCCAACTCCTGCAAAGTCAGTTTCTCTACAGAATGTTCTATCACTCGTATCAACTCTTCACGTCGATATTCCTCTGATTGTCCTAACCTGTTTGTGTAAGCCATATCACTTTGCAATATCTTCAATGGGTTTACGTTTCTTTTCTTTCGGCTCGTCAGCTGCATATCCGATGGGAATGATGACAGCAGGCTCTTCACTCTCAGGCAGGGCAAACAGTTCTTTACATAGGACAGCATCGAAGTTACATACCCAGCATGTAGCCAGACCTTGCTCTGTAGCAGCCAGACATAAATGCTCAACGGCAATAGCTATGTCAATGTTTCCATGATGCTTGCCGTCTGCCCTTACCCATTCCTCATCGTGCAAGATAGAGGCTATGACGTACATGGGAGCCGTCTTAAACCAGTCACGGTTATAGCATTGCTGCAACTTGACTTTATCCTCCTCATTGCAGACAATGTGGAATCGCCAAGGTTGTTTGTTGACTGCTGAAGGTGCAAAGCGTACACACTCCAAGATATACTCCAGTTTCTCTTTCTCTACGCTGAGGGACTTGTATGCCCTGCAACTATATCTGTTCTTTACAAGTTCTAAAAAGTTCATGTTATTCTCCGATTATTGTTACTACTATCTTTCTTGCCCCACCATAGTTGCGGTATTCACCGAAATAGATGCCCTGCCAGGTCCCCATATTCAAGCGCCCGTTGGTGATAGGTATCGTCAAGCTTGAAGATCGTTTCCATGTCTACACGCACATCCGGGTCGGCGTTTTCGTTGATGCTCAGTCCGCAGCTCGTATGCTTGCAGAATAGGTTGACAATGCCTGTCTTGGGTAATTTGGGCAACAGGCTCATTATCTCACTTGTGACTAAATGAAAGCCACGAGACTTGGGTCTAAGGGTCATTTCTAACTGTTCTATCATAAACATTCATAATTGTGAGGGCAAAATTACGAAAAATCGGATGAAAAAGAGTACCTTTGCCTGTCGATTTAATAAGATTTAGTATGATTGACGAGATTATCGCCTACAACAAGACGTAAGCAACTACTGCCATAGTGCGTATGACTGGAGTTTAGCCAAAGAATAAGGCAACTGGTACCACAAGGATGGTTGTTGAGTATGTTCCTGCGCTTGACGTTAAGAACGAGACTGGAACCATCAATGTGTTAGATTATTTGAAAAAAGACTGATGGAATACCTGCCTAAAGACCCAGCAATACTGGTTTCGAGCGTCAATATGCTTCTGAGAGACGAAGAGTTTGACAGCCTCGAATCACTGTGCTATGCCTTCAGCAGAGAGCCGAGGGAGATACAGGACTATCTGCTTGACAAAGGTTTTGTATGGAGTGAGAGTCAGAAACAATTCAGACCTATTGGCTACGACGCATGATAACTCGTGACAGCATAGAGACAGCATACTGTTTTCTGCATCAGAAGCGGAATGTGTATGTTCACTCAACCCTTGACTGGCAGAAGGACGACATAGAGTATGCTATTGCATCATACGTCGATGACATGAGCCAGGAACTGTATGATGAAATATCTGGTGGGGAAGCAGATTTCCTGAGAGACCACAAAAGGTTTCAGGAAGATATAGCCCATGCGGTCCAAAGATTAGAAGAAAGACTATAACAATAAAAGAACTGATATGAAGAAAATTATTGCAATTTGCTTACTTGTGACGATGTGTTTACTTGATGCTAAGGCACAGAGTAGCACCGTCGTCAACAACGAGGTCATTAACACCATTATGGCACGCCGTTCCGTGAGGAAGTACCTTGACAAGCCTGTTGAGCATGAGAAGCTGGAGGCTGTGGTCCGTTGTGGAATCAACGCACCCAGCGGAATGAACAGGCAACCTTGGGCTATCCGTGTCGTGGAGAACAAGGAACTCATTGACAAAGTGACAGAGGTGTTCAAGGCAAAGAACTCCGACATGGTGAACCATGACCCGAACTTCAAGAACATGTTTCGTAATGCTCCTAACATTATCTGTGTCTGTACTCCTGCAAATGGCGGAGGTGAGATAGATGCAGGACTGTTGGGCGAGAATATGATGTTAGCAGCTCAATCCCTGGGGCTTGGGACATGCTGCCTTGGCGGGCCTGTACGTTTTATCAAGACCGATCCGGGAGCGCAGTTCTTCCTTGACCGCCTTGACATCCCTGAAGACTATCAGTTGAACTATATCATTGCTATCGGCTATCCTGACGAGCAGCCAGAGGCCAAGCCCCGTGATGAGAGTAAGGTGAAATACATCAGATAAGCATGAAACAAGTATTTGAAGATACTATTCGTCGGGATCTGCACCTGTTCCTTCAATCTATGAAGGAGGTAGACGAGCGTCTGCCGGAATGTTCTGATGTCGAGGAGAAGTGGGAGCAGATAGCTAAAGCCTATATTCCTGATGGTATCAGGGAGTTCAACGACTTCCCTTCCGCATCCCTTGGTTGGATGATGTATATCGGCATGGCCGTCGCCAAATTCTGGGATGCAGAGTGGGACATCTACTCGAAGGTTGAAGACCTCTACGCCTAAATGCGAGACAAGAGAGGTTTTGACTGTAAGGATGAATATATCCGTGAAGAAGTGTTGTCGCTGAGAGGTGTTGATTATACAGTACTGGAGGAACTCGTCGGTGAATGTGCCTCACGTGTGTATAACGCACTCCGTCACCAGAGTATCGAGCCGGGAACCAAAGAGGCTTTCAACGCCTACGTTTCCTGTCTGCATCAGCTCTACCTGCTTGGAGCCGTCATGCAGTTGAACAGAATGGGCTATCACATGACAAAGATGAACTAATAGTACTGAATGATTGAGAACATGACATATACGGTTGAAAGACCTACGACTGAAATTGATGCTAAAGTCTATATCGTGGGAGGGCACCAGTTCAGGTATGGAGTCCCTGTTATTCTGATTGCTCAGGTGGCCTTGTTCTTCCTATGCTCATGTGGGACTGCTTCACTATCAACAAGCCCATCAAGCCAGATAGAGCAAGGCAACATATCACAAGCTGCCGAAAGGGCGCAAGAACATTCCCCCAGCGTATTCTTGGTAATGTACGATGCCGAGACAGGGAAAGCACCTCTGTTAAAAGCCATAGAGGACTACAAGTGTGAGATTAAATATGACTATGGCATCATCAATGGCATGGCCTTGAAGAAGCCGGATGACAAAACACTTGAAGAGACCATGCAATATTTCAAGAATGTTAAAGGCGTGATAAATGTTGAATACGACCATGTCTATCGTCTGACAGATCCTGTAAAACTCAGATTAGAGATAAAATGAAGAAGATAATAAACCCTTGGAGGAACCATCCCGAATACAACTGTTTCGGCTGTTGTCCTGAGAATCCCGTCGGGCTTCACATGGAGTTCTATGAGGATGGGGATTATATCGTGAGTACCTGGCATCCCGAAAAGAATTATCAGGGATGGGTCAATACCATGCACGGCGGTATTCTGAGCACGCTCATTGATGAGGTGTGCGGATGGGTGGTTACCCGTAAGCTTCAGACCAGCGGCTACACCGTGCAGCTTAACGTGAAGTTCCGCAAAGCCATTCCGACGACAGAGCCAAAGCTGACCATCAAAGCCAAAGTGGCTAAACAGGTACGAAATCTGGTTTATATCAACGCGGAGATAACCAACTCGAAAGGCGAACTCTGTAATGAGGGAGAGACTGTCTACTTCCTGATGAACCCGGAGAAAGCGAAGGAGATGGGATTCTTGCATTGCGACGTAGAAGAATAGTCAGATGAACATTGAAGAAGTGCGAAAATAAGCATGAGCATAAATGAACAGGTGACTAAAGATAAGGGACGATGGCCATAGACGATTATTTGGAGAAGCCTTACTGGCTGATTGACATTCTGCCCAAGCAGGTGCCATCAAATTGCCGGGGGCAGTATTTCAAGATAGAGAAATACTGGCTGGAGCAGCCGCAGCTCGTCAGGATTTGCCATAAGTTTGCCAGTCTGCTGATGAAGCTGAACTGCTACTATGATGTCTCAATAGTAGATGCCGATGGTGCTGCCTCTGTCAGCCTGCAGCCCGAATCACTGGAGGAGATGCTGACAGGAGGGGATGCCGTCTATATGGTCATGGACTCTGAGAACGCGATGATAGGTTTCAACGGCGATGACCATTACATGACCCTCTATAACCCCAGTAATGAATTGCTGGAGTTGGTTTCCCTACTGGCGAGTTCCGAGGGGCTGTTCGTCTGGAAGCCTGATAACGAAGAATGAGATATGAGCTTCATCAAGTATATAGCAGACGAGAACCACTACAAGGAAGTCCTGTCACTGGTCGGCAAGGCCAAACGGACGGTGTGGATTGGGACGGCAGACATCAAAGACCTTTACGTTGATGACAAGCCATTCCTTGCCATACTTGCCGCTCTTTTGAAGAAAGGCGTGGAGGTCAGGCTGATTCATGCGAAAGAACCTGGAACGGCTTGGAGGGATGACCATGAGAAGCATCCTATCCTCTACGATGGTATGGAGCGGGTGCTGTGCCCGCGTGTCCACTTCAAGCTCATCATCATCGATAGCAGCGTTGCATACGTTGGCTCCGCAAATCTGACAGGAGCAGGAATGGGCATGAAGTCACTGCGGAAACGGCGCTCGACCTCTGGTCGCTTTGCTCAGCAAAGAACTTCGAGGCTGGCATCTTAACCGATGACCCAGAAATGGTGGAAGCGGCCATTGAGCAGTTCGACAGTGTGTGGATAGGCAAGTTTTTCACAAGTTCAAGCATAAATGCTGCAAAGAATGTGGCCGTAGAGAATATTGTTCAGACCCAATTAAGTGAAGTGTTATGAAGTGGACTGTATTATCAGATAATCGAAGCAATGACAGCCGTCTTTCTATAGAGCATGGCCTTTCTATCCTGTTGGAAACGGAGAGGTATAGGATTCTGCTTGATACTGGAGCAAGTGACGTGTTTATCAAAAATGCAGAGCTGTTGGGCATAGACCTCAGTACCATTGACTACGTTTTCATTTCTCACGGTCATAGCGACCATGCAGGAGGCTTACGGTTTTTGGGGGAGCAGAACCAACGAGCCAAGATTATTGTTTCACCTGATGCTATGAGTGGAAAGTTTTACTCCAAAAGAGGGAATCTGCATAGCATAACGACGGTGTGGCCAAAGAGCATAAAGGATAGGTTTGTTACTATAGAAAAGACATGCGAGATAGCTGACGGTCTCTGTGTCATAGCCCATATTCCCCAGGTTCACCCATTACCAAAAGGGGACAAACACCTTTTTGTGGAAGATGCTAATGGCGAATATGTGAATGATGATTTCCGTCACGAACTGGCTCTATATACCGATGGCTTTTTGTTCACTGGCTGCGCTCATAGTGGTCTGGAGAATATTCTTGCTGCTTGTCCCTATTCTGTAAATTCTGTAGTAGGAGGCTTCCACTTGCTCGATGGTCAGGAATCGGAAGAAGAACTAAAGGCACTGGCTAAAAGACTGAAGGAAAACGATTCAGCAACGCAGTTCTATACAAGCCATTGCACAGGTGATAATGTGTTTGAGGTGATGAAGGGCATGATGGGTGAACAGCTACAGTCATTTAGATGTGGAACTATAATAAGAAACAATTATTTATAATAATGATGAAGAAGATAGCAATTCCAACACGTGAGGGTATGGTTGATGACCACTTTGGCCACTGTGCCTATTATACAGTAGTAACGCTTGATAAGCAGAATCAGATTGTGAACCAGGAACGTCTGGATTCGCCAGAAGGATGCGGATGCAAATCGAATATAGCATCTGTCATGCAGGAGATAGGAATCACTCTGATGCTTGCTGGTAACATGGGCATGGGTGCCTATAACAAGCTGTCAGCCTACGGCATAACCGTCATCAGAGGCTGTCATGGTAAAGTGGATGATGTGCTCAGGTCTTATCATAATGGCGAACTAAAGGATTCTTTTGAATCATGCGACCATCATGACTGTACTCACCATGAAGAGAAGCCTGTATACGTAATTCCTTCCTTTGGCAAAAAATAATAACGACAAAATCCAATAATAATGAAGTATCCATGTGAGAACTGCAAGCTACGTGCTGCGTATGACAAGAATCCGAAGTCTTTAATCGGGCGCTTCTGGCGTTGGCAAATCAACTTCTGTCCCAGTTGGCGAGGTTATTTTAAGTCGTTGCCACCTGAGAAACAGGAAGAGATTCGCAAGAAGTATGACTTCTGGAAGTATCAATAAATTCCTGATAGGTATATGAGTTCTCTCACAACAGTTTTGGCAATCATGGTGGCCTTGGAACATCTGTACATCATGTTCCTCGAAACCATAGTGACGAGTTCAGGAAGCACGTCAAGGGTGTTTGGCATCAGCATTGACCAGCTGAAAAACAAGACTATAGCGACGCTGATGAAGAATCAGGGCGTATATAATGGTCTGATAGCCGCTCTGTTTTTGGTTGCAGTATGGCAACAGGATTTGCCGTGGACACGCTTATTGCTAGGCTATGTCGTGTTAGTGGCACTCTACGGTAGTCTGACCAGCAAGCCAAACATCATCCTGAAGCAGGGTGGTTTGGCTATCTTGGGATTGATCTGTAGTTTTATCTGAGTGTATGGAAACAATGATACGATTATTACCACTCAGGGAGGCACAGACCATTGCCTTCAAGGAAGAAATGCAGGAGGCATTCCAGCATGGATTTCAGTCGTACTATAAAGAAGACAACCAATGGCAGGTATTGCCTGATAAGGACTTCTATCAGTCTTTAGTAGCTGAGGATGCAGAAGCCTACGAAGCTATCGACACCGATGGTCAGCGTGTGGGTGG